>QHYZ01000122.1 GCA_003225295.1 Acidobacteriota bacterium | reverse complement strand
GAGTCCCACCGCCGCCAGTAGTAGAACGCGGCGCAGAACCATCCATACCACGGCGCCGCGTTGCGCGCCCAGCGCCATACGGATTCCAATCTCGCCGACCTGCCGCGCGACGTTGTAGGACACCGTCCCGTAGAGTCCCACGCACGCGATCAGGAGAGCGAGAACCGCGAAACCCGTGCTTAGTTTCGCGAACGTGACTTCCTGGCTGATCGTCCGATCGATTTCCGCAGCCTGTGTGACCACGTTTGTGACGGGTATACGTGAATCTGCCTCCCGCACGATCTCATGCACACTCTGAACAAACCTCAGCGGATCACCCGCAGTGCGCAGCGCGTAGGTCATTCGGTCCGGAAAAAACTGGCTGACCGCTACGAACACGGTCATTGCACTCTCCTCTTCATTTTTCAGACCGCCGTACCGCAGGTTACCCGACACGCCGACGATTTCGAGATCGCGCTTCTCGTCCGGGAGCGTGATGCGCCGGCCCACCGGATTCTCGTTCCCGAAGTAAGTTCGCGCCAGCCGCTCGCTGATCACTGCAACCGGCCTGGAGCCCGGTTGGTCGCGGTCGTCAATCTCACGCCCGGCCAGGATCGGAATCTGCATCGTCGTGAGGAAACGCGGTCCCGCGGCCATGACGCTTGCGCCCTGGATGGTAACAGCGCCGATCTTCATTGCCCCCCTGATTGCCTGCCCGACGCGGCCGGCGCTGATGATCGAGGATTGCGAAAGCGTCGCGCTGCTCACGCCGGGGATCGATTCGAAGCGCTTGCGCAGGTCCGCGTAAAAAGTGGCGATCTCCGGGTCGCGATGTCCGGCCTGGGGCGCATTCAACGAGAACAGAAGGATGTTCTCGCGGGCGTATCCCAGTTGGACGGAGTGTAGCTTGTTGAGTGTCCGGACAAACAGACCCGCGGCGACCAGGATGAGAAAAGAGATCGCGATTTGGCCGACCACCAGAACGTGCTGCCCGCGGCGGCGCGGTCCGCCCCCGCGTCCATTCTTGAGCGCGGGCATGACATCTGAACCCGTCGACTGAATCGCTGGAGCGAGGCCAAATAACAGGCCGCAAATCACGGAGAGCGCCGCCGTCACTCCCAGCACATTCCAGTTCAATTCCGCGTGCAGCGTAAAGTTCTCCCGACCATTGGAGAGCAGAAACGTCAGCGATCGCACGCCCCAGATCGCAAACAAGACCCCTAATGTTCCGCCGAGCGACGCCAGCATCAAACTCTCGGTAAGCAACTGCCGCACGACGCGGAACCGTCCCGCTCCCAGGCTGAGCCGGACTGCCATTTCGCGGCGTCGCGCGGCGGCCCTTGCCAGCAGCAGATTGGCGATGTTCGCGCACGTGATCGCCAGGATCAATGCCACCATCGCCAGGAGCACGTACAGAGGCCTGGAATACCTGCGGCGCAGGCTACCCAGACCAGCGGCGCCGGGATTCAGAATCAGCGCGGGCAGTTTGGCGCGTTCACCGTCGGTCTT
>QHYZ01000371.1 GCA_003225295.1 Acidobacteriota bacterium | reverse complement strand
TCTACTGCTTGGCGAGAAGCTTGAACTGCGTCCTGGCGTCGGCTGGTTGCTCTAGGAATACTCGTGTACCCAAGGTGTCATAAAGCTCTTCTCGCTTGACCGGAATCACGCCCGGCAGCACCTCTTCTTCCGGACAGCAAAATCCCATCGGCACTTTGGGCATTGGTAGCGCCGCGGTCGCCATCTCATGATCCTCTCCTCGGGACTGGTAGCTTATCCCCGCACGCCTGCCCCGACAAGCCCTCTCACTTTAACCCCTTGCACCGGGCGGGCGCCTGGCGTAGGAAGGTGACGGGGTGTGCGGAAATGAATCGCAACAGCGCAAGGCTTCTGGCCCAAAATCCACACGTCTTGAAGCGCCTGGCCAAGTATATGGCGCAGCAATGCTTTCGAAACACGGTCCTGGAAGGCTTCCACTCCGGAATCACTCCCTATTCCCAGTCTGGCGACTACTCGGATGTCTTTGTGAAGACTCCGGCCGGTGAAATCCCCTGGTCCAAGCTCTCGCGCCTCAGCGATGAGGAGATGAAGACACTCATGATCGATGTGGTTAACCGGACCTATTTGCTCCTCCAAACCCTCTTCGATGAGGACGTGGGTTCCCATCTCATCCACACTCTCAGCCAGCAAGACTTGGTCAAGTATAAAATGATCATTTCAAATTCAAATGATCATAAAAAAGGAAATATATATGCTTGTTGATCTGTCTAACTGCTTTTCCCATTTCCCTCGCCGAGCTGATCGGCTTGAATAAGTCCAGCGAGAGTGAGAGAGAATCTTGATGAAATCACCGCATACACGCAGACAGTTCTTGAAAACAACCACCGTGGCTGGCGTTGCCATGACGTTGCCGCAATTCAGGCCTGGCTTGCTTCCAGGTGCCGAAGCGTTGCCGGTGTCTCCGCCCCTGACTCCATCTTGGATAGACCGACCGATGCGCTGGGCACAGCTGACTCTGGTCGAGGACGATCCCGGCAAATTTGACCTCGCCTTTTGGCTGGATTATTTCAAACGCACACACTCTGACGCCGTGTGCCTGAGCGGTGGTGGGTGCGTGGCCTATTACCCGACGCAAATTCCGTTTCACCATCGCAGTGCGTGGTTGGGCGACCACGACGTGCTCGGCGACCTGGTTTCCGGGTGCCGGAAACTCGGCCTGGCGGTTCTGGTGCGCACGGACCCGCACGCGACCTATGACGATGTTCATGCCGCGCATTCGGATTGGATCGCCGTGGACGCGCAGGGAAATCCGCGCCGGCATTGGGCGTCGCCGGAAATGTGGGTGACTTGTGCGCTTGGTCCATACAACTTCGAGTTCATGACCGAAGTGAAGAAGGAGATCATGTCACGCTATCGCGTTGACGGAATCTTCATCAATCGCTGGGACGGTTCCGGGGAATGCTACTGCGAGCATTGCCAAGCAAACTTCAAGGATGCATCGGGCTTCGAACTACCGCGGACGGACAATCCTCAGGACCCCGCTCGCCGTGCTTACATCCTCTGGCGTCAGCAACGGCTTTTCGATCTATGGCAACTGTGGGACCGCGAGGTGCGCAAGATCAATCCCGATTCGTGCGTTATCCCAAACACCGGCGGTGGAGCGCTAAGTTCGCTCGATATGCGGCAAATCGGCGAATTGGCGCCGATGCTCGCCGCGGATCGCCAAGCGCGGCGTGGTGTTACCGCTCCGTGGGCAAATGGAAAAAATGGAAAGGAATACCGCGCCACGATGGGGCGCAAACCTATCGCCGGACTGTTTAGCGTCGGCCTCGAGGAACCGTACCGGTGGAAAGACAGCGTTCAAAACGATGCCGAAATTCGCATCTGGGTGCTCGACGGGATCGCTAACGGCATGCGCCCGTGGTTCAGCAAATTCAGCGGCGTGCTTCATGACCCGCGCTGGCTGAAAGGCGTGGAGGAGATCTACGGCTGGACCGACAAGTTCAAGCGCTACTTGCGCCACGAAACACCGCTTGCGCGTGTGGCACTTGTTTATTCGCAACAGACTGCGTGGTTCTACGGCGGCAACCACGCTACTGCGAAGGTCGAAGATCACACGCTCGGTTGGTATCAGGCGCTGGTCGAAGCGCGGATTCCGTTTGAGATGGCGCATGATCGTCTGCTCGATCCGGCGCACGTAGAGCAGTTCAAAACCCTGATCCTACCAAACATCGCGGCGCTGGGTGACGCGCAATGCGAGCAGCTCCGCACCTTCGTGAAAAATGGCGGCAGCCTGATCGCCACTTACGAAACCAGTCTCTACGACGAGTGGGGTGTACGCCGCAAGGACTTTGGTCTTGCCGACCTCTTTGGCGTGATGTGGAACGGCAGCATCGAAGGGCCGATGCAAAACTCTTATCTTCGGCTCAAACACGAAGCGGTGCCCCACCATCCACTGTTCAAAGGTTTGGAAGATGCACCCCGGATCGTAAATGGCGTATCACGTTTGGAAGTCGAGCCTCGAGACACGTTTGCGCAGGTGCCGATCACGCTGATTCCGAGCTACCCAGACTTGCCGATGGAAAAAGTATTTCCTCGTCAATTTAAGACGGACATCGCCGGCGTGTATCTCCGTGAATTCTCGTCCGCTGGTCGCGTGGTCTATTTCCCCTGGGATATCGACCGTACGTTCTGGGAGGTGCTCAACGTGGACCACTTCAAACTTCTTCGCAACACGGTCGAGTGGGCCACATGTAAATCTGACTAATCCGATGACGATGAAAGGTCCCTACAGGGAGTTCATTCCCGTCGGCGAGCAAAAAGTACGAGTCCGTCTTGCGGAGGGAGCTCACATGAGGGCGGCGCATCTCTTGGTTGCGGAAAACAGTCCGCACATCGAACGCAACGTCTCCGAACTGACAATCACCGTGCCCTCCATCCTCGACCATGAGGTCGTGGCCATCGACATTTAATTCTGGATCCTTGTCATTCGCCAAACTCCGCGAGCCATCCGGTGTTGGGTAACGGGTCTTTTTTTGTCCCGTAGAAGGTTGTTTCGACTACCCATTCGGCCGAGTTACCAAAAAGCGTTGCCCGTTTCGGGTCGGGTCCTTTACAAACGATGCAGCCAGAGTGAAAGCTCGTCGTGACACGCTCATGCTGCGTCTTCAGGGATTCTCCCCCCGTCCAATTAGGGGGAATACCTGCTTGTCTGCTAGTTATTTGCGTTCCTAACTCTGACGGCAGAAAGCTGCTCCAAGCACGAGGCATGCGTGTTCTCGGCCCTTCAATCGCGCATCTCCGCTTCTCGTAAATCCGCAAGCTTCAGGACTCGTTTGCGGAAACAATCGGAGGCGTACCGATAGGTGGCCGGAACTTGCTCGCGCCGGAGTCGGAAAAAGCGGTAGTGTCCGAATTTTCTGGCAGGTGGTAGAACGCCCAGGCTGCGCCGGACGATGGCACTCCCGTGACAGGAGACAAAAATGAACGCTGGCGCTGGGGTGTCTGTGCTTGAGGTAAGACTGTGTCGGTCTATCTTCACGTTTCTGGGTTTGCTGATTCTATTATTCTTCGAAACCGCGCCGCTGCG
>QHYZ01000277.1 GCA_003225295.1 Acidobacteriota bacterium | reverse complement strand
CCTGGTGCTGCTGCGTCTTCTTCTGGAAGTTGGTCTGTGCTTCATGATCGGTGGCCTCCATGCCATCGATCAATGATTAGAGTGGTTTCGTCGCAAGTAAGAATCAGGTTTGCCCGTCATACGGGCATCAGAGATTCCTTTGACTTCCAATTCGGGATAGCTTGTATGAATATCCGCCTGTCTGTATATTATTTCATTGCCGTGGACTGAGACAAACGTTTGGGAGTAGAGAGCAAATCGTGGAAGAGTTTCTCAAAGCTACGGAAATCATCGACTGGACTCAACCACTGGTATCGTCGAAAGCAAGGGAATTATCAACGGGCCTAACCCGGGCGGAGGATATTGCCCGCAATTGTTTTGAGTGGGTTCGCGACGAAATCCAACATAGTTCTGATTTCAAACGGAATCCGGTCACTTGCCGCGCATCTGACGTTCTAGCGGCAGGAACCGGCTACTGTTACGCCAAGAGCCATCTTCTAGCTGCTCTCCTGAGAGCCAACGGGATTCCCACCGGGTTCTGCTACCAGAGATTGAGCATTGACGATAGGGGTGCCCCATTCTCCCTACACGGACTCAACGCGGTCCATTTGCCCGAAATAGGCTGGTATCGGGTGGACTGCCGGGGAAACAAGATGGGAGTCGATGCACAGTTCACGCCACCGCTTGAGCGCTTGGCGTTTCGGCTTGTCTTTCCAGAGGAAAGAAGTTTCTCCGAGATATTGCCCGATCCAGTGCGCGTAGTCATCGCTGCGCTTCGCAGGTTTCGCACGTGGGACGAGTTGTACAAAAATCTTCCTGACTGGGCTGAATCATCACTATCAGATTCTGACGTCAGGATTTAGACGGAATGCCGCGAGCCCCCCACGCAAGGTCTCTCGTCAACGGACGCATTATGTCGGGCACTCTTCCCTTATCGGATTATGGAAGGGTTGCCCGTTATACGATAAATGGCAACTACGAAAGCCGTTTTCTTCTGTAAGGCGTCTGACCATCTTGGGGGCCGCACGCGCACCGAAGGACGTAACCGTCATCGATTGTATACTCCCTTGAGAAAGAAACGACATCGGAAATGAAACGAATCCTATTGATTGCTCTTTTGTTAAGCGGCTTGATGCCGGCCGTCGCCCAGGTGGAGAAGGAAGACCTGGCCACCAAGAACACCAAGAGTCCGGGTGCCGAAACCAGCGTCACCATCAACGGCAAGAACCTCTGGATCTACTACCACGCCCCGTCCGTCAGGGGACGCCACATCTTCAATGGCGCGGGCGCGCTCCAGCCGGATGGCAGCGTATGGCGTCTGGGCGCCGATTACGCCACTGTTCTGCACACCGACGCCGACCTCGACCTGAGTGGCCTCGTCATTCCCAAGGGCGACTACACCCTGTACGCCGACCTCGACAACGGCCAGTGGAAGCTGATCGTCAACAAAACCCTAATGGCCGGCGGCCGCCACATCTGGGGCGTGGGGGTATCACCGGACGGCATTCGCGAGGGCGCCACCACCAATGATCCGGCCACCGAACTGGGCCGCGCTTCGCTCACCATGAGCAAGCCGTCATCTCCGGTCGAAACCCTCAAGATCACGCTGTCGGGCGCCGGCGGCGCCAAGGGAAAACTGCTCATCGAATGGGAGAATGTGACGGCGTCAGCGCTGTTCACCGTGAAGTAGTGGTTTCCCGCGGGGTGTACTCCGCAAGGGTCGCCGCGCAGGCCGCACTCGGCTCGCGCGGCGTCTTTCCCAACCCTTCCTTTATCGATTACGGAAGGGTTGACCGTGACTCAGGCTCAATTTAGTTTGCGTCTATCGTGGGCTCGTCTCTTGCGAAACAATCGTTATTAGGAACGCGTTACGATCTGAATAGGAGAATTGGTGTCCCGCCACATCTGCCCGATGCTCGACCGATTTATACATTTGGAAGCCATCGTTTTGCACTGCCTCAAAGTACTTCACGTTCTTGAGCACAACGCCTTTCCCATCGATCCCAGGCTCGCGCTGGAGCTTCAGATATGCCTGATTTCCGTCGGCCAGCTTGGCCTCAACAATGTCGCCGGATTGACGGATTTCGATTGGCGCTTCCTGCACTTTTAGCTCGCCCCATTCCAGACCGTAGGTCTTGAGAATGATGGGGGCCAAGACTTCTCGTTGCGCTTGTGTGGTCTTCGGATCGAAGGTTACCATCACCCACTTTGCCTTCTTTTCGGTTCCCCACTTGTCACCGAGGTCGCCGGTCAACCAATATTTTGTATTAGCGAGATCCGCGTTTCCGGAATGGCCCTCACGGACCGTCACGGCCATGTTGAACTCGCAAAATGGGTGTTCGGCATGCTTATGCCCGTGACTGTCGCTAAAATAACATTGGCAAAACAAATGGCAACTGCAAGCTTCCACGTAGTCGGCTTTCATCCGCCACGAAGATTCGCCTGACGCCGCAGCCAGCGAGGCCGCCAGAGCCAAGACCAATCCAACCAATGGTAATGCTTTCATGTTTTCTCCTTTTCCAGACAAGATGCGTTAAAATCCTTCGCATTCCCCGGGCTGAAAAGCGGTACCAGGAATGGCCTTTGTTCCGCGCATGGTGCTAGCTAAGGACATGAAATGTCTTTGAGGAGTTCTGAAACATTTCTTGAGAAGTTCTTCCGGCGGGTGCTCAATTGAAATCAAAGCACTTATACGGATTTGGCTCTTAC
This sequence comes from Acidobacteriota bacterium, assembly GCA_003225295.1. GTDB lineage: Bacteria > Acidobacteriota > Terriglobia > Acidiferrales > UBA7541 > Acidiferrum. Next base: position 4,698 of record QHYZ01000277.1, on the reverse strand, counting down.
CGCCTCGACGACGTGGAGCGGGTCTTACTCCGGGAGGGCCAGCCCGTCATGCTCCCGCCAAAGGACTTAGAAACCCTCCTGGTGTTGGTGGAGAGGGCGGGGCGCATCGTCGAAAAGGAAGAGCTGCTGGAAAAAGTATGGCCCGGTGTTTTCGTCGAGGAAGGCAATCTCGCCCGGCACATCTTCAATCTGCGACAGGTCTTGGGCGATAGCCCGGACGGACGCAAATACATCGAGACCATCCCCAGGCGTGGCTACCGCTTCGTTGCCGCAGTGCAGGAGGATCCAGAACCGGCCGCGCTTCATCTGGCTGCTCCGCAGGCTTCTGACCAGGTTCAGATCACGGCGCGCCGCCGTCGGCTTCCCTGGTTGCTGGCTGCTTGTCTTGCCTTCGCCTTGGCTGTGGCACTCATCGGACTCAACGCCGGTGGCTTCCGAGAGCGACTTTTAGGGAGTACCAGACCCGTTAAGATTCAGTCGCTGGCCGTATTGCCTTTGGAGAATCTGTCCATGGACCCCGAGCAGGAGTACTTCGCTGACGGGATGACCGACGAGCTGATTACGAACTTGGCGAAAATTGGGTCGATGCGGGTGATTTCGCGTGGCTCGGTCACACGCTACAAGGGAAGCAAGAAAACACTGCCGGAGATCGCCCGCGAACTGAACGTGGACGCGGTGGTAGAAGGGACGGTATTGCGTTCAGGTGACAAGGTGCGCATCACAGCACAATTGATCCACGCTCAAAGTGATCGGCACCTTTGGGCCGAGAGCTACGAGCGCGACTTGCGCGATGTCCTCATGCTGCAAAGCGACGTCGCGCAGGCGATCGCTCAGCAAATCAAAATCAGCGTTACGCCGCAGGAGCGGCAGCGATTAGTGGCCGCGCGTATCGTGAATCAGGACGCCTATGAACTTCTGCTGCGCGCCCAGTACCACCACAACGAGTGGACGCGGGACGGGTTCTTCAAGGCCAGGGAGGACATCGAACAAGCCCTTGCGAAAGACCCAGGCTTCGCGCTGGCCCATGCCTGGCGTGGCGAGATTTATTTTGGCTTGGGCTGGGACGGCGACCTGCCAGTCGACGAAGCTTATCCAACGGCCCGGGCGGCCGCGCTACGTGCGCTTGAACTGGACCCTTCCGTGGCGGAAGCCCATTTTGTCCTGGGCTACGTGCGCTGTACTTATGACTGGAACCGAATTGAGGCCGAAAACGATATGCGTCAGGCGGTCGAGAGCAACCCCAACTCCCCTTGGGCACACTGGGCCCACGCCTGGCATCTCATGCTCTTTGAGAATTATGAAGAAGCTATTGGCGAAATGCGCCGGGCTCGCAATCTAGATCCTTTCAATCCACTGATGAGCTCAGGTCTAGCACGAATTCTGGAGTTTGCCCGCCGCTACGATGAGGCTGTTGAGGTCGGGCAGACAACAACTGAGCTTTACCCTAAGTACCCGTCGACATACGCAGCTCTGGGGGAAGCCTTCGAGCAGTTGCAGAGATTCGATCAGGCCATCGACATGTATTCCAAATTCCGTGAACTTACCGCTCGTGGCGCACCCGAACCTTCCCCGCCCGGCCACGTCCGCGATGCGAAAACTTACTGGTCGTGGATGCGCGCCGTACTTCAAAAAGATTCTGCTAAGACGTCAGTGTCTCCGCTGGACTTGGCTAGAGTCAGCGCTGAGCTGGGCGAGAAAGATCACGCTTTTGCCCTGCTAAACCAAGCCGTGCAAGAGCGCGCCGGGGAATTGGCGTTCCTGCGTGTATCGCCCTCATGGGACACCCTACGTGGTGACGCTCGATTCCAAGATCTACTCCGTACGGTCGGCTTGTCGGGGGACTTGAACCACGCCCGATAATAAAGCACAAGGGTCACGTCAATCTTCGGCGAATCTATTAACAACTAACAACTCGCGGTAATAATTGGCAAACAAGAAGTAATTCGGCAGCTTCCGGATTGCCCATGGATTCGGGCCGAACAATCACCAATTACGTCAAATCCCTAGACTCGCTGATTCGGTGAAGGACCGCATCCAGAGCTTCCGAAACACTCGTTAGTAGGCCGCGTTCAACCAGAAGTTTGAGGAATTGTTCGTTTATGCCACCAGCAGTTGCATGATTGGCGGCGAATGATTGAAAGCTGCGCTCTGGCGCCTCGATGGTAGTCGTCGTCAATCCAAAAAAGAGTCGTGCAATGTAGTCTCTGGCTTTCGATTCCGGAATCCCCTGTTGGGCCAACCAGGACGCAATCTCTTCAACGAATGCGAAGTACGACGCAATGGTTGCAGTTGTCGCGCAGATCGCATCGAACTCCCTCTCAGTTTCGACTGGAAAAACGGTTCCAAGCTCAGCAAACAGGTCGAGCGCAGCCGGCTCTGCCGGACATATTGCCGTCGGGCTTAATCGTCTAGCGGTTGATGGGAGTGGCACGGCCCTCGCGATTCGAGTTGCAGGCGGCACGAGCCTCGACAGGCTCAGGAGCGATAGCCCGGAAACGAGACTGATAATCTGACGGTCGCGACCAAAGCGCAGTTCTGAAAGGACAGCTCGGGCGGCCGCAGGTCTCACTGCGACCACGATTGTTTCGGAATGATCGAGAACGTCCTGGTTGGACGAAGCAACCGAAATCCCCTTGAAGCGATTGGAAAGCTCCCTCGCGACGGTAGCATTGCGCGGGGACAAGCGAATCGAATGCGATGTAGCGCCAAACGAACACAGGCCAGTGACGATTGACGAAGTAATTTCGCCAGTTCCAATGAATCCCAGTTGCATGGTCTTTCCCCGGTTTACAGTGTGGAAGCCAACAGAATTATCGTGAAGGGTGATTCTCACGCAGGCACCGCGAGTTTGCAATCTGAGCCTGAATAGCTGCGCAACCGGATCTGAGAATGTTCACACCTCTCCGGCCCTATCGGCGAAGGACGGGACGGCACTGAGTCTCTTGCCGCATAGTTGGCAACCCTTCCGTTACAGGATTATCGAAGGGTTGCCTGTGATTCGCTAGGAATCCGGTTTTCGAGCGCGACCTCAATGAGTGACTTGGCGATTTATCATCACCGGTCTATGACGAGGGAGGACGAAGATTTCGATATGCGCCTCCTCCAGCACCGCCGCTAGAATCGACGGGGCTCGGCTATGGTTTTCGCAAGACCTTTTTCGCCCCTATCATGTAGCATGTTCTAATTCTGGAGGTCCTCATGACGTCACTGAAGAGGACGGCCCGTATCGCCGGCCTGTGGTATCTGGGCTTCACCCTGGGGCCGTTCTACCTGCTCTATGTTCCCTCGCAAACGGTGGTGCACGACGACGCTGGCGCAACTGCAGCACGTGTTCTCAGCCACGAGACCCTCTATCGCTGGGGCATGCTTGCCGAGACGCTAGGCGCGGTGATCTTTATCGGGCTGGGTCTGGCGCTCTATCGCCTTTTCGAAGACGTGGACCGCCACCGCGCGCGACAGCTGATGGCTCTGGTGCTGGTGTCTTCAGCTCTCGGGCTGGTGACCGTGGTCTTCAGCGCGGCCGCGCTGCTCATCTTTCAGGGCGGCGACCCCTTCGCCGCTTTCGACAGCCACACACGCGAGGCTATCGGGATGGTTCTAATCCGGCTGCACGGGCAGGCGAATGGCATCAACCAGATGTTCTGGGGATTGTGGCTGCTGCCCTTTGGATGGTTGGTGGTACGCTCGCGCTTCTTGCCGCGCTGGCTTGGGTACTGGCTCCTACTGGACGGGATTGCGTGGGTTGTAGTCGGCGTGACCTGGTTCTTCGCTCCGGATTCCAGAGACGCTCTGTTCCGCTACTTCCAGCCGGTGTTTCTGGCCGAGCTTGCGGCCATGCTCTGGCTGCTGATCATGGGTGCTAAGGAGCAGCCGGCGGTTGCAACTGCAACTACGTAATTCCGCGCCCTACTGTTGCAGAATCTCTGTCAATGGCGAAGCGGAGGTGCCTGTTCAGCACGACGCAATAACTAGTGTAGTGTCCCATAAATAGCTTGACAGAGTTTCAGGGCTTGCTATGATCTCGGCCATGCCGAACGCAGGTCTGGCGATCGAGTTACAACCAGCTGAGCGCGCTCAACTGGAACAGTGGGAGTCAGCACAGGGAACGCCTCAACAAGTGGCGCTGCGCTGCCGGATTATCCTGAGAGCGGTGGCGGGTCAGCAGAATGTGGCCATCGCCGCGGGGCTCGGCGTGAGCCGGCCGACCGTGCAGCTGTGGCGCAAGCGGGTGCACGAGCAGGGCATCGGGGAGGTCTGGGAGATCGCTCCCGGTCGCGGGCGCAAAGCGCACTATGATCAAGGCCAGCGAGACCGGATCATTCAAGCGACCTTGCAGAGCAAGCCCAAGGGCATGACCCATTGGAGTTGCCGGCTCATGGCAGAGGCGCAAGGGGTCAGCAAGAACACGGTGAACCGTTTATGGCAGCTGCACAATATCAAGCCGCATCTGAGCCGCACTTTTAAGCTGTCGCGGGATGCGAAATTCCTAGAGAAGCTGACCGATGTGGTGGGGTTGTATATGAACCCACCCGACAAGGCCTTGGTGCTGTGTGTGGATGAAAAGAGCCAAATACAGGCGTTAGAGCGGACACAGCCGGGGCTGCCGCTGAAGAAAGGCCAGTGCGGTACGATGATGTACGACTACAATGGCAACGGCACCACCACTCTGTTTGCGGCATTGAATGTGTTGGATGGCAA
>QHYZ01000068.1 GCA_003225295.1 Acidobacteriota bacterium | reverse complement strand
TATCAGGGTGCTCTTGCCCATCCCTGTATCGCCCATAATAAGGATGTGGCTCGATTCGGCGGCGCGGGGCAGAACGAGCCGCTGCGCCTGCCCGAATACTTTCTGGATCAATGTTTGTTCTGTCAGCTCAAAGCCGATTCCATCGGAACGATTCCTGCGGTTAAATTTCCGGGCGGTCACGAGCTCTGGTCCCTTGAGCCTTCGTCCTTCTTTGCGCTCGCGAGCTCGCTGGGAATCCTTCGGGATTGTCAACGCAAGAGCCACAAGGAAAAAAACGATGCCTCCCAGCAGGCCGGGCTTTATGAAGTCCAGGAAGGTTTCGTCTCGATAGATCCACTGGCCCAAGAAGTCATGCAGCCTTGCGTTGTCCCACGGCACCTTTTGTATGACAAGCCGCACGTCGCCGATCGCCACAGCTTCAGGCGTAAGTGCAAGCGCAGTCTCGCCGGTCTCGGTCTTTACTTCGATGACCTCCTCGTCGAGCGCCCAATGGCTTCCTTTCTTGCCCACCGCACTCACCGTCCAATAGCTGTCGGTCCTTGAGAACATCACCAGGCTTCGGAGGCCGCTGCGGATGTAGGTATTCACATAGAAGCGCTGCAAGGGTGTCCACACTTCGGCATAGCGGTAAACGCAAATTCCCACCATGCTGGCCAGAGCCAAAAACGCCGCTGTCCACGTCCACACCGACCTGCGATTCTGCCACTCCCCCGCGTATGAGTTCCGGCCCCATTGTTGCTTCACGACCTACCTCCGGTTGGTACTTCCGCGACTCGTTCCTGAGCTCTCTCGAATCGCTCTCCATCGGCCTGCTCGATCAACCGGTCCAGTTCCTCGGTTGTGAGCACTGCCCCCTGAGCGAGCTTGAACAGTGCATTCAACAAGATCGTTCGCAGCGCCATTACTTCCGCAAGCAGAGTCTGTTCGGTGGCAATGGGCTTTGTGCCCTCAGTGGTGCTTGCTTGCGCCAAGAGCACCTCACGGCACCACTCGCCCAGCGTCAAACCGTCGCGCTCGGCTACAGCGACAAGCTGTTCGTACTCGCTCTCCGTCATCTTCGAACCAACGGTTCGATTGCGCAGTTGATCGCCAGGCATTGAAAAGAACCTCCGGGAGGGAATTTGATCGAAAACAAACCTTTCGCCATTAGTGTGCAAAATCAACGAGTTAACGCAGAGCGCCGGAAGTTAATGGACGGCGTCAGCACTTCGCTAACTCGCGCCGCGTGAGCATGTTAACCATGAGCGCCGCGCGGCGCCCTGCAGCACCCAACATGGGGTGGCGTGTCCGCCAAACTCCCGGTGCCGAAGGCACCGCTCTTCTCTTGGTCGGCCAAAAGCCGGCGACGCGGCCCCTCAGCGGGGCCGCATCCGGCTACCATGACGAGGCTGAAGAGCATCACAGCTCACCGTACTCCAGTGTCAGCGAGTCCCAGGCCATGCGGATTTCCGGCAGCTCCCACGCCTCGCGAAACAGCGCTTGCACCAACTTCCACTCCTTCTCGGAGAGGCCGAACGTGATGCCATTCTCGTGAGCGCGAAACCAATAGTCCTTGCCCTTGCCTTCCTCGGACGCCGCGATATAGCCGAGGAAGTGTCCGCCCTCCCAACGGCGGATTGGGCTGTCCGGGGCCAACGCGGCCAGCATGGCGCGAAATTCTGTAATCTTCGGATAGCCACTGATCGGGTACATCGGCCCGCGTGGACCAGGGAAACTCAAGAGCAAATAAAGGTCGTTGCTCTCTCCCCGATTAAACGAGAGCGTGAAGTCCCCTTCTTTAATGGATGGAATCGGCGGCTGATAGAAGGAATCCTGACTCGTGGACTTCGCTCTAAGCGACTTTTGCGTGAGGCAGTAGTGGCCGCGCGCGGCCAGCCGCCACAGAGCCGGGAAGGAGGGGCGCAGCGCACGGTTCACGGCGTCAGCCGCGGGGAGCTTCTCGTCCTCCAGCAGGATAAGCAGGTTGCGTCCTGCCAGAAACGTGTCCCACTTTACTGCCGGATCGCTGAGCCGCTTGCGGGTCTCGGCCACGGTCCGGCGAACCGTCTCTGAAGTGGCACGCTCCGAATCGTCGGCTCCCTTCGCCTTCGGAGGACGGCAATCGGACGGCAGATTGTTCATGTAATACGGGTCCCGCAAGGAAGCACGTTCCGTCCGCAGTTCATAAACGGCCAAGAACGCGTCTAGCACGGCGATGAGTGATTCGTTGGAGACCGGATTGGGTGTCCTTTCGGCATAAGCTTCGAGCCCCTTCTGCACAAAGTGCGAGAGCAGTATCCACTCGGCTCGCGACAAAATATGCTGCGCTTCTCCCTTCCTGCGAATCTCAAGAAGTGTCTCTGTCGGCTTCGCCATCATGTCCGCAACTTCAAAGCGGTCCTCGCGGGCAGACTCAAGGAGCTGCTTGGCAACCTCCGAAGTCGAAACACTGTCGCCCTTTTTCGAGGACATGAGTTGCTTGGCCCGCTCCAGGCGGGCAAAGAGAGCGTCACTGATGCGAAGGGACAGAGTTTGTCCCTGGGTGGGCTTCTCAGGCTTTTGCGGTTTTTCAGGCATCGGGTACTCCTCCTGGTTTCGTCGGTAAGATGCAACCCTTTCAGAGAGAGATGCATCTTTACAAAACGTTTGCACACATAGTACGATATTGTGGACGGGATGTCAAGTGGAAAATAACAACCGGGGGAACCAAGGAAAAGAGGCAATGAAACACCGCAGCACCCAACTCGGCGTGCGCAAGAACCCAGACTCGCAAAGAGTGCATGGCTTGCGCCCTGCAGTGAATTCGTCATCCTTAAGATCTGAAAGCCAGACTGGAAATTCGTTCGAGAACAAGCCATCGCTGTCAGCCGAGAGATTTGGTTTGCCCTCCGCTTCGAGCACAGAGCCATATCAAACTCCCGAGCCGGTCTGGGACTGCGCTGAAGCAGCTCGATTCCTTCGGCTACACCCTAAGACCCTCAAGCGCATGGCGCGCAGCGGCCAGATCCCCGGATGCCGACTTGGGCGACGATGGTATTTTCGCCCCTCAGATTTGGACGCTTTGCTGCGAAGCGGTGTAAGCTCTTCACTGAAGGCCAACAGGGTTGCGCCGCAACTCTCCTCTAATCCCAAAAGGAGAGCATGATGCTGCGGCTAACTCGAAATACGTATCAACACGGTTGGATTGAAACCCGGCCGTCGAAAAAGCAGGACCTCGTATTTGTCTATCGCTGGCGGGAACGCAAGCCAGACAGCGGCTATACAAAACGATCTGAAGTGATTGGTCCCGTCTCAATGCTCAAAACCGAAGCCAATGCGTGGCGGGCCATCGAGCATCGCAAGCTTGATGTGAACTCTGATCATCCTCAAGGACAGGCGGTCACCATCGGTATGCTGGTGAGCCGATACCTCGAAACAGAGCTTCTCGAGCTGCGGCACTCGACCGCCAATGGATACAGGTCATACCTCAATCACCAGATCAAACCGCGGTGGGGCGACTACCCGATTTCCAAGGTAAAGCCCTTCGCCGTGGAGCAGTGGTTGAAGGGGCTTGACCTGGCTTCAAGAACCAGAGGGCATCTCCACAATCTCATGCGCGTGCTTTGGAACTGTGCCATGCGTTGGGAGCTCACCGAGATCGGCGAGAATCCCATGAAGCTCGTGCGGGTCCGCGGTACAAGCAAACGGCAGCGTGAGCCTGTGGTTCTTAGCGTCGCTCAATTCCGTCGCTTGCTCAAGGAGCTCGATGAGCCCTTCCGCACGATGGTTATCCTCGCTCTTGCCACCGGGCTACGCTGCAGCGAGCTCTTCGGGCTCAAGTGGTGTGACGTGCTCTGGGACGAGCTCACACTCCTCGTGCGGCGAGGCATCGTCACCGGTGTAGAAAACGAGGTCAAGACCAAATACTCCAATGCAGGAATGCCGCTTGACCCTGCGCTGGCCAAGGTGCTCTTGAATTGGCGACGCAAGACGCGGTTCAAAAATCCCGAGGACTGGGTGTTTGCGAGCCCGTTTGTTGCGGGCAGGAAGCCCTGGTATCCGTGGGGAGTAGAGCGGCGTCATATCATCCCCGCAGGCATTCGTTGCGGCATAGGACGCATCGGCTGGCATTCGTTTCGACACACTTTCAGAACCCTGCTCGATGAAACCGGGGCTCCGATGAAAGTGCAACAGGAACTTATGCGCCACGCCGATATCCGAACCACGATGAACGTTTACGGCAAGGCCATGGACGAAAGTAAACGCAAGGCGCACGGCAAAATCGTCCGCCTCGTATTGCCTTCGCAAGTGGCTTAATGCCCCTTAGTGCCCCTTGAAGTTTTTGCTATCGGATTGAAAACACAAAGATAAGTTGGTGGAGCCGATGGGATTCGAACCCACGACCTCCTCGATGCCATCGAGGCGCGCTCCCAACTGCGCCACGGCCCCACCGGGTCGCAACTTTCTAATATTAGCACCGGAAGATTGTATGCGTCTATAAGCTCGGCGCCGGCATTTCCGCGGTCTTGCTCTGCGGAACGAACTTGACATCTGATAAAAGTCCAGCATCCACGGAGGAGGACGCGGATCAGGTCTCGCGAAGATGGGAAAGGAAGGCGAGGTGCGCCCGGGTGAGAGAGCGGCCGCGAAGGAGGATGGCGCCGATGGTGCGAATCGCTTGGTCATCCGCAATGCGGATGTATCGGCATGGAGATTTTTTCTCGATGGCCATTTCGGGAACGATGGAAACGCCCATGCCCGCGCCGACCATGCTGAGAAGGCTGCTGAACTGGCCGCTTTCGAAAACGATCTGCGGGTGGAGACGCGCGCGGTCGCAGGCGGCAACGGCGGTATCGCGGAAACAATGGCCGTCGCGCAGGAGCAGGAAAGGTTCGGCGCGAAGATCTTTGAGGGCAAGAGACCGGCGCGAATTGAGTTTGTGTTTCTTGGGGAGCGCGGCGAAGAGCCGCTCGGTCAATAGCGGAAAAGCGTCGAATTCTCGGCCACGGATGGGGAGCGCCAGGAGGGCGACGTCAATGGTGCCGGATCGGAGACGGTCGAGAAGGACAGGGGTAATCTCTTCGACGACGGTAAGTCGAACCTGGGAAAATTTGCGCGTGAAGGTAGTAAGACGCGGCGGGAGGAAGTAAGGGGAAACGGTGGGAATAACGCCGACGGTGATGGGGCCGCCGATGAACTCTTTGCCTTCGACGACGTCGCCTTTGGCGGCTTCCAGTTCGCGTAGGACGGCGCGCGCGCGTGGGAGAAACGTCTTGCCAAGCTCGGTAAGCCGAACAGAGCGACCGAGGCGGTCGAAGAGGCGCGCGCCAAGCTCATCTTCCAGCTTGAGGATCTGCTGGGAAAGTGAAGGCTGGGAAACGTGAGATTGTTCCGCTGCCCGGCTGAACGAACCGGTTTCCACCACGGCACAAAAGTAACGGAGCTGGTGAAGTTCCATAGGCTATGCCTATCCATCGTATCCGAACTATATATTGGAAGTATAGGCCGGCACTCTCTAGGATTCGAGATGCGATAGCGGGGTCGTGCTTCGCGCTGCCCTGCCATTGAACTGAGGAGGATCCATGGCGGAAGAAAAAAAGAAAATCATGACGACCGACGCGGGCCGTCCGGTGGGCGACAACCAGAATTCGCTCACGGTGGGGCCGCGCGGACCGGTGGTCTTCGAAGACTTTCTACTCTTCGAAAAAATGGCGCACTTCAACCGGGAAAGAATCCCGGAGCGCGTAGTGCACGCCAAAGGCTCGGGCGCATATGGTCATTTCGTGTGCACCAGCGCCGAGATCACCAAATACACGACAGCAAGACTTTTTGGCGCCGTGGGCAAGAAGACGCCGACTTTCATTCGGTTTTCGACGGTGGGTGGTGAAAAGGGTTCGGCGGACACGGCGCGCGATCCACGCGGTTTTGCGCTGAAGTTTTACACCGAAGAAGGCAACTGGGATATGACGGGAAATAACACGCCCGTTTTCTTTATTCGCGATCCGTTAAAGTTCGGCGATTTCATCCATACACAAAAGCGCGATCCGGAGACCAACCTGAAATCGCCGACGATGATGTGGGATTTCTGGTCGCTCTCTCCGGAATCGCTACACCAGGTGACGATTCTCTTCTCCGACCGCGGGACTCCGGACGGCTATCGGCACATGAACGGTTACAGCAGCCACACGTTCAGCCTGTTCAATGCTAAGAATGAGCTCTTCTACGTGAAATGGCACTTCAAGACCAAGCAAGGGATCAAGAACTTTTTCCGCGAGCAGGCAGGCGCGCTCGAAGGAACGGACCCAGACTACTCGCAGCGCGATCTTTTTCACGCCATCAAAACAGGTAACTTCCCGAAATGGCGCGTATGCGTGCAGATCATGCCGGAGAAGGATGCGGAGACGTATCATATCAATCCGTTCGACCTGACGAAGGTGTGGCCGCACAAGGACTACCCTCTCGTGGAAGTCGGCGAGTTAGAATTGAACCGCAATCCGGAAAATTATTTTGCGGAAGTGGAGCAGGCGGCGTTCGAGCCTCGCAACGTCGTACCGGGCATGGGTTTTTCGCCGGACAAAATGCTGCAGGCACGCTTGATTTCCTATCCCGATGCGCACCGCTACCGGCTGGGCGTCAACTACGATTCCCTACCGGTGAACAAACCGCAGTGCCCGTTCCGCACCTACAACAAGGACGGGGCAATGCGCTTCGACGGAAACGGCCGGGCAGCAGTGAACTATGAGCCAAACAGCTTCGGCGGCCCGACGCAAGACCATTCCTACGTCGAACGCCCACATGCCGTCAGCGGAACCGTCGCGCGGCACGATCACCGCACCGACAGTGATTACTACACACAGCCGGGGAACCTATTCAGGTTGCTGCCTGCAGACGCGAAGCAGCGGCTGATGGACAACATCGTCTCCAGCTTGGGCAATGGCGTGCCGCAGCGCATTCAGGAGCTGCAAATCCAGCACTTCTTCAAGGCCGATCCAGCGTATGGAACCGGAGTGGCGAAGGGGCTGGGGCTGAACATCGCATCGATCGTCGCGAAGAGGCAGGCCAGCGCGGCGGATTGATCCAAATGTGAAGGGGCGCCGGCAGCGGCGGGCACCCCCTTCACATTTCACCACTTTGTCGCGAACAGCCTCAGCGCTGCACGAGCGCCGCACTTCTGGTATCGGTCGTAAGCTTGGGCGGCGCGTCGCCGAATCGCTTGGTCGTCTTCGTGGGCGATCCAACCATCGATAGCAGCCTTCAACGTGTAGGCCTCCGGAGCCATGAGGCCCGTCGTCCATAACAGAGGCTCCGCGCCAGTTTGACGGATATAGGGACCGAAAAAGGACTTGCTGGCACACGCGAGGACAATCGTTTGCCGGAGCTTGTCGTCTCCGGCCCCGGCAATTGGCGGGACCTGAAAATCCATGAAAGCGTCATGCCCGACATAAACAACCAGATCCGCATCGCCCGCGATGGCGATGGAAACCTCCCCTGAGCGCATCTTGAGTGAAAGTCTTTGTTTGGCGATACCTGCAGCCGCGGAAAGAAAATCCGTTACGGCCAACTTGATTTGACTGATTCTTGCTGCTCTTGAAAACGCAACGTTTCAGAATCGCGTCTTGCGCGCCCCGACCTGACCAGGCGAGTCCCCAGTCCTCACTGGCCTTGAAGTACGTCTTAACACCATAGGCCGCACCCCAATAAAGATTGCGCTGAGGATCCCGCCCATTCCCAAGAGCAGGTGGAACGGGAATGATGCCCTGATGCTGATTGTCGGCAAGAGCGACAAAGACGTGGACGACCCTGGGGGAGGATTCCGCGACGCTGGGGATCGCCTACGAAGAAAGGGGGAACAGCGCCAGCGCGATCCATCGTGACTGGATTGTGTTTGTTTTGGAAAGCATCGTCGTTTTGGCGATTCTAACTCCTGCGAAACGGGTTGTCTGGTAAGGATGTTCGTTTAGAATACGGGCCTATGGCAAAACTCACTTTTCTGGGCGCGGCGGGATGCGTTACGGGTTCTAAATATCTGGTCGAAGCGGCGGGCAAGCGGCTGCTGGTGGACTGCGGAATTTTCCAAGGCTCGCAGGAACTGCAGGACCGAAATTACCAGCCGCTGCCGGTCGACCCTAAGACGATCGACTACCTCGTGCTCACACACGCGCACCTGGACCACACTGGATGGCTGCCGGTGCTGGTGAAATCGGGCTATCGCGGGCCGATTTTTGCAAATCCAGCGACGATCGAGCTAACAACCATATTGCTGAAGGACTCCGCGCATCTCCAGCAAGAGGACACGCTGCACGCACGGATTCACAAGGACAGTCGTCACGCCAATCCCGAGCCGCTTTACACGGCGGAGGATGTTGATCCCACATTGAAGCAGATCAAGAGCATGCCACGCGGCGGCAGCCTCGATATCAGTTCGGAGTTTCGCGTTGCTTCTTATGACGCGGGGCACATCCTTGGATCCTCCAGCCTGGAGCTGACCCTCACCGAGGGCAACAGAAAGACGGTTGCGTTGTTCTCTGGCGATATCGGGCGATACAACCAGCCGATTCTGAAAGATCCGACAACGCCGCCGTCGAAGGCGGATGTGCTGGTCTGCGAATCGACCTATGGTAATCGCGAGCATCCGGACGGTGATCCCGCGGAATTACTTGCGCAGATCGTGAACCGCGTGGCGAAGCGCGGAGGATCCATCGTGATTCCCTCGTTTGCCATCGGACGGACACAGACGTTCATGTACTACCTGCGGCAACTCGAGGACCAGCAGCGAATCCCGCGCTTGCCCGTCTACGTGGACAGCCCGATGGCGCTGAGCGCGACGGATTTGTACCTGAAGCATAGAGAGGACCACGATCTGGAGTATGCGCGGGAAGAAGGCAGCGGCGGAAAAGGCGATCCTTTGAACGTTCATGAATTTCATCTAACCCGGTCGGTCGAGGAATCCAAGGCGATCAATAACGTCAAGACACCCTGCATCATCATTTCGGCCAGCGGGATGGTCAGCGGTGGCCGAGTGTTGCATCACCTCGTGCGGCGGCTGCCGGATGCACGCAATGCTGTGATCCTGGCGGGGTTCCAGGCCGAAGGCACGCGGGGGAGAGCCTTGCAGGAGGGCGCGAAGTCGCTAAGCCTTTATGGACAAGTCGTGCCGGTGTGCGCCGAGATCGCGGAGATGGGGCAGTTCTCCGCACATGCAGGAAAGAGCGAGTTGTTGCGCTGGCTCACAGCATTGCCCGCACCTCCCAAGCAGACGTATCTGACCCACGGTGAACCGGTGGCGGCGCAGGCTCTGCAGGCAGCCATCTCGCAAAAGTTTCAGTGGAGAGCAGCGGTGGCAAGATATCTGGATACCGTGCCGGTAAGTGAATAGGGTCTGGAAGGGACACAAACTATTTTGATGAAGTCAGGAAACTATTTGGGGCCTCACATCGTCTATACAAGCAAGACCACTCGCGGGGTAGGGGACTAACCACCACAGGGCAACCGACCGTCAGTCTCCTACCCCTAAAAAGCCCTGAATCACCTGAAACTACATAATTTATATAAAATTTAGAATCTGGCGATTTGATCCTCGTGGTCGTGCGGCTTCCCTGCCCAAGCCAAAGTCCAGCCAGGCGAGTTACTTGGTGGCGAGCGCTATCCGTGTTGTGGGGGTCTCTCGGGACATTGGCGGTATCTCCCCGAGCTCCAGGCCGGCTACAAACATAGGGGTCGGCGCCACCCGGCCCCAGCGGTTCAATTCCCAACGAGCACGAATGAATTTTATCTCCGGACGAAGCGAGAGATCGAGGATCATCTTGGTCGTCCCGCGATAGAACTGCTGCGGCAGCTTGAGGAGCGGCCTCTTCGTCCACGTCTCACCCTCGGCAGAACCCCAAATCGACACATCGAGCGATTCCTGTTCAATTTGATCCGTGACCGTTAGACAGCAGAGAAACGTGCGCGTAGGGCTCCGAGAAATGTCAAACGCGGGGCCATCGCCGTTGGCATTCATGAGAGAATTCGCGGGAATAAGATCCAGGTTCGCAGGTAAGGTGTTCATCAGACGGGGATTCTAGCACAGAGTTTCCGCGTCTGAATGCCGATGTTGCCCCGGGTGACTCGAGATCGACGGAGAAAATGTCTAGGCATAGAGGTTTGCCAAGCGTCCTTCAGCCGCAGCAAGGGTTTCTTCTTTCTTGCAGAACGTGAAGCGCACCTGGGAGGCGCCGTCCTGTGCGTTGTTGTAGAAGCTGGAACCGGGTACGACGGCGACTCCGATGGTTTCGACGAGAAACTTGGCGAAGCGCGCGTCTTTCGTATCGGCCTGGAATCGAACAGGATCAGGATCCGCAAAGCGCGCGATGTCCGTCATAATGTAGTACGCCCCGCGAGGCTTAAAGACGGTGAAGCCACTGCTTGTGAGAATTTTCAGCAACCGTTCGCGTTTGGCTGTGTAAGAAGCCGCGAGCTTGTCATAGTAGGCCTGGGGAAAGTGAAGAGCACTGGCGCCTGCTTGCTGGAGCGGTGCGGCAGCGCCAACGGTCAGGAAATCATGGACCTTGCGGATCGGTTGCGTCGGTTCCGGCGGAGCCAGCACCCAGCCCACGCGCCATCCTGTAACGCTGTAAGTTTTCGACAGACCATTGATGACAATGGTGCGGTCGCGCATGCCATCGATGCGCGCCATGGATATGTGTTCAGCGCCGTCGTAAAGGATGTGCTCGTAGATTTCGTCGGTAATGCAGTAGGCGTTCCACCGGACGCAGAGGTCGCGGATGAATTCGAGCTCGGCTCGCGTGAAGACTTTGCCAGTCGGATTATTGGGCGTGTTCAGAATGATTGCTTTGGTATGCGGGCCAAAGGCGGCGGCGAGTTCCTTTTCGTCGAAGGACCAATCGGGAGTGCGCAGGTTGACGAAGTGCGGTGTGGCGCCGCTCAGAATCGCATCTGGTCCATAGTTTTCATAGAAAGGCTCGAAGACGACAATTTCGTCACCGGGATTGATGATCGCCATCATGGCGGACATCATCGCTTCGGTCGAGCCACAGCAGATGGTGACCTCGCGCTCGGGGTCGTACTTCACGCCCTGGGTGCGCTCAAATTTTTTGACAATGGCGTCGCGCAGCGGCTTCGCGCCCCAGGTTATGGCGTACTGGTTGATGTCATCGGCGATGGCTCGGCGCGCGGCTTCCTTGATTTCCTCCGGCGCGGCAAAGTCGGGAAACCCCTGGGACAGATTGACGGCCCCATGCTTCAAGGCCAGGCGTGTCATTTCCCGGATAACGGATTCCGTGAATTGTTCGGCCTTGGCCGAAAGCATGCGGCGGGAGATTTTTGCCATCGAGAAGTCGGAAGCAGTCATTGCACCTTCTCAGAACCATGAAATCGTAGCCTTAGGGGCGCCCGCCACAGCAGGCTACACTCCGATAGGCAAAGCTCAATGTATACGGACGGTTCGTCAGCGGGCGTGGCCACTGGCGGTCTGCGTGGCTATGCTTGGCTGCCCATAAATCATCCGGTAGACTTCCGTGTTGCGCAAGACGACTTGCACATATTCGCGGGTTTCCGTAAACGGAATGGATTCGACGAGCTCGGGGATCTCCTCGTAGTTGCGCTCGGCTCTCCAGGCGGCGATGCGGTCTTCTCCGGCGTTATAAGCAGCAGCCGCGTATTCCAGGGCACCCGTTTGACGCACTAGGCCCGCAATGTAAACCATGCCAAGTTCAATGTTGTAGTCCGGCTCGAAAAGTTTGTTCTTCGTGTAGCGGACTTTGAGCTGCTTGGCAAGGAGTTTCCCTGTCTTCGGAAGAACCTGCATCAACCCGATCGCGTTGGCGTGCGAGACAGCGTCCGCCTGAAAAGTGGATTCCTGGCGAATGAGGCCAGCAGCAAACATGGGATCGAAATCGTTCTTGGCGGCTTCGCGGCGTAACGCAGCTTCGTAGGGGAGCGGATAGAGCGCCTTCCATGCGGCGACGGGCAGATCGCTGATCTTCCGGGAATCGAAATTGGGCACGAAGATGCGGGCGTAGGCCATGCCGGCCCCGTAGTGGCCTTGATCGAAAGCCGCCTGTGCGGCTTCTAGCAGGAGGCGCGGCGAAGAGGTCGCGAAGTATGCGTTCTTCAACTCCTGTTCGGCGGAGGAATCGAAAGCGATGGCGCGGAGAGCCTGGGCGCGCGCCCAGCGGTCCGCGGCCGCAACCGGGATCGGTTCATCAAAGGAGCGAAGCGAGGGTGGTGGCGGGATTTTCTCCAGAAGTTCCGCGAGATCTTCTTCGCCGGGACCAAGCTTGGCAAGGCGGGCGGCCGCGGCATTGCCGAAGTACGTTTGCGGGAACCGCTCGACAGCCTTGCTGTAAAAGCTGCGCGCGTGGGTAGGGTTGCCACCGCGCTCGGCGTTGCGCCCAAGCCAATAGAGGGCGTCGACGGAGTTGGCCGACACTGGATATTTCAAGAGAAAGGTGGTGAGCCGGTCATCGGCGTCAGGCTGCCGATTCAAGTAGGCGACCCAGGCGATGCGCCATTCGCAGCTGAAGGCGTATTTTCCGTTTGGAAAGGAGTCCAGGACGTGCTGGTATGCGATGACCGCTTTTTCGCGTTCGAGCTCCACCCAATGGTAATTCCCTGCCGCCATCAGTCCTTCTTCGTTCCATTTGCTCATGGGATAGTTCTTCGCCAGCATGTTCAGCGCCGAAAACATCTCCGCTTCCTTTTTCGCGAAACGGTAGGCCTGGGACAAGGCGTAGAGCCGCTCGGCATCCACTTCGAGGTCCGGGGTCTTCACGGCGGCGATCAAGGAAGGTGAACCCTTCAACTGAACGCGGCATTCCGCGACGCGAAGCTGCGCGCGCTGGCGCGCGGGATTCGCTGGATCTTTGAGCATGGTGAGAAGCTTTTCGAATTCAGTGCGCGCTTCCTTCCATTTGTGTGCGTCATAAAAGACCTGGGCGCGCTGCTCCTGTAATTCCACGCCGGGATAAACGTACTCTTTTCCCAGGGCGTGCATCAGCTGCGACAAAGCGGAACCGGCGGGCTTGGCTTCGTCCGCCAGGGGAAATCTGTAGAAGACGGTCTGATAATCCTTTGCGGCGCGGGGAAGCTGGCGCGCGGCCTGATAGGCATGGGCGCGTTCGTAAAGAAGGGTCGGCTTTGATGTGGTAGCAGAATAGGCGTCGAGCACATCGATGGCTTCCTGTGCGTGTCCGAGCTGGACCGCGGTGGGCGCGAAGGCCTCCAGCAGTTGCTCGCGCATGGCGGTATTGGGGTAATCGTGCTGGATGGTTTGCAGCACTTTGTAGGCGTCCGCACTGCGGCCCAGTGCACGCTGCGTCTGAGCAGTCCAGAACAAAGCGTATTCGCGGAGTAGCGCGTCGCTCTGCGCCTTGATTAGCCACCCGAGACCCCGCGCAGCTCGGTTCTTCGAATAGTCGTCGTAGCCAAGAGCAAGCGCGGCACGGGCGCCCCAGACGTTGGTGGTGTTCTTGACAGCGAAGCTCGAGAGTTTTTCGTTTGAAGTGGGCGCGCCATTGTGGAGCGCGCGGGCGAGATCGGAAAGTTCTTTTTGCGCGGCCTCGTCGTCCGGCGTATCGGCGGCAACTTGAGGCGCGGATGTGTCTGGTTTGCAGCCCGTCCGGCAAGGGGGCGACTTAGGCTTTTTCGACTTGTGTTGGTGCTTGGACGACTGCGCAAAGGTGTCAAACGCAACGCCAAAGGACAAGCCGACAATGAGTATCAGCGCTAGGAGAGATCGTGACATACAAACACAGGATAATACGGCATCTTGGGTAGCGCTACAAAAGTGAGCAGCCGGCGTTCGATTAGTGATGGCGTGCAGGCATGGCGTAGGGGTAGTCGCCGAGGGCGTGCGCGTCCCCTTCGGCAAGGATCTCCACCATCCAACGATAAAAATAATCGACTGGATGATCCATGATCGGTTTGAAGCGGCGGTCGTATTCTCGATGAGCTTTTTCAATGTCGTCTTTCAATCGGATGCAGAGATCTTTGTTTTGGCGGCCGAGGCGTACCTGCTCTGGTCGGAGCATTTTAATGTCCTGCATCGAAACCTTGGCTACCCGGTTTGCGCGGCGGTGCAATTCCTGTTCTTCGGAGGTGAGACGGTTGACGTCAAACTCACCTTCGAACTCGGGCTCGGAGGCGACCGCAGCAGCGGTCGGCTCCATTAGCGGGAGTGTTTCCGGCTCGGTGGGCAACTCAAACTCGCTCGTGACTGGCTCTTCAACAGCGGGCTGGACGTCAACCGTCGAGGCCATGGGCTCGGGTGGCGCAGGCTGTGGACGTTGCGGTGCGGCAGGCGGCTCGGCCGAAAACTTGCCGACCAAGTCAGCAATTTGAGATTCGAGTGGCGAGTGCGACCCGGTCTGCAAAGAACCGGTAATGAATCTTAATAACACTTCGAAGGAGGCCTCAAGAGCGGCCGCCGAAGTTTGCGCGCGGAGCAGCGGCGGGAGCGCGTTGCTGGGCTTGTTGCTGGAGCAGGCGGAAACAACGTCGTTAACGGCGTGATGCAGCTCGTCAGACGTGCGCTGGATGCGCTCCAGATTGTCCCGAAGCGCGCGGACGATCGCTTGTTCTACGGTGCTGGATTCTTGTGCCATACCGGTTTTCGGCGTGCCTGTACCCATGAATTCCCTATCTTGGCATTTTGGAAGGTAGGTGGTCGCGAGTCAACGGGCTGCGGGTACTGGTGTGCCCAATTGTTGCTTAACCAGCAGTAGCAGTAGGCGGCATTCGGCTGTCAGAGGAAGCGGGCCAGGGCGTCCCGATGGGCAATTCTTCCGGGAGACTGACTACTGAAAACTGACGACCCTCCCGCCTCTTGGCCCAGGTGGTAGAATAAAGGAGTCTGTGGGGGCGACACGGTTTCGACGGAAGCTGTCGCGGCCCGAAGGCATGCCGGGACCCACCTGCCCGTAACTTGGTGGAAACTAGAAATGCCAACAACAACTTGGCACTTGCTGCTTAATTAATTAAGCGCACGCTTCCCCGGGCTTCGCTCATGGGCCCGGTCAGGGGCGTCACACAGTGAGCTGGCCTGAGCCTTTCGGTCCGTAAGGCTCGGGCGAGAACCATCGGACTAGCCGGTTGCGTTTCTTGCTCATTCTGAGCGTGGCGGGCGAACCAAATGGAATTGAGCTAAGCATGTAGGCTTCGGTTCGTAGCGCTTTTCGGACGGGGGTTCGACTCCCCCCGCCTCCACCATTCTAAGTGTCTCATTCGCACTCGCCGACCGCGGACAGCCGGCTGACCGTTTGAGAGGCGGAGCTGTAGCCCTCCCACGGCGTCGCTACAAAGACGTTCATGGCGACATAAAGCAGCGAAGATGAGGATACCGCAGAGAAGCAAGGCCTTTCGTGCCATCCTTTACCTCCGGCCTGGCTTTACTGAGGCTTCGCGCCCTGGGCCTTGGGTTGTGAAATGCGTTCCTTGTCGTCCACGGAGAAGAGCAAGTAGTTTTTGAAACTGTGACGGCGATGAGTGCGACGACCCCTCCAATCGTAAAAGACCTCCGCTATTTGAGGCAGCCACATATCCTGGTTGCGGGAGCGGAAGTGCACGGGACCATATTCGATGGCGGCGTGATCCGCAGCGAGGCGGATTTGCGGCAGAGAGGCGACGAGATCCGTTTCCAACTGTACGATCTGAAAGCTGTCCGCGGCGATCCAGGCGCGCCCCCTAAGTGGGACCGAGTAAGCCGGGCCTTGGGTTCCCAACTGATAGGTGCGAATGGTATTGGGTCGATCGGTCCTTTGGTGAAAATGGATCTGCCAAGCTGGCGCGCCGTGCGACCGCGCCAGTCCCTCACAGGTAAGGGCAAAGTTTTGAAGGTTAGAAGGATGAAAAATGAGTACCAGGGCGGGCAGCCCTGTGGTGGCGATACCATCGGGAAATTGGGCCGCCGAATAATGAGAGTCCCTATACTCCTCCACATTCAGCAGGCCGAGCCGGTTCTTCTTAATGGAAACAACATAGTTGAACTCGAACTTGATGGGACGAGAAGGAAATCCCCACTTGTTGATAGATACGTGGGTCACTGCCTCGGTTGCCGTGAATTGGTCCACATTGGCAATAAATTCCTGGATGCGGTTGCCGGACTTTGCGATGACCTCTTCCAGGTTGCATGCGACGCCGGATTCGACCGGCGGCACTTTTTCATCAATATCGGGGGGCAACCAATTAGAAGGCAAGAGGGCTGAGGTTGCCAGCATAGGCTGAGGCGGGGAGGTCGATACCGTGCCGGACGGAAATTCCGTTGCTGCTTCGAAGGGAGTCTGCAAATTCTCGAGCTGTTTCGCGGCGGCGGCGTCCGAAGCATTTTCCCGGAGATACGCTTGTAGAACCCGGATGGCACGCTCGCGATCGCCGTGTAGATTGAGGGCCCGCGCCAGGAGCGGCTGAACAATTCCCGCCTGGCCATGACCCAATTCGAGTGCGCGCTCTGCTTGATTGATGGATTCCTCTAGCCGGCCCTGCCGGAGGTAAGCGTCCGCGAGGACCGCGTGGGCACGCCAGGAGGTGGGCTCGGCTTCGACAGCCCGGTTGAGGTACTGAGCTGCTTCATTCGGCTTGCTTTCCCGCATGAGGGCACCACCCAAGGACAACAGGGCTCCCAGGTGGTTTGGATAGAGGGCCAACACTTTTTCCCAGTAATTCCTAGCGTGCACCCAGTCGTTCATCTGTGAGGAATAAACGCCAAAAAGGAAGTTTGCGTCCGCGTCACCAGGAGCAGACCGATAAACTGCATCCAAGTGGTGGCGCGCGTCGGCAGGTTTGTTGGCCCGCAACGCTTCCAGGGCTTTTCCCAGTTCCTTCTGTAACTTGAAACCCAAGATCGGATGGTCTTCCCCAGGCGGGAGAGATGAGTATTGCGCGAATAGGCAGGGAGCAAGGACGAAGAAAAGGATGAGAACGGGGAAGGCGCGACGCGGCACGCACAAAAACATGCGGACTCCAACCAGCGAATTACCGAAGGAAAGGACCCGAACTTGGAGGTATCTTATACCCAAATGCGGGAAAACCCAACTGGAGCCTTTGGCGGAGGGCTAACGGTGGCCTTTGTGTTTGAATTCACGTAAGCAAGACTGCCATTATCACCTGTTTAGAGGTCGTTTTCGGTAGCAAGATTGGTTTTCCGGGCGAATGACGAAGGTGCCTTAGATGCCTGCTGCGAATGGTGAAGGACCGTGCGATGATGAGGAGTTGCCTGGTGCATAGGGCGGCGCAGATATTTGCGTTTGCATTCCTTTTTGCACACGCGTGCCCGGCTCAGCAGAAAACCTCCAACGCAGAACAACTGTTATTCGATTCCGTGAATCGCGAACGTTTGGCAAGGCATCTGCCAATTCTGAAATGGGATGAGGGCCTGGCACGCGCGGCGCGCAAGCATGCCGAACAGATGGCAGAACAGGATTTATTTGAGCACCAAGTGCCCGGTGAAGCGGACCTGGCGACTCGGGCGCGAGAGGCAGGAGCAAGATTTAGCCATATTACAGAGAATATTGCCATGGGGGCGTCCGCCGACGAGTTCCATGACGGCTGGATGCATTCCCCCGGGCACCGGGCGAATATCCTTGACGCCATCGCTGATTCGATTGGGGTTGCGGTAGTCGAGGGCAGCGTGGATTTATACGCCGTAGAGGACTTTGCGCATGCCGTCGCGGTCCTCTCGATCGAGGAGCAGGAAAAACGCGTCGGGGAACTTCTCACTGCGCGCGGATTACGCTTGCTCAAAATTGGGGACGATGCGCGGAAGAGCTGCGAACTCGACCGAGACTATGTGGGAAACAGCAAGGCAAAGTACATCGCGCACTATGAGACGCCCGACATCTCCCGATTCCCAGGAACTATGGAAAAGGAGATTCAATCCCGCCGCTACAAGTCTGCAGCAGTGGGCGCCTGCCCTGGGAAAGGGGCCTCAGGGTTTACGCGCTTCCGCATCGTCGTGCTGCTCTATTGATGCTGGGGGGCGCAGAAACGCAGAGATATATTTGACAGCAAGAAACTACGAACTTGACGTGGACTTCCTTGATGCACCTGAAGAGCAACTCTACAGCGAACACCACGAACTCTGCTTCATTGCTGGCAGTGCTAGAACATCATTCCGCAATCAGCATACCCCGCGAGGTGACTCGCCTCTCGACTGCACGCGCTCCAATCAACACGTAGCGTGACCCGCGGGCCACGCCGGCACTGCGCAAGGCACTGCGAGCTTGTCAAAAGCAGCGTGCGCTCCGAAGCAGCATTACAGGAATCACCCTCCTTGCCGTTCGCCGAGCTGAGTCTGGGCGAAATTCTCGTGTGCCCGATGCGTGCCCACATTCGGGATTTACAGCATTTTGAAGTTTTTTTGTGACTTCGCAGAATCAGTAACTTAACTTACGCTGGCGAAGCCTCCGACAGGCTTCCGACTCCCCCCGCGTTGTGGATGGCAAGCTGACGACTGCAGTCATAGACTTCGCGGGTCATCCCTTAACAGAATTTCTAGGTCATCAGGATGTGTAGCGCATAGCAAAGCGTCCTCCCGCTCGATGTGCCCCTGATTGATCAGGCTAAGTAGCGAATCTTCGAGACTGAAAGAGCCCTTTTTCTTTGTAATCGCGATTTCCTGGTGTAGGTGCTGGAGCATATTTCTCCGAATGTGCTGCCTAGCACCATAGCCAACCATTAAGAGTTCAGCTGCGGGAAAACGACCGCCTCGCTTGCTGGGGAGTAGGATTTGAGTTAGAACTGCTGCCAATCCGATCGCGAGCTCCTGCCTTATGGTGTTCTGGCGTTCCGGAGCAAAGCTATCAGAGATTCTGGCAACTGTAGTTGCAACGTCTGTCGTGTGGAGCGTCGACAAGACTAGGTGTCCGGTTTCTGCAGCTGCCACAGCAATTCTCATACTCTCGGCATCACGCATTTCTCCCACCACGATCACATCCGGCGCCTGCCTAACTGCGGCCCGCAATGCCGTCGGAAAATCTGGAGCATCCGTGCCAATCTCCACTTGCTCAACAATGCTGCGAAGGTGGCGGTGCTCGTATTCCATAGGGTCTTCGACGATGACGATGTGCCGCGCATCATTTTGGTTAATCTCGTTAACTAGAGCGGCCAATGTCGTGGATTTTCCTGACCCTGCTGGTCCCCCGACTAGAAGCAAGCCTCGAGGCAACCGGGCAAGGGAACGAACGGAAGCTGGAAGATGCAAGGCATCCAAGGTGGGTACGGATGAGGGCAGAGCGCGGATAGCGGCGGCAGGATTGCCCCGCTCTCTATGCAAATTTATTCTAAATCTACCCGATCCATTGACTCGATACGAGGAATCCGCAATTCCAATGGCGCGATAATTCTTCAGCGCGTGCGGTGTTAAGGCAGGGAGGACAGTTGCTTCAATCTCTGTTCCGTTCAAAACGCGCTCTTCGAGCCTCTTTACCCGACCCTCGAAAAGCACGCATGCGGGCACACCTGGAACGAGCAGTAGATCGCTTCCACCCTCAGTGACGAGGACATCCAGCAATTGGTTGATTCTCGAGGCAGGTCCCTCGTCAATGCAAGCTTCTGTGCTCAACGTGGTCGGCCCACTTGGAGTGCCATGAATTTCGCAAATTTGTTATTCGCGGGGCGCATCACTCTCGGAATTGATCACCGCAGTTTGCAGATGCAGTTTATCTCGGATTTTAAGCGGAATGGACAACTTCTGATCAGACGGAAATGAACTGCCAGGGAGCTCTGGGTGTGCTAGGTCGTCTTAGATTGCATCAGTCTTTCACGCGGGTCGGTATTGAGAAAGAGGTTCCATCTGGAGAATGTGTGCCTGAATCTCCCACAAATCCAGGATATGTGACCAGGACTTTTCCCGGTCCAGATTGCACTTCCTGGAAGGAGGGATGCTGCACGCCGTCATCCGCTCGCAATCGGCCGCAAGTGGTGCAACTGCCAATTTCGCACATGCAGACCCCTGGTTCGTTTACAGTATCCAAGTTGAGCAGTATTGTGGTAAATCACTGCAAAATGCGAGCAGCCACCAGATTCCTGCGGTATTTGTGAGCTGTTGCTAGGAGGGACAGTGAAAAATCGACCTCGGTCTCAGAGCTTCCTAGAGAGCTCGGTCTCGCGGCGCACGTTCTTAGGGCAAACCGCTGCGGCGGCGATGGGCCTGTCCATCGTACCGCGTCGGGTGTTGGGCGGCGCGGGATATGTTCCACCGAGCGACAAGGTCAATATTGCGTTTATCGGCGTTGGCTCGCAGGGCCTGCGCGTCATGCTGCGCTTTTTGAGTGAACCCGACGTGCAAGGCGTCGCCGTCTGCGATCCCAACCGGTCCAGCGCCAATCACCCGCAGTGGGATACGCATGAGTTTTGCAAGTCCGTTCGCAAACTGCTGGGCGTCGATAGTGGCTGGGATTGGCTCAGCCCCGACCAGGCCCTGCAATTGACCCATTCTCTCCAGGTGACCAGTGGCGTTGCAGGCCGCGAACCATGTCAGAAAATCGTCGACGCCTACAACGGTCTTCAGCGACGTTCCGGCGAGTCTCGCGGCTGCGCGGCCTACAGCGACTTCCGGGAGCTGCTCGAGAAGCACAAGGACCTCGATGCCGTTGTCGTGTGCACCACCGACAACCTGCACGCGGCCGTATCCGTGGCGGCGATGAAGAAGGGCAAGCATGTCTTTTGCCAGAAGCCTTTGACCCACACCATCTATGAAGCCCGCCGCATGGCCGAAATCGCGCGCGATGCCGGCGTGGCCACTCAGATCGCTGTCGCGAATCAAGCCTCTGAAGCCACGCGCTTGCTGTGTGAATGGATTTGGGATGGCGCAATTGGGCCAGTGCGCGAAGTCAGCAACTGGTCCAGCCGTCCGTACTGGCCGCAAGGTCTCGAACGACCCAAAGAAGCCGAACGGGTGCCGGAGGGTTTGGATTGGGATCTCTGGCTCGGCCCGGCGCCCGAACGCGCTTTCCACCATGCGTACTTGCCGTTTGTATGGCGCGGGTGGAGCGACTTTGGCTGTGGCGCTCTTGGCGACATGGGTTCCTACAGTTTCGATACGATTTTTCGAGTCCTAAAGCTGGAAGCGCCGATGAGTGTGGAAGCGAGTTCGAGCGAGCGCTACGAAGAGACCTACCCGCTGGCTTCGATCATCCGCTTCACCTTCCCGGCCCGTGGCGACATGCCACCGGTGAAATTCAGCTGGTATGACGGTGGTCTAAAACCTCCGCGTCCAGAGGAACTGGAAGAAGACCGTCCGCTAAAAGGGGACGGGGAAGAAAATGACGAAGGGCTTCTTTTCATCGGAGACCGTGGCAAAATTCTTTGCGCATTCAATGGCGCTCGTCCAAAGATCATTCCCGAGACGAAGATGAATAGCTACAAAGAGCCGGCAAAAACACTGCCAAGGTCACCTGGCAACGAACGGGAATGGCTGGAGGCCTGCAAGGGAAGCAAAGTCAAGCCCGGTGGGAATTTCGAATTTTCGGGCCTAGTCACCGAGACCTTGCTCCTGGGAAATCTCGCTACTCGCTTGGGACAAAGACTCAATTGGGATCGCTCTAACCTGAGAGTCGTTAACTCCGCTCTCGCACAGAACTACGTCCGCCCGGAACGTCGAAGAGGGTGGGAACTTTAACGAGTACGTGTAATCTTAGAGCTGCAGATTTCACCGGTTCAGGCGTGGCACAGCCACGTAGCAAAATATCAGCGAGCAAGGAGGCGTCAATGTCGGCGATTTCGAGAAGAGAGTTTCTTAAGGATGCGGCGAAGGGTGCCGCCGCGGCCGGCTTTGTTTCCGCCGGTGCACGGGAGCTTCGCGCCAATCCGCTGGGCATGCCCATCGGATGTCAGACGTGGCCTGTTCGGGCAATGATCGCCGAGGACTTTCCCGGCACGATCAAACGGCTTGCCGAGGCCGGATTTCAGACCATTGAGCTTTGCTCGCCGGTAGGTTACGCCGATTCGGGCTTCGCGGGCCTTGGCAAATACACAGGCACCGAGCTCCGGAGAATTCTCGGCGACGCAGGTGTCAGTACTGTGAGTTCTCACTTCGGCATCGAGGAGCTGAGGGGGAATCAACAGGGCCGAATTGCCTGGGCGAAAGATGTGGGCCTGACGCAAATGATTGTGCCAAGCCTCGGCGGGCCTCGGAAACCGACAATGGATGATGTGAAGCGAGCGGCCGACGAATACAACAAAATGGGCGAACAGGCGGCTAAGGCTGGCATCCAGCAGGGCCTTCACAATGAGGACTTTGAACTCTCGATGGTTGACGGCAAACGGACTTATGACTTGTTGCTGGACCTTCTCGATCCGAAGCTGGTCAAGTTTCAGTTCCAGGTCTCCACGATCAGCCAGGGTTATGACGCCGCTCAGTATTTCACGAAGTATCCGGGCCGCTTCATTTCAATGCACGTACAAGGCTGGTCGGCAGAAACTAAGAAAGTGATGGCCGTGGGGCAAGACACTTTGGATTGGAAGAAAATCTTTACCGCAGCGAAAGTGGGCGGCATAAAGAATTACTTCGTCGAAATGAACCTGGAAATGATGCAAGCCAGCGTTCCCTATCTGCGCAAACTGCAGGTCTGATGAGCCTGTTGGTCACTCTTGCGGAAGGGTTCCCAACTGCGAAGCATTGAGCCGTTAAATGTCAGGGGCTCTGAAGTTACGCGTTCTCAGCAGGTCAGAATTCCGACTCCTCCTGCTCCGCCAACTCATACCCTAGCAAGGACTTAGCACGCTCATCAGAGGCCGTGCTTGGCGGACTCGAGTACGACTCTCTCAAAAGGCGCGAGCCTTGGCCTTTGCGGCTTGTTCTTCTCGATTCTTCGGTGCTGCGGTCGTTTCGAGGGCATGAATGAGACGGGTCGATATCTCCGCTATATCATCGACAGCAGCCAGGAACGAGGCCTCATTGGCTCTCGACGGTTTGCTAAAACCGCTGATTTTTCTCACGAACTGGAGAGAGGCAGCTTGAATCTCTGCTGCGGTGACGGGCGGATCAAAGTTGAAAAGTGTTTTGATGTTCCTGCACATTTCTATACCTCAACTAAACTTGACTGGACCCTTGTACGTCCCCTGCTGACGGCCGAGGCTAGGCTTCTCCTGTCGCTCACCGCAACCTTAGTTCGCCCTTACTTGTTACTGGCCGACTTGGCCGTCTTGGAAGAGGCGAGGCGTTGGCGGGCATAGTTGCACCAAGGGCCCACGGGGTCTAGTCGGACATATGCTTCCCAGTGCTCCTGCGCTTCGGCATACGCGCCCAGCTTCTCGCAAACGAAAGCCAGATTGTAGTGTGCGTCGGGATAGTTTGGATCCAGACGAACTGCTCGCCGGAGGTGCCGCCGTGCTGCTTCGACTTCGCCGATTTCTTCCAGCACACTCCCTAGATTAAAATGGGTCAAAGCGTTTTCCGCGTCCAATCCGAGAGCGCGACGGAAGTACTCAGACGCCTTTTCGAGATTTCCATCCTCGTAGCAAAGCGTCCCGCAATTGATCAGTACCTCAAGCCTCTGGGGATCGACGCATAGGGCACGCTCATACGCATCGATTGCTTGGGCCCGGGTCTTTCCCTCGGCCTCATAAGCGAGTGCCGTGGCCAGCCACTCATCGGCATTGCGACTCGCCATGACACGAACTCTTTCGTCAAGCTCGCCAATCTCGAAGTTCAACACAAACTGACCCGACAGCGGTTCCAGTCGCGCCCCGCCGCGCTCCACAACGATATCTTTCCCATCGGAAAGAACACGCAGCTCCGCCAGCGGCGCGTGGACTTGGGCAAGTTTCTCACGAAGCGCGGCAAGCGCTCGTCGCAAACGGTTGGCGGGCACTCCTTTTTCGATCAATTGCTTTACTGTGCGCAGGCCAATCAGGTCGCCGAAGTCGTAGAAGCGGCTTCCTTGTTCTTTTCGGGGAGAGACAAGGCGCAAGCGGTCCCAATAATCCAGCTGCTTCCCGGTCAGACCCACAATGCGCTGGGTCTCCTCCGGAGTGAATCTGTCCGTCGCACCCATCAGGAATTAACCGGTGGCCTTCTTTCCTGCCTTTTTCTGCACCGATGAGATCGGTTGCACGGCTCGAGTTGGAGGTTTCTTGCCCACCGGCACTGGCGCTGCGGGTGCGGCCGCCGCAGCCGGGGCTTGCTTTTCCGCGAGACTTTTCTTGAGGGCCTCCATCAAATCAATCACCGGAGCCATATGCGGCTGGGCAACTTCGGTTACCTCCTGGCCCTTGAGCTTGGCAGCGATCATCGCCCGCACATTCTCTTGATACTCGTCCCGATATCTTTGTGGCTCGAAGGGAGCCGCAAGACTTTCAATAAGTTGTCGCGCCAGCTTCTTTTCCTGTTCTTTCACTTCGATCTTGTCAGTCGGAACGGACTCCGCCGCGCGAATCTCATTGGAATAAAACATCGTATGCAGCGTCATGCCCTTAGTCCCTGGCCGGACAATCACGATGTGTTCGCGCTGGTGCATGGTGAGCTTCGCGATGGCTCCGTATCCGGACTCCTCCATAGCCTTCATCAGCAGTTGATAAGCTTTCACCCCGGCGTCTTCCGGCGTGAGGTAATAGGAGGAATCGAAGTACAGCGGATCCATCTCATCCAGCTTCACGAACTCCAGAATCTCCATCACGCGCGCCGAGGAGGGCTCGATCTTGTCGAGTTCTTCTTCGTTGAACAAGACGTACTGGTCCTTTTCGTATTCATAGCCCTTCACAATTTCGGACCGTTCCACGTTGCGATTGCAGACGGGACAAAACAGGGGCTGCTTGAGACGCGAATGGCACTGCTTGTGGAGCTGGTTGAAACTGATTCGTTCACCGCGGGCGGCGGCAAACATGCGGACGGGCATCGAAATCAGGCCAAAGGTGAGGTGGCCTTTCCAGACGGTCGTGGCCATGTGAACGCTCCTTCGACGGCAGCCTTGGGACGGTGCACAAGCCTTTAAGATTAGCCGTCCACGCCGGCAGGAAGCAAGACGAATCCTGGGCAGGTCGTTTATCAGTCAGCTTCATACTAATTTGCATCGGATGGGCAGGCCTGGGGCCCAAGGAAAAGTCTGGGATAGAATGCCTTCATGTCCAAGCTTGAAGAATACCGGCGAAAACGCCGCTTCGACCTAACTCCCGAGCCCTCTGGCAAAGACGTTCAAGCCACTTCCGAAAATACGTTCGTCGTCCAAAAACATGCTGCCCGTCGCCTGCACTACGACTTCCGCTTGGCCATCAACGGCACGTTGAAGTCCTGGGCTGTGCCCAAGGGACCTTCGCTTAACTCCGCGGACAAACGTCTGGCCGTCGAAACCGAGGATCATCCGCTCGATTACGGCGGCTTTGAAGGAAAGATCCCCGAGGGCAGCTACGGCGCAGGAACGGTTATGGTTTGGGACCGCGGGACCTTCACCGTTGAGGGCACCCTCGATGCGCGAAAGCAACTAGAACGGGAGGAAATCAAGTTCAATCTGAACGGCGAGAAGCTGCGGGGCAGCTTCGTTTTGGTCAAGCTTAGGCACAGCGAGAAGGGCAACGAATGGCTGATGATGAAACACAAGGACGCCGCCGAAGATTCCGCTTGGAACATCGAGGAGCACGACGGCTCGGTCCTCACGGGACGCACGCTAGAAGAGATTAAGGAGGAGCTGCCCCCCAAACGCAAGGCAAGCCCAATTCGCGCGGCAGAGTTGCAAGGCGCACGCAAGTGCTCGATGCCGTCTCGCGTGGAACCCATGCTGGCGACGCTCACCGACCGCCCCTTTTCCGATCCCAACTGGCTCTTTGAGATCAAGTGGGACGGTGTGCGCGCGCTAGCCCGAATTGAGAATGACGCTTTGACGTTACGCTCTCGCACCGGCGTTGACATGGACAAGCGCTATCCCGAACTGGCCTCTCTTCCCGATGCCTTGGCCGCCCGCCAGGCAATTCTTGATGGAGAGATCGTCGCTCTAGACACCCGTGGTCACAGTGACTTCGAACTCTTGCAGGAACGCATGCACGTGCGGGCTCCCAGCGAGAGCCTCCTCTCGCGGGTCCCTGTCGTGTACTTCGTCTTTGATCTTCTCTACTGTGACGGATACGACCTTCGCGAAACTCCACTCCTCGATCGCAAGCAGCTCCTGTACCGATTGCTTCGCACGTCCGAACAGTTTCGGTACTCCGACCATCAGTTGGAGCACGGAAAAGAACTGTTCGGGCTGGCAGAACAGAATGGCTTGGAAGGGATCGTCGCAAAGCGAGCCGACAGCCCGTACGTTGGTGATCGAAGTCCGTACTGGGTGAAGCTAAAGATTACTAAAACGGTGGACGCTGTCGTGGGCGGCTGGAGTGCACCTCGCAGTGCTGCCCTTCCATTTGGCTCGCTGCTGTTGGGCTTGTATCAAGGCAAAAAACTTCGATTCATCGGTCATGTTGGCAGTGGATTTGACGCGAAAAAGCTAAAAGAAGTAACTAGCAAGTTGAAGGAACTCGCGGCTCCCGCTTGCCCGTTCGACACCGTGCCCGAAACCAACGAAAGGCCATCCTGGGTCTCTCCGGTTTTAGTTGCGCGTGTCAAGTTCAGCGGCTGGACACAGGAGCACTCCCTGCGTCATCCTGTTTTCCTCGCGCTCCGCGAGGATGCGCGTCCCTTGGATTGCCAATGGGAGAACGAAGCCGCCCCCGCCGCCGATCCAACTGCAGTTCGAGCCCCCGAGTTCGTCGGCCGCGTACTCAACACAAAAGCCCAGATCGAAGCTGAGTTGTTCAAGGGAGGCTCGGAAACCGTCACCATTGAACTCAACGGCAAACGGCTGCGGCTGAGCAACTTGAACAAAGTCTATTTTCCCGAGTCCGGCTACACGAAACGAAATCTACTGGCCTACTACTACCGCATGGCCGACTTCGTCTTGCCTTTTCTCGCCGATCGGCCTTTGGTTTTGCGCCGCTACCCAGACGGAATCAAGGGCCAAGCTTTCTTTCAAAAGGACTTGCGCGAGGGGATACCAGAATGGTTTACAACCATGCCCCTCGATTCCGAAAAACGCGGAGAAGAAATACACTACGCCACCGCCAACGATCGGGCCTCCCTGCTGTTTTTGACCGGCCTCGGTTGCATCGACCACAACCCGTGGTCCAGCCGCTATGCCGATCTTGAGCATCCTGACTATTTCTTCTTCGACCTCGATCCTTCTGAGGGCACCGATTTCTCCGTTGTAGTCACGATCGCTCGAGTTCTCCATGAAAAGTTGGAAGAATTGCGGTTGGCGAGCTTCTTGAAAACTTCAGGCGCAACTGGAATCCACCTGTATATTCCTGTTGAGCCCGTCTATACGTACGAACAGTTACGAACCTTCGCCGAGATCGTCGCTCGAACCGTAACCGCCGAACACTCGAATCTGGTAACCAACGAACGATCCGTCGCACGTCGTCCCGCCGGTCGCGTCCTGATCGACGTCCAACAGAATGCTCTTGGGCGCCCGCTGGCTGCCCCCTACGCCGTGCGAGCATTCCCGCAAGCGCCCGTTTCCGCTCCGCTGTTACCCCGCGAATTGCGTCCCGGCTTACGCCCCGCATCACTGAACATAAAGACGGTCTTTGCGCGCTTAAAGGAGAAGGGTGATCTCTGGGGCGATTTCTGGGAACGACGTCAACGACTGGAGAATGCTATCGAATCGCTCAGCCGTCGGGTCTCGCCATCGGCGAAAAAAAACCACTAGCAGGTGTTGCACAACCCAATTCCCGCCAATGAAATCAATGACTTAGCGAGGTTGTGCAATAGGCGCTCGTGGCGAAAGGGGCTGTCCCTATTTTCCCAGCGCCTGGCCTGTGATTTAATGGCCCTCCACGGAGGTCTTCTATCCCTCACCCGGGACAGCTTCGCGTGGGCACTTCCGGATACTCCTATAAGGAGTGGAAGGGCAGCTTCTATCCAGGGAAGCTTCCCGACCGCCAAATGCTCGGCTTCTATGCCCAGCAGTTCTCGACGGTCGAAATCAATCACAGTTTCTATCGCATGCCCACCGAGAACGCCCTTCTGAATTGGGCCAAGAGCGTGCCGGAAGGCTTTCGCTTCGCTTTGAAGGCCAACCAACAGATCACCCATATTCAAAGGCTCCGCAATTGCGAGAGCACTGTGAAACGTTTCCTGGAAGTCGCCAGCGTTCTAAACGACGGCGACCACCTGGGCCCAATCCTCGTTCAACTGCCGCCCAACTTCAAGTTCGATCGTCCTCTGCTGGAGGATTTTCTTGCTCTTCGCCCAACCGCCTTCGCTTTCGCTTTGGAGGTCCGCCATCCGTCGTGGTACACCGACGAAACGTATTCCGTTCTTCGTCAACACAAGACGGCGCTTTGCCTGTCCGAGACCGACAAGCAAACGCCTCCCGATGTGCTTACTGCCGACTTCACCTACGCCCGCTTGCGACTTGAAAACTACGCTCCGAAGCAAATTACAGCCTGGAGAAAACGCTTCGACGCCTGGCTTGGCCAGGGCGTCGGAGTGTACGCCTATTTCAAACACGAAGATGCTGGCAAAGCACCAGCCTATGCTCGTCAGCTCCTCGGAAAATGAGACTGACATCCGCCTTCGTCCTTCCGGGCGACGGCGAACGAGTGATTCACTGGACCCGCCATCGGAAAGGTCAATGCCTGCAGGCGGGCCGGAGGTCCCGCGCACCGTTCGGTTATAAGCGTATCCCGCAGCCTTCGATGCTCGAGAGTCGCTGTACTTGTTCGCATCTATCTCGCCGACATGGTCATGTGTTTGCGGAGGGTGGTTTAGAAATGCGGCAATTATAGGCCACGTAGAAATTAATCGCGTTCATGCAAGGCAGCGCCGCCAGTGCGGGCCCCTTCTTCCGAATCGCTGTTCGCGACATCCCAGGCTTTGCGGTCCATCGGCTGGATGGCTTCCAGTTTTTTCTGCGAGAGTGTTTTGTTCACGGCGGGAAGCTCCTTGGTAACAACGGCATCAAATTCACCGGCCACTTTTTCCAGTTCTTTCTTCAACGAATCGATGCGCGCGATCTGATAGTCGGTTGGACGGCCTTCATAGTTCAAGATGACGCCGTAAAGTTGCGTCGTTTTTTCACGGATTCGCTCCTCACCGGTGATGGCTCCTCCTTCCGTCGTGGCCACGATCTTCTTTCGCATGGCTTCCACTTTGCCGGCGAGTTCCTGTAGCCTCTTGCCGAAGGCGGGGTCTCCCTTCAGTTTTGTGCCGCGCTCCATGAGTGCGTCGTGAACGCCGTTGATGCGATCGACTTGGAAGCTCATCTCCCCGAGCAGTCGGTAGGCGCGCATCGCTGCGTCGAATTCCAGTCTGCGATCTTCCATCGAGAACTTAGCACGCGGATCAAGTTCCAGGACAAGCTGCGTGGTGTAGGTCTCTTTCCCGCGCGTCATTTTCACTGTGTAGGTGCCGGGCAAAACTCTGGGGCCCTGGTTCGCTTCAAACGCAGCCGTGGCGGCGGGAGGAACGTGGGGCGCCTTAAGGCGCATGGGCCACTCCACGCGGCTGATGCCGCGGCGGCTGTTCGGAGGGAGGGTATCCACCAGCTGGCCCTGGGAATCGAAAATCTCCAGTTTCATTTTCCCAAAAATGTGACGCTTGCTCTGGTAGTAGGTAATCAGCGCCGCGTCCGGTGGATTGGGCCCGGTGAACACTGCGCTTCCTTCCGCCCAGCCGCCATTGGCCGGGAGCCGCTGCTGCGCGGGCTTGGCCCGGAGGAAAACAGCTTCTTGCGCCATGACTTCGGGAGTCAGCTTACGCAACGTCGTGATGTCGTCCACGACCCAAATGCCGCGGCCATGGGTGGCCACCACCAGATCCGATTCGCGCGGGTGCACCACGATGTCTCGGACAGCTACGTTGGGGAATTCGTGACCTTTGTATTGCGCCCAGTGTTTACCGCTATCCAGTGAAATCCAGAGACCGAATTCGGTTCCCAGGAAGAGCAGATTGGGCACCAGCGAGTCTTCCTTGATGACATGCGCATAGCCGCGCACACCGCTGTCTGCGACTACGATCGGCGTCCAGGTCTTCCCGTAGTCCGTGGTCTTGAAGACGTGAGGCCCCATATCTCCAAACGTATGCCGATCGAACGTTGCATAAGCGGTACCCGCATCATAGAGGCTCGCTTCCACCCACGAAACCCACGAGGCTTTCGGCAGATTCGGAATATTGCCGACGACATTGGTCCAGGACTTGGCGCCATCGCGCGTCAGTTGGAGATTTCCGTCATCGGTTCCAACCCAGATGGTTTGACCATCGCGCGGCGACTCGCTGATGGAGTAGATCGTGGTGTGCATCTCCGCATAGGAATTGTCGACAGTTACGCCGCCGGATTCTTCCTGTTTTTGTTTCTGCGGGTCATTCGTAGTGAGATCTGGCGAGATGCGGTCCCACGATTGACCGTGGTCGCGGGAGCGGAACAGGAATTGTGCGCCGATGTAAATCGTGCCCTTCTCATTGGGGCTCATGTGGATCGGAGTGTTCCAGTTGAAACGCAACTTCCCTTCCCCGTAATTGGGTTGCGGCTTGATGAGCCGGGCCTCGAGTGTGAATCGATTCACTCGACCGATCTCGCCGCCCTGTGATTCGGCGTAAACGTAGTTCGCGTCGGCGGGATCCGGAAATACCCAGAACCCATCCCCTCCAAAAATATTTTCCCAGCGGCCGTTGGTAATTCCGCCCGGATACTGTGAGTCCCCGATCCACACGCTGTTGTCCTGCAATCCGCCGAATACGTGGTAAGGATCGGCGTTGTCCGCGCTCACGTGATAGAACTGCGAGATGGGAAGGTTGTTGCCCTTCCACCAGGTATTGCCGCCGTCGTAGGAATACCAAACGCCTCCGTCATCGCCGGCGATGACATGATCGCTATTGTCGGGATTCACCCAGACATCATGGAAATCCCCGTGTGCGCCGTTCCCGATCACGCTGAAGCTTCTGCCGCCATCCTCGCTCACAATCAATGTGAGGTCCGGCTTGTAAACCTTGTTCTCGTTTTTCGGATCGACGATCAGGTTGGCGAAGTAAAACGGCCGCCAGACCATCCAATTGCTGCGGTCTCGCTCTTCCCACGTCTTGCCGCCATCTTCGGAGCGGAAAAGAGCGCTGCGAGTCGATTCGATCATAGCGTACACAACATTTGGTTTTGCCGGGGCAATCGTGACGGCAACGCGCCCCCAGGGTTTCGCAGGGAGCCCTTTGGCGCTCTTTTCATCCAGCTCATTCCAGGTGCTTCCGCCATCGGTGGTCTGGAAAAAACCGCTGCCGCTGGGCGCGGTGGGATTCTCACCGCCCGAACGGAACGTCCATCCCTTCCGGCGAAAGTCCCACATGCCCGCGAAAATGACGTTGGGGTCTTGCGGATTCATGGAAATCATCGAGCAGCCGGTCGAGAGATTCGCGCCTTTGAGAATCTTGCTCCAGCCCTTGCCGCCGTCGGTAGTTTTGTAGACCCCGCGGTCCTCACTGTCGCTCCACAGTTTTCCAGGCACGCAGGCGTAAACGGTACTGCTGTTCTTCGGATCGACAATAATTTTCGCAATACGTTCAGAATTCTGCAGACCCATGTTGGTCCAGCTGTCGCCGCCATCCGTCGACTTGTAGATGCCAGTGCCGATGGACGCACTGTTACGTGTCCAGGCTTCGCCCGTGCCGGCCCAGATCGTTTTCGGCGCTTGCGGATCAATGGTGATGGCGCCAATGGACTGCGCGGCTTCCTTATCGAAAACGGGCTTGAACGTGGTGCCGCCGTTCGAAGATTTCCAGACGCCGCCGCTGGCCGCACCAATATAGACCGTCAGCCGTCCGTCCTCTTTTACTGCCGCAATCGCGGCCACGCGCCCGCTCATGGAGGCGGAGCCGATGTTTCGCGCACCGAGACCGGAAATCGTGTCCGAATCGAATTTGGTGTCTTGGGCGGGCGCGGGCCCAGCAATAATCATCGTAGCGAGAAACACCATCATCACGGCAGCAAAGCAGCGGATTGATTTGCGCATATTGGCGGATTCCTCAGCGATAAAGTAGAAACCACGGCTCTTTGGTGTAAGTCCCATCCATGAATTTTCGTGCGGCAGAGAATCACTTTCCGGCCGGCGGCGCCTTGGTCTCCGGTTTGGAGACCGGCATCGAGAAATGTGCGTCTTCCAGCGGTACGTTTTGTTCGATCTTTTCAACGGAGATTTGCGCACGTGACGCGCTGCCTTTTTGCGCTTGCTCGACGGCGAATGGATAATAGATGCCGTTTACCAGTTCGTAGTCGCCGTAGTACAGCTCGTTCTCCTGCAGCGCGCCGCGAATCGTAGTTTGAATTTCCAGCTTCAACTCGAGAAACGAGTCGGCATCGAGGTAGTAGTAGCGCACGTCTCCGTTCTTCATGCTCAGCTTGATTTTGAAGCAATCCGTTCCTTCCATCGAGTCGTGCCCCACGAGTTCGGCCTTGTGGCCCTTCTCTTTGTACTCCACCAGAGGCCCATCGATATCGGCGTCCACGACCAAGCTTTTCAGGTCGTCCTGGGAGAGTAGCTCCGGATCTTTGCGCCCACCGAAAGGTGAGATCTGCCATCCCGTCTTGCCGTCGTAGGCCTGCACCTGCGCCAGCCCTTGAATGATTAATTCTTCTCGAACCTTGTCGGCGCGCTTGTTTTCCTGACGAAATTCGGCGCGAAAGGAACCTTGGCTGAACCTTGCCGTGGTGCGCATGCTGCGCACGGCCTTCAGCTTGTCGAGTCCACCATGCGCCTGAATATTCTTGGCGATGACCTCATCAACCGTTTGTGCGCTGGCAGCGAAAGAAAAGAATACGATGGTCGCCAATACCGGAAAGAAAAAACGGACCACCCTGGTGAACTCCATAAACGGAGTCACTCGCAAATCTACTTTCATTACTCCCCCCAACCCAACGTTAAGTGGCAACACCCCAAACGGAAGGGATCTAAAAGGCCAACATTTGATGACTCGGATTAAACGAGCAGCACTTAGTTAGCAGACTTTTGGTCTGCTGCCAAGGAGTTTCCGGTATTCAGAACTCGAGATGGAGCCGCATGGTGGGCACGACTAGCGGTCCCCCGGTCTTGGTTGTAGCCAGGATTGTTGATGTGCTGCAGGCCAAACGAAGGATAAAGTCCCCGCCAAACATGCAGCGTGTAATAAGTCTCGATAATGTTCTCGCGGCGGTAATTGAGACGGCCGTCGCCGAGAAGAAAACCGGAACCACCGAGAGCGAGATATTCCTGGTGGTCTCGCGAGATACCGTTCGAAACAAATACCAGTCCCGCGTGGTCGAATTTTCTATGCCACGGCTTGCCTTTGCCGCCCAAGCCAATTTCCACTGTCTGATCCACTTCCGTATAGGCAAACGACTCATGCCGGCCCTCGTCCCACCCCCACCTGCCAAACGCGCCCACCCAACCATTCAGCGGCTGTTCAAAATTCAAGCCAAATCCATACTTGATCGTGGTATGGAGTGGATGCGCGGTGATATCGGGTTTGAGAGTCAGACCTGAGAGAAAACCGTCGACCGCTTCGCGGTAGCTGCCCATGTTGGCGCGATTGATGAAACTCAGGAAGCGGATAGTTCCTGCTTGATGTCGAAGCATCGTGCCGTGCAGTTCGAATTCCACATTTTCTGCGCGGGCTCGGCTCATGTCCGCATCGAGGTGAATGCCGTTGGCCACTTTCGGCATCAAGGCTTCCGCAAAGCGTACCGCCCAGCGTCGCTCGTGATACTCGAGCATCGTCGCAAACGCGAATCCTCGCGTGTCCGCCGCATAGTCGTACGCGCCGTTGTTATCCACGGTCCAGTTCATGAACTGAAAAGTGGTGTCGGTGCCGTAAGTATTGGTATCAAAGAAGTCCGCCAAACTGAACTTGCCGAAGCGGATTTCCAGCCTGCGCTCGGGAAGCAAGGAAAAAAGTGAGAGCGGCGAACGGGAGCTGTCGATTTTCTTGCGCCCCAGAGGAATGATGTGGTGCCATATGAGTCTAGCCAGGTAAGGCGCTTTGCTTAGATCGGGGTTTCGTACGATGTCCAGATTCGTGACACCCGCCAGGCCGACGGCCTCGCCGATTCCATGGCCGCCGGTTTCCTGAACATCACAGAGCAGTTCGTTTGTATTCGTGAAACGCACGCCCGTAAATAGGGTGAGCACGCGTGAAGTGGCATCCTGCGCTTGTGGAGACAGGCTTCGCGGTCCCTCATAAGGAGAATGAAACGCGGGATGCCACTGCGAGATCCAATTCGCCTGGCCCGAAATCCACCAGCGGTCCGTCTCCGGATGTGCAAACATCGCCGGGACTGCATCGTCTTCCGTTGTCTCTTCGGGAGCAGCGATCGGAATCGGAGGTCCCGGAACAGATGCTTCTTGTGCGTGCACGGCCGGAGAAACCGCCAGGATAGCCAGCCAGGCAGCTCCAACCCGCAAATACCAAGGCAAACACAAAAAACTTCTGGACATTGTTTGTCCCCTGGATTCGTCAGCTACTGCCGCCGCCCAAGATAAGCCTGGAGTGGTTACCACCGCATGAACAATGCCGGAATTCCCAAGGCTCTTGGCCAGCAATCTCTCCGCCGCCCGCGGCGCCATCAACAGCCTCATGGCCGAGCTGATCGAAGACCACATCCGCGACCACATGCCTCGCAATTCCAAATCCTCGGAAGAAGCTGCCGACGATGTCATCCACATCGTCTGCACTTACCTCGAATAGAGTAGAAGGGAGTCGCCTTTCGAACCAGTTTTCTATATCTTCTCAGCACCAAGACCGCGGCGGCGGGAATCAAAGAACTGGAAGGAGCGCCCTCTGTGAGAAGAGTATTAACGGCCGTCCTCTTTGCCATGTTCCTCAACGCGCCCGCAGTTCGCGCGCAAGCCGGCCCCGTCGAGGGCGGCCATGAGTTGCAGGTGTGGACCGGCGGTGGCCGCGGAATCAATGGCAGCCAATCCGGCGACGGAGTATGGAATGCGGGCTTCCGCTACGGATTGATCCTCACTGCGCCGCACGGACCTGGATTCCTGCGCGGCCGCTTGGAATATGCCGTGGATGCCGTTCCGGTCTTCATGGTTGCTCAGAAAACGAACACCGCCTACGGCGTTGGCATAAACCCTTTCGCGTTCAAATGGGCGCTGGACACGCACAGCAGCGTGGTTCCGTATCTCGAACTTGGCGGCGGCACTCTCTTTACCAATACCAAGGTGCCCGAAGGAACATCCCGCATCAATTTCACCACCAGCGGCGCAGCCGGCCTCCACTTCCTGCGCAGCAAGCGCAACCTCAGCGCGGAAGTCCGCTACATGCATATTTCGAACGCTGGGCTTGCAACGCCAAATCCAGGTATTAATACCATTCAGTTTCGCTTAGGCTTCGGTCTGTTCAGCCAAAAGGAATAGCCACTGCGCAGCGTGTCCAGTGCAACACCAGAGGTGAGTATGCGAGATGAAAATGATTGGAATCTTCGTAGCTATCATCGTTCTGTTCATCGGAATCGTCGTCGTCCGCGCCATGCGCACCGGAGGCAAAGCGCCCTCCTCAGGGACGCCCGCGCCGGACTTTACGCTGAATTCGCAGGATGGAAAAGCTCTCCGTCTGCACGACCTCCGCGGCAAATGGGTGGTGCTCTATTTCTATCCCAAGGACTTCACCAGCGGGTGCACCAAAGAAGCACACAATTTCCAGCGCGACCTCCGGCAATATGAGGAGAAAAACGCGATCATCCTCGGCGTGAGT
This sequence comes from Acidobacteriota bacterium, assembly GCA_003225295.1. Classification (GTDB taxonomy): domain Bacteria; phylum Acidobacteriota; class Terriglobia; order Acidiferrales; family UBA7541; genus Acidiferrum. The sequence continues at coordinate 45,996 of QHYZ01000068.1, read as the reverse complement.
GTTCAGGATGAAACCACTCACCAGAAGTTCTGCGCCAAAGAAGGTCTCGGCTTCAGGCTGCTCGCGGATACAAACCATCAGGTCTCATCCTCGTACGACTCGTTGATGAACCTGGGGGTCGCCAAGCTTTCCGCGCGCCATACCTTTCTCATCGATCCCCATAGCATCGTTCGCAAGACCTATCTCAACGTGAACGCCGAAAAGCACAGCGCCGAGGTCTTGGCGGATCTGTCGCAACTCCAGCAGCCTCCAGACGTAAGGTAGGTGCGTCATTTTCCGGCGTCCTCGGGCAAGCGAAATGCTCCGGTGGTGATCCTGCTCGCCCGGCTTTCTCCCGACGAAAGCGCCTGCTCTTAAGGCTAATCCGGCCATTGTTATCCTGAGCGAAGCGAAGGGTCTCAGCTGATCCACATTTCGTTGCAGACATGCGGCTAACTAAGATCCTGCAGGTTCGACGTTGCCGTATTCTGGAGGGTGGCCATCCTATTGGAGAGAGTTGGAAGCTTCCAGTGAGATGAGAAAGTGAGAAATTAGCCTCAGTCTCCGCAAGCCGTATCGGCAGCTAGATCGGGTACCTCGGGCAGCGCCGCGAGATTGCTTTTCTCCAGCATGCTGTTCAGCGCGGCGGCGTCTTTGTTCTTCAGTTCCTGCCAGGCCGCAAGAGCTTCGTTCGAACCCTTGCAGATGCGCCGATACGCTGCAAATGATTCTTCTGATGGCGCGAAGTCCGCTCCATCCACCAGCGCCATCAGCGCCGTCAAGGTATCGTTCACCACCATGAGACTGGCCGTCTTCGGTGTCTCCAGGATCGGTGTCGCTTCCCCTTGCAGCGCGGCGATTTTCGCGTCCAGCGCGTCGGCCGCAACGGCAATCGCGTCTTCCTTGGGACGCTTCATCAATTCGGTCAGGCGTCCGCGCAATACCTTCGTTTGCTGGTAGCCGACAAAGTTTTTCTCGAGCAACGCGGAGATTTTCAGTTGCAACTCCAGGGAACTCTGCAATTCGTTGCGCGCCGCCACCACCCGCGGATCCATCTTGACTTCCAGCGGTTGGCGAAAGACCTGTTCCCCCACGTTCAGCCGCACCTCATACTTCCCCGGCAGCACCAGTGGTCCCTGCGGCGGCAGCGGCGTCGAGCCCACAATCGCCGCGATCGGATAGTTGTAAGGAGACTGCGCGTGCAGAGCGCGCGGATCGGGATCGCGCAGATTCCAAACAAAACGGTGCATTCCGGCTGCTTTCGAAAGCGCTTGGGGATGTCCGATCCAGTACTCCGCCACGAAGGGAGTTTCCTCTGGTTCTTTTGGCGCAGGCACGCTGGAAAAACTCCGCACCAGCTTTTCATCCGCGTCGTAAATTTCCAGTTGAATGTCTCCGGCAGTATTGGCCGGCAAAACGTAATTCAGGATGGCGCCATCGGGAGGATTTTTTCTCGCAGGAACTTCCGGCGGCAGCGGCGTGTCCTGATTCTCATCGCGGCGCACACGGATGGCGGTTCGTGGCGCAAAGAGATGCGCGCCAGAAGATGCTACCCGCGCATCCGCCTGGCGAAGCGGCGTGACATCGTCGAGAATCCAGAACGACCGGCCATACGTCGCGGCCACTAGGTCATCCTGCTCGATGGCCAGATCGTGGATGGCCACTACCGGCATGTTCAGCCGGAGCGATTGCCAATGATCTCCGCCATCAAACGAAACGTACGCTCCTCGTTCCGTCCCCGCGTACATCAACCCCTGGCGCACCGGATCCTCGCGCACCACGCGGACAAAATCGTCGTCGCCAATGCCGTTAACCGTTTCCTGCCACGTCTTTCCAAAGTCGCCCGTCCGAAAAATGTGCGGGTGCAAATCGTCGAGACTGTTTCGATTCACCGCCGCATAGGCCGTACCGGGATCGAAGTGCGAAGATTCAATAATGCTCACCGTGCTCCACTCCGATACGCCCGTCGGCGTGACGTTCTGCCACGTCGCTCCGCCGTCCTTCGTGAGTTGGACATTCCCGTCATCCGTCCCAACCCAAATGAGACCCTCCTTGATCTCTGAAGGCGCAATCGTCAGGACTGTGCCAAGCACCTGTTTCGAATCTTTTTCCGCGGCGCGCGTACGCGTGAGATCGGGACTCACGGCCTGCCAGCTAGTCCCTGCATCCGTCGTTTTCAAGAGAAACTGCGTCCCGAGATAAAGCAGATGTGGATCTTGCGGCGAAAAAACCAGCGGAATCGTCCAGTTGAAACGGTACTTGCTGCCAAACGAGACCGGCGCTGGGGAAATATCCCGCACCTGCCCTGTGATTTTTGACAATCGCACGACGCTGCCACCCGGACCCGCGTTATAGATCACATCCGCGTCTAGCGGGTCGGGGATTGTGTAACCGCTCTCTCCTGGGCCGACTGGGAGCCAATCACGCTCCGTGATCTGTCCATTGTTTCCGCGGCTGGCGATGCCCGCTGTGCCGCTGTCCTGTTGCGGCCCATACACCCAGTAAGGAAACCGGTGATCTGTCGCGAGCCGATAAAATTGCCCCGTTGGCTGGTTGTACCACGTGCTCCAGGACTGGCCTCCGTTGAGGCTGATCGTCGCGCCCTGGTCGACACCCAGCATGATGCGTTGCGAATTTGTCGGATCGATCCACACGGTGTGGTAGTCGTCGCCACCAGGTGCGCCCTTGATGGCAGTAAAGGTATGCCCGCCGTCCGTCGAACGGTATAGATTTTGCGAAGGCACATACACCACATCGGGGTTTTTCGAGTCTGCAAAAACCTCGCTCATGTACCAATACCCTTGGATGCGGCGATCCTCCGTGGCTTTCTTCCAGGTTGCTCCCGCATCGTCGGAACGATAGAGACCCCCGTCTTTTTCGTTGGCTTCCAGAATCAGGTAAACGCGTTGCCCATGATTTCCGGGGGCCACCGCAACGCCAGACCGGCCCCAGTCCCCCGTCGGTAGACCGTGTCCCGTGATCTGTGTCCACGTCAAGCCTTGGTCTGCTGACTTGTAGAGCCCACTGCCGGGACCAAACGAAGTTCCCTTGTGTCCCGGCTTGCGGATGCCATGCCACAGCGTCGCGTAAACCACGCGTGGATTCCCCGGTTCGAAACTAAGATCCACTGCACCTGTAACGTCGTCCTTGTACAAAACCTTCTTCCAGTTTCGTCCACCATCGGCTGAACGGAAAACGCCGCGCTCTTTGTTCGGCCCAAAGCTGTGGCCCATGGCTGCCACCAGCACGATATCCGGGTTTCGAGGATCTACCAGGATGCGTGCGATATGACGTGTGTCCTCAAGTCCGAGATGTTGCCACGTCGCTCCCGCATCAATGGATTTGTACATGCCATTTCCATACGTGATGTCGGCATAGAGATTGTTTTCTCCGCTTCCCACGTAAATGATGTTCGGATTCGAAGGAGCAAGTGCCAGCGCCCCAATGGACGCCACCGGTTCTTCATCGAAAATTGGCTTCCACACCGTGCCGCCGTCAGTCGTCTTCCAGACGCCTCCGCCATTCGCCCCGAAATAATAGACACCGGGATTTCCCGGCACACCGGCCACGGCGTTCACCTTTCCCGCGCGAAATGGCCCGATCATTCGCCATTTCATTTCGGAATAGAGCGATTCTGGAATCTGCTGTGCGCGGTCGATTACAGCCATCGCAAATCCCGCGGACCACAGGACCGTAAAAGCAAAAAAGAGAATTCGAAACATACGTAAACTCTTCATTTGGGCGCCTGTCGAATTTCCAGTGCGGTCCCGTTCATGGTTCGTCGTCTCCATCCGCGTCGGCGAAAGGAGCGGCATCGGGTGACTTGTTCGGATCGACGGGAGCAAGTCCGGCCTTCTGGAGATCCGCGTTTAGCGCTGGAATATCCTGCTGCCGGATTCTTGTCCAGCGCTCGGCGAGTCTCTCAAGATCCTCTTGGAGTTCCTTGAAGACGGCGGTGGCTTGCGCTGTGGGTGCGGCATCGGCGCTGTCTGCAACCGCCAGAATGCCGCCGAAATGCTGGTTCAAGCTGGAAAAATCCTCCGGTCGCTTCGCGCCGGGCGGCAAGCCGAAGAAATTGCTCTGCGCCGCGCCTTCCAGTTCCGCAGCTTGCTTGTCAAGAGCGGCCATCGTATCGACAAGAGTCCCTTTCCCTGCTTTCGCGGAGCGCTCCTTCAATTGAGTGCGCACCGATCGGACCAGCAAGAGCGCTCCGAAACTCTTGTTCATTCCTTCGACGGCACCGCTCTGCATTTCAAACTGCTTGCGCAGATCGATCAACGAAGCTCTGATGCGCGGGTCCATTTTCACGACGAACTGCTGAGAAAAGCTTTTCCCATCAACCGTGAGCTTCGCTGTGTAGTTCCCGGGTAGTGCCCACGCTCCCAGCGGATATTTTGGCGTGTCATGCACGATCGCCGAGATCGGAAATTCATGTCCAAGAGAATCCGGCGGCGCGTAGTGAAGGTCCCAGACAAAACGGTGCATCCCCTCGCCCGCGGAAAGAAGCGGCGCCGGGCGAACCCAATACATCGGAATGGGATGCTCGCTGGCGGTTTTTTCCAGAGGCTCGGGTTTATCCGAGCCGGAATAGCGCCGCACGAGATGATCCTGCGCGTCAAAGATTTCGAGCTTGACCGGCGCTTTTGCCGCGTTCGTCAGGTAGTAATCGATGATGGCGCCGTCTGGGGGATTTTTCCCTGCAGGAACTTCCGGTGGCAGCGGCGTGTCCGGATTTCGATTCCAGCGGAACCGAATCGCTTCTTGCGGTGCGAAGAGATGCACACTTTCCTTGGGAATTTCAGTGTTCATTTGCCGAATCGGCGTGATGTCATCAAGAATCCAGAACGACCGTCCGTGCGTGGCGACGATCAGATCGTCGCCATGAATCGCGAGATCGCGCATGGAAGTGTGCGGCAGATTGAGCTGTAGCGGCTGCCAATCGTCTCCGTCGTTGAAGGAAACGTAGACGGAGCCTTCCGTTCCGGCGAACAACAAACCTCTTCGAACCGGATCTTCGCGCACTACGTTGCTGGCGCCGCCATCGGGAATATTTTTTGTGATTTCCGTCCACGTCTTGCCGAAATCGCGCGTGCGATAAATGTGCGCGCGCAGATCGTCGAGCCGGAACGAGTTAATCGCAGCGTACGCCGTCCCCGCATCGAAGTGCGAGGCTTCGATGATGGAGACTTTGCTCCACGGCTTGAGCTGCGGCGGCGTGACATTCTGCCAGGTCTTGCCCCCATCGCGCGTGATGTGAATTAACCCGTCATCGGTGCCCGCCCAGATGGTGTCAATCTCTTTGAACGAAGGAGCGACAGCGTAGATAACGCCGCGGTGCTTTCCTTTCTCCGGATCACTCGCGGCGAAAACCCCGAGATTCGCGGGGATCTCATAGAATTCGCGCGTGAGATCGGGACTGATGGCTTGCCAACTGTTTCCCGCATCGGTCGTTTTGAAAAGCACGTTGGCCGCGAAGTACAGCGTATGCGGTTCGAGCGGCGAGAACACCACCGGCAGCGTGCGCGTATAGCGATACTCGCCGCGGCGAATTGGCTCCGGTGTAACCTTGGCGTACTCGCCGATATCCTGCTTCGTGCGCGTGAGCCAGTCGCCATAAAGAATGTTCGGATCGAGCGGGTCGACCGCTATATATCCGTACTCAAAGATCCCAATGAGATGCCAATCGCGAAAAGTAATTTCGCCATAATCGCTACGGCTTTGCGTCGCGACGGATCCGCTTTCCTGCTGCGCGCCGTAAACCCCATAGGGAAAACGATTGTCGGTCGTAACGTGATAGAACTGGGCAGTTGGCTGATTGTACCAACTGCTCCACGTAGCACCGCCGTTTACGCTGATGACCGCACCCTGATCGGAGCTGAGCGCGATAATCTGAGGATTTTCCGCGCTGATCCAAATGCGCTGGTAATCGTCGCCGCCGGGCGCGCCTTTGAATCCCAGAAATGTTTTTCCGCCGTCGGCCGACTTCCACGTCGTGGTGTTTGCAACGTAGATGACCTCCGAGTTGTCCGGCGCAACGGCGATGCCCGCTGCACCCGGGCCGCGGCCACCGATGCGACGGTCGGCGTTTACCTGTCTCCACGATTCGCCGGAATCATCGGAGCGGTAGACGCCAGCATTTTTCTTTGCCTCCACGTTCGCATAAACGCGGTTCGGCAAGCTGTGCGAAACGGCAATGCCCATGCGGCCCAGACCATCATCCGCCGCGGGGAGGCCTTTCGTGAGTTGGCGCCAATTGCTTCCGCCATCGGTGGATTTGTAGAGGCCGCTTCCCGCGCTGATGAACGATTCGCCGCTGCGAATCTCCCACGGTGCAACGCGCGCGGCCCACAACACGGCGTAAATCGTTTGCGGATTCGTGGGATCGAAAGCAAGTTCGGCGGCGCCGGTGTTTTCCCCCTTGTAAAGAACCTGTTGGAAGGACTGCCCGCCGTCGGTGGAACGGAAAACGCCGCGTTCGGTGTTGGGACCGTAGGGATGTCCTTCAGCGGCGACGAAAACGCGTTGGGGATCCTTCGGGTCGATAAGTATCGCCGTGATTTGCTGGGCGTCGCGGAGGCCGAGGTGCGTCCAGGATTTTCCTGCGTCGGTTGATTTGTACACGCCATCGCCGGTGGCGAGATCGGGGCGTTGCAATCCTTCGCCACTGCCGACGTAGATGATGTTCGGATCGGACGGAGCAACGGCAAGCGCGCCGACGGAGCCGGTTGGCTGGTCGTCGAAAATCGGATTCCAGGTGTTTCCGAAATCGGTGGTCTTCCAGACACCGCCGTTGACAGCGGCCATGTAGAACACGTTGGGTTGGTGCGGCACGCCGGAGATGGCAACAGTGCGGCCTCCGCGAAACGGCCCAATACAACGCCAGCGCATCTCGGAATAAAGCTTCTGCTCGAACTGCTGCGCGTTCGCCGAAGTGCATAGAGAAGTACAAAAAAAAGCTGTGGTGACGACTTCAACGACAAACCACTTCTCGATTCGCATCCGCGTCCTCCGTGAGAAGGGAGAGGATACTCTGGCTGCGGAATCGGAGCAATGCGAGGCGGCCGTTTGCGGGAGGTCTTGAAGAAAAAGATCGCGCTCAAGGTGCGGTGCGCGGCCGCGGGAGCGATATTAGCGAAGAGGTTCGCAGTTCGGATCGAAGCAAGCACCAGGGTTGAAGATTTTGTGTGGCAATCCGCCGGAGAGCAGTCCCGAAGAATCGCCTTGAAGGTAACAAGATCGAAGATCTCACCCCTGCACAATCTGAAGATCGCGGCACGAGGCCCGCTGCTGGTAGAGCATACATGAGGTCAGCGCCAGGTTACGGGGCTTTGGCGGCGGGGACGCCTAGGTCGGCGATGTTGTCGCCCTTTTTTAGAGAGGGGACCGCGTTGACGTGCAGGACGACGGCGGAGACCGGAGCGCGAGGCGCGGCGATAACTTTACCGACATAGTCGGTGATGATGCCCAGTTTCATTCCGGCAGAGACGTAAGTGCCGCGTTTGACGAGGGGATACCAGATGCCAGGGCCATCGGCGAGGACGTCCACCAATTTTTCAATCCAAACGGGATTTTCGATGGGATGCGGGTCGCCAGGGAGCATCTTCAAGGCGCGCATTGTGCTGAGGGTGCCGTTGACGAGGAGGGCGACGTCGTCGGAGTCGACGGTGCCAGCGTGGCCGGCTTCGACGACGATGGAAGGTTTTCCATGCACCGAGGCGGTGTTGTCGAGGTAGCGGGTGGCCACGGGGTCGGTGGGGCGTTCGCGCCAGATGATGATGTGATCGAGACCGAAGGCGAGGACCATTTCCTTGGAGGTGCGGTCCTGGGCTTCGCGGCCGGTGGGCCCCCAGTAGGCGTAGGGGCGGAGGCTTTCGTCGAGGTCGCCACCGTGGTAGTCGATGAGGTAGTCGCAGCGGTCGACGATTTCCCTGGTGATGAGGAAAGAGGCGCGCTCGGTTTGCGTGCCGTCGGGTTTGCCGGGGTAGAAACGGTTCATGCTTTTGTTGTCGACGGGATTGACGTGCGGGACTTTTTGCTCGAAGGATTGGATATTGATGAGCGGGACGAGAATGACGGTGCCAGTGACTTGCGCGGGGTCGAGATCGGCGATGAGTTTTTCGATGGCGATGATGGAGACGTATTCGGTGCCGTGGGCACCGGAGACGAGTGCGAGAATTTTGCCGGGCTTGGCCCCGTTTACGACGACGATGGGGATGCTGGTGGCGGCGTCGACACCAGCGGAAACTTCGAGGGTGCCGGTGGCTTTCTCGTTGGGGGCGGCAGAAGCGGTGCCGACAGTGAAGGGGGACTGGGCATGAGCCAGAAAAGGAGTGAGCAGTAGGGTTACGACAATCCAAAGGCGAATCCGCATAAGGGCACCTCCGCGAAGAGTGTGAGGATAGCGCGGGCAAATCAGTTGAGGCAATGCAAAGATGGAAAAGCCCAAACACTCAACGATGAGGGCACTAAGTCGCAGAGAAGAGAGGGCGCAGCGGTGCCGCGCCCCCAGCACTAGTTGGCAGGCTTGGCGGCGGGCGCAGTTCCCAGCCTGGGCTCGAGAGGACGCGCAGGGGTGGCGTCACCTTTGACAAAATGAGCGTACCAGGCGAGGTAACGCTCGAGACGGTCCTTGATATGCGACGGAGTGGTGAAGCCGTGATATTCGCCGGGATAAACAACGAGCTCGGTCGTGCGCCCGAGGCGCTTGAGTGCTTGGTAGAGTTGCTCGGAATTGATGATAGGGACGTTCCAATCAATCTCGCCGCCCATGATGAGGGTGGGGGTGGTGATGCTGGTGACCTTGTTGAACGGCGAGATCTTTTCGTAGAGAGCGCGGTTTTCCCACGGAAGACCTAGCTCGAGTTCCCAGAGCTTCTGATAGTGGTCGTGGCCATAGTTCGCGACGTAGAGAACTTCGCTGGCGCCGCTGATCGCCGCCTTGAAGCGGGTGGTCTGGGTGATGATGAAGTTGGTGGAGATTCCTCCGTAGGACCAGCCGCCAACGCCAAGTCTTTCGGGATCAGCGATGCCCTGCGCGAGGGCGTAGTCCACCATGGCCATATCGTCCTGGTAGTCCTTGTTCCCCCAGTCGGCAAAGATGGCTTCGCAGAATTTCTGGCCGTAGCCGGAAGAGCCGCGCGGGTTCGGTAGGAGGACGGCGTAGCCATTGGCGGCGTAGAGCTGCGCGAGGTGATAGAAAGAAGCGGAATATTGACCGACAGGACCACCGTGTGGATTGAGCAGCGTAGGCGCTTTTTTGCCGGGAGTGTAGTCGACGGGTTTGTAGAGATAACCGGCGACGGGGGTGCCGTCCTTGCTTTTGAAGTGAACGTAGTCGACTGGGGCGAGATGGAGTTGCGAGATCAAGGCGTCATTTGTTTTGGTGAGGCGGGTGAGATCGTTTCCATTCGAAAGATAGATTTCGTCGGGACGATCGAGCGTGGCGATTTGTGCGCCGATGCTGCCGTCCATGCCGAGCGAATAGGAGGACACCGTGAGACGGCCAGCGATGGGACGCGCGGCCTCACCACCGCTGACCTGAATGCGGAAGAGATTTTGCGCACCGTCATCTTCGGCGATGAAGTAGATCGAGCGGCCATCCGGGGAGAAGCGCGGGCGGCGGACGCTACGGTCAAGCGACAGCGTCAGGACTTTTTCCTCGCCGCCAGTCGAAGGAGCGATGGCCAGGTGAGCGGTGGCGTAGTCGATGGCCTTGACGTCGGTTTGGCTGACGAAGGCGATCCACTGTCCGTCGGGTGACCAGGTGGGTGAGCGGTCCGCTCCAAGATTGGTGGTGACCTGCCTTAGGTGCGCACCTTTGTCAGTGTTGTCGGCGGCGGCGACCCAGATGTCCGAATTAAAATTGCGATCGGGGTCGGGTGTGCTGCGGTTACTGGTAAAGGCCAGAGATTTGCCGTCCGGCGACCAGGCAGGTTCGTTGTCATCAAAGTCGCCGGAAGTAATTTGGGTGACCCTCTTGGACGCGACCTCAAAAAGGTAGAGGTGGGTGCGGCGCCGATCCAGATAGCCAACGGTGTCTTCCTTAAACTGGAGCCGGTCGATCACGAAGGGCGGCGGGGTCTTCGGTTTTGGAGCTGGCGTATCTTTGTCCTTGTCTTTCGCGGCTTCGGCGTCCTCCGGCTTGGGATCCTGGAGGACTAGGATGAGCCGCGTGCTATCCGGGGACCATTCGAAATCGGTGACGCCCTGAACTGTGTCCGTGAGGCGCACGGCTTCCCCGCCGAGGCGGTTGAGCAACCATACCTGGCTCTTGCCCGCGTTGCGAGAGGAGAGAAATGCGAGGTACTTGCCGTCAGGGCTCCACCGTGGGTGCAAGGAGGAGACTCCTTCGGCGGTCATGGGAATGGGATCGCCACTGTGTGTTGAGACCATCCAGAGGCGCTGCTCGTTCTTGTCGTCCTTGAGCATCCTGGTTCGAACGGAGTAGACGACCCATTGTCCATCGGGGCTCATTTCGGGTTGAGAAACATCGCGAATCTGGAAAAAATCGTCAATGGTGATGTTGCGTGGAGTAGCGGAAGCGGGCTTCGGGATCGATTCCTGGGCGGGCAGCCACAGAACCACGGCAAGAGACGCGAACGTGATGCGGCGAATGATTTTCATGCGCATAACTCCTCAGAACAGGGATGGAGCGCAAACCGGGGGCGTAGTTTAGCAGAGGGAGCAACGGAGAATGGTTGGAAAAATTCAGCGCGTGAACCTGCGAGAGCGTTGCTTGCGACAACGAGGCGTGTTCTTGACGGGAATAGCACGCAAACGAAGGGGAAACCCAAACGTCACGTAAGAAAGAAGGGCGATCGGACACCCGCCAGCAGGCGCACGTTTTCGATGCCGGGAAGCGGGCCCCTCCAGGATAAACAAGCCATGCCCCTTACGCTAACCGTTCAGGGCTGAGGGCGGGCAGGTTGGGGTTTGGGCAGCGGTTTGCGCGGAATCATTTCGTCGCGATTGGCCGTCAGGTACACGAAGGAGGCGACAATCACCGCCATCTGCTTCATGTCCGGCTCCTGGATGCGCTCATAGACATCCATGTTTGAATGGTGCGTCCGCGTGTCATAGTCGAGAGGATCTTGGATAAACTGAAAACCGGGCAGCCCAACAGCATTGAAGGCAAGGTGATCGGTTCCGCCGGTGTTGCGGATGGTGAGCGTGTGCATTCCGAGGTCGCGGAACGGCTCCATCCACGCGGAAAAGATCGGGGCCACCATTTCGTTCTCCTGCAAATAGACGCCGCGAATCTTGCCCGTTCCATTATCGACGTTATAGTAGGCGTCGAGCTTAGCATGCTCCGGGAAGGGCTTCATTACTTCTGGATCGGCGAAATGCTGCTTTACATAGGCGCGCGAGCCAAGTAAGCCCTGCTCCTCACCGGTCCATAAGCCGATTCGCACGGTGCGACGCATCTTTAGGCCAGTCGTCTTGAGAATCCGGATGGCCTCCAGCATCACAGCGGAACCCGCGCCATTGTCGGTCGCACCTGTTCCGGCGTGCCAGGAATCGAAGTGCGCGCCGAGCATTACGACTTCGTCGGCTTTGCCTTTGTCGGTGCCCGGTATTTCGCCGATGATGTTGAAGGAATTCAGATCATCGTCGTAGAACTTGTTCTCGATATCCACTTGCAGCGTGACGGGCACCTTCTTATCGAGCATTCGAAAAATGCGGCCGTAGTTTTCGCTGGCTACGGCGACGCGCGGAGGAGCCGGCGGATCTTTCTCCTTGTCGCGACCGCCTCCCTGCTGGACGAATACGGTTCCGTCATCGCTGCGGGAAGGCTCAATCCAAGCGGCGACCCCTTCTTCGACAAGAAACTTCTGTACCTTGAGATTCAATTCGCGTTGAGCGCGGAATTGGGCAGCGCGATCTTCAGCGTTGGCCACAGGCACCGGCTGAGTCGCGAGATCGGCTAGCTCATCATTGGTGTAGCGGTGGGCTTGCGGCTCGAAGCGTTCGGGATTCTCGGGGATGGCGGCGGTCAGGACAAACTTTCCTTTGAGCTGTCCGCGATACTTCTGAATATCTTCCTCTTTCAGAATTGGCGCGAGGACGGCAGCCGCGGTTACCGGACCGATGGTCCCGGGTGTCCAAGCCTTCGGGTAGGCAATGAGAGGGAATGGCCGCGGCGAGATCACCTGAGCGGAAAAACGTTCGTTGGACCACCCCCGTCCGAACGGTCCCCAAGGCTCGAGACGGACGTTGGCGCACTGCCATTCCTTCATCTTGGCGGTGGTCCAGGCGGCGGCCTCCTTGATGTTCGGCGAATTCGTCAGACGCGGGCCGTAGACGTCAGTCAGGTAACTCATGATTTCCATGACTTTGGAATCGTTGAAGCCCTCGTCCTTGATTTGATGGATCGCGGATAAGTCCGTCTGGCTGGGCGCCTGTGCAGCCAAAGGCAAAACCACTGTCAACGCCAGGAATACGGCTAACGCACTCGCATGCTTTCGCACTATCGCCCTCCACCCGTCGTATTTACATTTCTCGAAATCGCCGCGGAGAAGCACCCGCTTCGCATGGGACGCCGTTGGCACTGAATCGGTTTCATTTGCGATGAGGCTGCACGCCGACGGGCGGGCAAACCCCGCCCGCTCCTTGCCGCGAACTATCTAGAGTCACTTCACACATGGCCCGTCAGTAAAGCAAAATTGGCAGACGCCCAAATTCCTTGGGACGGCGGTTGTCCCAAAGCTCAGGTCATTTACATACGCCTGCGAGGGCGAGTGTTCCCGGCGTCCACGAGAAACCCATGCAGTTAAGCAGTTCAGCGGAAGACCATGCCCGCCAATTTTGTAAAGGAAACCGACATGCTTGTGGGCCTCAAGCCTGGAGAACCTGAAAAGGATCAGCGCAGCAGTCTGCCCTGAAATCGGCGCAGGTAATCGGAGACACAAAGACACTCGAATCTTGCACTACTCGCCAGATTTCGGAGTCGGCACGGGGCGAGCGGGAGTCGAGTCGCCCTTTACGAAGTGGGCATACCAGGCGAGGTAACGCTCTAGGCGGTCCTTGATGTGAGATGGCGTCTTGAATTCGTGGTACTCGCCCGGGTAGACGACCAGCTCGGTGGCGCGACCGAGGCGCTTCAGGGCCTGGTACATCTGCTCGCCTCCAAGGATGGGAACGTTCCAGTCGATCGCACCGCCCATGAAGAGAGTGGGCGTGCTTACATTGGCGACCTTGTAGAAGGGCGAGACTCTTTCCCAGACAGCTTTGTTCTCCCACGGGTGGCCTAGCTCGGCTTCGTAATCTCTTTGGTACTGGTCATGGCCGTAAAAACTGCTAAACAGGGCGCTTCCTGCGCCGGAAATGGCAGCTTTGAAACGGTTGGTTTGCGCGATGATGAAGTCCGTGGAAATGCCGCCGTACGACCAGCCGCCAACGGCGAGCTTAGCCGGGTCGGCGATTCCCTGCTCGATGGCGTAATCGACCATGGCCATGTCGTCCTGAAAATCCTTGTTGCCCCAGTCGGCCCAGATGGCTTTGGCGAAGTCCTGACCATATCCCGTTGAGCCGCGCGGATTGGGGAAGAGCACGGCATAGCCGTTGGCGGCGAGGAGTTGCGGCAGGTGATCGAACTCCGCGTAATACGCCCAAACGGGTCCACCGTGCGGACGAAGGATGGTGGGGTATTTCTTGCCCGGGACATAGTCCACGGGTTTGTAGAGGTAGCCGGAAATGATCGTGCCATCCTTGCTCTTGAAGTGGACGTACTGGCCGTAGGAGAGCTTGAGCTGGCTCATCAGGGCGTCGTTGGTGTGTGTAATCCGGGTCAGTTTGCCGTCGGGAATCGTGTACAGCTCATCAGGGTGGTCGAGAGTGGCGATCTGCGCGACGATGTCGCCGGTCTTGGCAAGCGAGTAGTCGTTGACCATCAGACGGCCCCCGACAGGGCGAACGATCTCGCCTCCGGTCACGGGGACCCGGCAGAGATTTTGCGTGCCATCGTCATCGGCGATGAAATAGAGGTACTTCCCGTCCGGGGAAAAACGGGGGACGGTCACCATGCGATCGAGAGCAAGGGTTATGAGCTTGGCCTCGCCGCCGGTGGCGGGAGCGACGGCAAGATGTTTGGTGGCGTAGTCGAAGAGGTGGGGATCCATCTGCGTCACGTAGGCGATCCACTCTCCGTCTGGGGACCAGGCGGGTGAGCCATCGGCGCCGGGATTTGTAGTGACTTGCGTCGGATGCGCACCCTTATCGGAGTTGCTCGCCGGGACGACCCAGATGTTCTGGTCGTAAGTAGCGTCGGGGTCTGGCACCGAGCGATTGCTGCTGAATGCCAACCACTTGCCATCCGGAGACCACGCGGGCTCGGAGTCGTCGTAATCGCCGGAAGTGATCTGCCTTAGGGACTTCGCGTCTAAGTCGAACACATAGAGGTGCGTACGGCGGCGATCAAGGTAACCCACCTCATCGAGTTTGAATTGCAAACGGTCGATCACCCAGGGCTTTGGCGCTTTCTTCTTGTCCTTGGCTTCACTTTCAGCGGCCCTGGCGCGGCCAGCAACCTTCTCGTCTTTGTTTTCCTTGGCGGCTTCCAGTTCCTCAGAACTGGCGTCGCGAAGAACGAGAACGAGCTGGCTGCTGTCTGGCGACCATGCAAAGTCCTGGACATCTTGCGGGGTGTCTGTAAGGCGCTCCGCGTCCCCGCCGAGCCGGTTGAGGAGCCAGACTTGGGTCTTGCCTTCATCGCGAGCAGAAAGAAAAGCAAGGAACTTGCCATCGGGACGCCATCGCGCGTGAGCGGAAGAAACGCCGTCGGCGGTTAACGCGAGAGGGTCACCACCGGCGGTTGGAACGATCCAGATGCGCTCTTCGTTCTTGTCTTCTTTGAGAAGGACGGTCTTGATGCTGTAGGCGACCCACTTCGCGTCGGGACTCAGTTGGGGGTCGCGAACCTCGCGGATCTGAAAATAATCGTCGATGGTGATGGCGCGAGGAGCGGGTTGCTGAGCAAGAGCGAGAGGTGCGAGTACCAGCACTGCAGAAAGAGATGAAAGACGAAAAGCGAGCTTCATTCGCAATGCCCCCTTGCGTTATGAGAGCAAGAAAACAAACGGCGAAGTGTAACACAGGCCCTCCGGTAGACAGCGTAGGGCAAGAATCGGGAAGCAGCCCTGAGGGGCTCGCACGGCGGGCGCTCGCGTTGTGCGAACGTATGGCAGGGAGACAGAAAATATTTTCGCTCAGGCGCATTTTCTTCTTGCATGCAGTGACGAGTCTTGTATCCTTCGAATGCGAACTCGCTTCATTTTCAGGGGTGACCGCCGGACGGTCACCGCAGCGGCGCGAGCGAGTTTCGATTAGGAGGACGAGAGTAAAAATTGAGTTCTATATCGCTTCCCGCCCAGCTACCTTCCCGCGCAATCCCAACAGCGAAAAAAAGAGTCGCCAAACTTACGCTCTGGCCGCTTGTGGCAGCCACCTTCTTCATGGTGTCTGGCGGCACGTACGGCACGGAAGAGATCATTCATGGCGCGGGTTACGGTCAAGGGATATTGATCCTGCTGCTCCTGCCGGTGCTGTGGTGTCTGCCGACGGCGTTCATGATTGGCGAGCTGTCGAGTGCGTTGCCGCAAGAGGGTGGCTACTACGCGTGGGTGCGCCGCGGCTTGGGAAATTTCTGGGGCTTCCAGGAAGCGTGGCTCTCGCTGGCTGCCAGCATCTTTGACATGGCGATCTACCCCACGCTGTTTGTCTTTTACTTGAAGCAGATGTCGCCTTGGTTTGGACTCGGAAATCATGGAATCTACGCCGGCCTTTTCGTGGTCGTTACCTGCGCGCTGCTAAATCTTGCAGGAATTCGCGTCGTGGGAATCACGTCGCTGTGGCTCTTCTTTCTGCTGTCGGCGCCGTTCGCGTTGATCGTGGTGATGGCGCCCCTCAAAATAGGAGCGTTGGCGCAGGTCCATAACGCGCCAGGGGCTACGGGGTTGGGATTGCTCGGCGGCGTGCTCGTAGCGATGTGGAATTACATGGGCTGGGATAACGCCTCGACGATTGCACAGGAAGTCGAGCGGCCACAAAGGACTTATCCGAAGGCCATGATTGCTGCGGTGGTTCTGGTGGCGTTGACCTACGTGCTCCCGTTCGTGGCAGTGTACCTTGCTGGTATTCCGGCTTCCACGTTCGGGAGTGATGGCGCCTGGGCTGGAGTAGCGGGTCTCGTGGGCGGAAAGTTCAAGGGATTCGAATGGCTGAGGTTTCTGATCGTCCTCGGGGGAATGATGAGTGCGTTTGGCATGTTCAACGCGCTGGTGCTGAGATATTCGCGCCTCCCACTGGCCATGGCGCGAGACGGCATGCTGCCGAAGTTTCTTGGCAAGACGAGCGCCAGAAGTCAGGCGCCCTGGGTGGCCATCATTTTCTGCGCGACTTGCTGGGCGCTGTGCTTGGGACTGGGGTTCACGCGGCTGGTAACGCTGGACATTATGCTTTACGGCATAAGCCTAATGCTGGAGTTCGTAACGCTGGTGGCGCTGCGGATCCGCGAGCCCCAGTTGAAGCGCGAATTCCGCGTTCCTGGTGGGCTGACCGGTACGATTCTCGCCGGCGTGTTGCCTTTGCTGCTCCTCAGCCTGGCGATGCTGGAGAGCGAGCACGAGAGCGTGCTCGGGATGAATGGGCTGGCTTTCGGAACGTTGATCATTGTCGCCGGCTTCGTGGTGTACGGGGCCACCGGCAAACTGCGTAAGCGCCTGCCACAACCTCGACTGGCCGAGAACGCGGAAGCCACCTAACTCTTATTATTTGGCTGATTTCGGATGTAGCCGAATGCTGTAATCCTTGTCGCCAGGGAGACGGCTGTCGACGTGAACGATCTTCACAGATTCATCCGCTTCTGCCCCGCGCACGTACCCGATGGCCCCCGGCACGTTAAACACGAACTTGAGCACTTCCGTGGAAGTCGCCAGTGTCTTCGGTGCCGCGTGGATTTCTCCGGTGAACATCCCCTGCAGAAAGTGTTTGTTGAAGTCTTTGTCATCCATGCGGTAAATCTGAGTGAGTACGGCTTGGCGTTCCTGCTTGCCCGGTTCGAGCATTACCACGGTGATGCGACGGCCATTTGACCAATGGGTTTGCTCCCCCATGAATATTTTACGCAGCTCCGCGAGCGATAAGTTCTCGACTGGGTTCGAGCGATTCACCACAATTCCCAGCGCATCGTCGGTTGCCGGGTGGCTTTGCGGTGCGAATCCAACGGATTCGCTGGTCCCCAGCGGCAGCACATGGGACAGCAAGATGGCCGCGCCCAACATCAATAAACCAAAGGTCACACGAGGCATCGTCGCACACCTTTAGAAGGTGAAGCCTGCCTGGAGGGCCAGTGCGTGGATCGCCTGATCGCGCCCTCGTGCAGTGTAGTCGTATTGCAACTTCAAAGCCACAAACTCACTCAAGTCGTAGCGCAAGCCCACCGAAGGGCCATGGCGGAGGCCGACGTCGGGAAACACCGGCTCGCTCTGGGAGGCATGAACGTACTGGTAGCGCACATAAGGGCGGTAAGAGCCGAATCGTTTGGAAAACTGCGTGTAGAAGCCCGGCGTATCGAACACGCGAGAAGTTCCTTGGGGGGCATGGCGAAGGACCAAGGCCTCATTCAGCCACTCGAGGTTCAGCCCCACATAAACGGCATGCGCAGCAAATATGGTCTCGCCGATTCTTGGCGAATTCTGGGGCGCCAAAAGATCCCGGTAGATTGAGAAGCCCGCCTGCAATCCGCGGACGGCGTCCGGCCGTGCAAAGACCGCAAAATTGACCGACTTGCGGTTGTTCTCATCAAGGACGTTTTGCACCGGCTCGTTCAGGGGTGAGCGCGAAGAACGCCCGTTGCCAACCTCGGCGACGTAGTGCAAACCGAGGGCTCCTGAAGGAATTCGCCCGGATGCCGTCGCACCGACATTGTGGATGGGCAGAATTCCGCCCTGGTCCTCAAATTGAAACAGGAAAGGGCGGCCGGTAGTCGTTTGAAGCCAGGTGCTGTGATGATAAGCAGTATTGTAGTAGCCGATCGCCGAATGAAAACGGCCGACCCCCACATTCAGGAAGTCACCGAATGAATAAGTGAGCAGCAAGCGCTCGACATCCACGCCAAACAAATTGTCTCGCCCCGCTTCGAAAACAATCTCACTAAGGAATTTGAGCTTTTCCGAGACGTCTGAAGTGACAAAGAGGTCGACCTGCCCGAGGCTGAAAGAGCTTGTGTCGCCTTTCAGGTTGCTCCCGTGAAGGGTGACGTCACTGAATCCCCTTATGCGCAAGAGGGTCTTGTTGAGGTCCATTCCTTCCGAGGGGGCACGTTCAACTTGCGGCTCAGGTTCGCGCTGGCTGGGCGGAGCGGCCTCCGCAGGCGCTGGCCTGGGGATTGCAGCGGTGGCTTGCGCCAAAGCCGCCCGTAATTCTCTCACCGTTGCTTCCAGCTGATCCATGCGCTGCAAGAGCATCTGCGCCGTCTGCTGATTCATATCGGGAGGAGTATTGGTCTGCTGAGCGCAAAGAATGGGACAAATCAGAAACATTCCCAGGAGTAATTTCAACATATCGGGTATCCGACCCGTGAAAATCAGAGCGAGCAAGGCTTTGATTCGCGGGAGAGTGGAGTACTTCATGTCTGCCTCCTTAAAGTTCACGCAGTCGCAATACTCAGCAGGTACTCAGCATCGAGAAACGGTTGGGAGCGCGTCACCCATAGCCGAAACTGCGGCCGCATGGAATTGCATCGCGACTTGTCCCTTGCCTGTCGGCTGTTGAAGAGAGACTCCTCGCTTAAGTCCCAACCTCAGAGATTGTTGGGCTTGCCTGGACTTGCGAGAGCAACACCGGCCGCAACGCTACAATAGGTGCCAAAGACCTTCAACCGAAATTCAGTCTGGAAGGGAGCCCGGTTTACCCATACCCCATCAGGAACCTGTTGGCGTCCTTGGTCTACTCGCCCAAGGTGCTCTAGCTCCTGTCTTTCCGTTGATTTCACACAAGGTCACTCCTTAACCGCATCCAATCTTTCACAGTTCCCGCCGGTTAAGTGCTTTGGAATCAAGCGAGGTTGTGGAAAGATCTCCACCACAAACACCTCGTACTGAACGGGCCGTACCTCACTTCCTAAACTCTGTTTTTGCGCGAGAAGGCGGGTGTCAGCGGAAGGTTGCCTGTCGCGCGGCAGAATCAATCACCGTTGATCGACGGCACCAATGAAAACGTCGATCATTTTGATTTCCGCCCACCCTCCGAGTACCGCCGCGGATGTCCGCGCCGGGGTGTCAGAAGCAATGCGACTGCTTGACGATGCTAGAGTAAGCGATGGATCTTTGCCGTCTTTTTTCGATTGTTGCGGAGTCGGGCGATCGAAGCACGCGACTTAACCGCCAAAATTATGGCAAAAACGCCAAAAATTACTTGCAACTGTAAAAGTTGGGTTAAAATGGGGTTAAGATGTCAGTCCGATGATCGGTCAGACCATCTCCCATTATAGAATCACCGACAAGCTCGGTGGCGGTGGCATGGGTGTGGTCTACAAAGCCGAAGACACACGCCTGCACCGCTTTGTGGCCCTTAAATTTTTGCCGCAGGACGTTTGCCGTGATCCGCAGGCGCTGCTCCGCTTCCAACGCGAGGCTCAAGCGGCATCCGCCCTGAATCATCCCAATATCTGCACCATTCACGACATCGGACAACAGGAGGGAAGGGCGTTCATCGCCATGGAGTATCTGGACGGCCTGACACTGAAACACGTCATCACCGGCAGTCCGTTGGAAAATGAAAAGCTGCTCTTGCTGGCCATCGAAATCGCGGATGCGCTCGATGCTGCGCACAGCGAAGGCATTGTTCACCGCGACATCAAGCCCGCCAATATCTTTGTCACCAAAAGAGGGCACGCCAAGATTTTGGATTTCGGCCTCGCCAAACTGGCGCCGATCAGCAGTAAGATCGCGCAAGGTGCGGGGGTGCGGTTCGAGGCGACGGCCGGTTCCAGCGCCGAGCAGCTGACCGGTCCGGGCACGGCGCTGGGGACGGTGGCCTACATGTCGCCGGAGCAGGCAAAAGGAAAGCAATTGGATGTGCGCACCGACCTCTTCTCGTTTGGTGCGGTGTTGTACGAGATGGCCACAGGGGCAATGCCATTTCGCGGGGATACTTCTGCGATTATTTTTGATGCGATTCTCAACCGGCCACCTTTGCGCCCATTGAGACTCAATCCCGATTTACCGCTTAAGTTAGAAGAGATCATCAGCAAAGCGCTGGAGAAGGACCGCGATCTGCGTTACCAGGTGGCCGCGGAAATGCGAGCGGACCTGAAGCGGTTGAAGCGCGAAACCGAATCAAGTCAGACTCCGCAGCCGGCCTCGACGTCTTCGGCGGCTGCTGTCTCCTCGCCGGCGCCTTCCGCAGCTCAACAGCACGGAAGTTCCGCGGTTGTTGCCGTGGTGAAGCAGCACAAATGGGGAGCTACTGGGATTGCGATGGCCGGATTGACCGTTTTGGCTGCCGCAGTATTTGGAGTCTACTCGCTGCTGCATCGTACCAGTGGGGCTCATTTCCAGAATTTCGCCATCACCCAGGTGACCAACTCGGGCAAGGCTGCACTCACGGCAATTTCACCAGATGGCAGATACGTGCTGACCGTAATCAACAACAAGGGACTCCAGAGCTTGTGGCTGCGCAACCTTCCGACTAGCAGCGACACGCAAGTGATCCCGCCCGCGCCAGCTTCTTACAAGAGTCTCATGTTTTCACCGGACGGAAATTATCTTTATTTTATCAAAGCGGTAGATGCCACAGATACGAACTTCGACCTCTTCCGAGCGCCGGTGCTGGGGGGCACTCCCCAAACAATAGTCCGGGGCATTGACAGCGACATCGCATTCTCTCCCGATGGGCGGCGCATCGCCTTTGCTCGAAGAAATGATCCGGAGGCAGGCAAGTACAGGTTGATGACATCCAATCTGAATGGCGGCGACGAGCAGGTTCTGGATGCCGTTGCGCCAACTTCTGATGCCCCGGCGTTCGTGGCCTGGTCCCCGCGAGACGGCCAGCTGGCATACCGATTGTTCAGGCCGGACAAGGCTCTCGGAGGAATCGCCCTGTTCGATGTCGAAAGCAAGAAAATAGGCAGATTCGCTACCTTTGATGACAAGCTCACTAAGGACTTCAAATGGCTCCCAGATGGACGTGGAGTCCTGGCGTTATATTCGCGAAAGGGACCAGATTACTACCAGCGGTCACAGATCGGATTCGTCGCTGAGGGGGCCGATCAGCTCCAGCCGATCACTCGGGATACCAATAGTTATGCGACTTTGACTCTCTCTGCCGACGGAAAAACTCTGGCGACCGTCCAGACCAAGAGCACGCAAAATCTATACGTCCTTCCAGCCGCAGGTAGCCAATCGCCGACGGCGAACCCCGTGCTTCCCCAGGGACAGAATGTTTACGGGTTCGATTGGTCCGCCGACGGCAATCTGGTTTTCAGCGACTATATTCGCGTGCTGAGGATCGGCACCGAGCGGAGCATCCCAACACAGTTGCTGGGTGATTCAACTGCAGCAATTGTTGAATTGGCGGGCTGCGGGTCTCGTTATATGGTGTTTTCCTGGGCTTTTCATGGCGGCACAAACTCAGCGAACGTCTGGCGTACTAACGTCGACGGCACAAATCCCGTGAAATTGACCGACGGAAAGGACGATCGGGCTCCCGTGTGTTCGGCAGATGGAAAATGGGTATATTACTGGGACCTTTCTTTGCAACAGGTTTGGCGGGTGCCGACAGCCGGCTCAGGAAAACCCGAAATGTTCCCGGGGAGCGCTGTTCCCCGAACCTTTCCCACCGGGACTGGGCTGAGTCCTTCTCCCGAAGGGAAAGTTCTCGCTTATGTCCTGGCTACCATGCCAACACCGGAGGATCCATATCCTCAATATAAGATCGCGCTACTGGAGTCCTCTTCGACACCTTCGCCACCACATCTGATTGACGCGGACGAGCGGATTTCGAGCGGAGGCCTGAACTTCACGCCGGATGGCAAGGCGGTGGCCTACCCGATCCGCGAAAATGGGGTGGACAATATCTGGGTACAACCGCTCGACGGTTCGCAGGGCCGACAGATCACCTACTTTGATTCGGAGCAAATTCTCAACTTCCGTTGGTCAGCGGAAGGCAGAAGCCTCTGCATACTCCGCGGCCATACGGACTCCGACGTTGTCCTCATCCGAGAATCGTCTCAATAGCTCTCGGCCTGACATTAAAGTTGATACCATCCTCGGAGACAGACCATCCCTTTTTCCGTCGGGAGACTCCTAACGTGAAACCGCGACATCTCGCTGCCTTGTCGTTATTTGTGCTCTTAGCCCTAGATGGTACCTCGCGGCTGGCTGCCTCGCCGCAGACTTCGCAGCACTTCGACGCTAAACTCTTTCAGGAGCTGCGGTGGAGGATGATCGGGCCATCTCGCGGGGGGCGCACGCTTGCAGTGGTGGGCGTGCGCGGGCAGCCGGAAGTTTACTATTTCGGAAGCGTGGGCGGCGGAATTTGGAAGACTGACGACGCGGGGCGAACGTGGAATCCGGTCTTCGATTCGCAGCCGATTGCATCGATTGGAGCGATCGCCGTTGCGCCGTCGGATTCGAACTTCATTTACGCCGGCTCGGGAGAAGCCGACATGCGCTCCTCGATTTCTTGCGGGAATGGAATGTACAAGTCCACGGACGGCGGCAAGAACTGGGCGCATATCGGGCTGGATGATTCGCGGCAGATCGGGCGGATCCTCGTGGACCCGCGGGACCCGAACAGAGTTTTCGTCGCTGCGCTTGGTCATGCCTACGGGTCGAACCAGGAGCGAGGCGTCTTCCGTTCGAAGGACGGCGGAAAGAGCTGGCAAAAAATTCTCTTTCACGACGATAACACAGGAGCAATCGATCTGGCGTTCGAACCGGGAAATTCGAAAACGATTCTTGCCGCTCTGTGGCAGACCCGCAGGCCGCCGTGGAGTATTTACGCCCCTTCCAGCGGACCGGGCAGCGGCTTGTATCGCTCCACTGACGGGGGCGACCATTGGGAACATCTGACCGCTCAGGGATTGCCATCGGAAGGTCTCGGACGGATCGGGATTGCTTTTGCGCCAAGCAATCCGCGGCGGATTTATCTGATCGTGGACGCCAAGGAGGGCGGGCTCTATCGTTCTGACAACGGTGGGCAGGGTTGGCAGCGCGTTTCGAATGACCGCCGCATCTGGCAGCGCGGATGGTATTTCGGAGAGGTCAGCGTTGATCCCCAAAACCCTGACATCGTGTACGTCCCGAACACGTCGACCTACCAATCACGGGACAGAGGAAAGACATTTACGGCGTTCAAGGGGGCGCCCGGTGGCGACGACTACCACGAACTGTGGATTGATCCCGATGAGCCCCGGCGTATGATTCTCAGCAGCGACCAAGGGGCCATCGTGACGCGCAACGGCGGTGTGACGTGGAGTTCTTGGTACAACCAGCCAACCGCGCAGTTCTATCACGTCGTGACGGATAACCAGTTTCCGTATTGGGTGTACGGTGCGCAGCAGGATAGCGGTTCGGCGTCCACTCCAAGCCGAAGCAGATACCGTTCGTTAAATTTCCACGATTGGCGGCCGATGGACGCTGGGGATGAAAATGGCTACGTCGCCCCGGACCCACTAAGTCCTGGCGTGGTGTTCGGCGGCTTTGTGGCGCGCCAGGATTTCGGCGACGAGCAGCTGCAGCAACTGCCGCCTACACTTGCGCATTCCGGCGATTACCGGCGCACGTGGACGCTGCCGCTTGTTTTTTCGCCGATCGATCCACATGTGCTGTACTTCGGCTCACAAGTTTTGTTCCGAACGGCGGACGGCGGCAGCTCCTGGCAAGCGCTCAGCCCTGATCTCACACGCGAAGATCCCGGTGTGCCGCCAAATCTGGACGCGGCAACGGCTGCGGACGCTCCTAAGGGCAAACGCCGCGGTGTGATCTACACGATTGGACCGTCGTTTGTGCGGGCTGGAGAAATCTGGGCAGGCACGGACGATGGCCTGATTCAACTGACGCAAGACGAAGGGAAAACCTGGGAGAACGTTACCCCGCCGGATTTGACGCCCTGGAGCAAAGTGGCGCACATCGAAGCGTCGCATTCCGATGCGGGGACGGCGTACGCAGCCGTCGACAGGCACCGGCTGGAGGACTATCAGGCCTACCTCTATCGCACGCGGGATTTCGGCAAGACCTGGCAACACGCCTCGAATGGGATTCCCGAAGGGAGCTTTCTGAACTGCGTGCGGGAAGATCCTGCTCGAAAAGGGCTCCTGTACGCCTGCACGGAAAAGGGCGTCTACACTTCTTTCAATGACGGTGACGATTGGCAGCCCTTGCAATTCAATCTGCCGGTAACGTCGGTGCGTGATCTAGTAGTGCATGAAAACGATTTGGTGATTGCCACGTTTGGCCGCTCGTTTTGGATACTGGACGATGTGACGCCGCTGCGGCAGATCGACTCGCATGTCGCCGCCGCCGATGCGTGGCTCTTTCGTCCGCAGACCGCCACCCGCATGCGGCCGGCATCAGATCAAGGCACCCCGGTGCCGATGGATGAGGCTTTGGCTCCGAACCCGCCGGAAGGATCTGTGCTGGATTATTACCTGAAGGACAAAGCCGCGTCACCCATCCAATTGGAGGTCTTCGACTCGGAAGGAAAGCTGGTGCGACGATTTGCGAGCAACGACGAATTGCACAAGACCAACCCAAATGACGTGCAGTTTCAATTCCACTGGCTGCGCGACCCGAAACCTCTTTTGGCCGAGGCCGGAATGCACCGATTCGTATGGGATCTTCGTTACGCGCTGCCGAAAGGTGTTCGCAGATCTTTCTGGGGACCGGCCGGACCTTTGGCAGTGCCGGGCAACTACACCGTGAAGCTCACGGCGAACGGCAAGAGTAGCACGCAACCGCTGACGATCAAGCTGGACCCGCGTGTGAAAGCTCCGCAAGACGCAATGGTGCGGCAGTTTGGCCTGGCCTCCAAGCTTGCTGCGAGATTGGGCGAAGTCTCGTTGGCGTTGCAGCAGGTCGGCGACCTGCGAAAGCAAATCGAGAAATGCAGGAAGGAGGCGGGTGCCAACACTGAACTTCTGGCGGCCTTGCAGGGGCTGGTAGAGAAGGTGGAAGCGGCGGTCGAGCCCGATAGCGACGCCGATTTCATGCTGTTTGGGCTTGCCGCTCCGAGTAAGGAGCATGAGCCGCTTCCCAAGGTTGCGGCGGCGCTCACCGGACTCTTGATCATCGTGGACAGCGCCGATATGGGGCCCGCTGCTGATGCCATGATGGCCAGCGAAGGGTGGGAAGAAGCGGCGCAAGAGACTCTGGCGCGCTGGGCTAGGTTCCAAAAGGACGACCTGGCGGCGGTCAATGCTTTGCTCGAAAAAGCCAAACTGAAGCCGCTGGTTATTTCTCTGATGATCCCCGGAGAGGTGCCGACGGCTCCGTAGTTCTTGCGCGGAGACGATTCGAGATCGAAGAAGCAGCTTTGGGGCCGACTCTTTCTAGCTGCGTTTGCACTCTTCGGGCGGCGCGAATTGAGGGGCGGATTTGGTATGCTGTTCTAGGTGGGAACCATTCTCCGAATCAGGTCTCTCTCTCTGATGGGGCTGCTCTCCGTGGCTCTTTTTAGTGCGCTGATGGTCTTCCTGTCCCAAGCTCCCTCGCCGGCCCAGCAACCCGCGCCCACGCCACCCCTGGCGAGTCCCTCCCTGCCATCGCGACCGGAAGGAGTATCGGGATCGGCTTCCCCGTTTGGCGCACCAACTCAGCAAGCCGGGCTCAACGTCGTCGTGCTGGATCCGGCCCATGGTGGGACGGACCCGGGCGCGCGAGGCACAGGTGGCATCCGCGAGAGTGAGATCGTTCTGGATTTCGTGATTCAGGTTCGTCGCGCGCTGGAGCTGCAAGGCTTTCAAGTAGTGCAGACGCGGCAAGGGAATGAAAATCCCTCCTTTGATGATCGCTCCGCAACTGCAAATGCGCAGCGAGGAGCGGTGTTCGTAACCTTGCACATTTCATCGACAGGATTGCCGGGCACAGTGCGTGTCTACGTGAACTCGGATTTGCCGCCGGTTGCAGATTCCAATGGCTTGATTCCCTGGGACCGCGCGCAGGCGCCGTTTCTTGGACTGAGCCGGACATTTGGCGATCTTGTGCAGGGACTTCTCGCCCAGCGTTTCAAGGGCTCGCCAGAAACCGTCGAAACCGCCAGCGTGCGCCAGCTTCGAACTACGGCAGCACCGGCAATCGCAGTAGAAATCTCCAGTGTAACGGTCGAGGACCGCGCCGACTTGGACCGTATGGCGCCCGGTGTGGCGGATGCCATTGCGCGCGGGGCCGCGACGTTCAAACCTTCCTACGTCATTCCAAGCTCGCCGAAGGCGCTGCCGTGACGCCACGCTGGAAATCTTGGCTGATCGGCGGATTGGTCATCGCCGTGCTTGGAGCAGCGATCTATTTCCCAGTTCTCCGCAGACGCGTGAAACGCGCCGCGAGGCTCCAGCAGCAGAGCGAAGAGCAGGCGCGGCGCGAATTGACACAACCGATGGTGATCAATCCGGGCGATCCCCGCGTCAAGACCAAACTCTTCTGGGCTTCGGATACGATCGATTCCACGTTGGTACCAGTCACCGCGGAACTGCCGCTTTCGAATGACCCGGTAGTGCGATCGAAACAGGTCCTGAACACGCTGCTGGCTGGCCCTGTGGATGCAGAGTTGCGGACACTTCCACCGGACGCTTTGCTGCTTGCGTTTTATCTGTTGCCGGACGGAACGGCGATTGCGGATTTCTCTGAGGCGCTGGCGACTTCCATTCCCTCGGGGATTGTGAGTGAGCAGTTGGCGGTGAACTCCATCACGCGGACACTGGAAGCCAATGTGCCGCAGGTGCAACGGCTGAAAATACTGATTCATGGGCAGGAAGTGGAAACGCTCGCGGGGCATCTGGACTTGACAGGGACATTTGTCGTCAACACCCAGCCCGCTCAACCCCCGGCAGCCGACAAGGTGCCCGCTCCGGCTCCCGGAACGTTGACACCAGATAAAGTCCCCGGCAAACTGGCGCAACCTGACCGCAAACCGTAGAATTCTTGAACACGGCAATGCTGACCGCAGGAGGAAGAGTGAGAGTCGACGGCCGAACCGCGGACCAGATGCGTCCCTTGAAAATCACACCAGATTTTATCTCCACGGCCGAAGGCAGCGTGCTCATCGAGTTGGGAAACACTCGCGTGATCTGCACGGCCACTGTCGATGACGGCGTGCCTGGATTTCTGAAGGGCAGCGGCAAAGGCTGGGTCACTAGTGAGTATGGAATGCTGCCGCGCGCCACCGAGGAGCGCACACCGCGCGAAGCAGCGCGGGGGAAACAGTCGGGGCGCACGCTGGAAATTCAACGCTTGATCGGCCGCTCCTTGCGCGCGGTCACGGATCAGGATGCGCTGGGCGAGCGCACGGTATGGCTCGATTGCGATGTGATTCAGGCAGATGGCGGAACGCGCACGGCGTCCATTACCGGAGCGTTCGTCGCGCTGGCGCTGGCCTTCGAACGTCTGACGGCGGCGGGAATATTGAAGAGTTCGCCCCTGATCGATACCGTGGCGGCAACGAGCGTCGGCATTGTGGACGACCGCGCGTTGCTGGATCTCGCTTATGAAGAGGATGCGCGCGCCGAAGTGGATATGAACGTGGTCATGACCGGCAACGGGCATTTTGTAGAAATCCAGGCGACGGCGGAGGGACGCGCCTTTTCCGGAAGCGAGATGCAAGATTTGCTGGCGCTCGCCGCCGCGGGAATTCGGCGCCTGACGGAAGAACAACGCGCCCTTCTGCCTTTAAAATTCAGTGCGCGCGCACGCTAAGCTTTTTCTCGCCTCATCCAATGCGGGGAAGCTCGCCGAATATCGCATGCTCGCGGCGGCGTGCGCACCTTCCGTTGTGATTGATCTGGCATTGCTGCCGGGTTTCGATGTGCTTCCCGCGTTCGAAGAAAACGCTCCAACATTCGCAGAAAACGCGGCAGGCAAGGCGCTGCATTACTCACAGCACAGAGATGGGCTGGTCTTCGCCGATGACTCCGGTTTGGTCGTGCCTGCTCTCGGGGGTGCGCCCGGAGTGCATTCCGCAAGGTACGCCGGGCTGCAGGCGACAAATTCGCAAAGGATTGAAAAACTGCTGGACGAGATGCGCGGCAAGACGGGACTCGAGCGTGCTGCATATTTTGTTTGCGCGATTGCACTGGCGGAACGCGGACGAGCCATGGCCATCGTCACGGGTCGTGTGGACGGAGAAATCCTGGAGGCACCACGTGGATCGGGCGGATTTGGCTATGATCCGTTGTTCTACTTCCCAGCTCTCGAGAAAACATTTGCGGAGCTTCCCGCCGAAGAAAAAAATCAGCGCAGCCATCGGGGGAAGGCAGTCCGGAAATTGCTCGCGGCTCTTTCCTCCATGCTATAGTTTTGGCCCTTATGGCAAGGAAGTCGAAGAAAAAACCATCGAAGAAGAAGAAACCTGCTCCGCACCGACCGAAAACCGCGAAGACCACCAAATCTGCCAAACCGGCGCATGCGGCGGGAACGGATCCCAAGCGGGTAGCCGCTATCCTCGCCAAACTGGATGAGGCGTACGGGAATGCGACGTGCGAACTGAGGCATGAGAATGCCTTTCAACTGCTGATCTCTACGATTCTTTCCGCGCAGTGCACGGACGTGCGCGTAAACCTGGTCGCCGAAACGCTTTATAAGAAATATCCAGATCCGAAGGCGTTCGCTTATGCCACGCCAGGGGAGTTGGAACAAGACATCCGGCCTACAGGATTTTTCAGGAACAAGACGAGATCCGTGATGGGCGCGAGCAAGGCAATCATTGAACAGTTTGGCGGGCAAGTGCCGCGCACGATGGAAGAGATACTCACGCTTCCGGGCGTTGCGCGAAAGACGGCCAACGTTGTACTCGGTACGGCGTATGGTATCGCCAGCGGGGTGGTCGTGGATACGCATGTGCTGCGTCTCTCCAACCGCTTGGATTTGTCGCGAAACGAAGATGCCAAGAAGGTCGAGCAGGATTTGATGAACATCATCCCGCACGAGAAGTGGATCCAGTTTTCCCACCAACTGATCTGGCACGGACGCCGGATCTGCCACGCGCGCAAACCAAAATGCATCGAGTGCAACATGGAATCACTGTGCTACGCGAAGGACAAAACGATCTGAACTTCAAAGATCGGCGCTCCGCGCCTTGTTGGTAAGTTCACGCGAAGAACATCTGGCATTGTTATCGGTCTTACGCGGAGCGAAGCCCGTTTGGAACCATCGGCAGATTATTCAGACGAATGCCGGTCGCGTCAAAGATGGCGTTGCCGATTGCCGGCGCCACGGCCATGATGGGCGTCTCGCCCGCTCCGGCAGAGGGAATATCCTTGCGATCCAGCAGGATCGTTTCGATTTCCGGCACGTCACGGAATCGCGGTACGCGATAGCTTGCGAAATGCGGATTTTTTATCCGGCCGTTTTCGAATTCGACGGCCTCGAAAAGGGCGCCGCCCAGCCCCTGAATCATCGCGCCAACAACCTGGTTACGGAGACCGTCAGGATTGACGATGGCGCCGCATTCGAACGCTTCGACCATGCGCGCGACGCGCACCGCATCCGAACTCTTATCCACCACTACTTCGGCGAAGGTTGCCACGTAACTGCCCTTCTCATATCCGCACGCAAGTCCGAATCCTTGCCTCTCTTGCGTCTTCTTGTGCGGCCAGCCGAAGGACTTCGCTGCTGCCTCCATCACCGCGCGCAGACGCGGATCGGAAAGATTCTTCAAGCGAAAATCGAGCGGGTCCATGCGCGCCGCGCGTGTCAACGCATCCATGTGCGTTTCTCGCGCGAAATGATTCGCCGTCGCCGCAAGCCCGCGATAGGAGCCGCTCCTCAGGATCAACGGCACTGGATGATATTCCGTGCGCTGATTCAGAACCACGTAGGGTGTGTCGATTCCCGACGCTCCGGAATGATAGTTGTGGAAATCCCACGCGGTCAGCGTCCCGTCGCTAGCGATGCCGCTTTTGACTTCGATGACGCCCGCGGGCCGGAAATACGCCCAGGTGAATTCTTCTTCGCGAGTCCACACCACTTTCACGGGGCGCCCCGCCGCGCGCGCCAGTCGGGCAGCTTCGATGGCGGCATCACTGGTGTGTTTCCCTCCGTACGCCGAGCCCGTATCCGGCACAATTACTCGCACGTCGCTCTCGGACAAATGGAAAATATCCGCAAGCTCGTCGCGGTTGGCAAACGGCCGCTGCGTGCCGGTCCACACCGTTAGTTTTCCATCGGCCCACTGAGCCACCGCTGCGCGCGGCTCCAGTGGAGCATGCGCGATGTAGGCAACAGTGTAGGTTGCGTCCACCCGGTGCGCCGCGCTTGCCAGTCCCTCTTCCACGGAACCTCTCTGCTTCCGGAAACGATCATCGGTCTTCGCAGCAGCATTCTGCTTGAGATAGGAAAAGATTTCCTTGTTCGCGATCTGTGGCACTTCCTTCCATTGAGCGTGAATCGCATCGAGAGCACTCTGCGCCTCATCGGCGCTTGGCGCCGCTGCGCCCACAAACTCTCCATCACGCACTACGAAAACGCCCGTCATGGCCTTCGCCGCGCTGTCATCGTAAGCCGTGAGTGTCGCACCAAATGACGGCGGGCGCAGCACTTTGCCGTAAAGCATTCCAGCTGGCCGAAGATCCGGTGTGTACTGGTGGCGCCCGGTCACGAACGCGCGGCCGTCCACTTTGGGAATCGCCCTTCCCGCAATCGTCCATTGCGGGGCCGGTGTGACGGGATCTTCCGCCGGGAGATTCTGCGCAAGTGTCTTGCCACGGGCGAGTTCTGCATACTTAAGCGAACGGCCCGACGCCGGATCGGAGACTCTGGCGTCCGCCGCTACCAATCCCTCCGGCGCGACGTTCCAGTTCTTCGCCGCCGCTTCGACAAGAATGTCGCGCGCCGCGGCCGACACACGCCGCAACTGGGGCGTAATCGTCGGCGTCGTTCTGCTGCCAAACGTCCCTGCGTCAAACGGCGTCAGCGCCGTATCCGCCATCACCATGCGAACGCTCTCAAACGGCACGCGCAATTCGTCCGCAATCGTCTGCGCCAACTCCGTTCGAGCGTTCTGCCCGATCTCCGCCTTGCCCGTGAATCCAGTAACCGTGCCGTCCTCGCCGATATGCAGCCACGCGTTAATGTCCTTTGGCCATTCTTCATTGTGGAAACTCCGGTGCCCCGGCGCCGTCTCCTGTTCAGCAGTGGCATCTTTGGCAATCGCGAAAACCGCGATTCCCGCGCCAAGAAGCTTGAAGAAATCGCGCCTGGCCAGTTCGAATTGATGCATGGGAGCGGCGGCGAACTCGTAGCGCTCCGGTTCAAGGACGAATTTTCCGCTTGGCTCGCTCATCGCCCGTGCTCCTCGATCATCTTGGCCGCCTGCTGGACCGCGTCGATGATGCGCGGGTGCGTACCGCAACGGCACACATTGCCTTGCAAGAATTGAACGATCTCCGCCCGACTGGGGTTTGGATTCGTTTGCAACAGGCCGACGCTGCTGATGATCATTCCTGAAGTGCAATAGGCGCATTGAAATGCGCCGGCATCAAGAAACGCCTGCTGCACGGGATTCAACCGGCCGTCCTTTTCAAGACCTTCGATGGTTGTAATGGGCTTTGCCGCGGCCGCGCTGACGGGAATCTGGCATGAGCGGCGCGGCGCTCCTCCAATCAATACGGTGCATGCGCCGCATTGCCCTTCCCCGCAACCGTACTTGCTGCCGGTCAGGCCTAGCTCATCACGCAGGACATAGAGGAGAGCCGTGTCGGCCGGGTAGTCAACGGGATATCGCTTGCCGTTGATATCCAGTTCGATCCGCTTCGCCATAATCCTTCCTCCTAAGCAGAATTCTCCACCCGATCAATGTTTGTGACAAGTGTCGCAAGCGGTCTTCGCGTGATTCATTTCATGGCAATTCAGACAGCTGTACATGGTGGTGACGCTGGTCAGTTCCGACATCGCCTCTATTTGCCGGACTTGGCCGTGGCAGGTCTCGCATGTTACGCCGGCCTCGAGATGCACGCGGTGGTTCCACGCCACGCCCGGCAGCACGGCATAAACGCGAATCCAGGGAATCGCCTGCTTGGACTTCGCATACTCGGCCAGCTTCTCAATCGAAACCTTGTCCTTAGAAACCGTCACATGGCACAGCATGCATTTGCTGGCGTCCGGGAATGTCATCAGTTTGCCCGGCTGGGGATTCGTGTGACAGTCCTTGCAATCCAAACCGAGAGCCAGATGTTTCTTGTGGCTGTAAGGGATGGGCTGCGCGGGCGGCGTGTGTTCCGAAGGATTGTCCGGGACCATTTGCTTCGCCGCTTGCGGTGACGCAGCCTGTTGCTCGGTGAGATCTGCCGCAAGGAAAAGAAATGCTGCCAGCGTCGAAGTGATTACTGCCGCAGCGATCCATCCAATTCTTTTCACCATCCGCAGACCTCGCAAATTAGGATTTGCCGCTCTGCTTCGCCCCAACTACACTTTTTTGTTCACTACTTCCTCGATGCTTGTTCCAAAATCCTTGAGCATGACCGTCGCGGTATTTCTTCCGGGCGCCCCTGTCACGGATCCGCCTGGAAACGTCGTCGCGCCGGTTTGATACAGGCCCGGAATCGGCATGCGGTGTTGCGCCCAGCCTAGCATTGGACGCATCGGCCCGGATTGCGAAGCGCTTTGTGCGCCCGCGTGCGCACTCCCGCGCCAGAAGTGCGGATTCATTCGTTCGAGATCGAGTGGGCTCTCCACAAATCGCGCTAGAATTTTGTCATCGGTTAAATTGGGTGCGAATCGTCGCAGGTATTTGAGATAAGCGTCGGAAACGTCTTTCTTGATCTTGTCCCAATGCTCGGGACCTTCCTTCAGCTCGTAGGGTTGCCAGCCGACAACCTTCAGCGTGTGCATTCCCGCCGGGGCTCGAGTTGGATCGGCAACGC
Organism: Acidobacteriota bacterium; assembly: GCA_003225295.1. GTDB lineage: Bacteria > Acidobacteriota > Terriglobia > Acidiferrales > UBA7541 > Acidiferrum. The sequence goes on along the minus strand of QHYZ01000068.1, from coordinate 12,950 downwards.
TGCAGCAGATGATTTGCATCGACGGATCTTCCAGATTGACCACGCCTCGGGCATCGTCATATGCATAGCGCAGGGCACGCTCCGGTGACACTAAAATGCCCGACTCCACCGGGGAAAGTGTTCCGCCCTCCACCGCGTATTTTGGTGGTTCTGACGTGGCGTAATGGGTGACGAACATGGCGTGCTCCGCCTGCCACGTATCCACGCCATCGAGGAAGTCCTGGCCCCAAAGCTCGCGTGGCGCCATGTCCACCAGATGCTTGATGTGGATGGTCGAGACCACTGCCTTTTCGGCGCGATACGAAGCTCCGTCGCTGCATTCCACGCCCACGCACTTTCCGTTCTCCACCATCAGTCGCTTCACCCACTTGTTGGTAAGCAGCACGCCACCTTGCGCTTCTATTGCGCGCGCCAGCGCCTGGGTCAAAGCCCCCGATCCACCTTTCGGGATGGGTCGGCCGGAGTGCTGTTGGCGAGCCGTGCCGTAAGCGAGCCTTCCGGTCATCGGGGCATCCGGCGGCTCGGCTGCCAAGTGGGACATGTAGAGCATGAACGTGCGGCAGTGTTCCTCCTCGAAGGTGTCACGAATAATTTCCCATGCCGACATCGCCAGCCGCCGCTGCCACAGCTTGCCGCGCGGCTGTTGCGCCAGTTGATCGTTCAACGGTTTCCCAAATCCGATCGGCGTAAAACTTGTCCCAAGCAAAACGGGTTTGACGGCGTCAAACTCCGCCAGCATTTTTCGATAGGCGGCGGCATCTTTCTTCGAGAACTTCGCGAACTCCGCGCAGGTTTGGTCCAGGTCGCGCCACTGCGTCAGATAGCTGCCATCCGCAAAGGGAATGTGAAAGATCGGGTCGGGGTCGACGTATTGAAGCCCGTAGTCGCGAAGCTTGAGCTCGTCGTTCTTGATCATGGGATTGTCCAGCAAGAAAGTATGAGCCGTTGAACAGACGTCGTCCTTGAATCCCTTGAGCGTCAATGACGCCGTCTTTACGCCGCCGCCCACGATCGGCCGTCCCTCCAGAAGCAGGCAGCGATAACCGGCCTTGGCCAAGTAGGCTGCCGCAATCATGCTGTTGTGCCCCGCGCCCGCCACCACGATGTCGAAACGATCTTCCTGGGATGCCTGCTGGCCAATGGAAAACGGCGTGACGGCAAGTGGTACAAGCGCCGCAGTCTTCACGAATCCGCGCCGGCTGATCTTGCTCATGTGGGCACCCCTCCTTGGAACAACCTTCTACGCTTTCTTCTTTACGACTTCCTCGATGCTGGTTCCGAAATCTTTCAGCATGACCGTCGCTGCGTTTCGCCCCGGCCCGCCCGTGACCGACCCGCCAGGATGCGTCGTGGCCCCCGTCTGATACAACCCTGGGATCGGCATCCGGTGTTGCGCCCAACCAAGCACTGGGCGCATCGCACCGGACTGCGCCGGTCCCGACCCACCCGCGTGACAACTGCCGCGCCAGTTGTGAGGGTTCATGCGCTCCAGATCAAGCGGACTCTTGACGATGCGCGCGAGAATCTTGTCATCCGTCAGATTGGACGCGAACCGCCGCAGAAATCTCAAATTCGCGTCGGCAACTTGCTCCTTGATTTCGTCCCAATGTTGCGGACCCGCTTTCAATTCGTACGGCTGGTAGGCAACGATCTTGATGGTGTGCATGCCTGCGGGTGCACGGGTCGGATCAGCGATGCTGCAACAAATCGCATGGATCGACGGGTTTTCGAGGTTCACCGCTCCTCGAGCGAAGTCATAACTCATGCGCAAGACGCGATCAGCGCTGACCATCACTCCAGAATGCACAGGCGAGAGCGTCCCGTCGGCTACCGCATATTTCGGCGGCTCAGTCGTCGCATAATTTGTCTCGAAAAGGGTCAGGCCGGCTTTCCATGTGTCCACGCCGTCAATGAAATCCTGGCCCCACAATTCGCGCGGCGCCATGTCCATCAGGTGCTTGATGTGGATCGTCGACAGAACCGCCTTCTCCGCGCGATACCAGCTGCCATCTTCACATTCCACCCCAACGCATTGGCCATTTTCGATGATCAGCCCGCTGATCCATTTGTTGGTCAAAATCACGCCGCTATGCGTTTCGATGAACCGCGCCAACGCCACCGTCAACGCTCCCGATCCGCCCTTAGGCAGTGGCCGGCTCTCTCGCTGCTGGTGCAGCGGAAGGTACGCGGCCCGGCCTGTCATGGGGTCCTGCACCGGCTGCAACGGATAGGGGCAGCCCAACATGAAGGCTCGGCAATGGTCGTCCTCGAATGTATCGCGAACAATTTCCCAGGCCGACATGGCCAGCCGCCGCTGCCAGAGTTTGCCGTGCGGGTGTTCCGCCAAACGGTCGTTGATGGCTTTTCCGAAGCCAATGGGTGTAAACATAACCGCATTTAAGAGAGGCCTGACGGTCTCATATTCGGTGATCATTCGACGGTAGGCGAGACCGTCTTTCTTGGAAAATTTCGCGAACTCCTCGCACGTGCGGTCCAGGTCGCGCCACTGCGTCAGATAGCTGCCGTCGGGAAACGGCATGTGATATACCGGATCGGGATAGATATACTCGAGGCCGTAGTCTCCGAGTTTCAGTTCGTCGTCGCGCAGAATCGGATTTCCGTGGATTCCGTTGTGCGCCGAAGAGCAAATGTCGTGGGTGAATCCGCGCAATGTCAATTGCGCGGACTTGACGCCGCCGCCCACGATGGGCCGCCCTTCGAGCACCAGGCAGCGATATCCTGCTTTGGCGAGATACGCCGCTGCAATCAGACTGTTGTGTCCGGCGCCTGCCACCACGATATCGAATCGCTCCGCCATGACGGTTTGCCGCTCCGATTCTCAATTCACGGGGCCCCCTGCCCCGGCGGATCAACGTGCAGTGCCCCGGCACAACACGTTCCGTCACCCCAGATTCTGCCTCAGCGTCTCGGCGGACAGTTCCTTTTCCCATCGCGCCACCACCACGGTGGCTACTCCATTCCCGATCATGTTCACGGTTGCGCGACACATGCTCATAAATCGGTCGATTCCCAGAATCAGCGCCATTCCCGCCACCGGAATCGTCGGGATGACCGTCATGGTTGCCACCAGGGCGATAAACGCCGCCCCTTGGACTCCGCTGGCCCCTTTCGAAGTCAGCACCGCTACGGCAAAAATCGTCAGCTCCTGTGTCAGCGTCAGCGGCGTGTTGGTGGCCTGCGCCACAAACAACGCTGCCAGCGTCATATACATGCTCGTGCCGTCAGTGTTGAAGGTGTAACCCGTGGGAACGACGAGTCCCACAAGACCCTTCGAACATCCCAGCTTTTCCAGTTTGGCCATCAGCGTCGGCATGGCAGGCTCCGAAGAGCTGATGGCCAGCACCAGAAGAATCTCCTCCTTGATGTACGCCAGGAATCTCAGGATTCCGAACCCTGCCATGCGAGCGATCATGCCCAGCACGATAAACACGAATAGAATAGATGTGATGTATAACGTGCCGATCAGCTTGACCAGCGGCCCCAGCGAGGAAACGCCGTACTTGCCGATCGTAAATGCGAGGGCCCCAAAAGCGCCGATCGGCGCGAAGTGCATGAGGATCTTCACGATCCCAAACACCGCCTCGGTCAACAGATTCAAAAAATCCAAAAGCGGCTTGCACCGCGGCCCCGCCATCGAAAGCGCAAAACCGAACAGGACGGAGACGAGCAGCACTTGCAGGATATCGCCCTTGGTGAAAGCGTCCACCACGGTGTTGGGGATGAGATGCAGCAGGAAATCCGAAACGCTCTGCGCCTTGGCCTGCCCGGCGTAATCCGCCACCGCCTTAGCATCCAACGCGGCCGCATTGGCGTTGAATCCGCTGCCCGGGTGCAGCACGTTGCCGCCCACCAGACCTATGAGCAGCGCCAAAGTCGACACCACCTCAAAGTAGATCAATGCTTTCCCGCCGACGCGGCCGACCTTCTTCATGTCTTCCATGCCTGCGATGCCGGTCACCACGGTGCAAAAGATGATCAACGTAATGATCATCGCGATCAGCCGGATGAACGCATCCCCCAGCGGCTTCATCGCGATCGCCGTTGCCGGTCGCAAGTAGCCGAGCGCGATCGCCGTGCCGATGGCCAGCAGCACTTGCACCGACGAACTTGGGTAAAAGAATCTCGTGCGCGGATTGGGCGGCGTCATAGTAGGGGCCGGAACTACGCGGCGCGAGAAGTACTCTTTCCCCTTCCAAGGCTTTTTGCGAACGCAACTGCTACAACACCTTCTCGGGCTCGCGAATGGCGTCCGCCAAATCGCTCAAGAACTCTGCCGCTCGGGCTCCGTCCACCACGCGGTGGTCGCTTGACAGCGTCATGGTCATCATCGGCCGGATGGCGGGTTTTCCATCAACGGGCACGACCCGATCGGAAATACTTCCAACCGCGAGAATCGCGGCCTGCGGCGGGGTGATGATCGCCGAGAAAGCATCGACCCTGTACATGCCCAAGTTGCTCAGCGTAAAGGTCCCCCCGGTAATGTCGGCTGGACGTAGCCGCCCCGCTCGCGCGCGCTCCGTCAATTCCCGCCGCAGCGTGGAGATTTGAGCAAGCTTCGCGGTGTTCGCCTTGTGGATCACTGCACCCACGACGCCATCGTTTACGGCCATGGCCACGCTGACATTGATCTCCGGATTCGAACGAATCCCTTCTCCCGTCCAACTGGAATACATTCGCGTATGCTTTACCAAAACTTTCGCCAACAGCGAAATCAGCACATCCGTGATCGTCGGCGCCGCGTCATGCGTTTTCTCCATCTCTTGGCTAAATCGCGTTTGCGCCGCAACCAGTTCGCCGCAGTCGACGTCCCGAACCAGAAAAAAGTGTGGCACACTGGTCCAGCTCGCTGTAGTGCGCTCGGCCATCAGCCGCGCAACCTGGCTCAGCGACTCCGTTCCCGGGGGAGCGGCGGCACCTTCTCCTTTGGCGACACTCTGCACATCTTCTGACGTGATGGTCGCCTCAGGCCCTGTTCCTCGAATCTTGCTGATGTCCACGCCAAGTTCTTTGGCAAGCCGCCGCGCCTTTGGAGAAATCTGCGGAGCCACTGCCACGCGCTGTTCGGTCGCTTGCACCGCCGCAGCCGCGCTGGTGCGTTGCGGGCCGCTGGATGCGCGCGCGGCGGGGGCTGCCGTCACGGCCATGGCGGGAGGTTTTTCGCCGGGAGCAACAAGCCACGCGATGGTTTGTCCCACCGGGACAACGGCTCCCGCATCCGCCGTGATCCCAGCAAGAATCCCGTCCCCCGGCGCTTCCACTTCCACGATCGCCTTATCCGTCTCGATTTCGAGCAGCGGCTCGCCTTTGGTGACGCGCTCGCCTTCTTTTTTTCGCCACGTAAGGAGTTTCCCGGTTTCCTGCGCCATTTCGAGCGCAGGCATTACCACGCTGATCGCCATAGTTTCTTTGCCAGGAGCCGGGGACGAGCCTTCAGTCTGTCGCCGCCACTCCTTCGACTTTCGCGCTGGCCGCCACCATCTCTTTCACCCGCCGGCTGGGCGGCGCCTCGTTCTCGCGCGTTGTGGATAGCGGCCCATTCACGGTGTAGTAGTGCGCGCCCGCCACCATCAGTTGATCTGCCGGAAATCGCGTGATCACTTCATGCCCGGTTTCCGTCACCACAATCTCTTCTTCAATCCGCGCCGCGCTCCACCCGTCCGTCGAGGGCCAGAACGTTTCCAGCGCGAACACCATCCCCGGCTTAATCTCATGCGCATGCTCGAGCGAAACCATGCGGCTGATGACCGGCTTCTCCCAAATCGCCAACCCAATCCCGTGTCCGAATTGCAGCGCAAACGCCGCTTCTTCGTCGGGAAATCCAAATTCCTCCGCCTTGGGCCATACCGAAGCAATCTCCGCCGTCGTGCGGCCCGGCTGCACTAGCGAAATCGCCGCATCCAGATACTCGCGGCATCGTTTGTACGCGTCGATCATCGCGTGCGACGCATATCCGATGGTGAAGCACCGGTAGTAACAAGTCCGGTAGCCCATGTAGGAATGCAAAATGTCGTAGTAAACCGGATCCCCCGGCCGCAACACACGATCGGAAAACACATGCGGATGCGGATTGCAGCGTTCCCCGGAAATCGCATTCACCGCTTCGACATATTCCGAGCCTAGGTCATACAGCACCTTGCTGGCCAGCCCCACGGCTTGGTTCTCGCTCATCCCCGGTTTCATCGCCCGGTACAATTCGTCGTACGCCGCGTCCACCATCATCGCCGAGTGATTCAGCAGCGAAATCTCATCCTGCGTCTTGAGCACCCGCGCGTCGGACATCAATTGCTGCCCATCAACGATCTTGATCCCTTCTTTTTGCAGCGCGAAAAGAATCGGAGGTTCGACGACGTCGATCCCCAGCGGCTCCTGGTGCAGCCCGCGCTTCTCGAGTTCTACCTTTATTTTGCGCGCCACGTTCTCCGCGCGACCCATCTCCGGCGACATCGCTCCGCGCAGCAACGGAATTCCCGGCCGCGAACGGTCTCCCAGCCACGGGCAGTTCTGCTGGTGGTGCCGTGCGGCCGATCCGAAATCCCAAAGTATCGGCTCGTCATTTTGCGGCAGCAGCGAAAATCGGCTGATTTTGTCCTGCGCCCACGTCCCGATATGCGTGGCCGTCAAGTAACGCACATTATTCATGTCAAAGCACAGCAGCGCTCCCATTTCCGATTTCGCCAGTAGCGCTTTTGCGCGCGCCAGCCGCTCGCGGCGGAGCCGGTCAAAATCAATACGGTTCTCCCAATCCACGGCCGCCTTTTGCCGGGCCGAAGGATCTCTCCTTCTCGTACGGCAAAATTCCACGTGCCGGCATCCGCCATCCAGCCTCATCCCTTCCCGCAAAGCGTCCGCGCAGCCTCAAATACCTCTTGCTCCGTCGGTACCGTGACATCTTCCAACGGAGGAGAAAATGGAATCGGCACGTGCATCGCCCCCATTCGCTTTACCGGCGCCTCCAGGTTATAGAACGCGCCTTCCGCGATGACCGAAGCGATCTCTCCGGTCACGCCGTAGCGGCCATAACCTTCATCAACCACCATCGCTCGCGAAGTCTTCTTCGCCGATTCAATCAGGGTCTTCTCATCCAGCGGCCACGTGGTCCGCGGATCAATCACTTCTGCGTCCACGCCAATCTTTTCCAGCAAGTCGGCCGCCCCCAACGCCACTTGCACCATGCTGCTCGTCGCCACAATCGTGATGTCTTCGCCCTTGCGCTTGACGTCCGCCGCGCCAAAGGGAATCGTATACTCCTCCTCCGGCACCGGCCCTTTCTGTTTGTACATCATCTTGTCTTCAAAAAAGACCACCGGATTCTCGTCGCGGATCGCCGTCTTCAAAAGTCCCTTCGCATCGTAGGGCGTCGATGGCATCACCACCTTCAATCCCGGCACATGGCTCAGCCACGCGTGCAGCGACTGCGAATGCTGCGCCGCCGAACGTCGCGTCGCTCCCAGCGTGGTCCGCAAAACCATTGGCACTTTCCACGTCCCGCCCGACATGTAATGCACCTTGGCGGCCTGATTCACCAGCTGGTCCATTGTCAGCGTCAGGAAATCGCCGAACATGATGTCGACCACCGGTCGCAAACCCGTCATCGCCGCTCCCACTCCCATCCCCGTGAAGCCCGCTTCCGAGATCGGCGTGTCCATCACTCGCTCTCGGCCGAATTCCTCCACCAGACCCGACAACACTTTGAACGGCGTTCCCGCTTCCGCGACGTCTTCCCCAAAAATGCACACGCGCGAATCGCGGCGCATCTCTTCCGCGAGCGCTTCGCGGATGGCTTGCGCAAACGTCAACTCCCGTGTGGCCACTTCAGGCATACACGTCTTCCTCGGCTTGCTCCGCTGTCGGATACGGTGCCGTGATCGCAAACTCCACCGCCGCTTTCATTTCGGCCCGCACTTCACTTTGAATTCCGCCCAAGGTGCTCGCATCTGAAAGCTTCTGATCGATCAGCCAGGCGGTAAAATTCTTGATGGGGTCTCTTTTCGTTTTCCATTCCTGCTCTTCCTGTTTCGAACGGTAATACTCGCGATTGATGTCACCCACGTGGTGTCCCGAGTAGCGATACGTCGCGCAAACCAGAAACGCCGGTCCCTCTCCTTTCCGCGCGCCATCCACTAATCTCTGGGCTGCCGCATATACCGCCCGAACATCCTGCCCATCCACGCTTTCCGCATGCACTCCAAATGCAGTTCCGCGTGCCAGGATGTCGCCCGCCGTGGTTTCCGAATAGTGCGTGTATTCCGTATAAAGATTGTTTTCGCAGACGTAAATCACCGGCAGTTTCCACAGCGCCGCCAGGTTCATCACCTCGTAAAGCACGCCCTGTCCAAGCGCCCCTTCGCCAAAAAAGCACACGGCGACTTGTCCTGTGCCTAGCCGCTTAGATGAAAGTGCCGCTCCCGTGGCGATTCCCGCGCTGCCCCCCACGATGGCATTCGCTCCCAGGTTGCCGGTCGCAGGATCGGCAATGTGCATTGATCCGCCTTTGCCTCGGCAATACCCTGCTTCTTTCCCCAGCAGCTCGGCAAACATGCGATCCGGTGAAGCGCCTTTCGCAACGCAGTGACCGTGCCCCCGGTGTGTGCTTGTGATGTAATCCGTGGGCTGCAAAGCTTCGCAAATTCCCACCGCTACCGCTTCCTCGCCTACATAAAGGTGCGCCAGGCCCGGCATCAGCGCTCGGGTATAGAGTTCGTTCACCTGTTCTTCGAACTCACGGATCATTACCATGCGCCGGTACATGCGCATCCACTGCTCGGTCTTTAACGCGGCATTCGCTTTGGACTGCTCGGTTGCAATGGTCACGGCTTGACTCCCGACATTTGCGCCAAAACATCGAAAACAACTGCAAAATCCTTTTCCACCAGCCCCATTCCGCGCGCCGCCGTCAGAAATTCATTGGTCACCGCCGTCGTCGGCATGGGCACGTCCAGTTGTCGCCCCAGCTCCAATGCCAGATCCATGTCTTTCTGCATCATGTTTACGTTGAACCACGCCTCTTGGGGCATCTTCAGAATGAACGGACCCCGATACTGCACCATGGGAGAAGCAATCACGCTGTGCGTCAGGACATCCACCGCCGTTTCGCGCGCAATACCACTCTTTTCTGCAAGCAAAACTCCCTCAGAGAACGCCAGCATCTGCACCGCGAGGCTCAGGTTCGTGCCGATCTTCATCACCAGCGCGAGGCCGTTGTCTCCGACGTGAGTTACTTTTGGCCCGATGTCTTGCAGCAGCGGCTTCACTTTTTCGAGAGTTTCCTTGCGCCCTCCTACCATCACCGACAATTTCCCCTCTTGCAGTGTGATGATGCTCCCGGAAACCGGCGCGTCCACCATGTCCCCGCCCTTTTCCCGCACCTTGGCCGCCATGTCCCGGCTGTATGCCGGGCTAACTGTGCTCATATCCACCAAAATCTTGCCCCGCGTCACTCCCGCCAGCATTCCATCGGCCCCGTTCATCACCGCGCCAAGCGCTGCGGAATTGGTGACCATGGAAAAGGTTACGTCGGCTGCGGCGACCACGGCGCGCGGCGAGTTGGCCCACTTCATCCCCTTCTTGATCAACCACTCCGCTTTCGAACGCGTACGGTTGTAGCCCGTAGCGGTGTGGCCCTTCCCGAGCAGCCGGTTCACCATTTCGCTGCCCATCACGCCAAGACCGACAAATCCAAGATTGGCCATGAACCCTTTTTCTCCTCGTAAAAGGCAGCTCAAATCTTCTTGCGCTTCCCGGCCTTTCTGATGCATTTTGGCTTGAGGGCGACCGCCTCAGCCTGGATCGATCTGCGCATTTCAAATCGTTGCGGGAGAACGCATGCCCCAACCATAATTTATTCTCTTGCTGCAAGGACTCCAGAACTGACCCTTCCTGTTAGGATTCCTGCCCGCCCGGCGCACGGCGCGAATCCTCTCGTACTTGCCGCAGGTGCGCCTTCATTGCGTCTCGAGCTCCCAGCGGATCGCGGTGCTCCACAGCTTCCAGGATTTTCTTGTGGTGATACTGCCCGCGCTCCGGACCTCCTTCCACCTGAAAGATTCCCATCCGCTGTTCGCGCAGCAGCCCCACGATCGAATCGATCAGCGAAAGAATCAGCGGATTTGCCGCGGCTTCCGCGAGAGCCAGGTGAAAATCCAGATCCGCCTCAATGAACGCATCAGGGTCCTTGCGCGCGCTGTCCATCACCGCCACTTGCTCCCTCATCGAGGACAGATCCTCTTGGTCGGCGCGGGCCGCGGCCAGCGCGGCGATCTCCGGCTCCAGGATTTCGCGCACTTCGGCCAGAAACCCGGACCCCTCCGCCTGTCCCACCTTTAACATCCGGTCCAGCGACTGGCGCATGGAATAGCCGGTGCCATCGGTAACAAAGGTTCCGCGGCCCGGATAGGCTTCCACCAACCCCTTTTCGCGAAGAGCTTTCACTGCTTCGCGCACGGCCGTGCGACTCACGCCAAATTGTTGAGCTAGTTCGCGTTCGGGGGGAAGTTGGTCTCCGGGCTTCAGAACACTTTTGTGGATGGATTCCTCGACCTGCTGAACGATTTGCTCATACAGCCGAGAGGACCGCACGATTTTGTACATGACATCCTCCCAAACCGACGGAAAGCTCCCGCGTCGTGGTACGACCGCCGTACCAGCTGCAATTCGATCAAGCAAAACCGTTTGACGTGGGGCTCGTCAGCTTCTGGTCGAGTTGTTGGACCAATCTACCACACGCTCGTTGGCGTCCGCAACTGTTCAGGGCGCCTCCTCGATCCATACCGTCTTGATGTTTGTGAATTCGCGAATCCCATGAGCTCCCAATTCTCGCCCATGACCGGACCATTTCACTCCCCCGAAGGGTATCCGGGGATCGGAAGCCACCATGCGGTTTATGAACACCATGCCAGACTCCAAATCGTTGATGAAGCGCTCGCGCTCCTGCTGGTCGTTTGTCCAGGCACTGGCCCCCAATCCAAAGCGGCTGTCGTTCGCAATTCGAATCGCGTCATCGAGGTCTGCCGCGCGGAACACGCTCGCCACCGGACCAAACAGCTCCTCCTGGTGCGCCGGCGAGCCCTTGGGGATATTTGTCAGCACCGTGGGAGCATAGAAATTCCCCGGACGATCCAGCGGTTGGCCTCCGGTCAAGACCTTGGCCCCTGCCTCAACCGTCTTCCTCACATCGCGATCGAGATCGGCAAGGCCATCCGCCGTTGACAGCGGCCCGAGTTCCGTCTTCTCGTCAAAGGGATCCCCTACCCGCAGCGCCGCCATTTTCTCCGCGAACACTCTTTCGAATTTGTCGGCAATGGATTCGTCCACAATAAAGCGCTTGGCCGCGATGCAGGATTGTCCGTTATTGAATATCCGCGCCTTCACCGCCGTGGCGGCGGCCACCTCCAGATTCGCACTGGGCATCACAATAAATGGGTCGCTTCCTCCCAGTTCCAACACCACTTTCTTGATTCTCTTAGCCGCGCCGATTCCCACTTCAATTCCTGCTCCTTCGCTTCCCGTCAACGTGGCCGCCATTACTCGCGGATCTCCCAGGATTCTGTCCACTCTTTGCGAGCCGATCAGCAGTGTCTGGAAAGCTCCCTCGGGAAACCCGGCCCTCCCGAAGATGTCCTCAATGGCCAACGCACTTTGCGGAACAATCGAGGCGTGCTTCAGGAGTCCAACGTTCCCGGCCATCAACGCTGGAGCGGCGAATCGCAGCACTTGCCAAAACGGAAAATTCCATGGCATTACCGCCAGAACCGCCCCTAGCGGCTGATAACGGATGTAACTCCGGCTCGCCGTCGTCTCGACCACTTCGTCGGCGAGAAAGCGCTCCGCGTTTTCGGCGTAGTAACGGCACACCCACGCGCATTTTGCTGCTTCATCGACCGCCGAGCGAAACGTCTTGCCCATTTCGGTGGTCATCGTCCGGGCAAAACTCTCTTTTTCGCAGTCCAGAATCGCTGCCGCCCTAAGCATCATCTGTGCGCGTTCGGCGATCGGCACCTTGCGGTAGCTCAAAAACGTATCGGCAGCCTTCTGAAGTTTCACTTCAATCTGCGCATCCGATAGCGATTCGAAGGTTTTGACCACTTCCCCTGTCGCCGGATTGACGGTCGCAATTGCCATTTCTGTTCTCCCTCTGGAATCTTGCTGTGCCCCTCTGTCTAAGTGGAGCGCCGTCGCACGGCGGCGCTCTTTTGCCCTTCGTTCGAAAGGCTGTGGCATCCTCCGGACCCCTGGCGTAGACTTTCACATTTTGGTCCAACCACTATACCCGACCGCTTTTTGCGAAACATACTAACTGCAAGTATCTCTGATCCCATAGAAGAATATTCTTGACAGCCCTTGAGTGCGAATGGTACAGCGGTCCTACCTTTTGGATGAAACCTGGCAAGCCTCCTCCTCAACCACCCGATAGATTCAAGGACGGGTCTGTACGGGGATTCCAACAAGAGAGCCATGGTCATCATCCCTGGTCGCCAAAGGTACGAGCCACAAGTTCATAACTCAAGGAGTCGTAAAGGATGAAGGACAACACTGGCGCGAAAATGCAAGACCCCAGGACTAAAAAGGCCCGAAGCTCCGGGGAAAGGGCCATACATCCGACGCGGCGGGAGTTTCTAGGAACTGCCGCGGGCGCTAGTTTGGCGTTGGTCGGCTCTCCCATTGCGGCTTGGGCGGACCATCATGGCCACCCCACTCCGAACAGCATCTCATATCTGGATCGCAGGACATATGTCCACAACATGGAGCTCCTCGCCCACTTCATGCCCGGCCACGTGCGCAATGGCAAGATGCAGTTGATGTCCATCGGGAATCGCCGCTATATGTTCCAGCAGGGTGATGTGATTGACGTCAGCGAGGTCCGAAAGCCTCAGATGTTCAACAAAGGTGGTTTCGAAGGGGGCCAGGTCCAGGTGGCCTACAACAAGAACCTG
>QHYZ01000276.1 GCA_003225295.1 Acidobacteriota bacterium | reverse complement strand
GAGTTTTGCGCTCGATGGCCACCATTCGGCCAGGAAACCTCCGTCCGCGATCTGCCAATGATGTCCTTCATTGGTTATCCTTAGCGTCAGTCCCCGCTGCCCACACCACCGGCGAACGTTGGCCTCCTGTTCCAGATTTGCGCTTAGACGGCGCGCATGGCGCATTCTGAAGTTCTCGCCTCGGTAGTACGGCACGATACGGCTCCTGCCGGCGCTCACAATGTCGGGGATCGATCTTTTTCTACTCATTCGCGGACGTCCCCTCTTCAAGCTTCCTTAGTAACGAAAGTCGGGGCCAGTTAGATCAATTAGATAAGGTCCAGTCTGCGGGACCACGGTGAGCTCTTCAAAATAGGACCAGTTCCTTTCCATCGGGAGGAGGCCGTCATCGAAAGCGACAGTAGGGCCAGGCGCTCTCCCAGCGCTGAGGCGTGAACATTGTGTCACAACGAACCGTGTTGGCGGCGCGTCAAGGATCGCAGGATTGCATGAAGCATACCATCAAGATCCTTCGCAACTGCTTCAGCAAGAAATCGCAGCATAATCCAGGTTCCACCCTAGTTTCAAGCGCCCCGAATCTGTGGGTTGTGGATCTGTGGAAAGTCGTGCGCGTCTATGCGCGTGGTTGCCGGAGAGCAGCCATCTTCACGTTGACACATTTACGTATGTGTGCCAATGTGGTTGTATAGGGGATTGATCGTAAATGGCGATTATGCACCAGCGACGAGCGCGGCTTAGCATTGACGTTTCTCGTGAGGCCCGGCGACGAATTCACATCGCCGCAGCCAAGCGCGACAAGTCCATTCGTGAGTACGTCTGGGAAGCCGTTGAGGCTCGCCTGAAACACGATCTCGTCGACGAGCTCTCGGCCGCCGACCTGGTCGCGCTCAATGAACGCGCTGATCCCGTGCTGGCGGCCCTTTGGAACAATCCAAAGGATGCCGCGTATGACAAGCTGTAGTCGCGGAGACGTTGTCCTCGTTAAGTTCGTGTTTGCCGACGAGAAGGGCGCCAAGCAGCGGCCTGGTTTGATCGTCAGCATTGACCGTTACCATCAAGGCCGACGAGAGATGATCCTGGCGGCGATCACCAGCAACGTTGGGCGGCTGTTGGTGGGCGACTACAAGATCAAAGGCTGGCGCGAGTCCGGACTCCTGTATCCCTCAATCGTCACCGGCATCGTCAGGACGATCAAACAGGACATGATAGCCGGCAAGCTGGGTGAGCTTCCCGCCCCGGAGCTGCATACGGTCGAGGACAAACTTCGGGAGATCTTGGCGCTCTGACGTTACTCGGGATCATGGGCCGCCGAACCGTGGAGACGATAGCTGGAAACGCTTTAAGACAATCGAGGGAATGCGCTGGAAGCGCGGTTAGGGAAATCGTAGGCAGACCCACCGGGTAAATTACTAGATGGCAGGCGGGCGATTGCTGAACATACGCGGCAGCTGAGTGGTGTTCAGTTGATGTGCTCGATTTTACGGGACATCATGCAGTCTGTGAATAGATAATGCCCGAGAGCCCGAGAGCGTAGGGCGTAGTGAAGATGGAACAGAAGGCCGCGGTGAAAGCTGTAACTTGCAGAAAAGTCAAAGGAACCGATTGAATCCTGTCAAATTATGCCATCAAAATCTATGCCAAAATTCGAAGGCGCTGGCCTTGTCGAACCTTGTTAGAACCACCACTCTTTTTGGGGGGATCAGCATTTCTGCCGTCTGTTTCTCCGTTCCACCCGTTCCAATTGCTCCAAGATTCCGGACGAATCGGCTGTCTAATCGGTTTTGCAACTTTAGTAGAATCAAATGAATAGCCAAGGATGGGCGCGTAGCTCAGTTGCATGGAGCGTCTGCCCTTTCGGCAGAGGCTCACGGCCTGCAAAATGGTATCGTCACCCGGGACAAATGATTTAGAATCAACACGGCTAGTGCGCCCGTAGCTCAGTTGGATAGAGCGTCTGCCTTCTAACAAAGGAGGCAAAACTACTAAATGCTTTGCTGAGCGTCGCTTGCAGGTTCTCTCTCCTGAAATCTCTCCCCCAGCTGTACCGAAGTCATACCGAATTCGCTACGCTACCGCGGCCACGAGGAGTTCTGGCCGTCACATGCCTCGTCTCGTTACGGTGCGCGCGTCCCAGTGACACCCGTGCGCTGTCCTGCCAACATCCCCTGCGCCGTTTCCGGACCGCCGTTCACCAACTATAGTGGACTTTGTAGCTCACCGTTTTCTCTCCGCCAGGTGGAATCTGCACAGGGAATTCTACAGTGCGGCTATCGAGCTTTTTGAAGGGATCAGAATTCTTGATGATGTCCCAATTCGTCCAGCGATAGAGATGCTCGACGATGCGCAATTCAACAGGCTCGCTCTTGTGATTGCGCACTTTGATTTCAAACGATTCGTCGAGCCATCTCGCATTGAAATCTGCGCGGTAATCCGTGCGGCTGCGCTCCCCGGTCATGTCGAAGGCGTTGCCGGTATAGAGGCGGATGGTTTCGTCCTCTGGGGTGTGGTCGATGTCATTCTCGCCGGTGAACTCGAGTTGACCATCATCGTCGCGCCGATAGAAACGCACGCGTCCTTTTGGAAGCGGCATGCCAAGATGATTCTCGGAGCTGTTCTTGAACTCCTGCATGACCCAAATTTTGGGATTGGAGAGGATGCCATAGCTTTCCTGCTGGCGAATGCTCTCCATCGACCAACTCTGATAATTCTGATCGACTCTGAATCCGTCGTAGACATAGACGGTCTTGGACTGGATTCCGGCGGCGCGGACCATTTCCACCTGCTTGGTTTCGCGATCGTGAAGAGTGGTCGGGTGTTCGAGGGTATAGAGGTGATATTCGTCGAAAGTCTTTTCTGTCACCGGTGGACCAAATTGGCCTCCACCCGCTCCAAACTGCACCGCTCCCGCGCTGCCCATCACCATCGCCCTTGGCGGCGGAACCTTGTTCACATCGCCTGCCATCAACTTTAGGCGCGCATCGCGAAACGTTTTGCCGCTCTGATTGTCGAGGGTTACCCAGCCTACGAGCTCGAGCACGTTGGATTTCGGCGGCGCGATCACGTTGTAACTCGCATTCCAGTTCATGCCACCGGTTACATAGCTGAACTCCGCCGACGTAGCGCCCGGCTTATCGGTTAACAGTTCCCAAGAGAGCGTGGGCTTGAGCACAGTATCGTCAGCCAGCGCAGGGAAGAGGGGCTGACCCGGCAGGGAGAATTGCACCTTGCTGTTGACTTCAATGACGGGTTGCTCGTTGCCCTGGGCAACCGCAGCCTGCTGTGTGGCATATTGTGGGCCGTACGATTGGAACGCGGCATAATGGGGCACATAGCCGCTGCGAATGATTTTGCCCTGCACGATACGCGTGCTGCCATCCTTGTCGGTCTCGAGGAAATCAATGCTCTTGCCCTCGTAGAGGGAAAGAAGCAATTGCTGCGAGACAGGATCATTGCGGTAGTTCTGCTCGAGAATCTGAAGATGACGGCCGGTGTCGATGGAGCGAAGGATCACGGAATCGGGCTCGAGGTGAGCGGTAATATCTGTGACCTGAAGGTGGTTAACACCTGAGCGCAAATCGAGGGCTAGCTTCTGACGCACAACGGCAAACTGCTGGTTGTAAATCGTGAGGGCGGGAGAGTCGACCTTCTGTTCTTGCTCTGTGCCAGAGACAAAGGCCGAACTTAATTGATATGGCGCTCCCCAGAGAAGGACTGCCGATAAGCACAAACTGCCGATCCGTTTAGGGATGTGCAAGTTGACCTCCTGAGTGCGGCAATTACTGCGGTTAGACGCCTAACGGTGTCCAGGGTTGCCAGCGAACGAAGGAATTGCGCGACCAAATCGAACCCCCGATCGGGCAGGTCAGAGCTTTTGGCGGTAACCGGACTTACGCCCATCGAGTCTCCTTGCCTCGTAAAACGTCCCGTTGGAGGAAATGCGAGCGATACGGAGTCTGTTTGCACTTCAAATCTCGTCGAACGCCGATGAGAACTGAGACCCAGTCTTACGGGTACCTGGCTGCAACTCCAACCGCGAGCACATCGTTCTGTCTAATGATCGTGGCATAATGGCTGGCGAGATGCTCCAGAAAGCGACGCGCGGCAGACTGCTAACTGCGTTAAGGCTTGCGTTGTATCCAGCTTTTGAGCCGGCAGAAGCGAAACGCTTTCAATCGCTGACACTGGAGGCCGAAAATGCCCGAGGCTCGGGAGACCTGGCCAAAGCGGAGATTCTTTATTCAATGGCAGTGGCTGAAGCGCGGTCTTCATCTGATCCCTCGTATTTGAGTCGGGCCCGCGACGGCCTCGCGCGCGTGTACCAAGAGCAGCACAGATACCGTGAAGCGGAACGCATCTTTCAAGATCAGCTCGAAGCGGCGGTAAATTCTCCTCAGCCAAACACCCTAGTTCACGCCGGCCACATGAGCCTTGCACTGCTCTATCAGGACGAGGGCAAATTCGCGGAAGCGGAGACACATTACAAGACGGCACTGGCGGAAACGGAGAACACGGAATTGTTTCCGGGGCGCGGATTCTGGTGTTCAACCTCCATGTGGCTAGCGAAATTCTACGTTGCGCGGCAGCGGTACGGCGAGGCTGAACCACTCTTTCAAAGGGCGTTGGAAATCCACGAAGAAGATCGAGGTCCAAACTCCTACCTGCCTCACCATCTCCAGGAGTTCGCGAAACTCCACGACGTGCAGGGAAAATACGAAGCGGCGGAGGCCCTATATCGGCGTGCCCTGGAGGTTTGTGAGCATTTACACGGCGACAATAGTTCGTTTACCGCCCGGGCCTTTGATGATTTGGCGGATTTCTGCCGCGCAAGAGGCCGCTACGCGGAGGCGGGAGAGCTTTACCGCAGAAGTCTAGCAATTGTAGAGGAAAGCGTAAGATCTCAAGTTGCTCGGTGGTCGAGAGGTTGGCGACCATGGCGAAATGGGAAAACGCTTGAGGCTAAGATCAGCTGGAATCAGATTCCAATTGGCACCGCGCTCGACCGCCTCGCCGTTGTCTACGAGGATCAACAGAAATATGTTGAGGCCGAGCTGCTCCGCAGACGTTCACTTGAAATCAAGGAGCGCGCCTGGGGTGGGCGGTACTCGTCATTCTTGGCTGATTCCCTTGCAGCGCATGCCAATGCGTTGCACAAAATCGACGGGGAACAGGAAGCAGCTGAAATTGACAAGCGCGTCGAGGCGATACGGTTGAAATATCCCCAGGGATCAGTGCGGTGCTCTCTACGAGCCACGGTGACGCATCCGAAGAGAAGTCTGCGGTGGCGGTTCTTTACGTTTGTGAGCGCCATTCTTCACCCTTCACGGTTCCCGTCCAATAGCCGCTAGGGTTATGAGCCCGGAGGGCACTCACGAAGTCTTGATGATTCAATTGCCCTTACGGTTCGTTGACCCCCAAAACGAGGGGTTTTGGACGCTAGTTGGTCGCTAGTTGCAAACAAATTGGGAACAAATGTGGGTTCCGGAGATTTCTGGCACTGTCAATTCCGGAAATTCTGGTGCGGTCTGTACTCGCCGGCAAGATCTTTTGCAGGTTGAGATGACGCGTTCTCCCAGGGGTCCATCGAGATAGATGAAGTCCTCGTTCTATGACCCCGGTCGAGGATAGCTGCTGAGATTAGCGCCGACCGGCGGAGGTGGACGGGGGGAACCAAAACCAGCCTGTCGGCGCGTTGCGTCTTGACGCCCCAGAGGGACGCCGTCCCCCTCTTGATGAATGGGAAAAATTCAGCCGGAACGGCTGTCCTTATTATTTCTTGCGTGAGGGATCGTTACCGGATTGCCGAGACGGGAGGCTCGGCGACGCCGCACACGCTCGGAAATGCGTTCAACAGATTTCGACGACGGTGGTCACAACAGGTCCCGGATTTCCTTGAATTTTGTCTGAATCTCTTCCCAGGACGGATATGGGCCATAACAAAGCAACTCGCACTGTGCCTCGTATTCGAGGCTGATGATCTTGGCGAGTTCTGGCGGCGGAAACAGGGCGTCGCTTTTGGCGAAGCTCATCCCTTCCGGATAGAAATAGCTTCTCGCAAAGTATTCGCGGCTGATCGCATCGTAATCTTTCTTTATGGCGGCGTATTCACTGGACTTCAGCATGGCGATGACTTCCGCCTGCGCCGCCAGTTGAAACAGGTCGTAATAGTGCCGCGCATAGGCTCCGAGCGGCGTCTTGTCGCGCTTGAGCAGTTCCACTTTGCCGTGGATGGCGAACATTTTTTCGACGAAGGTCCGCCGGAAATGCAGCAGGCGCAGGGGAAAGCGTCCCTCGTCGTCTGCACCCAGTGACGTGCGCGTTTCCTCGAGGAACTGTCCCAGATAGGAGCGCAGCTCGACGACACTGGTGGGCTCGCGGCCGCTCGCCGTTCCGGCTTCAAGGAGGACGCGGTTGGCGACTTCGCCGGTGCCGCCGAAGCGTTGTGTGTAGGAGAAGCGGTCGTTGCGCCCGAATCCGCCGATGGTCTGGCTCTCCGCCGCGACGAACGTGAGCGCGGGGTGGGCGCCGACCGCATCCCGGAGATTTTTGAGTTCACGGTCGATGGCGTTCTTGCCGAGGGCGGGCTTGAAGGCGAGGGGATCGAGGAAAATATCAATGTCTTCTGAAAACCGCTGGATCAGATTCCAGCCTTTCGCGAGGCTCGTGCCGCCCTTGAAGATGATCTTGTTGGGAGCCGCGGCGGCGATGATGCGCAGCGCCTCCGCGACGTAGTAATCCTTCTCGATGATCGCGGGACGCAATTTGCGCGCGTGGAAGTGCCGCTCCGCGCCAAGTATCGCCTGCTCGAAATCCTTGTGCTCAAAAAGCTTCATGTCAGCGGCGCTCCCTGGCCTGCCAGTTGCGGGCGTGCCGCAGTCCGGCTAGCAGGCCGAAGTCGAACCGCGAGAAGGGGTTCAGGGAATCGCGCAGGCGGCGCAGCGCCGCGCGGTTCTTGCCGAGTTGTTCGCCGATGGCGCCGATCATCGCGCGGACGCGCGGGGGCTCGGAAGCCGCAGCCCGGAGCAGGCGCTCGAAGCGTCCTTTTTCAGTCAAAAGCTTGACGGTGCGGCGGATGGTTTCTTCCGGCGAGAGCTCGCTTGTTCTTCCCGCGCGGCGCAGAAAATCGAGCAGCGCCGCATCACTCTCGGAAAGGCTGGCCCATGCTTCCGGCCTGCGCGTATGAATGACGGTGTCGCTGCCGACGAGTTTGCGGGGCAGGCTGAGGGCGCTGGTGGAAATCTCGCTCCGTCGCGGCGTCTGTGTCGTGAATCCGAGAAGATTGGCGGCGGCGATTCCCGCAGGGAAAACGCCTTTGCGCCGTGAGGCGAGCTTCTGGATTGCGGTCGGGTTCGGCCGGCTCTTGCCGAAGGCCGTCTGCCGGGTGCTGTAGTAGACGCCCTTGCTCAGGCGTTCAAGCCGCCCCTGCCGCGTCAGGCGCGAGAGGGCCTGCGCGACGGCCTCGAAGGGCAGGTTCCGGAAGTCGTCAAGCCGCCACAGCCGTTCGCCGCCGCGTTCGATCTGCTGGCGGACGAAGGCCATGACCCGGCTTGAGCCTTTTGACGGTGTAGCGCGTCTTCCCATGTCGAAAGTATCGGCGCACCTCGAAAATCTGTCAAGTTTTTCTGCAATAAAACTTGACATATGGGCGCAGAAGAGCAGGTTGTAGCGTAAGTAGTTGTAATATGAGAAATTAGGGAGAGAGCGCCCGTAGCTCAGTTGGATAGAGCGTCTGCCTTCTAAGCAGCTGCAAATTCAATCCAAGTCGTTGCTTCGGTTGCGCTTACGAGTTCGGGGCCATCCTTGGCCTGCTCCAAAGTTGCTCCAACCTTTACAGTTCAAGATTCTCAGGTATCCAGTTATTCGTAAATCGAGGCGTGAAGCTACGCACTGAAAAACGGAAGGCGAGGCCCTTGAACTGAGAACCGGGCCAAGGGCGCGCCGAATCGAAGCAGCGATTTAGAAAAACACTGCCGGAGAAACATTAAATCGTTTGCTCAATTTCTCGATGTGGGT
This sequence comes from Acidobacteriota bacterium, assembly GCA_003225295.1. Lineage (GTDB taxonomy): Bacteria > Acidobacteriota > Terriglobia > Acidiferrales > UBA7541 > Acidiferrum. The sequence goes on along the minus strand of QHYZ01000276.1, from coordinate 4,481 downwards.
TTTATTGAGGCCACGTTTCTTATGCAAGACTTCGGATACGATGCTTTCAGAGCCAAAGATTGGAACAAGATCTTTCTGGCGCAGACCATTCGCATCCATCAACGTGCGGAGGACTTCGACCGGGGAAGCATCAGGAATGGAATGATGCTCTTCTTCGTACGCTTCGATTAGGGTCATCAAGACTTCGGCATACTTCTCGTCTTCAGTGGTTGGATTATCTTTGCTTGCCAGTTTGTCCAAGACGCGCAGGTACTGTTCATGTTGACGCCCGGATGTGATCGGCGTTGGCGAGCCGACTTCGAGTGCGTATTTTTCGGGCACAGCAATGATCATTTCTGCCACTCCTTCTCGTCGTATTCGGCGTGACTCAGAATGCGTCGGATGTAAACCATTCTCCATCTGTATTTGATAGTGGCAATCAGCCTGCATTTATTATGGCTTATATCGAAAACAACGAAGCGCCCAACAATATCTGAATTTCTCCAACTGTTCCGAACCTCAGCAAAGTTTTTCCAATCCGCGTTCTTCGCGATCTTGCACCAAGCGTTTAGAGATGCGCCCCATTCGCTGTGCCTTGCGGTCGCTTCTCTAATCGCCTTCCGGCTGACGATCCGCATGACAAATCTTCGCATTTTGCGAAGTTTAAGTCAAGCCGAAAATCACGTTCCATTTGGCGGATTGCGGTCAATCATGAGAAGCAAGCGCCTTCCGTAAGACAGCAACAACTTCTGGATGGGGCAAGCGCCCGAGACGATGTCCCCGCCCGTTCCAATTGCTCCAAGTTGCTCCAGGATTCCGGAAGAATGGGAGGTCGAATCGGTTTTGCAACTTTACTGGAATCAAATGAGTAGCAACGGATTGGTCCGTGGCGCAGTTTCATTGAGCGTCTGCCCTTTACGCAGAGGGTCAATACATCCAAAACAGAGTGCCCACGAGGCGCAAATGTCTTAGAATCAATGCCTAATGCGCCCGTAGCTCAGTTGGATAGAGCACCTGCCTTCTAAGTGGACGCAAACTCAACCTAAGTCGTTGCGACGGTTGCGCTTACGAGTTCCGAGCCATCCTTGGCCTGCTCCAAAGTTGCTCCAAAGCGAGACTCCCTGATACAAAACAGTCGGCCCCCTGTCATCGGCATGAGTGCGAGACGGGTTTCCGCACAGAAATCACTGCAACTTTGAGTACCGCCTTCGCAGTGATGAGGATGGGGGATGTCAGGGTGGGCGTGAGGAAATCCTTATATGATATGCGGCGCGGGCTTTGGCGGTGTCGCTGGAGAGGGCATAAGTCCGCGCGAGGCCTAAATGGGCAAGCGCACGTATAGAAGAGTATTCACCGCGATGACCTTAAGGGTTGGATTCCCGGAGCAGGACGACGTCGGATTCGGTATGGCCGCGGAGTATGCCAAGGCTTTTGCCGTCGGGAGACCGACGGAAGTTGAGAATCTGCTCCGAATCAAAGTGGGTAATCTGTCGGCCACGCGAGCCATCGAGCGGTTGCACCCAAAGATTGTCCACCTCGTTTTCGCGGATCGTGTAGGCCACCGCCTTCCCATCCGGCGTGAAGTTCAAGCCGCCATTCGAAATCCGCTCGTCGGCATCAATCAGCCGTGGTGACGAAGGCGTCGAAGAGGGCTCCAGGAGCGCGATCTTATATTGATCTGATCCCTCCGCTGTTGGCATGGTAGCCAGGACATAAGCGAGAAGCTTTCCGTCGGGAGATGGACTCAACGCAGTCCCTGTGGGAAAGGTTCGAGGAACAGCGCTCCCCGGGAACTGTTCGGGTTTTCCCGGGTTGCCGATCGGTACGCGCCAAAGTTGTTGCAACGCAAGGTCCCAGTAAAGCACCCATTTTCCGTCCGCCGAACACACCGGAGCTCGATCGTCCTTTCCGTCGGTCAATTTCACGGGATTTGTGCCGTCGACGCTAGTACGCCAGACGTTCGTCGAGTTTGCGCCGCCATGGAATGCCCAGGAGAACACCATGTAGTGTGTCCCGCAGCCCGCCAATTCAACAATCGCTGCGTTTGCATCGCCATCGCCAACCAGCAGTGTCGGAGCATTCCGGTCACTGTCGATCCGGAATATGCGAATGAAGTCGCTGAAAATCAGAGTCCCATCGGCGGCCCAATCGAAGCCGTAAACATTCAGTCCCTGGGGAAGCAATGGGTTCGCCGTTGGCGACTGGCTACCTGCGGCTGGAAGGACGTATAGATTCTGCATGGTCTTGGTCTCCACAGTCGCTAGAGTTTTTCCATCAGCCGAGAGGCTTAGTGTGGCGTAACTATTGAGATCGCGAGTGACGGGCTGGAGCTGCTCTCCCCCCTCAGGAATGAATCCGATCTGTGACCGCTGATAGTAATCTGGTCCCTTTCGCGAATATAACGCCAGGAGTCCACGCCCGTCTGGGAGCCACTTGAAGTCCAGAGTGAGCTTGTCATCAAAGGTGGCGAATCTACTTATTTTCTTGGTTTCGATATCGAACAGTGCGATTCCTCCAAGGGCCTGGTCCGGCTTGAACAATCTATACGCCAGCTGCTCGCCTCTCGGAGACCAGGCGATGAACGAAGGGGCATCAGAAGCTGGAGCAACGGCATTCAGAACCTGCTCGTCGCCGCCATTCAGATTGGATGTTATCAACCTGTACTTGCCTGCCTCCGGATCATTCGCTTGAGCGAAGGCGATGCGCCTCCCGTCGGGAGAGAATGTAATGTCGCTATCAAGGCCCCGGACTATGGTTTGAGGGGTCCCCCCAAGCACTGGCGCACGGAACAGATCGAAGTTCGAGCTCGTTGTATCTACCGCTTTGATAAAATAAAGATAATTTCCGTCCGGCGAAAACGCGAGGCTCTTGTAGGAAACTGGCGCAGGCGGAATCACTTGCACGTCGCTGATGGTTGGAAGGTTGTGCAGCCACAAGGCTTGCAGTCCTTTGTTGTTGATCACCGTCAGCACGTATCTTCCATCCGCCGAGATGGCCGTGAGACCAGCCTTGCCCGTGTTGGTCACCTGGGTGATCGTGAAATTCTGGAAATGAGCAGGCTGTGGACGATGCAGCAGCGAGTACACACCGAATACCGCTGCCGCCAAGATGGTCAGTGCTGCCAGCGCAATCCCTGCAGCTCCCCTTTTGTATCGCCTCCAGTGCGTACCGGACTCTACGGCCCGGCGACTGGATTCGGAATCACGCTTCAACCGCTGCAAATCCGTTCGCATATCGACGGCGTGCTGATACCGGAGATTGCAGTTTTTCTCCAGTGCCTTGTTGATGACCTCTTCGAGCTTAAGCGGAACCTCAGGGTTGATCCGCACCGGTGGCACGGGGGCGAATTCCAGAATGGCGTGGAAGATCATTCCCGAGGTCTCGCCTCGGAACGGCAGTTGCCCGGTGGCCATCTGGTACAGCACGGCACCGAAGGAAAACAGGTCGGTTCGCGCATCCAAATCCTTGCCCTTGACCTGTTCCGGCGACATGTAGGCGACCGTGCCAAGAGCCGTACCGGGGCTGGTGAGATGCTCCTCTACGTCGAGGGTCACGGCGGTCGGCTCTGTTCCTGATACTGGTTTGGGAGACAGTTTGGCCAAGCCGAAGTCGAGGATTTTGGCGTGGCCCCGATCAGAGACAAAGATGTTAGCGGGCTTGATGTCGCGATGAACGATTCCTTTCGCGTGCGCGGCGTCGAGCGCGTCGGCGATCTCGATGCCAAGCGAGAGCAGAGTTTCCAGTTCCATGACACGACCGGCGATGCAGTGCTTCAACGTCGCGCCTTCCAGAAACTCCATCGCAATGAACGCTTTCCCGTCCTGCTCACCGATGTCATAGATCGTGCAGATGTTGGGGTGATTCAGGGCAGACGCGGCCTGGGCCTCGCGCCGGAACCGGGCAAGCGCATGAGGATCTCGGGCTACATCTTCAGGCAGAAACTTGAGCGCGACGAAGCGATGTAGTCGCGTGTCCTCAGCCTTATAGACGACGCCCATCCCGCCCCCTCCGAGCTTTTCCAGGATGCGATAGTGCGAGATGGTTTGGCCAATCATGGGCAGAGACTGGCGCAATCTTAGGTCGCACCCACAGCCTAGTCAACGTGAGCAGGGACTTGCCGAGTCCGACTGGGCCCTTGGGACAAACTTAGAACCTGCCCCCGTAAATCCACGCTTGAACCTCAGCTTCCGCGGAGAAGGGTCTCGTTGGCGAACCCGCAAATCGTGCGTCGAGTTCGTACGCGTTCATCTCAAGAGGGATTGCAAAGTAGGAGCCCCCAGATAAAAACCCTGTCACGTGGCCGCGAACTCCATCAATCCTAGCTTCTCGTACTGGACTACGTGAACCAACTCGTGAAAAAGAACTCCGTTCGTGAACGGCTCGTGGGAAACCACCGTGTCCACGAACGTGATCTCGGCCATTTCCGCGAAGTCCGGCAGCGAACCAGCTTCGAACCCCATCTTCATGAGTTCACCGTAGAAGGACGGGTTGCTGACCCGCTC
>QHYZ01000121.1 GCA_003225295.1 Acidobacteriota bacterium | reverse complement strand
TTGATGGGCGGCGACCCTGTTCCCGAGCAGTATGAACAACCAAAGGGTTTCACCGTGCTGCTGGGCATCGATGACCCAGCGGATGCAGAACGGATATTTCACGCGCTTGCGGAAAACGGCACAGTGCAAATGCCTCTCCAGAAAACCTTCTGGTCCGTCCGCTTTGGAGCGCTGGTCGATCAATTCGGCATACCCTGGTCGATCAACTGCGAGCAAGCGCCCAGCGCAGCGTAGAGAGGAAGGGCTCCAGGAAAACGGCGCCTGACTCACGCGGTAATGCAGTTGAGAAATAGCTCCAAAGGGCCACTGTGAAAGGTACTGGTTCGGCGTAGCAAGGACACGCTCGAGGAGCCACAACGACTATAATGCAAGTGGCACGCTCGAATCTGATCGGCCTAGCGAACCGAAGAAGAGCAGTGGGTCCTAAGGGAATGGTGGCGAGCAATGCCCAGAAGCACAATCAACTTCGACACCGTGCGGAATATCGGGCTGCGGTTGCCCGGTGTGGAGGAGAGCACCGCGTACGGGCAACCGGCGCTCAAGATCCATGGAAAACTCCTGGCCTGTCTCCCCGCACATCGGTCGGCCGAACCCGCTTCGCTGGTTGTCTCTGTGGATTTCCATGACCGCGCCGAGTTGCTCGCTGCGGCCCCCGATGTTTACTATGTGACCGAACACTACGTCGGCTATAGCTCCGTGCTAGTTCGCCTCTCTCGCGTGAATCCCGATTGTTTGCGGGGCTTGCTCCGCATGGCCCATCAGTTTGTCACCCGCAACGCCGCGCCACGCTCGCCAGCTCGGAAGCGCCGAAAGCTGTCCCCAAGAAAATAAACAGAAGTCCGGTAACGCGACTTTTATCGGGCCGCCGCCGACGACAAGGCTGTGGCGTCCAGCGCTGGCGGCCTAGCGCCCTTGATGGCGAGCCACAGCATGAGCGCTATCTCCCCGAAGAAGGCGGGCTGAGCGTAGGTAAACACGTTGCCCTGATATTGCGGCACGAGTAGGCCCGTAAGACTCAGGATCACCCAGGCGACGCCGGCGAAGACGAGCCAGACGCCCAGAAAACGCGGCAGGAATCGCGACCGGTACACCAGCAGCCCGAGCGGAAAGAGCCACAGACCCCAAAATATTTCGCAGACACCAAATCCGTGACCATGCAGATTGAGGAACAGCATAGCCAGCGCATCCCGCTGAGGCTTTTCGAATACGGATAAGAAGTCAGCCCCGCGCACGAGGACGAGGGCAGCGATGGAGTTCAGCTCATTCAGAAACGCTATGGGGATCGAGACCACAATCAATGTCACCATGAGCGAGCCGTGCCGCCGGCTGACCCCCTTGAGCAAATCGTACAAAGCCAGGGCCACGAAGATAAAACCGGCCTGGCCGATAAGTTCGCCTGCGATGCCGAGGCGAAAGAGCGTCTCGGAGGCCGAGATGTTGTTAGCCGTCGCCGTTGCGTTTCCGTGCACGATCAGCTTGCTGGGAACATAGGCCATGGCGAAGAAGCCGAGGATTGACATGAGTACATACAGTAAGCCTGCGAATCTGCCTGGGTTCTTGGTGGAACTCATGTTGCCTCCCTTGTTGTAAGGGGCCTAGTGAAAGGGTCTACCGGAGAGACGCAGGAGGCTGTCGAAATGTTTCGCCACACGAGCGAAGGCGGCCAACTTGCTGCGCCGCTTCCACAGTGCGAGTTTCTGTCGCCACGGAGCGTGGCTGTCGATAACGAATGCTGGGAACGGCCGCATTCATCGGTATGGGCTATTCTCGCGCCCGGTAATGTCACTGGTGGGGCGCCATTCATGTAAGAATGGCGAGTCACCTGGCGCGGGGGTGCGCCTGTTTTCGCTAGCGTATTTTAAGTTTCTTGCGGCAGCTTGAAATGATGCTTCTGCCCAAGGAGAAACTGATGCGAGCAAAGCAAGTTGTCTCATTCATTGTGATTTGTATGGTCTTGTACTGGATAGCGCCTGGAAAGGCGCAAGTGCCACGGCAAAAGGTGCCCGTGCGACTTTACAACACGGCCAAGCAGAAACTCATGGAAGGCAAGCAGATTGTCGGGGCTACCGTTTTCTCTCCCGACCCGAATATCTATTGCGCGATGGCGAACGCCGGTTACGATTTCTTGTGGATCGAAATGCAGCACAGCCCCCTTACATTTGAGGACGTGGCCAGAATGATTTGGGCCTGCAGGGGGGCTCCGGCGATGCCTTTTATTCGCGTCCCGGACGCGACGGAGGGCGATATCCAGAAAGCGACGGACATCGGTGCGGTGGGGATTATCGTTCCGACGGTCGACATGGTGGAGAAGGCTCAGGCAGCGGTGAAGTGGTCCAAGTATCCGCCTGAGGGTCGGCGCAGCCAAGGCAACGGCCAGTACGGGGCTTTGTGGGGAAACGACTACCGCGAGACCGCCAATGAAAACATGATGGTGGTGATCATGATTGAAACCCCGATCGGTGTCGAGAACGCCGAGAAGATTGCCTCCGTTCCCGGGATCGATGTGATCTTCGCCGCCAGTACCGACCTGGGCAATTTTTCCGGACACCGGCAGGGTGACAGGGAGTACGAAGCCATGGTCACAAGGATCCACGACGTGACCTTGCAGCACGGGATCAGGCTTGGGGGACCGCAGGCTTGGAAGGGTCGCCCGGGATTCACCTTTTTCCAGGGTCCCGGCGAAACCCAGCTAATCCAGTCCGGCGCGCGGGTGAACCTTGCGCTCAATCCGGCAGGCGCACAGCCGAGAGTGGCTCCGATCGAAGGCACTGCGCCGCATTAGTCGCGGTCGGTATTGTAATTGTGGCAGCTGTTCATACGGGACGAAGGCCTAGAGGGCGTCCCGAAATTACAGCCATAAATGCCCTTCGAGAGGTAATCGAATGATCGGCTATGTATGGCGAGCGGTTAGTGGAAAATCTGCCCTGCGGAAGGCTCTGCAGAAACATTTTGAAGGTGTGCAGCTTGGGGAGATTGTAACGGCAGCCCGAGAATTTCCAATCATCTCTCGCGTCGATGTTCAGATGGCCGTCGATCAAATATTCCAAGACCGCCCTGCTTCAAGGCTTCTTGGAATTCATGCGCAGATGGGGCATGAAACTCCGACCCTGGCACATTTGTTCGCCGCTGGGCCCTTCCCAATGGACATTGGCCCGTTGCAGCACGACGAAGTTGACATTGGTGATCCGCTTCCCGTTCGCTGTCTGAAAAATGGCCTATGGCTATCGAAGGATCACTCCTTGGCGTTCGCCGTGCTCTTGGGACCTTCGATGAGATTCGGCATGGTCGGTGGGGTACACGTTGAAATTGCCGTCTCCAAGGGTGAACAAGGAGCGCAATTCTCACAAGAGTTCTTCCGGGATCTCGAAGTTCGAGTCGGAGCGGGACGTACCTATCGCGGACGGGTGATCTCACTGGAGAGCCAGCACGACTACTTGGGTCGGGGCGGGGCCGTAAAAGTTCATCGACTGCGTGCGGTCAAGCGTGAAGATGTCATCCTGCCGCTAAAGACACTGAAGCTGCTCGATCGAAACGTTGCTGGCTTCGTCGCAGCGCGGGAGCGAATCAAAGCGTTGCACTTCACATCCAAGAAAGGGCTCTTGTTTTATGGCCCGCCTGGAACGGGCAAGACGCACACCATCCACTATCTCGCCTCCCAGCTCCCACAACACACCACCTTGCTTATCACCGCAGAACAGGTCGGGCTGATCGGAGAGTACTTCCGGCTCGCGCGCTTCTTGCAGCCAGCAATGATGGTGATCGAAGACGTCGACCTCATCGCCCGTGAGCGCGAGCAGATGCACAACCCGGGTCAGGAAATACTACTCAACAAGCTACTAAACGAAATGGACGGACTCCGGGAAGATGCTGACGTGATTTTCATCCTGACTACCAATCGTCCGGACCACCTCGAACCAGCGCTGGCATCGCGGCCGGGTCGTATCGACCAGGCCATCGAGTTTCCCTTGCCTGATGAGGAGGGTCGAAGAAAGCTCGTTCAGCTCTACTCCGGTGGCCTGGAGGTATCGCCGCCCATCATGGATTTACTCGTGCGGCGCACCGAGAGGGCCAGTCCGGCATTCATTAAGGAATTGATGCGTCGAGCCGCTCAACTCAAAATTGAGTTAGGGACGGACAGCATTCTCGATCAATCGGCGGTGGACGGTGCCATCGAGGAAATGCTGTTCACTGGTGGGGCACTGAACCTCAAGCTTCTCGGTGGGCCAGCCGCTGAGCCAATCCCGAATACAGATGTCCGTTAACGCGAACGAAGCGGAATCCGGCGGGAGAGCGGACCGGGGACTTGTAGCGACTCCTCAAGGCGTCAATTTGGTTCTATCCCGCGGATAGAGTGTTGCCTGTCGTACGTTGGGAAGGTTCAGAATCTGGGCAGTCAATCGCTCCAATCCAATCGCCAAACCTCCGTGAGGGGGCATTCCGAGGTCGAACATCCTTAGATGATTCTGGAAATTCGCAGGATCGATTCCGCGTCCCTGCAGAGCCTGCTCGAGATCTTCGCGGCGATGAAGTCTTTGGCCGCCGGTCGTAATCTCAACTCCCTGAAACAACAGATCAAAACTATTTGCTGCCCCCTTCGTTCCTCGCGGAGCCGTGTAGAACGGGCGCCCCGACAGCGGAAAACCCAGCACAAATACGGCCGGGATACCGGTTTCCGTCTCCGCAAGTTGACACAATTGTCGCTCTGCCTGCGGGTCGAGATCGTCGGTTAAATCGGTCCGCTTGAAACTCGCCTTCAGGAGTTCGAGGCAGTTGCTAAACTCCCAGCAAGGCACCTCCAGCATGGATGGAAGCGGTTGCTCTCTGTACGAACTGAGCAGATTTGCATAGTTCTTGTTTACGCCATCAAAAATGTGAGTCAGCAGCTCACGCTCGAGCTGAATCACATCCTCTGGGCCATCGATGAAGCCAAACTCCAGGTCCAGCGAATAATATTCGGTCAGGTGCCGGCTGGTGGCGTGTGGCTCAGCGCGGTAAACGTGACCCGTCTCAAAAACCCGCTCGAATCCGGCCACGCCGTGTTCCTTGTAGAACTGCGGACTCTGAGCCAGGTAGGCAACACGGTCAAAATACTTGACCTCGAAAAGATTCGTCCCGCCTTCAGTGCCGGACGCAACTAACTTGGAGGTGATTATTTCCGTGAAGCGGCGCTCTGTGAGGAACTCCCGAAAAAACGTCAGCAGGGCTGCTTGAACCCGAAATACGTTGCCCACGACTTTATTTCTAAGCGCCAGCGGTCGATATTCAATCAGCGTTTCTGAACCCACTGAATCGACATCAGAAAATGAATTAAAGGGCAGATGCTGTCCCGAGCGATTGAGGACGCGCACTTGAAGGATGTCCAATTCATATCCCAATTTCGCGCGAATCTCCTGCCGCACTCGTCCGACGATTTCAACTATATCTTCGAGCTTTAAATGATGTTCTTTGATCGACTCGGGAGTAGCGACGCATTGGACTTCCCCGGAGCAGTCCTGCAGAACGACAAAGGTTGTTTTCCCCAGTACCCGCATGCGGCACACCCAACCGCGGAGAACAACTTCTTGTTGCACAAAATCAGAAAGGGACTCGATAAATACTCGTTGACTGGTTGTGGCCATCCTGCAAAAACCTCCTCCCAAGGAGGGCTTTTGCTGGAGCCGGGAATGCGGCGGTGCCATCCAGCTTCCGGGTGAAACCCGGCGCTCAATTCGCGCTGTTTCGTAGCGTCGCGTTTCCCCCTAGTAAGGCCGACTGACTCTCAGTCTCCTTTTCAAGGGAACCTCTCGGAGGGGTCTGTCCTCTTCATCGAGTTCCTCTATCTTTACCATCGAGTTCGACAAGAACGCAAATATTGATTTGCGAATGCGGTCTCGCTTCACAGAGGCTACTTCTGGCTCGCGAATTCGCCTCCGCACAAGGATGTTTTCAAATCATCAATTCAGAGCGAGGATTTCTAGGCAAGCCGGCCCGAGGGTGATTGAGAGTCAAGGGAAGTCTGCGTCAGCGCTCTCGTCGCTCTGAACGGATGGTGTAAGCACATCACGTGCCACGGTTGCGTCTTCCTCACGCACCAAAACGCGAAACCCCGCGCCGGACCACGCGAGGTGTTCACGCATTCCTCCCGCTGTATCAGCCTGAATCATGGATCGAATGCCGGCGTCTTCGAGCGCGCCCTTGGCCAAGTCCGCCTCAGGGCGGCTACCGTACGTCTGGACGACGATAAGCTTAATGTCCTGCATAGCAGTATTATATGCTCGGGATGAGCGGGAGCGTTCAGTTGGCCCGCTCAGTTTCCACTTGGCGGCTTTCCGATTTATAATATGTTCCATGGCGGATCCCGATCCACTTGCAGGCATCGTTCCTCGTGCCGTCCATCCCGTAAATGACGGGGAAACCACTATCTCCCAATACGTTGAGAAGATCGAAGGCGAAGTCTCACTCGATGCCTACGTCAAGGCGCAGACGTCCGCGCCCGAGGTCGTGAAGCGGATCACTGAGTTAGAGAACTGCCTGCAACGTCTCGCCAATGCAGTCTTGGCTTTAAGCGACATCGACAAGCGTCCCGAATTGCGCGCTGCCGCCGAGGAAGCAAAACTGCTCCTCAAAAATCGGCTTGAGGTCGATGCCACCAAGCATCGATTCCACAGCGAATTGGGAGTATTTAAGGACGGACTGCGAATTATCAGGGACTAAACTTAGCCTGTCTCGGAAGCGCTTTGATCTCAGAAGTCGCCTGCACCACGCGCGCCCTAATTCGCCGCGAAATAACATTCGGAGGAGAGCGCCGTGTTCGTCGCCACATCCATCCAGCACTGCCTTTCTTTCTCAAAACGCTTCTTCAGAGCGGAGGGGCGCAATTCCGTGGTTTGAAATTCGCCGTTGCCATTCTCCGGCTTGCGGGACTCAATCACCTTGCGCAACACTCCTGCCGGAGAAGTCAGAAAGTAGATCCTGACGGTGGGGGTTTCACGGAAGATGACGATGTCTCCATGGTTTTTCACGGAAACATTGAAGCCGATCATATCCGTTCCTCTGATTCTAGCGGCAACCTGTTTCACCGCCACGGTCTCCGGGTGGGGAGTCAGTCTCAAGAGGTAGGAAAGCATGGGGGGCATGAGCGCGTCCTTGCCCATATCCTGGACCGTGCGGCGAACCATCAGGGCCAGGGGCTTCTCTGTCGTTTTGGCTCCTTGGGCCAAGGCCGGCAAGCCCGCCAGCACCGCCAAAGTCAGCACGATCACTGGTCGCACGCCGTACCTCCGCAGGCAGAGCGCCCGCTCTGTCGTTTGATCAAGGAGTTTCAATTCCAACCATGCGGGATTCTCTTGCCTCAGTGCGGAACGGACTCTGGAGCAGCCGCTGGCTCATTGCCGGCCGAAAACCGGTTCGTTCTGGGACGATATCCCTTGCGCGTCCGGATGTGATACTTCTTCAAGCGTTCGCCTACCAGTTGCACTTTGATAGAGCGCCATCCACGATTGGGATTCGGCTGGGGATAATAGCTAAACGAATAAAGATGCGCTAGGTCGTCGCGGATAGAGGCAAACGCATTTTTTTCATCCCGCCAACTCTTGGCAAAATAGGCCTTGCCGCCGGTGGCGGCGCTCATACGGTCAAAAACTGCCGTAGAAACGGGCTGAAGCTGCGCCTCGGTCGTGCTTATCATGTAGATAGGTATGCCTGCCGATTGGGCCAGCTCGGCAACATCTTCGGGGGGCACGGTGCTGGCATTGTCGGGGCCGTTCGAGAACACCACGATGGCCTTTCTTCCCGGATACTGGCCGGCATCCTGAACCGTCAGCAGCAAGGAGTTATAAAGCGCAGCATCGTCTCCCGCCACGCTCGTGCGCACCCCGCGCACCACCTCCGATCGGTCGGAAGTCAAAGCCGCGGCCCGGTAAAGGTTGCGGCTATAGGAATAGAAGGATATTTTGTCCGCGCTCTCCAGAGAGCGAACGAAGTCGGCGATGGCATCTTGCGCGAAGACGAAGCCACGGTACATGTAATTGCTGGTATCAAACAGGATGAAGACATTGGAGCCAGCCAGGGTGGAACTAAGCGTCTCGAGCCGGTCCTCCAAAGAAGAGCCCGGCACCCCATCTTGCATCCGACTGCGCCCTTCGGCGGAGACGGATTCGTCTGCACCGTTCTTCCCAGCATCGGCAGTAATGTCAACCAATCTGGCGGTGGGACCATTCCCTTCTTCAAATGTGGCAATCTTCTCCGAGAGGCCATCTTCAGTGATCGCGAAATCCGAAGGATGAAGGCTGGTTACATAGTTGCCTTTATTGTCGGTCACGGCCACATTCAACTGCACCAGGTTGACGACAACGTGAAGGCGCGTGGTGTCCTGCTGCGCCGTGGTTCGAAAGGTGGAAACAGGCAGCAGTCCTAAAACAAGCGCCACGATCAAGAGACTTCGTTTTTTTGTAGGTTTTAGTCGCATATCGCACCCTGTTGTCGTTTTTCCGGCCGTAGCCTTGCCCTGAAAAATTGCGCCAACCGATCTGATCTAGGGCCGGGGAATACTGTCATTTCCTGACAAGGCAGAGATCTTGCCTTGCCGGAACTCTTCGCCGGCTTCTCGAGCGGCGCGCAGCAGCGCCGGCCAATCTTCGAAATCAGTGGCAAAAATCTTCTCGACCATGCGACGCGTAAGTTCAGGAACCAGACGGTTTAGCATCACCGGTGAATAGTGTTTTTCGTCGGCTAGGCGCGCCCAGTATAGGTTGTTGGAATCCCAGGTCTCCGCCAACAAGCGGCTGGAATAGCCCATGAAAACCGGGAAAGGCGGCAGATTCAGCAGTTCGCGCGTGTAACTCTGCGCCAAAACGCGATGTGGCACTCCAAAGTCTCGCGACAAACGTTCCCAGTTGACCTCGTTGGGGTAACGCTCGGAGAGAGCTGCAAGCTCATGACCGGCTGGTCCGAAGGAATTGGCCTCCTCGGGAAATCTTCGTTGATATTCAGCCGCCAGATAGAAAGTGTCCGCAGGCATCAACTGCGAAAGCATTTCCGCCAAGTGTCCGGAACGCAGAGCCTGTTCCACTCTTTCGGAGCGCCGTGGGACCATACGATCAGGCAGGATATTCATGATCTTATTACGCAATTCGTCATTTTGAGCGGAAGCGGCCAAAAGCTCCTCGCCGCACTGTTGGTACAGGCTGACGGCGTGAAGCTCATTTTGGCTCACGTTCCACCATCGGGGCACCACGGCATTGGTCAACAGACCAGGCACCAACTCTCGCCAGATCAGGGCTTGCACATTCTGTGGTGCGATGAAGTCCTGCTCCGCGGTGGCCAGAACATAGGGTAAATCGGCCAGCGATCCCACCAAGTGTGCGCCTCCGCCCGCCGGGGAGCCCGCCCCGAACAACTGCGGCGCCTGCCAAAGTCGGTTAAGGCCAATGACCGTGTCTCCCGCAAAATCGTGCGAGCGAACGAAAAGAGGATTATGGTGGAGAATCTGGGCGCCGGGAGGCTCATAGTAGGCGTAATTGAGGCCTACGAGGGTGTCTCGTAGAAAGGGAGCGAGTTGGCCGCGGGCCTCGGCGAGCTGTTGGGGGGAACTCGGCGACTTGATTATCTTCGCCAGGTTCGTGCGCATCTGTAGTTCTGTATGACGGTTATTGTAAATTCCCGCGGCCCACTGATCTCTCTCGCTATTTCGGAAAATTGGCTGGGGCATTTGGAATTCCCGGAGTTCCCCAGCCAAAGGAAGCAAAGTATTGCCGGAGAAGTTTCCTCCGGCAACTTCGCGCAGCCCGTCACCGAGGGCCAAGAGGGTGTCGAGAGAAACCAAGCGCTGCTCATCCAAAACCGATCGGATTCTGTTGGCGATCAAGTCATGCATACGCTGGGCGTCCGGAGCCGACTGGGGCGGACCCGCAAGCAAATTGATGAGTGCGTCTTGAAGAACTGGATCCGTTTTGCCGCTGGCCGTGAGCAGCAGCTCCTTCAGGGCGGTGCGCCCGGCGTCGAAAAGCTGCGTTGAAGAAGCGACCTTGCCAAAGGGCCCAACCACCTTTTGCCATGAATCGTTCAAAGCGGCGCCGGGGATTTCGCCCTGACGCGCCAGTATCTGCCAGAGTCCGACGCTGGCTTGAAATGTTCCGAAGGCGTTGCCCCGCAGAGTGCTCTTCGAAATAGCGTCAAGGCTGGTTGCCACCTGGAGGAAGGCTGCGATGGAGGCATCGTCCAAATCCGGAAATTCTGAAAAGACCAAATATTGGTCACTGAACTCAGAGAACTTGCCGGCCAGTAAAGCCACCGTTGCGGGACTAAGGCGACGTTCCGGGGAACGCCTGCCGTCGATTTCACTAAGCATCAGATAGCTTTGCAAGGGACCTGTTTCGGTGGGCACTTGAGCAATGGCGAGCAGGGCTTCCAGCAATTGACCTGGGTGGTCCCAATGTGCGGAGCGGCGGCCCACCTCGCGGATCATTTTGAAATCCGTGTTTTGTCGGAAGATCTTCTTCCATACCTCAAGATTTCCAGGAACGTAAGGATCGCCGTTCGGCTCCCACCGAAGGCGGCTGACCAGAAGAAACAGACCGGTGTCCCGCCGAAACACGCCGGTTCCGGCATCGGAAGAGTCTTTTCCGCGAAACGTCTCATAAAAACGGCGCAGCCGGCCAGGTTCGGTGAAATGAGTCTGCTGTGACGGGGATACGGTCGACAGGTCGTCAAAATACGCCGCCAGCCAGCCGCCATCCTTGGCGAACAACTTGGGGATGAATTCTCCTGGAGAGTCAGGGCTTGCTCCAACCAGCTCATTCCAAGCGGTGACTGCCGCTGATCCCCCAGGCACAACCACTCGCCCAGATCGCACGCACATGTGGCTGCCGTAGAAATCCAGGGCCGCGGCTTGCGGAACCATTTTTTTTAGCGCGTGCGATTGCCGCAAGAGTGACAGGGTTTCGCCGTCCATCCGCGCCAGGGCCCAGTAAAAGCGGGCCAGCTCCGGATCGCCTAAGATCATGTCCACTACATCAACTTTTTTTTCTTTCTTGGTCCAGTCGATTTCCAGGGGCGGCGCCGGTACGCGCGACATCGAGAAGGAATACGTAAATGCCCGGCCCTCCTGAAGACTCTTTTCAAGTTCCGGCAGGGGGAATCCCGAGTCGATGGTGAGAAACGCTCTTTGCGGATCGGCGGTCTCCAAGAATGTGCTGCGCTGCCCGCAGTCCGGTCGGGTTCGATAACCCAGGATTTTCAGCAAGGGTTTCGCTCCATCGCAGCTAGAAACATGAATGACACCGTCGGGACCTGCCAGCGTCGCCAATTCTCGCGCCTGCTGCACGTAGTGGCTCAAGAGAATAAGAAATTCCGTTGGCCGGGATTTGGACCCCAGCCCCTGATAGCCCAATTCGAATACGTTGCGGGCCAGCAAAGGCATAACTTCTTCAGGCGAGACCTTCTGGCTGATCCCCGCCATGCGTAAAAAAGAGCGCAATGGCCCTGGTATCGCGACATTCGCGGATTCGGGCGACCCCACCTTGGGAACCTCTGATGGCAAGGTGTCAGTACCCCAAACGGCAGGCGCGAAGCACGACCCGGGGGAAAGCGTGGCGGCCAGAATGACGGCAAGGCGGAAGAGGGACCTGGCGCATCTCTGTGGCCATAAATAGGTTAAGAGCAGTGTGCGGGCTTTCAAGATTTCCTCCCCCGAGCGGAATCGAGCCAGAACGACGCAGTTGACAGGCAGAGAGTGAAGGTTTGGACCCTAGGAAACTAAGTCTAAAACCCGGACCTGCAACGACTGATCGCCTTTCACGACGAAGGCAGTTAACTGGTGCACGCTAGACGCAGTACCGGGGATTGTGGATGCGTCGCCGTCAACGTCACATCGGGTAACCTTCTCCGTCCTGGCACTATGAAACCGCAACCGCGCTCCTGTCAAATCCAAAATTTTGACAGGCTCTCCTTCGTGAACGAGGGGGATTCCCTACAGGTTGGGCACACCCGGGCCGCCTCTTCACGCTGATACGGCAGAGGCCCGCCCGCATGGATGTCTGTATGGTCCAGGATGCGTATGTATTTATAAGTACTATAGATACTATATCTATAAAGTGAGCAAAATATTTGCCTTAAGTGGTAATTACGTGCAACGATTTGCCATGTTTCTTCCGCTCAAGCCAGAAGGCAAGTCAGCGATACGGACCCAAGAGCGCAAGCGGCGCAGTTGTCCATCGAAGCCTTTGCGGCTCAAGGTTTCCACGGAGATGCGTAATTATAACCAGAGTTATGTATATTAATAGTACATAATAAGTTATGTCTCTGTAAACTATAGCTAATCGAATCTTAGCATGGACACGAGCGGGTTGGCAGGAAGCTGTCTCGCTGTACAGACGGAAAACAGTCAGACAATTGCGACTGGTTACTACTACTGTTCACAACAGCCTACATCATTCAGTTCACCGTATTGCTATGACCCACAGAACGGCATCTGCTACGGTAGCCTATACCTGCCCGACCTGACGCTCGAAGACATGACGACGCCTGGGCGCGCCGGTCAACGTGGTGAAAGACAGCAACGGGCGTGTCACAAGTTACTCGCGTACAGACTTGCTGGTTGAGAACCAAGGGGGCAACGGGCCGGTGACGTGGAGCGGGAGCATTACGCAATCCTTCCACGTGAGTTATGGACCGTACAATCTCAGGTGCCGCTGCTATCCGGCGACAACAACGGTGCTGGCGGGCGGGAGCGGGACGCTGGCGGGGCAGTAGGAATTAGCACGACGGACCGCGCATCGACAAAACGCGGAGAAAGTAGGAGTGATGGCATTGGACTGATACCAGTGGCGGATTGCGCAAAAGACGCAATGGCACCGCGCCAGATGACGCCGCGCGAGCGTCTTGAGCAAAAGAAGCGCCACCTCGAAGCCGAACTCTCGAACGTCAAGAAATGCGGGACATCTTGAAGTTGCCAGCGATGCGGTGTCCGTAACGATTGGCCAGCAGATTCGCAGAGAGGGAAAAGAAGAGTTCTGGGACTCCTTGCTCGTGGAGTGTAAGGAGCAGGGCGATGGATCGTTAACGGTTGATGTTGTGGTCTTCCATCCCCGCTGGGACGAGCCCTTGAGGATTGCCTCCATTCAATCCCATCCGTCTGATGGAAACGCAGCGGAGCCCACCCTTCGGTGTGACTTCGAACAAAAACGGCTGTGACCTTCAACCCTTTTTTAGTTCTGCAGGCCGGTCAGCTGGGCGCGAGTGACTCTCCGCCATTCTGGCTGCCCCGACACGGCAGCAGTCCTTGAAGGTCTCTGCTTTCAGTTCAGAGAACTCACCGCTTGGAAGTCCAATGCCTGGCGCACCTTTTGGAGGAGTGTGTTCCTCGTAAAGGGTTTCTGGACCAGCAGCGTGCCCTGGGCCAACACACCTCGATGAGCGATCACGTCGTCCGTATAGCCTGACATGTACAGGACTTTCAGATCGGGACGAAGTGCGGCCAGTCGGCTCGCCAATTCGCGGCCATCCAACCGGGGCATGACCACGTCCGTAAGTAACAGATCGATTTGGCGCTGCATGTCCTTCGCCGTTCGGATGGCATCCTCGACCCCCGAGGATTCGAGAACCGTATAACCGGAGTCTTCCAAGAGTGTGCATGTCAGTTCTCGCAGCGCGGGTTCATCTTCCACAACCAAGATAGTTTCTGTGCCCCCCACTATTTTCATCTCTCTCTGCTGGACCGGGAGGGATTCTTCCGTGCTCGGAAAATATATCTTAAAAGTCGTACCACTGCCCGGTTCGCTGTAGGCCATGATGTATCCGTTGCTCTGTTTGACGATCCCATAGACCATCGAGAGCCCTAGGCCAGTGCCTTTTCCTGTCTCCTTCGTGGTGAAGAACGGCTCAAAGATATGCGACAGCGTTTCTGCATCCATGCCAATGCCCGTATCGCTCACCGCCAGCATGATGAATGGCCCAGGCCTTGCACCCAAATGTTGCCGGACGTAAGTGTCATCGAGTTCCAGATGTGCGGTTTCAATCACCAACTTTCCGCCGCTGGGCATGGCATCCCGTGAATTGAGCGCCAGGTTCATGAGTACCTGGCTCACCTGACCCGGATCAGCTTTCACGTAACCCAAATTACGGTCTAGCCTGATCACTAATTCGACGTCTTCGCCGATCAAGCGGTGGAGCATCTTTTCGATTTCCAAGACCGATGCATTTAGGTCCATAACTCTCGGTTCGATGACTTGCTTGCGGCTGAATCCAAGCAGCTGCGCGGTCAGAGCAGCAGCTTGCTGTGCCGCATGCCGAGTGGCTTCGACACTCTTGCGCAGGCGGTCGTTCGCACCCGTGTGTTGGTCAAGAATGTCGCTGTGCCCAAGGATGACGCCGAGGAGATTATTGAAATCATGGGCAATTCCGCCAGCGAGGCGGCCAACGGCCTCCATTTTCTGCGACTGCAGAAGCTGTCTCTCAAGACTTCGACGATCGGTTATGTCCTCGGCGAACACCTCGAAATGAGCAAGGGAGTTGTCCTTTTCTAGCACTGCATGCCCGGTCATTTTGACGGTGATGATCTGTCCATCTTTCCTCTGCCAGGCGGCCTCGACTCCTTGAAAGTCCTTCTTGGGCCAAGATTCTTTGACCAAGCGCTCAAGGACTTGCGGGTCGCGATAGATGTTGCTAGCGACGTTACACCGTAGAAGTTCCGCCTCCGAATCGTACCCCAACATCTTCACAAGCGCCGGGTTCACCTGGAGGAGGCGGCCGTCTAACGTGGCACGATAGATTCCGTAAGGCGCGTCATGTACGAGTGAACGAAAGTTTGACTCCGATTGCTGAAGGGCCTCCTGGGTGCGCTTCCGCGCAGTGATATCGCGGGCGATCGCCGAAGCCCCCACCACCTTGCCGCTGGCATCTTTTATCGGCGATATGGTTACGGAAACATTGATCTTGTGTCCGTCTTTTCGGACGCGAACCGTTTCATAATGCTGAATTCTCTCCTCTCTCTTGATCCTCTCCAAGATTTCAGGTATCTCGTCCTGGTACTCAGCAGGCACAATAATTGTGAGCGGCCGTCCGACTACTTCACTCGCGGAGTACCCATAGACCGTCTCTGCGCCTATGTTCCAGCTCGCAATCCTCCCATCCAATGTCTTGCCTACAATTGCATCATCAGAGGACTCCACAATTGACGCCAAATGAGAGAGTGCGGCTTCGGTTCGTTTGCGCTCCGTGATGTCTCGCGTGATCGAGAGCATACACGGCTGGCCGTCCAGCATCACCCGCGCGGCCGAAAGCGTAGCAAATCGGATCTCCCCTCCCTTCGGGCGGTATCGAAACTCCTGTTCCCGAATCTCTCCGTCCCGTTGTAGCTTCTCAAGTGTGTTCCGATGCCACTCCGTTTCCACGAATAGATTGATGTCCGAGGGCGTCTTGCCTGTCACCTCCTCGGCCGTATAGCCAGTGAGACGGGTGAAGCTTTCATTCACTTCGATGTAGCGGCGCTCCGGGAGACTTCGTAGAGAGATGGCGTCCGGGCTCGCCTGAATCATTTTCGCGTATCTATCTTTTGCTTGGCGGAGCTCTCGATCTACGCGATCGCGATCAGTGATGTCGCGGACTATTCCCGTGAAAATGCGACTTCCCTTGTGGACATGCTCCCCCAATGAAACTTCGAGAAGAATTTCCCTTCCGCTGCGGTGCAGGCCGGTGAGTTTCAGAGCAGTCCAGGAAGGATGTTTCTTGCCCGTTTGCACACATCGTCCGACAGCCGCCCGGTGCGCCTGACGCAGATAGTCGGGCATCAGCATGGTAATCTCTTGGTCCATCATCTCGGAAACGGAGTATCCGAAGATTTCTTGAGCGGCTTCGTTGACAAAAAAAATGATGCTTCGTTCGTCGATGGTGATGATGGCGTCGGTGGTCGTTTCAGCGACAACTCGAAACAGTTGCGCTGGTTCTAGGGACGGCTTGCGCGAGCTGCCGCGCTTTGGGGCTTTAGGGATCCTTGGCTTCGAATTCGGCATAGCTGTCTCACCCCTGGCCGCAGGGGCCGGAGACTCCGCGCACTTGGCGCGGCTTTCAGAAGGGGATTAACCACCAACACAGACTGATGTAGTCGAATCTAGCACAAGAACTTTAGGGCCAGGCGCGCGCCTCGACGGGACTTGCCGAACTAGAAAACAGGCGGATGAACCGAAGAAAAAGTATGGCTCTGTCACCATTCTAAGTCTGGGCTTCGGAATAGACAGAATCTTTTCCTGCCCGGGTAATATCAAACTTTTCGGGCGTTCCGACGATCTCCGCGCTGACCGCGAAATGTTCTTGTGCAGTTCCTCTTGGGCTGCCTTGTATTTCGGCTCGGTGACTATGGGCAAAGAGGATGTGCAAATGAGGATACTGCCTTGATGAGAATAATTCGCGGGGGCCAGTCCTTCCCCTTGCCGTGCTGGCCCCCGGGAATCTATGGATTCTAAGCATGCCAAATATATCGTTGGTCAGGTATTGGCGTCTGTTCCATATTGCACAGATTGGTCTTTTTTTATTTTCGCGTGCGGCCCATGGAATCAAAGGCGGGCGGAGTTTTAGCAAACGACAAGTCGGTTTCGGTCGGACGGCGCAAGGAATTGCGTATTTTCGTTTATTAGATAGTCTTTTGGGCTGAGGTGCGCGTGCATGAATAAATATGTGCTTGAGGCCATTGGAACAATGCGGTCCGAAATCAAAAATAGAGACCATGCCGCATCATTTTTATACAGAGGGAGTCGCAACGCCCATCTTGCCCACTTTGTCAGTGTGGCCGCTTCCCTCCGCCCCAGATCTTAGGCGGCTCTCCCGGTAGCGGCCTCGGCTCTTCCTCTTCCCGCTCTTTGACGATTCTTGGTGCTGGTAGGAACACGGTTTCCCGATTCTTCACCCTGCCTTTGCCTCTCAGCTTTTGTGCCAACGGGTTCCAGCATTCGGAGCAGATATCGTATTCCTTGCCGTCAATTTCCTTCTGCCGACAATCTCTTGCTTCGCCGCAGAGATCGCAAATAATCATGGATTCCCCCCTTGAAACTCCCTGCAACTGTTCTTGATTTCTTTTCTGTAGCGTACACGGGAACCGCCATGCGGTCCAGCAACGTTAGTGCTGCGCACATGGCCGTCCTTGGCATCAGCCGTAAAGCATATTTCCATCTGGTATTCGTCGGCAGTCTCCGACGCCTTGCTAATTCCCAAACAAAGAGTGCTGCCAACAAGAAGTCCCTTCGCTCTCGTCGTCGTCAAGGGGCAAGCCCGCTGACGCGGCTCTAGGCCCACTCTTGACCCCGGCTTCGCTGCTCGAATCATGCGGCTAGGAGAGGGGTGGACCTGCCTGGGCCCTCGCGGTTATGAGCCAAGCAAAGTATCTCGCCAAGGGGGCATTGTCGGCAGGATTGCTTAGGTGTATGTTGGTTTCCCGGCCAACTATTTTTCTGGCGAAATATGCGTGCCACGCGGAACCCGGCCCGCCTGCTGGCCTGCCCGACTTAAAATTCAACGCTGTTTAACGGGGGAGACCGTTTGCCGTGAAAGCTCTTGCCGCATTTTGGATGCGCTTGCTGGCGTTTACTCTGCTTGTTCTGATTGCCGGAATCTTACTCATTGAGAAGCACGCTCCGCCCAAAACTGGCGTCGGAGGCGATGGCCCGCAATCCGCTCGCACCCTAGGTTCAGTTTATGCTGCGCCGACCCAGGTCAAGCTTGTGGACGTCATCCCCGCAAGTCTCAGCGGCGAAACCAATCAAGATAGCGAACCTTTTCTCGCTGTCCAAACTGCCAACCCACAGGTCATGGTCGCTTCGGCATTCACTCCCAATCCCGTTTCGAGCAGTAGCAATGCCCCCATCTACGTTTCCGAAGACGGAGGCAACAGCTGGATCCTGAATGCCATCACTCCCGTTCCGCGGATGACCTGCGACATCACGCATGCCATGCCCACGGGAGAGAACCATCCGCGCGGGGACCTCCACGCTGGCACGCTGGCTTGCGCCGCATCCATCACGCTCGACGAGTCGGAATCCAATGACGTTTCTTCCAGTGCGGTTATGAACGTACAGTCCACCCGCAGCAACGTGGACCAGCCCTTCGTCCGGGCCCTCGCCATTTCCAAGACCGACCACATCTATGTGGGGGTCAATGATTTCAATCAGCCCAGTGGCCGTACCGCAACGGTGGACGTCTCGGTCGACGGTGGGGTGACCTACAAATCGTTTTCCATCGAGGCCCGCAATACCGCGGGACAGGATGGGCCTTCAGTTCGTCCGGCAGTCGCTCCGGACAATACCGTTTACGCGGCCTTTTTCGGCTGGCGCAAATTTAACGGAACAACCGCCACGAGCGACGTCGTGGTCGTGCGCGACGATGCCGGTGGCACCGGCCCCCATCCTTTCCAGGCGCTTAGAGACCCGTCTGATAAACTTCCGGGCCGTCTGGTCGTGAAGCGCACCTCCATTCCGTGGTCCAATGCGCCCACACTGGGTCAGGAACGAATCGGTTCCACGCTTTCCATCGCCGTCGATCCCCACAACAGTTCCACGGTGTACGTCGGTTGGGCCGACCACGGACGCAAGGGCGACATCTATACCCTGCATGTGCGTCGCTCGACCGACCGCGGACTGACCTGGTCCAAGGCGGACCTGCCCCAAACGACGATCAGCAACGCGACGAACATCGCGCTGGCGGTGGCCAATAATGGCGTCGTCGGTCTTCTCTACCAGCAACTTTCTGCCGGCCGTTGGGTTACACATGTAGTGCAATCGCACAATGGCTTCGTAACCGCTCAGGACCTCATTCTCGCGAGTGTCCCGGCGGATGTGCCCACGCAGCAGTTCTTGCCTTACTTGGGGGACTACGACTATTTGCTTTCTGTTGAGAACGAGTTCCGCGGCGTTTTTTGCGCCAACAACGCACCAGACCGCGCCAATTTCCCACAAGGCGTAAGCTACCAACGCGCCGTGGATTTCAGTGCCAGGACACTCACGGATGGCTCAGGCAACCCCGTGGCGGTTTCTATAGATCCATTCTATTTTAGCGTTCCGGTGATTCCCTGAAGCGCGTTCGTACCGTGACGCGGAGAAAGAGAGGCGTACATGAATTCCTCGCTAAGCTTCCTGGCCGGCATCCTCTCGACGGTCTTGCTTGTACCGTCCGCTGCTCGGTTCCTCGAAGGACAGAACAACCAGGCTGCTCTCGCCAAACAATCCAGCATCGTCTTTTCGGGCACGGTAAGCCAGCTTGGCGCAGTCTCCTTTGTGGGCGTCCCTCAATCGCCGCAGACGATAGTCGTTCGTGTGGACTCCGTCTTGAAAAAGCCTGCTGCCGTTTCGCTGAAGAAAGGCGACAACGTCACCGTCGAGGTGAAAGACCCATCCGCCTTCCAACCAGGGGCTCAAGCAACGTTCTACACGGAAGGTTGGATCTTTGGTTCCGGTGTGGCCGTCAAGGAACTGGGACATGACTTCAACGCGGGCGGAGGAGTTCCTGCCGAGGGATCCCCTACCGGCCAACCGGCCCTCGGCCAGATGCAAAAGCAAATCAGCGACCAAGATCTCCAAGACCGCATTGCCTCGTCTGATTTGGTGGTCATTGGTCGCATTACGGATGTCCACCGCTGGACCATACCCAAATCCGCCGCCGCGCGTTATCACGTCTCCGAACACAGCGCGGATTGGCATGAAGCTGTTCTCCAAATCAAGTCAATCCTCAAGGGAACAAAACCCAAGGGGAACAAGATGGCGGTGCGCTTTCCGCTCTCAAGAGATGTAGCCTGGGTTAACTCTCCCAAGTTCCAGAAGCAGCAGCAGGGGATTTTCTTCCTGAAGAAGGATCAGGTTTCCGGCGATCCCACCGCCTCTATCGGAGGCTACCAGGTTGACGCCTATACCAGCCTAAAGCCCGGCGATTGGCTCCCGCTGTCGGACGAAGCCCGCGTGCGCTCCCTGCTCAAGAACTAAGGAGCGCACATTGGAAGGGAAGGCCTATCCCCTTGGCCCTCTCCCGAAGGAGAACGAGGGAACCCTGGCCGAGGTGAAAGCAAAGGCTGCCAAAGCTTCCTGTAAGTAACAAGCGCATTCAATTAGTCATTCAGGGTAATCCGTCCAACCAGGATAAGACTTATACATTTGGGAATACACAATGAACCAAGCTCAACGAGGCCTTCGCCATGCTCTTGTGTTGTCCTGCATTGTTATTGGATACGCATCGCTTGGATTTGGCCAGGCGAACGATCCAAAAAGCTCTGCGATCATAGACCAGATAATGACTACGGCCCTCTCACGTTGCTATTCAACGGTAAATGGGGTTAAGAGAATCACCTTTGAACCTCTCACAAATCAGGAGGTTGCCGAGGTGGAAGCGCTTGGGCAAAAGGCAGTTGCGCCACTCGCAAGATACCTTGACTTGCAACAAAAAAACGGCTTCACGCAGCTATTTGCCGTTAAGTTTCTCATGGCGATCGGCGGCTCTTCCACGTTAGGTCCTCTAGAAAGAGCCTTTGCTCAAGACCAATGGGAGGTCACCAGAGCTGCGGCTCTTGATGGCATCTTTGCAGTATCGCACGCTGAAGCCAAGCCCTATGTGGAGGCCGCACTCGGCGATACGTTTCAACTCGTACGGCAGACGGCTCACCACTTGTCGAGTTTGTATCAACAGCAAAACAAATGACCCCTCTGTGATCGACCACGACACATCCAAGAATCATCATCGCGAGTGGGGCAGGCGCGTGGCTGGCTGGGGCAGAATGAATTGGAGTTTACGGATATCAGACACACGGAAAAGATAAGACCTTAGTAGTTTGCCCCAAAAGGATCCACACGAGAGTGCCCCACCCTCGTGGTTAGAGGGTGGGTCTTTGGGTTTTTTGTCCTTCAGTTCTTTTCCCTTTGTGTGTGGACCACGCGCACCTACTCGCAGTGCATCGTTGGCACTGCGTTGGCCATGGTGCTGAGGTTAGCCAGGTAAGCCGTCGAATTGCTAAACGACAGTGACCTTCCAGTGCACGTTAGGGGTTGCAGGCGAACAAAGTTGAAGCTCAACATTGGCGCTAGCTTGGAGCCCTTCGGTTCATCCATCGCCGTATTCACGGTCACCACGAGATCGTTCACTGCCTTATTGTATGTGTTTACGCTTTCGACCAGCTTGTTGTAGCGGTCTACGTCTTTTCTGTGCGATGCTCCACTTTCTAAAAGAGCTTTTATCACCGCATTCTGGCCTTCCATAGCAACATCCGCCAGCAGACCCTCCGCCCGCGCAACCGTCATCGCGTCCTGTAACTGCCGGAGGTTGTAAATCCCCGCGTATCTTTCTTCTCTCTCCCCTAGTTCCGTGGAGCACTGCGTGTTGGCTGCGTCCATTTGCCCGCGCCCACCCTCCACCGCGTACCAACGAATGAACTCCGCGAGCTTGTCTCGCTGTAAAGAAATTCTTTGGTATTTGTCCTTGCCGCCGATGACGTAGTCCACGCCCTCCTCCAGTGTGCCATTCTTGTACTTTCTCATGCCCTCGTCGTAGTCGGTCTTGCTGACGTCCTCGATTTTGTAAACGGCATCCAATCGAGTGGCCATGCGATTAAACGCGATGCACGGCAGCGGCTCGTCAGGAACAAACGTCCTTTGCACAATGGCAGATTGTTTCCTCTGTTGGGCCGGCATCGGGCCGCACATGAATAGAATCGCTACGGAGATTAGAATCGCTCTCATGCTCCGCCTCCTTGAACTCTATTATGGAATTGTCTCCCAGTTTCGCCTCTGACTATAGCGGGCTTTGAGTAGGAATCTGAACTACAGCAAGCATATTGGGAACAGATTTACCGACATCTACGGAGCCCAACGCGCACATCGGAGATGTGGAATCGCCCGTGAGAACGCCTCGGCAAGTCTCCGGTAATTCCCCGGCCTGAAGTCCAGGCTTTACGGCCCACCGGGTAAATCGAGTCGGAAGCACATTCAACTTCCCATGGCCGATGCTCAGGCCGTCCTCAATATGAGGATCTAGACGAAATGCGATAGAAGAAACAGCTTTTCAGCGGATTCTGAAGGTTGGCAATACAACGCGGTCACACTGATACTCCAGCTTGCGCGGCACGGCGCACGACCAGAAGCGTCAAATCGTCGGTTTGCTTTAAACCCTCCCCGAAGCTGACCAAGTCTTCGAGACATTCGGAGATCAGCCCGGCAGGCGCTATCCCGACGTGCCGCGCCGCCAGCGCGCGAATTCGGTGGAGACCATACTCTTGGCCAGCGCGATTCCGTGCTTCCGTCAACCCGTCGGTATACAGAAGAACGGCGTCACCATGAGCCAATGTGAGTCGCTGGACAGGGAAGCGCGTGTTACAGAACATCCCCAGAGGCACGCCGGTGGAATCCCTCGGCGTTGCTCCGTCAACATGGAGGTGCAGAAGAGGGAGATGGCCCGCGCTGACAAACTCCACCGAACCGTCGTGTGCCGCTCGTCCTACAACCAGAGTCGCGAATTGTCCGGCAAGAGTGCTTTCGCAGAAAATGCGGTTGGCGTCCTCCACCATTCGATCGAGCGGGAGACCGGCTTCGGCGAGGCTGCGAAACGTAGCATGGAGGTGACTCATTAGCATTGACGCAGCCACACCCTTGCCGGAGACATCCCCCAACATAAAGAGCAGCCCGTCGCTTGTTTCGAGAAGGTCGCAGTAGTCCCCGCTCACCATGTTGGCGGGCTGATAGTGAAAGCGCACGTCCCACCCTGCTGGTGCCAGACCCGGTTTCGGCAGGAGTGCGCGCTGGATGCGTGCGGCAAGTGACAGATCACTCTCCAAGGCACGCTGTTCAGCACTCGTAAGGTGGTCGAGGCAGAACCGCACGAGCGGATCGGCCAGCAACCGTTCCGGTTCAACGGAGTCATGGCACGTCTCGCAAAGCCCGAATGTTCCTTGATCGATGCGCCCGAGCGCGGCATCCACAGCCGTAAGCAGTTGCGAAAGAGAAGCATCAGCGGCGGGCGAGTGCACCGCCGTGTGAAGCCGCTCGCGGCGTTGTTCCAGTTCGGTGCGCAGATACTTTTGTTCGGCAGTGAGCATACGATCTCCTGCGCTAGGTTGCTGTTTGGCGGCTGAACTTTCCATCCGATTTCCTCCTTCGAATTGAGGAACACGGGAAGAGGCTTCGCGGGACGGTATTTGGCCCTGCGCCTCCATTCACCCCTCGAGCATCAAACCAGCCCGTTGGCCATTTTTATTGGATGCTACAAACGTGCGATACGGTGCAGGGATTTCTGCCGCAGACGATGGAATCGAGCCGCGAGATAAGTATCCCGCAAAGAAATGACGCAGAAGTTTCCTGCAGGCTAAGCTAGGAAATCGTCCGGCCAAACAGGACCCTAGTTTGCCCTCAGTGTGGGCTGGCATCGAGTTTTCCCCAAGCTTTAGTTCTCGTCTTTGTCTTCATGGTCTGCGCTATGAAAGTCTTCTTCTCGCCGGATGTCCGCTGACGTCGTGGTCCCCCGGGAACTTTTCTTGACCAAGGTGGTGCGGCACACGGCGAGATACAAATTAGCACCTGCGAGACGGCCAAACCTTCGACCTGCAAGGCCTGCCGGTTCCGTGTACGACCTTCAGCAAGCTTCAAGTCATCCGGGCGCTCAACGGCTTGCGGGTCCTGCAATTCGCTCTTGAATACCGCTTCTATACGCAGCGTCTTAAGTAATTGCGCATAACCGACGCAAGGCCTCGTTTCCGTTAGCCCAATATCCAAACTGTGTTTCCACGGCAGCGACGACTTCCTCCAGCGCACGTATCGGTTGTGGATGCACTGACGACGCGTGAGTTTCCAAACCCGCTCGATCGGATTCAGTTCGGGACTGTAGGGCGGCAGGTAGTCCAGCATGAAATCCTTCCTATGGTCGTCTCGCCATTTTTTGTGAAGCCGGGC
>QHYZ01000120.1 GCA_003225295.1 Acidobacteriota bacterium | reverse complement strand
TTAGTCCAACCCATTTTTAGATCACCGTCGCCGCTCCGATCACATTTCTTTCCGCACACGCTTTCCGTCGCCGCGCCGCCGATCTAAAAATGCTCTGCCTTATGCTGATCCAAAGCCGAATTGTTTGGCGACACGAACTCCCTGCGCTAGGATGCACTCGTCGACTGGGCAAGGCAGAGACTCCAAGTCCTTCGACTCCGAGGTGCTGCATCGAAGAGACCTGCGATCAGCGTGCCACAAAGATCCTAATTGAGACACGCACGGGATTTTCGGTAATCACACTCGCGCGTTCTTCATTGGGTGAGAGCAGCGGTTGCCTCGGTGCCCAGACTGCGGCGAGAAAGGCCCATCCCCTTCCCTCGTTGAGGCAGGGAGAGGTTGCTGTTCGCCTTTTGTGCAGGTTGATCAGGGTTTAGGAATCTCGCGAATTTCCCACTCGCCTGCAGCCGAGATCTCCACTAGCTTGTTCAGCAAGAAGTCGTCATCACTCGATTCCAAAATGTGGTCGATTATGGGTTGAATGCGGTCCCATTGTTCGTCGCGGGTCAGGCCGCTCTCGCGGAGGACGATGAGGCCCGGGTGTACTTCCACGTTCAGAACACGGATGAAGTCGCGCGCGTCGGTTGTGACGACCGTAAAGTCGTGTTCTAACCCACATTATTCGTGAAAACTGATTCGCGATCGATTTTTCGTTGTTCTTGTTCACTTCAAGACGGCAGTTGACAAGGGTGAGAATTTTGTTGAATCGCGAGTTGATTCTAAAGCGCTTCGGCGGACACAAGACAAGAAACGGAGACACCTCAAGTAGCACTCAACAAGTAAAAAGTTCCTAGCGCAGGGTCAGGACGAAGCTACCCGCTGCGCGCGCCTAAGTGCAAGGCGAGGCGATGGAAGCTGTCCAGATACGGAAACGATCGTGGCAAGCGCAGCAGGATCCGTCGTACTGAAGTCACCACCCGAGCTCCGATTTTCAGAAAACGCTCTCGCAAGATGGAGACCTGCGCCCGGGCGGAAGCTGTGCCGGCCAAACCTAAGCGCATCTCCTGCATCAACACGTAGGCCGCGGCAGTCATCAGCACGCGAAACTGGTTGGCCCAGAATTTTGTGCAACTGGTGCGGCCGATCTCCATCCCATAGTGCAGTTCCTTTATCCGATTCTCGAGGTCACCTCGTTGACAGTAGACCTCCTCGTAGAGCCACCGCGGACTCTGCTTCATGTTGGTCACCACGAAGCGCGGATTGTCTTTGGGTTTCTTACCCTCCGCTCGCACCACCTCCGCTTTATAAATGACGCGACGTTTCCACGGCCAGGTCTTGCGCGTCCGGTACTGACACTCGCCGTAAACATGCTCGGTTTGCTGCGAGCTCTCCGAAGCACGACGGGCCTGTTTCATGGCCGACTCCGCTTTGCGCTCCAACACCGCATTGGACGCGAAATTGACGAGGTATTCCACTTTCGGTTCGCAGTCCAGAAAATACAAAACTTCCGGCGCCGCAAAACCTCCATCCAAACGCACCCGGATCTTGGCTTTCGGAAAAGCTTCCCTCAGCCGTTGGATCAGACGGCGCAGGATGCCTACTGCTCCTGCCGAGCCGGGGGCGTTCCCCGGACGCAACACCGCGGTAACCAGATACTGCTCGGCCTCTTGGTCAAAAGTCAGGAACCCCACCATCGGCAGGTAGCAGTAGCTGTCATAGTGCCAATTAAAAAAGCTCAATTGTTGAGCGCCATGTGTGGGATCGAAATGGGCTGCAGCGCATTTCGATCCCTATGTGCAGTGTGGCGTTATGTAGAGTCGCTGCGGTAAGTACTTGGCACTCAGTTCCTTCCTCTTGGATCAGAGCACATAAAATCTCATGATGCACTCCTTGGTGGCCATCGAAGGGGCCACTCAGAGGAGGTCCGCCATGGAACAAACTCATTCAAAGAAGTTGCAACTGCGTCGCCTTGTCGCTGATGCATTGGGCGAGATTCAGCGGTTGGGCTATAGCAGAGGCTCGCGGGATCGGTATCGAACAACCTGGAAACAACTCATCGAATTTTCTCAGCGGAAGGAACTGGGCGACGAGTTTTCCGCGGATTTGGTGGCACGCTTTCTAGAGGAGTGTCGCGTCAGGGACCAGCAGACGAATTTGCCAAGCGATGGCTGGCGCCGCCATATCGCGTTCGAAGTAAAAATGCTTGCCGATTTCGCTAAGAACGGGCGCTTTGAACGAGCTCACACGCGTGTGCAGGCAATCCATCGTCCTCCGGCCATGCAGAAAACACTTCGTGATTACGAACAGTATTGTAAGGATCGGCTCTATCTTCGGCCATCGACCCTTCTTTTGCGAACCACAGCAGCCACGACCTTTTTGGATTTTCTCCATTCCAGCAAAGCGCGGACACTGGAGCAAATTCAGGCAGTGGATCTGTCCGAGTTCGTATCCTCTCGCGATCACTTGAAGCCAAAGACGGTCGCGCGAATCGTATCCGATGTGCGTTGCTTTCTCCGGTTTCTCACCATGCGTGGGATTCTGCAAAAAGATCTCAGTGCAGAACTGCCGACAGTCCGTGTTCCCAGGGATGCAACGATTCCGTCGGTATGGGATCAGGAACTGATCGTCCGGCTTCTCGGTGCAGTCGATCGCAGTTCTGCAAAAGGGAAACGAGATTACGCCATCCTCCTACTGGCATGCCGGTTGGGACTGCGCACTGGAGATATTCGCACGCTGAAACTGGACAACCTGCGTTGGGCGGAGTCGACCATAGAAATCACGCAAGCGAAGACGGGCACGCCGTTGACTCTGCCTTTGCCCAACGAGGTCGGCGAGGCCTTGATTGACCACTTGAAGTCGGGCCGCCCCCAATCGGCACACCGAGAGGTATTCCTTAAAGTGAACCCGCCGTTTGATCCTTTCGGAGACAACGATAATCTCCATCACATTATCAAGTATTGGCGTCAGCTGGCGGGGATCACCTTTCGGTGCCCACAAAAGCGGGGTCTACATTCGCTGAGACATACTCTAGCGACTCGGCTTCTAGAAAAAGGCACTCCGCTTCCGACCATTGCGGAAATTTTGGGACATACCAGTTTGGAATCAACACGTATCTACGCCAAGGCGGATGTAGAGGCCTTGCGGAGTGTGGCGTTGGATCCTGAGGAGGTGAATCATGCCGACTGATTCACCCAACGGGTTCCAGAGCGTTCTGTCTGTCTGCATGGAGAAATTCCTTCAGGAAAAGTACGCCTGCGGATACGCCTATCGGGAGGCGACTCGAATCTTGCGGCGCCTCGACGACTTTTTGGTGCAGGAGGGGCTGGCAACGTGTGAGTTGCCTGGGCCTATCGCCCGGAAATGGCTAGCCAAGAAAGCGCACGAAAGTGCACAAACCCAAAGGCACCGCATCACCTTGGTTCGGCAATTCTCCAGGTTTTTGTTGCGGCTTGGCTATTCCGCGTATGTGCCCGATTCCACATTCGCGACTCGAAGCACGGCGACTTTCGTGCCCCGAATGCTGACTGACGAAGAGCTTCGGAAGTTCTTTCAGGCCGTGGACGCGCTCAAGCCTACGGCACGTTCGTCTTTGCGGCAACTCATTATGCCGGAAGTTTTCCGACTCCTGTTCGGCTGCGGGTTCAGGGCCGGAGAAGTGCTGAAACTACGGGTTCGAGACGTCGATCTGAATCAAGGCATCATCACGGTTCGCCAGGGGAAATTCCGCAAAGATCGCTTGGTTCCTCCCGCCTTGCCCGTCGTAAACCGCTTGCGAAAGTACGCGGCCCATTTTGAAAATCGTCCGCCCGATGCCATCTTCTTCCCGGGACCAAGTGGAAGGCCCTTCAACCTATCCACCATTTACAAGGTGTTTCGTCAACTGTTGTTGCAGTGTGGAATTCCTCACGGCGGACGAGGCAAGGGGCCCAGGATCCACGATGCTCGTCACCTATTCGCCGTCCGTGTCTTACGACGCTGGTATCAAGACGGTGAAGATCTGGACGCCAAACTACCGCTCCTGGCGACCTACCTCGGGCATGTGAATCTTTCCGGGACTCAGCATTACCTTCATCTCACCGCCGAACTCTTTCCCGAGATTACGGCGCGAGCGGATGCGGCCTTTGGCGACGTCATTCCGCGGAGGATCGAACCATGAAACCGACTGATTTCTCCGTCCACGTGACGAGCTTTTTGACGCATTATCTGGCTGCACAGCGGAATGTCAGCCCGAACACCATCAAGGCCTACCGCGACGTGTTCACTCTCCTTCTCCGATTCTGCCGTGATGTGCAGGGAATCGCTCCGGAAAAGTTACGTCTCGAACAGATCGACGTTTCGTTCGTCGAAGCATTCCTGGACTACCTGGAGCGCGAACGAAAGTCCTCACCCCAGACACGAAATCATCGCCTTGCAGCCTTGCACGCATTCTTTCGATATGTTCAGGCGGAAGAGCCGGCTCGTATGTTGCAGTGTCAAAAAATCCTGGCGATCCCGCTGCGGCGACATGCTCGGCCAACTGTCGCCTACCTTTCCAAAGAAGAGTTAGCTGCGATCTTGGCGCAGCCAGACCTCCGCACGCCAGAGGGTCGAAGAGATGCGGTTTTG
This sequence comes from Acidobacteriota bacterium, assembly GCA_003225295.1. Lineage (GTDB taxonomy): Bacteria > Acidobacteriota > Terriglobia > Acidiferrales > UBA7541 > Acidiferrum. The sequence continues at coordinate 19,679 of QHYZ01000120.1, read as the reverse complement.
CTGAGCGTCCTTTACGACACGGGAGCGCGTGTTCAGGAGCTGGTCGATCTTTCCGCCGGAGACGTGCGTTTCGACCCACCTGCCCAGATTCGCCTTTTGGGCAAGGGGCGCAAAATGCGCGCTGTGCCTTTGATGGCAAATACGGTTCAGCTTCTACGCAGTCACCTGCAAGACAACCACCTGGATCATCCCGAACAGTTCGACAAGCCTCTTTTCCAAAACGCGCGCCACGAGCGACTGACGCGTTCAGGAATCCGCTACATCCTTCATAAATACGTCGTCCTGGCACGAAGCAAGTGTCCGAGTTTAAACCGCACCGTAAGTCCGCATAAGTTGAGACACACAAAAGGTATGCACCTGTTGCAGAGCGGAGTCTCGCTCGACATGATCCGCGACTTCCTCGGCCACGTGGACGCCAAAACGACTCAGATTTATGCCAGGGCAAATCTGGAGATGAAGCGAAAGGCCCTTGAAAAAATCAGTGAGCCTTCGTTAGTCCAGACGATCCCCTCCTGGCAGCAGAACAAGGACCTTCTTGACTGGCTCCGTTCCTTGTAACCGTTCCCAAGGACACACGTACATCGCAATCCTGACCCGAGCGCCGCCAAGCAACCGAGGATATTATGCTGAGTGCAGCCACGGACGCGCTTTGACAATGGGCGACTTAGGACACCTACTGCACATATCTACTGTCTGCACATAGGGATCGTCGGTGGGATCCAGATCGATGGTGATCAGACGGGCGCGACCCTTCAGTCGTTTACGATGTCGTTCGATCACCGTGTCGGCCAATGCTTCGGCCATACGAAACAACTCTTTACGACCCACACTATTTTCAAAACGCGAGAGGGTAGGCTGCGAGGCTAAATCTTCTCCTTCCACGGGATCACGACCGACCAATAGTTTGTGCACCGGGTCGGAAGCCAGCCTTGCGGCATCGTTGGCATCTTCGTAGCCGCAGGCGATGGCCATGATGCGCTGCGTGAGGAGCTCCTCGAGTTCGTGGTCGACCTTGACCGCCTGCCGCTCGTCTTTGAGACAAGCCACCAACGCGGCCGTTAGACCTAACCCTCGGTCGGCAGCTTTGAGTAACACCGCTCCCCCATCGGAGCTGCCTTGTGATTGATCGAACTGGGCGACTACCGGCCGCTCGAAAATTCCTGGGAAGAGAACAGACTGTGTCGTGGTATGCTCGGGCACGAAAGCCTCCGGATTGGTCTCAAAACCGCCCTAGACAACGGCTTTGTACCATGAACGAGGCTTTTCGTGTCTTAAAAACGTGAATTATTCAGGCTAAGGACGTCGATGCTAGCAGTACGAGCAAAGTTGTATCGTGGGAGTCGGGAATGAGCATTAACATCGGCAGCAGTTGGTGCTCGCAACTGCGGCCAACCCTTGTCAAGTCGCAGTTCGCGGACAAGTGGCTCCCAGTAGCCAGTTGGACGGTTTCGCTGTCAATCGTCCAGTGCCGCGACGGTTTAGCTCGATAACATTCTCGAACGGCGGTATGTGGAAGGTTTCTAAGTAGCCGAGGATACGCTTGTGGAGAGCGGGTCAATTCCGGCGGTGCGAATCGCGGTGGAATGTTGACTGACGAATTAAATTGAGGGAACCATATCCCACCATTTGGTGCGTCATTCAGTCATATAATCCAACCTTCTACTGGGAGGTCCACTCATGTTGATCTTGCAAGACATCCGGTACGCACTGCGGCTGCTCGTGAAGAGTCGTGTGTCCACCACCGTCGCGGTGCTCTCCCTGGCTCTGGGCATTGGTGCCACCACGGCAATTTTCAGCGTGGTTTATGCCGTTTTGGTCGATCCGTACCCTTATGCGGGGGCGGACCGCATTGGGTCTGCGCACGTCCTTAATCCCAAGGGCGACCAGGATATCGGCTACACCATGAACGAGTATCTCGAGATGAAAGCTCGCGCCAAGAGCGTAGAAAGCATGATTCTCTTCAACAGGCACAGTGTGGTGATGACCGAAGCGGGCCTTCCGGAAGCGGTCATTCAAGAAGACTTCTCTCCCAACGCGTTCGAGTTTTTCGGGGTACCCCCTCTCTTCGGCCGCACGTTCTCTCCACAGGATGCAGGCGATGAATCAAAAGTCGAACCCGTCGCAGTGCTGAGCTATTTGTTTTGGCAACGCCATTTCTCTGGTCGTCGGGACGCGCTCGGGCAGCAAATCCGCCTCGACGATAAGTTCTTGACCGTAGTCGGGGTGCTTCCGGCGCGATTTACTTGGAACGATGCGGACGTATACGTTCCGATGGAAATCCACCCCAGCACCGAGGAGCGCGCAGGGGGCCTGGTGCTAAAAGTGAAGCCCGGCATCCCTAAGGAGCAGGTTAACGCCGAGTTTCAGAGCTTCCACGAGAAATTTTCGAAAACAGCTCCTTCGTTCATCTATCCTGAATCTCCGTTCCACACAGAATTCAAGTCGGTGAACGAAGGGATCCTCGGGAAGTTCGCCAACACGCTTTTGGCGCTGCTCGCCGCAGTGGGATTTCTGCTGTTGATCGCTTGCGCAAACGTCGCAAATCTCCTGCTCGCGCGAGCTAGCGCGCGGCAAGGCGAAATCGCGGTGCGGGTCGCATTGGGTGCGGGCCGCAAGCGTGTCATCCAGCAACTCCTCACCGAAAGCGTAATTCTCTCCATTACGGGAGGAGTGCTGGGCGTAGCCCTTGCGTATGGCGGTGTAAAGGCTGTGGTCGCGCTCATGCCGGAATACTCGGTGCCGCATGAGGCCGTGATCGCCATCAATCTACCGGTGCTGTGCTTCGCGGTGGTAGTTTCCATGCTAACTGGTATCTTCTTTGGCCTCGCGCCTGCCTTGCAACTTTCCAGTCAGAATCAGGCTGTGTTTCTCAAGGCAGCGGGAAGGGACTCTGGTGCAGGCGGTGTGGGGCAACGCCTACGCGATGTCCTGATCGTTTCGGAGGTCACCCTCTCGCTATTGCTGCTCACGGGGGCCGCGCTTGCCGCCTCAGGCATGCTTGAACTCAGCAAACAGAAACTCGGCTATCAGCCCAAAGGCGTCCTAACGATGTATGTGTTTACACCTGCCACTCACTATCCCCAATGGAGCCAGCGCCGCGCCTTTTTCACAGACGTCCTCGAACACCTGCGCAAACTTCCAAGCGTGGAATCAGCAGCTGCATCCCTTACCGGAATGCCTCCCTATTCTGGCGCCCCATCGAAATTCGATATTGACGGACTGCCGTCGCCCGGAACTAAAATTCGAGTCAATCTTGTCAGCGACGCCTATTTCAGCACTCTCGGCATTCCCCTTCTGAAAGGTCGCTATTTCGATGAGGCGGACGTCACTCGCGTCAATCCAGTCGCTGTCGTTACCGAAGATCTCGTAAAGAAATACTTTCCGCCTGGTCAAGATCCTCTCGGCAGACGGATTAGCCTGGATTTGTTTACCGGCGCTCTTCCTCCCAATTTCACAAAATCTCCCGAGGACCCACATGCGTTCCAGATTGTCGGGATCTGCCGTACTTCTCGCAATTCCGGTCTCCGCGACGCGCCGGAACCCGCGGTCTTTCTCCCCTTCTCAACCATATTTCCACCTGGAATGATGTTTGCCATTCGCACCACTGAGTCGGACCCCTTAGCACTTTCTAATGGCGCACGCCAATCTGTAAGTTCGGTGGATCCCAGTCAGCCTATTACGTTCGTCCGCACCCTGGACGAACTCCTGAAAAACGAACTGGCTTACCCACGATTTGCTACGTTTCTCTTTGGCATCTTCGGTGTCATCGGCTTGACTCTGGCATGCACTGGCATTTTCAGCGTGGTTTCTTATGCTGTTTCCCAACGTACGCGTGAGTTTGGCATCCGCATGGCTTTGGGAGCCACTCCCGGCAGAGTGCTGGGATTGGTGGTCCGGTCCACAGGCCGCGTACTCGTCGTGGGTTTCGTGCTCGGAGCGATATTGAGCGTGGTATCGAGCCGCGCGCTGTCTGGTAAGCTCGAGGGCATCGGAGTTGCGAGCCCACCGATTCTCGCGGCTATCACCAGTGTCTTGGCCGTAGCGGCGCTTTTGGCTTGCGCCATCCCGGCGCGGTCCGCCACCAAGGTGCACCCCGCGGATGCCTTGCGGCACGAGTAATTTCAATCTAAAGAGAATGAGTGCTATCCACTTGCCTGTGTAGTGCGGAAACCGGGAAAGTGGTTTTGGTTAATTCCACATGGACGGTTTCGCTGTTATCAGGCGCTGATAGTCTAGCTGGGACTGTGATGGTCTTCGCGGAACCAACTAGAACTGCCTGGTGTCTAATGACCGTGCTGATAAAACTCTGCCAGTATTTCCCTGAGTGATCCAGTGTGTGGCAGCAGCTGACTCCTTTGCTTCGTCTTTTTCTACTTCTTCTGCTGTTAGTTTGCATCTACACGACGTATTTCGCGTCATTCGCTCTATTGCGCCTCCGCTCATTACGGACCGTGCGCACCGACAATTCTCTCCAGAACACTTTGGCTCGGCTTAATAATCGGTCAGCGAACTTGCGACAAATTATTACTGCCATGTCCTATCTATTTGGTATCATCTTTTTTCTTCAAATCCAAAATGCATTCTGGACCCCAGAGAACGGCCGTCCCGTTGGCCCAATGGTGCTTGAAAACTTCAGAGACGATTTCCGCTTTGCTGCAGCTATTTTTCTCGCCTTTTTTGTGCTGCACTCAGTTCAATGGTTCGTTTCAGTCGAATCGGTAGAACCACAGTCCGACTGGTCACTTAGGTCAGGCCCGTCAGCGTTCTCGTCCATCGGGAGGTACTTCAGAAACGGGTTCAGCCCAAACACCACGAAAATCAGGCCCAGTAAAATCCGTGCAATCAGCACTACAATTTTCATCTTCGGTTCTTCTCCCAACAAATCGATGCACGAAGGGACGGGAACGCTACACGCTCCCGCGCCGCATTCTATGTCAAATGAACGATTATTCGCGACAGTAATCCATCACAGAAGGCTCTCGGATTGATGATCTCCCTCCACTTGCCTTCTGATTAGTTCTCGGACATCAAGTGGTCGTCGAGACTTATGTAGCGGGCGATGGGAACCGACACCCCACGTCGGAAACTTGGGAAAATACGAGCCAGGGCCCCTATCCGGTTACTGTCGGAAGGAACTCAATTTACAGGCAGATTTTTTAGCTTCGGTTTCGAAGAAATGCCAAGGCAAATCGCTTTCTAACATTTCTAACAGTTGGATGGGAGTGCGGCCGGTAACGTCTTCCGCCGCTGAGACGTAGAAGTGAGGGGATGCCGTTTCGATTCCCATCGGCCGCTCCATAACTAACGATGATTCAGTTGCACTTACCCGGTCAATTCCTGCTGAGTATCTGGCAGAGCGCCAGAGGCTCATCCATGAAGTCAATTTATTTAAATTGTTTCGTATGAGATAGATAACGCACCAGCGAGTTCTCACAAGTGCCCGGAATGAGCCGACGCTCGAGGTTGAAATCGAAGAAGAACTTGCCGTAAACTGTTGACAGTGAAGTGTTTCGCTGCGCGCCCGTAGCTCAGTTGGATAGAGCATCTGGCTTTCGAACAAAGGGCTCAAAATCCACTAAGTCGTTTCCCTGGCGCACTTTAAACGTGATGCGGGCGCATCTGGAGCCGTTTCGGCTGTCCCAACCATTGTCCCAAGCTCCGTACCAACAATTGGGCGATTATCTGCAAAATCTGCGGCCATGCCGAAGGTCGATTTCCTAAAGAAGTCGTAAACGTCGCTCTTGCCGAACTTCTTGAGCAGCGCGGCCTGAGCGAGGGTCGCTAGGTGGCCAACGTGGTCGATGGGAGAGTGAATCTGTACGGGAAGCAAGGCGCGACGAATCGCTGAGGAGTTCTTACTGGCAGTTTCCGTCACTGTCCCTGCCGAAAATGCTATCCGTCGCGAATGCCTTTAAAATCAGCGACCACGAGTGCAACCCGCGCTAACCCGACAGGATGTAACAATGTCCGATGGCTGGAAAAATAATAATTCGCCAGCCACAGGCAGAATATCTTTATGAATGTGTTGCGGAAACGATTGAGAAAGACTTAAGGGAAGAAATTGGTTTCATTCAGAAGCATGATCGCGCCTTAGACGAAACTAAAGAAATCGTGGACATGCCGGACAAACGTGCGTCGCTACTCGTGCGACTAATCATGCAAAACAAAGGCAGATTAGCGAAGAACAAGCGGGACATGTTTTCAGAGGTCACTGACGAAGAACTGGCACGCATAGAGAGAGCCATGCAACCAGTGCACGTCGGCCAAGTCGACCCGCGCACGCCGAAACTCTTCCACCAAACTTTGTCTAGAGGTCATGGCTAGGCCCAGTTTCGATCCTCGCCGAACTGCCGTGGGCAACTTCGCGCCCAATTTCCGACCTGAATGGCGAGATTCAGATGGCGATTACCTCGCTTATGAATGCATCACAGCTTGGGCAGGAGCTTCCCGATGTCGTCGAATATCGATTTCAGGGAAGGAGGTTCCGAAAAGAATATTTCAGCCTCTCGCTTGTAGTTTACTTCGAGGACCAAAAACGTCTCTTCCGTCACCGTGAACGCCGGGCTCGCTGACAGCGAATTTCCGTCCGGCACTGGCTGATCGGGGAACGATTCCACGCAGATTTTCTTTACATCGATCACACATTGTCGATACGCCTCAGTCCCAACATAAGACCTAACCTCTTCGAGGCTACACAGTCTGGACAAGTCATAGTAGTGGCGCATTCGATTGTTACAGAGATCCTTGCTGTAGGCCGCGTGAATTGCGAATCCCTTTTCAACGAAAGTCCGCCTAACGTCCTGAAGCTCAATGTCAAAAGGGTGTAGGTCTTTCGCCAAATTCGATAGGCCCTTGTCTGCCGCATACTCGGCAACAACAGACTGGATTGGCTTTTTCACGGCTGCACTCGCAGAACCCCGATATCCGGCTTCGAATAAAACGTTCCTGCCCAATCCAGGAACGTCGCTAGTAACGCTTTCATAGCGATAGACCGCAGTCCTACTCACACCAGTTTCCGATCGAGTCCGTTTGTCTTTCGAATCCTGTGTCAGTCCTTTTGTATTGGCGATGGTATCTCGCAATGCCTTCAGACGAGTATCACGCCTTGCCGCACCCCAGGCGGCCTCAGTCCGAACCAAGATGTCGAGGTCCTCGGAGAATCGATCCAGGAGATTCCAACCTTTGGAAAGGCTAGTGCCGCCCTTCAGGATAAATTCACCTGCATGACTGGCACAAAGGGAGTGCAGAGCCCGAGTCAGGTAGTAGTCTTTCTCGACGATCGCCGTGCGCTGCTTCTTCCAGTCGGCGGCAGCGCGAAGCAGCTCAGCAAAGTCGGAGAGATCACTCGCGTATTTCATCACCTGATATACCAGTCGGCTGCATTGGGAAGTACAGCGCCAATATTAAGGTCGAAGGTCGTTAGCGGGTTTAACGTCTTCTTGAGGCCCGCTACCGTTTTCTCGGCCCCCATGTGACTGCCGATAGCACCAATAAGGGCGCGCACCCGGGGGGACTCATGTCGCGCAAGCCTCGCCAAACGCTTGAGTGACAATTGCCTCGATCGGATCAGGTCCATGATGCGGCCAATCGTATCGGCGGGCGTCGCATCAGGAATCCGGTGCAGATCTTTGAGCGCGTCGAGTGTCGCAAGTTCGGATGAAGCGAGCCCCTCGACCTCATACGAAGGTTGCAAAGTTACCGCCTTCACGTTGAAGAACTTGCGCCCAGGATCCACTGAACGCACTGGCCGGTTCACTCTATACGTAATCCTGGGGGAGACTTGCGTGGTGAGTCCAAGGCCGTTGTATGCGGCAGTTCCGGTCGGAGAATACGCAATGCCCCGATGGCGGAGCATATGGGCCATCACACGATCAAGTTCAGGCTTCGTCTCGCCAAATCGCGTTTTCTTAGGAACATAGTAGACGCCCTTGCGCACCCGGCGAAGCAGACTATCTGGGCCGTTCGAAAGGCGACTTAAAGCCGCGGCGACGGCCAACGTGGGAAGCCCACGGAAGTCAGGATAGCTCCACAGCCGATCTACGCCACCTTCCTCGATCCGCTTCCGCACCTTCGTAGCGGTCGAATTTGTACTCGGTTTTCTCACAACCAAATCCTAAGACAACAAGTTCTAAATGTCAAGTTTTCAGCATCGTTTACTTGACATTTGGAATCGGGGGAGATCTGGCTAGTCTTTTCTTTTGTGTGGCTTACCAAAACATCGGCGGCGAATCAGCTCAAGGAAAAAGATACAAAAACTAACCGTCAGGCCTTGCGGATTTCTTCAAACTGGCGTTAAAAACGCTCCTTCGGATGGCCCATTGCCACTGAGTTTGCCGCCAGTGGTGAATACGAAATGCTCCTCACGTTCAAGCCCGAGAACCTTATTGGGTGGCGGAACATAGAGTCCATACCAGTCAGTGTCAGCGTGCCATGTTCAGGAACCGCCCAATGGTGCGGAGACGTGTTCATGCACGACAATCCAGCCGTGTGTCCGTTTCTCGAGAACCATCGTCCATCGCCCGTCCAAATGTGATGCCGTGTCCTGTTTGCTCACGAGATCTGCCCCAAACGTCACCGTCGCCCACGCCAACGACCCTCGCCGGCGTACAGCCAGATCGTCGTTCAGTCGCAACTTGATGCTGCGATTCGGTTCAAAAAGTGCCTTCTGCGCGCCCGCCCGGTACTCCGCCCAATTGTTGTATTTCAGAGGCACAATGTCGAAATAGGCGAAGCCTGCATCCGCGGCGTAGTACGGCTCGACCTTAGTGATATCCAAACTTTCCCAGGACCCGATAATCTTCGGGACACGCGTCCGCAATTTGGCCTCTTCCGAATCGGCGCCTGCCCGCGGAATGGTTAATGCCGCCAGACCGGCCATCAACACGACCGCTAGGCCAAATATCATGAGTCTACGCATTGATCCCACCCTCCTTTGCGATAGTTGCAGCGATGCAACTTCGGGGGAGAACTTGCCGCGCATGATACGCGCCCGGCCGCGACTCCGTCAACTCTACTGGCTCATCGCTATCAAAGCTCTTTAGAAATGTCCCCTTTCTTGTTGATGACGTTGAACCCCAGCTATCGAGAATTCTGTTTATCAGGGGCCAACAAATCCGCTTTGACTCTGGTCGGTGGCAGATAGATCGTAAAGTCGATGCTCGGCTGGATCAGAACGCTATGAATATCACGCTGATCGCCATCCTCGACCAACCCGAGTTGCTGCAGAAGGGGATACCTCGCTTCCTGAATTGTTCCCACGCTTGGTTGCGCACGATCATGCCAAATATCGTAGCTCCCCAAGGCGCCATCGTGGCGGAAAAAATAGCCGCGCAAGGGATGGGTTAGCAGTACCAACCCGGCCTCCAGATTGGATATGCCAGCCAACTGCGCAGGTGGTTTGCCTGAGTCTTCGATCGCGAGTTGCGCTGGCGCCCAGCCGGATCGAGTCCTGACGTTGAAAATCGTGTATCGTGTTGCCGTCTGATCGTACCGGCATGTGAAATCCATCCGTGCGCGATGCCACGGCAGTCGCCATAGATACCGCGGAACGGCGACCAAGACCGAGTCCAGGCAGGTCCCAAAGAACCACGCCGCATGCTCACCCGTTTGAGTGTCCTTAACGTAAGCGCGATAGTTTGTTTGGCCAAAGCTTCCCTTGAACCAAGGACATACAGCGAATCGAAAATCGCGATCGAGAAACGTAACGACCGAGACCAATGCCTGACGTGATCTGCCGTTGACGGCGAGGCACACGGGTTCAAATCGAGCATGAAGGTGCTTTCGCAAATTGGACGGGTCAACCCAGTACGTAACGATAACGAAGTGTTGGAGTGTTGTTTCAACCGATAGGCCCCGCAGGACCGGCCTTGTTAGGTGCCTCGGTGTGAACCGGAGATGATCTTCGGTCATTTACTGGCTCTCTGGGGCGCTTGTCAAGTCGTGACGAACACATGCTAAGCGAGGATAAATCTGCGGTCAATTCCGTGGAATTGCATAGTAGGAGCCAAGTCCCGATAAGTGGGGTTCGCGGACAGGTAACCGGTAGGCCGTCACGACCGCTGTAGTTCGCCAAATCGTTGCGCCCCACACAAAAGGAATCTCTTTCTATTTGGCGGGAGCTCTTCGGTTTGGAATTGCAGTCTGATTTGTCGACCGGCGAAAGATACTCGCAGAAGACGTGAACCGTGCCTTGGCCGGGTTACATGAAAAAGGGTTTGGTCATCAGAAAATGGCTCTTGAGTTTATGCTGCGACCGCATAACGATGGTGCAGCCCGCCGAGTCTCGGAAAGGATTGAATCTGGCCATCACTCGCAGAGCGAATTTCTGTAGGCCGACCTGCTGGCGCGTCCTTCGCGAGTCCAAGATGCGTCCGGTCCTCATGGTAATAGAGAAGGTAGGAAAACATTAGCCGTTTGAGATGCCGCTCATTCAGGATGATCACGTGGTCCAGCAAGTCGCGTCGGCAACTTCCCACCCAACGCTCAGCAACACCGTTCTGCCACGGACTGCAAAAGGCCGTGCGAGTTGGCTCGCTTCCCATGTCCCTTACAGCCGAAATCACCTCGGCTCCAAACTTTGAGTCGCGGTCGAATAGCAAGAATCTGTGCGGCTGTTTGTAGGCCCATGCTTCTCGCAATTGCTGTACAACCCAAAGAGCATGGGGATTTCGCGTCACATTGAAGTGCAGGATCTTACGCCGGTCGTGGCCGATGACGACAAAGCAGTACAGAACACCAAAAGTGAGCGTTGGGACGGTGAAAAAGTCCATCGCAGCAATGGCCTCGCGATAGTTTCTGAGGAACGTCATCCATCGCTTCACCGGGTCTGGATTTCTCGGGGCTCGCCGGATCCATCGCGAGACACTCCTTTCCGAGAGATCGAAACCCAGCTTGAGCAGTTCGCCGTGAATACGCGGCGCTCCCCAGGTTGCATTCTCAGCAACCATGCGGAAGATCAAGGCGCGAACCTCTTTGCTGACACGCTTCCGTCCTCCTACCTGGCTGATTCTGGAGACCCACGTCCAATACAAACGAAAGCCCGCCCGATGCCAGTTCACGACGGTTCGAGGAGTGACCAAGACGAGAGGCTTGGTCCACCCGCACCAGAACATTCTCAACGCAACCCAGAACAGTTTGTGCAGGGCAGTCAATCGACGGCGAGGTCGTCGCGCGTGCAGAGCCAGCAATTGCCGACGGAGTGCCAGGTTTTCGAGGACGAGGTCCGCCCGGCTACTGAAAGAACTGACCAGCCAGTCGAGGAAATGTCGGAACGACGCGATCATGGCAAGAATCTTACCGGAACCGTCCAAATTCAGCTTTGCGCCAAGTCATTCATTTTGCAGGTGTACGACGTTTCGGCGAGGCATGGCGCGTTACTTAGTGCGCCTGATAGGTTTCGAAGAGCGCCTGCCGCAGCACAGTGACAGGATGGAACTCAGACCTGCCGATATGTGCCGTTCTCGTCAATTTGACCGGCAGCCTTTAACGAAGGATTTCAAGTCTCGGAGAACGCTGTTTACCAGGGATTGAGTTTGTGTTTGGCTGGCAGGGCAATCTTTTGCATCCACGCCAGGTGGTTTCGACGCTCTTCTGCTTTAGCTATTATGAACGAAAATTCCAGGCTCATAGGGGTAGCCGTTTCGATGGCACGTAGAGGCAACCATCCCAGTCGACTCGGCCGACATATACGAAGATTCTAATGTGATTTCCAGGTGCGCCACCGCTTCCACCTCCTCCGCATCCGATGATATCTGCCTCTTGACCCGGTGCCAGGCTCCTGCTTTGGGCTGGACCCGGGAAACCTTCGAATCCCGTTCCTTGGCCCTTACTAGGCGATGGTCCCACTATTACAGAGATGGACAAACCCTTGACCTGTTGGTCGCTCCGGTTGCGGATTTTCATGGTGCACCGAAGTTGCTCGGTCACACGCTCGTGCGCAACGGACAACCATGAATCTTTGAAATCAATCGCGAGGATTTCCACGGGGGAATCCGGTTGTTCGACGACATGGACAAGGGCAGTGATGTCTTCCGGTCCGGAAATTGTAGTCTTGGCAAGCTCGCTAGACACTCTGAAGTGGCATGACTCAGCTGTTTGGGGCGCTTGGACCAAAGGAGTATTGCCCGAAACGAGAAACAAAACGCTCAAACAAGAAATCAAGGCTTTCATTTCGCCTCTTAGCCTGACCCGCCATTGCATCTGGTCAGAACTGGACAGTGCAGCGCTCCCAGAAGCTCCTTGCCCTTTATCCAGGAGCTGAATTTATCATGACTTGGGTCAAGTGCCATCTGGTTAGTGGGTTCTCGTCCGCCAGCCTTCGCGACGGATTTCAAGTCTACGAGTACGCTGTTTCTCAGGACTTGGGATCTTCGGTCGTCATGCTGTTTGGGTGGTGCTCGACGCTTCTTATCACTCAGAATTGGTTTCGGGACGCGAGGCCGTATGACTCCCCGCTGGCCAATTGCGGTTATAGCTATTGCCACTCTACTAGGCCGCTCAGCAAGTCCCCACCGGAAGTATGAGCTGGAGCCTGCCGCACAATTTGTGTTCGAGCGAAACCATCCTCCAACGCCCTGCGAACAATCCCAAACTCCCCAAAGTGGGCCGAGGCTAATCACGCGTGTATTGAACCCCCCGGCTTATAAGCTTCAGCGCATGGACCGTATGGCCTTCTCACGCGCGGAGCTGCCAGTCTTTACGATGCACCTCGAATCCTCAAGGTTCGAGGCCTATGGCGATACCTCAGGCAACTATTCATTGCAATTGTGTGCTGAGGCAGGAGCCGCTTCGGAAAGCGATGCCAAAACATTACTAGAAGAAATCAAGCTAACCCGCAACGACAAGATGCTCTTGTTGTCGACGCCGAAATACGTATAAGAGCGGCCTTCGAGTGCATTCGTCCAAGTGCAAGCGCCACAAGAAACCCCGATCACGGTCATTGGCGACTATGTCGCGATGCGCGTGATTGGAATGCACGCGCCTGCCAAGTTGTCGACTACGCACGCTCGCATCACACTAATCGACACAACCGGGGATGTGGATGCCAAAGCGGCGGAATTCGGGGTGATCGACTTTTCGGCTAATCGCGGGCATGTTCACCTGGAGTCAGCCTGGGAAATCAACTTGAGTCTCACCGGACAGAGATTCGACGGCTCGCTGGATGCGAAGGCGGCAGGTCCTGTCCGAGTGCTGCTGCCTCCGGGGTTTGCGTCGGGGTTTGAGGCGACCGTGCGACACAAGTCGGCTTTCGCCTGCCGTGCGGACATCTGCGATCGCGTTTCCATCCGTAAGCGAGATGGCAAATTCGTGTTCACCTTTGGCTCGGGAGAGCTGTCCTTGCACTTTACTTCGTTGGACGGGCCCGTCGTCGTGGACAGCGTAGATCGATTGCCAGCAATTAGCGGACGTCATTAGCGCTTGGCAGCGTCTGAAACTGTGGCCAGATCGGAAGACAAATAGCTTGACGTTCGCGGACAAGTGACCGATGCAACGGTTTCTGCCGAGCATCACTTTCCGTTCGGAATTTCAAATTCTGGATGCCGTTTCGATTCCCATCGCCCGCTCCATAACTAACGATGATTCAGTTGCACTTACCCGGTCAATTCCTGCTGAGTATCTGGCAGAGCGCCAGAGGCTCATCCATGAAGTCAATTTATTTAAATTGTTTCGTATGAGATAGATAACGCACCAGCGAGTTCTCACAAGTGCCCGGAATGAGCCGAAGCTCGAGGTTGAAATCGAAGAAGAACTTGCCGTAAACTGTTGACAGTGAAGTGTTTGGCTGCGCGCCCGTAGCTCAGTTGGATAGAGCGTCTGGCTTCGAACCAGAGGGTCGGGAGTTCGAGTCTCTCCGGGCGCGCCACCTATTCCTTCTTTCTCATTCACTTACAGACGACCGCTTCTTGCTGAACTTCGGCAGGGGACGGAACGTCATGAAAACGTAATACTCTGCCCTTGCCGTACACTCGCTGGTTGGCTTTTTCCAGGTTCTGCCGCACCTGCTCCACCATCCCCAGTTGGTAGTGGCGCTTGGTTTCCGGACTCGAATGACGCATCGCTCGCTGCACCACTGTGTCTGGCGCGACCCAACTGAGGCGCGTACAGAATACGTGCCGCAGGTTGTAAATCGGGAAGTGAGCTACTCCCGCGTTCTTGAGCGTTGTCTTCCAAGCCTTTTTCACCGTGGTAGTCGGCTGGCCCGGCTTGACCGGGCTCGGAAAAAGAAACTGGCTCTTGTCTGCCTGCTCCTTCTTCCAGTTAACGAGAACATCGTGGGCCAGTTTGGTCAAGGGAACTGGCTCGGATGACCCTTCCGTTTTGGTTTGCCCGCCGAAATAGATCACTCTGTTATCCAAGTCGATCTGATCCCAGCGAAGAGAAAAGCCTTCGGTATAGGTCCGTCCGCCGGTCTGTGCGAGGAGCACGATTGCTACTCTCAAGTACGGCGGGGCGTTTGTTAGGATGCGTTGTTCTTCCTCGAGCTTAAGCATGTGCTTTGTTGGACGTTCCCGCCGCTCGTCGAAGTGTTTCACGCCTGAGGCCGGATTCTCGGGCAGGTACTTCCGGCTGACCGCGTACTCGAACATGCATTGCAAACATTCCAGCTCGCGGTTGACGGTGGCTCCTTTGATCTTGTTGGTTGGATGTTTCTTGGAGGGCTGCTCCTTGCGGTAGTTCCGGTAATCCGTCACCAGCTTCGAATCGATATCGGCCAGTGATCGGTCACCGAAGAATGTCCGCATGTTTCCAAGAAAACCTCGGACATTGGTCTGCGTGTGCTTGGCGAGAGTGGCGACGTGTGCGCCATCAAATTCGTTGCACAGTGCCTTGAACGACATCCTGTCTCCTTGCCAGCCCACGTTGAACATTTGCATTGCAATCTCACCCTCGCGCCTTTCTAGAATCTTTTTGGCGAGGGCCCTGCTGGTAGTTTTGGTTGACTCGAAATGCTGGTCGCCTTTCCAGGTGTAGCTCATCCACCAGAAACGCGAGTCGTCTCTTCGATAGAGTCCCACAAACGCTCCTCTCACTTGCCGGAGTTGAGCGTCGAAGGGATTATACCGCTAGAATGAAGGCGAACTCGAGCGGGACGTATCTGTTCCTGTTTAAGATTTTCAAGTTTGGACTGTCGGTATTCGAGGCGTCCAGCAATCTTCCGGCACTCGATCCTCTCCTGGTGCGCATAGCGATATAGGGTACTCTTCGAGATGCCGAGATATTTCGCAGCCTCGACATGGGGCAGCCAGGGATCCGCAGGTTCAGGTCTCGGGAAACCCTTGGGTTGTTTAAGGGCCTCAAGATCTTCTGGGACGTTTGAATTCGTGGTTAAGTTTCGGAGGAGTCCGGAAAGAACTTCGGCATGCTCAGATAGGAGTAATATACATGCTACAAGACGCGGGCCGTCCCCATTCTCACTTTGTTGTGTCGTGAGCCTCTGGTCTCGATCTTTATCTAGTTCATGCGAAAGGATTCTTGTTTCGCGATTCATGGTTCCTCCAGCTTGCTGCGGAAAGACTTTTCCCAAAGTAGTCTCTAAGTCCTGTCGCCGCGATCCTCGGTCTGGCCTGACGGTTCGGCGCTTGTGGTTCTGTGATTTGCATTCTGCTGAAGCTCGGCTTGTGCTTTGCTGACAGTTCGGCGGGCGTAGTCTTGGGGATCGCTTTTGTCACGGGCGCGGTGTTGTGCAATCTGCTCAATGACTTCTTCGGGATCTTCGCCGCGAGCTAGTGCGCGTTTCGCGAAGGCCCAATCATGTTCGGACTGGCTCAGCTTGGTGTGTGGCGAAGACTCCCGCTTGGCCCGAATGTCGTAGTTGTGGCTCGGCGAGTCCTGGGAGTCGATGTGCAACTTGAAATCGCGAAGATGGTAGATTCCCGTGGACTCCCCGCGAGCCTCAACATAGAAATCTGTCTCATACTTCTTGTTCGCGAAACCTGGCAGCCTCAAGACGCGCGTCGCATCGGTGGCGGCGGGATCTCCGCCGAATTCACGTGCCATGGCATGCAGGAGCCCTTCTGCCTCTTCGAGACTCATGCCTTCCACCTTCCATACAACCTGGAATTTTCCAGGAGAACTGGTCAGGACGTAATTTGGTTTCGGGACGGCGCTAGAGTTTTCGACGGATTCCAGAGCTTCCGTTCCCCTATGATCCAGGTCGAGATAAACATGCCGGATGGACTCGATGTCTTCCTTCGTTCGCGTCGAGGCATCTTGCCTGAGCGGGTTCATCCCTATATAAATGTCCGACCCGTTGGCGTTCTTGTAGCGCAACCAGGCCTGAAACTCAGGACTCGACGCCTTTTGCGCGCTGGTGATGCGCTGAATGGTTTCTCCGAAGTCCCGGTTCAGCACGAGCATGGCGATCCGGTCGGTCTGCTCGAAGTTGTCGAGGATATATTCCGAAGCGGACGGAACAAATGCAGTTGGGTTCTCCACCTGATTCATAGAGGCTCCTTGTAACTGTCGAAAATGAAGCTGTAGTTGTATTCATCTCTGTCGGGATCGTAGCCGTGGATTTCCACGACTTCGGAAACGAAGCGCCGGCCGGGGCGGCGTTCCAGGTGCACGACGACGTTTACGGAGTCACCGACGTTTGTCTTGATCGCGCGATAAGGCAAATCCACGCCGCTCTGCAACACGCAGCTCGTGAATCGAGCAAGGCCCTGCCTTGCGGAAGTGGCATGGACGGTCGAAAGGCTCCCAGAATGCCCGGTGTTGAGGAGCTGCAGGAGATCGAAGGCTTCTCCTCCTCGTATTTCACCCAGGATGATTCGGTCGGGCCGGTGGCGAAGGGAGGCTTTGAGGAGGTCCCGGATGGTGACGGCGGGCAGACCGTTCTGGGGCTGCCGCGCTTCTAATCGGACCAGGTTGTCCTGAGCCAGGTGAATTTCAGACGTGTCTTCGATGAGGAGGACACGTTCATCGGGCGGGATGAACTTCCCGAGGACATTGAGCATCGTAGTTTTCCCGGATCCGGTACCCCCAGCGATGAGAAAGTTTCTGCGATCGAGAATGTAGTTTTCGAGTTGGTTGGCGAGAGACTGCTCCAATGTTCCTGCCTGAACGAGGTCCTCAACGCCAAAGTGCCGGGCGTTGAATTTCCGGATGGTCAAAGTCACGCCGTTTACACTGCAAGGCGGAATGACTGCCGCGACGCGGCTGCCATCCGGAAGCCGTGAATCGAGGATGGGTTTCGATTCCGAAATGTCGTCGCCCAGTCGCCGGGCGATATTCTTGACCGCAACCATCAATGACTTCTCGCCGAGACTCACACCCCGGACTACCTCGATGAATCCAGCCTTTTCAATGAAGATGCGGTCCGGGCCATTGACCATGACCTCGCTGATCGAGTCATCGAGGATCAGATGCTCGATCGGCTTGAGAAACGGCAGGATGGTTTCAAATCCGTTCATCACAGTTCTCCGTCCGCAAGTTGCCGGAAGTAGGATTTGTTTACGTTGTTGTAGTAGGGCTTGAGGTAGCAAAACATCGGCGGCATCGGGTTCGTACCGTCGTAGGCGATGGTTACGGACTGCGCGTTACGCAGTTCCATGAAGGTCTTCGTGTCGAAGCGCAGGTCGTGATGTGGGCTGTAGCTTTTGGATGCCGTGATATTCGCCTTGTGAGAGAGGGCTTTGCCAGTGAGGAAGCTGACATTCGCGTCGTGCCCGCTTTCCGAGAGGTTGTAGCTAGTCTTTAATTTATCCTCGCGCCCGCAAAGCTCGCTGGCGATTCGCGCGGAGAAGTCATCGGAAAGCGACAAGAAGATCTTGGTGCGAAACGTCTGCAGCAGGGTCCGCCACGATTCCCCTGGCAGTGCGGACTTAAGGGAACTGATGCTCTGCGTCGCGATGATTGGGATGCATTTGGGTTGCCGTGACAGACTGAAGAATTTCTCGTCGCCGGTAGGCTCACTCTCACCGACCGTGGCGAAGTGCTGATACTCATCACAGAGAAACAAAACCTGCCGGAAATAGCTTTCCGGATGCTTCTCCATCAAAGGCACGCGATTGAGCACCGCCCGTTCGAAGTCGAGTTTCAACATCACACCGATGGCCTTGGCGAGGCCCGCGTTCATGGCGATCGGAAAATTCAGGGCACAGACACGGCCATTCTCTGCGAGCCAGGAGAGAGAAGGCAGCGGTGTGCCGAACTTGAAATCTGCATTGGCCTGGGGATCGTAGCATTCCGCCGGAGGGCAGAAAGTGCGCTTGACATCGGGGTTGTCGTCGAAAAGTGAAAGAAATACGGAAATCCCCTCGACGATGGAGGTCCGGAGTTTAGGCTCGATTCTCTTCCAATCCTGAAAGAACCACCGCTTCACAGCCTCGAGTTGCGCTTTCTTTTGTGCAGGAACGGGATTCTTGCGAGAGGCATTTTCCGCTTCCCATTGGATGGCTTTCTCCTTCAACACCGCGACGAGGCCTGGTGTGAGGGGCGCCCGGTAGCGGTTGGACTCTTTGTCCAGCCGGAACTTGAATGGGTCGAGGTCGCGCGGATGCTTCAGATACTCTTCTTCCCACAGCAACGCGGAATCGGCCTCGATAAGCCGGCGCTCCGCCTCCTTTATTTTGCTTTCGAGTAGATCAGGGTTGATCGCGCATTCATAAACATCGAAGAGCGTGACGTAATCGAAAGCGACCTTGTGAAGCAGGATGATGAATTTCACAAGGTTGGTGTAGGCCTGCTGCCAGAAGGGTTCCTTGCCCCGGCCGAAGAGGTTGTTCAGCAATGAAGCGATGTTATAGGCAAGGGCATAGGCATCGAGGTCGTTGTGAAGCGGGTTGTAGCGGTACTCGGATTCGAGGCTGATTTCGACATAGTCGTCGGCGCGTCCGTGCCGGGCGAGGATTTCCTGGACTTTCCTGCAGAAGTCGCCTTTCACCTCCAAAATGAGTCCGCCGATGCGCCGGTTGGGGTCTTCGGCGCGATAGGCAAAAATCTGCTCGGCAAAGGGGTACATACAGCTTGCCGTTTTTCCAGAGCCGACCGCACCCAGGATGGCAATGCCCGTGAAAAGTCCTCGTTCCGGAATGACCAGCCAGCGCGGTGTTTCCGAAGGGACTTGCTTGCGGGGATGATGGACCTCGCCCACCACGAGAGAGAGGTCTGTCCTTTTCCGAGGGTCTGGATAAAGAGGTAGTTTGCCTGCCCGAATTTTGCGGCCTGCCTTGAGGGCGAAGATGTAGACGCCGGAAAGCAGGATCGAATAGACGACGTAAGGCGTTGTATAGAGGACGAGGGTGTAGGAGTCCTTGAGAAAGAGAAAGGCGGACGCCGAGCGGATGGCCATGACCCGCAGAAAGATATTGTCCTCAGGGAATGGCGCCCTGAAGTAGAGCGCCATTCCCGTGGCCGCCGAGAGAAGACAGGCGAGGAAGAGTCTCGAATGGAGGATTCGTTGGATCATGCCCGCGCCGCCTTCGGCGCGGTATGTACATCCTTCCTGTCTGCCTGCGTCTGCTTGCGCCAGCGGCGGAACTCCACATCTCTCCAAATCACGATCTTCAGTGCGGAATTGACGACGTGATCCGGCGTGCTCTGGATGAAGGTCGCGTACTTCTCGACGGCGACCGCAATCGGTTCCTGCAGTTCGTATTCGCGCTTCACCATCTCGGGCGGCTTATTAATGATCGACATGATTTCTCCTTCCTTATTTCTTCTTGGCCTTACTGGACGCG
>QHYZ01000119.1 GCA_003225295.1 Acidobacteriota bacterium | reverse complement strand
TACGGGCCGGTCGGGCTTGAGTTGCGAAAACTCCAACCTTAACTCACGTTCCGTGATTGTCCCGTTGCTCCATGCCTGATAGAGGTTTTCGAAGTGGTCACCATGGAAGCGCCGCCGCGCCTCCGTGAGGAATTCAAAGTCCTCTGTAACGGGCACGACATACTCGTGGCGCTCCCACTTCCCGCGCACTTGGAAGTAGCGGAGGATCTCACCCGAGACGTCGGATTCGAGAGGTCTCTTTACCAGGGAACGGAAACGTTCCTCGGCCTTTTGAAAATAGGCGTCTTTCGCGGCGATATAGAGGAATCGGAAACTCTTGAGCTGCCGGAAGAGCCCCTGGTAAGCCCCGAGATGTGAAACGAAATGGGACGATGTTTCGAGGCCGGAATCCACGTAACTCAGGGTGACCACAGGGGGAGCACCTGAGAAAGGGGAAGAAAGAAACAGGGGAAACTTGTCGACGAAATAGCGGAGGGTCGGCTTGTTATCCGGGCTGCCCTCGTAAACCTTGGCCGGCAGAGAGTCCTTTGGGACCCCCAGTTCATCACAAAAGTAACGGACCTTGTCCTGCTCCGTTTCGAAGTAGTTCAAATCCTGGTTGGCGAGAATGAAGTCCAAAAGCACGAGCCGAGAACGCATGAAATCGAACGAGTGCCGTTTGCGGTTGCGGAGGTTGTCCTTGTCGATCTGTCCGTAGACGGTGCGGGAAAACAGATGAAAGATGGAGCCCCTGCGCATGTAATCCCGGATCGTGGCATGACCGCGCTTGAGGACTTTCTCGGCGAAAGATGTGGGCCGCTTTCCGTAAGCAGTGCCGGTGAAGGCGCGGAAGTGTCCCAAGGTGAAGTAGCCCGAGTGAACCGCAACGATATAGAGAAAACGGGCCTCCGATTCGGAGTAGCCGAATTCCTTGATGCGTTCGATGTGATCTGTGGGAAAGTTCATAGCGACAAGATCTCCGCCGTCAATTCACGCTGATCCAGCATCCGCCGGAGCTTCGAAGCATCCTCCCCGTGGGCGTAGATGAGAATCCGGCACGAACTTTTTCCGCCAGACTTCTCCCTCGGTAGTGACTGGTGGCGAGTTCGAGGTCCACACGAGCCCTCTCGCCGTCGCGTGCTTGGTACTCGATCCGAATGTCGGGAACTGGAATCTTTCCTCGAACCACCTGGAGACCATGCCGTTCGGCAACAAGATGTTTTTGCTCGGAAGAAACCCTGCCAGGACCGAGCTTCGCGAGATCGCGGTAGAGTCGTTTCTTCATCTCGTAGTCGAGAACTACCCGGAGATTTCTGCCCCTCTGCCCCTCGATCTTCTCTGCAGCCTTTTGATAGAGCAGGTAGAGATCGGCATCGTGGTTGGCTTCGCGGGGTTTGGTAAATCCGCTGTAGAGAACCTGACCCTTTCCGGCGCTCTGAGTCTCGGTGAGAAAACGATGGCCGTTTTTGGTGAGAGTGAGCAGCTTGCGAGATCCCATTTCCTCATGCGGAATGGACTTCATTTCGACGAGGCCCTGGCGCATAAGATTTGCGATATCCGGCCGGATGCGCCCTTTGTCCCCGCCGTAGGCAAACTCGGCGAGATCTTCCTGCGCAATGGCACGGAATTTGCCGAGTTCCAGTATCGTTGCGGTTTCGGAGTTCCGGACCCCGTATTTCATGGATCGACCGGGGCTCAACGGGAGGAGCTGCGTTTCGATCCTGGTTTTGTGTAACCACTGCGGAACGGTCGTCGGGAGCTTGTCGCGGGCCACCTGGTCTCGCGAGGACTGCTCGGTCGCTGGTTCACGCTCCCCGGAGGCGTCGCGCGGGGTGAGGAAATCTTCGGGTTCGTAGCCGCGGGGCATTCTAATCGGACTCCTCTTCCAAGCAAGGCGCTGGCACCTCGGACCCACCCGTGTGAAGCTGTTTGTCGAGATGGGAGAGTTTTCGCCCGGTGTCCTTGAGGAAGAACTTGCGGATGAAAACGAGGGCGGCAGCAAACACGTTGACGGACAGGAGAACGACGTAGGTCAGGATAGGTGTCGCATATTCGCGCCAAAGAACCAGCTTGTAAGGGGCGAAGAATTTCAGTCCACCCATGAGCCAGAAACCCAGGGCTGGCAGGAGGGCGATGGTGATGAAAAGGGCGTTTGCGATCATTCTTGGTTCCTTTCACTTGGAAACTTCAAGAGCCTTTCCCGGACACTCCCTGAGGCATGGGAGCAGGGCAGTCAGCGAAGGCTCTCCAGAAGCGCGCCGTTTGTTCCGGTGGCGGCCGCCGATGGAAAAGACTAGGGCGCAAAAGAGGGCCAGAGTCGAAGGAAAAGTCGAATGTGGCGCATTGGTTGAGGTTGGGCCGAGGTGGGCCTAGCGGCCCCTGGAGCCACACGAGTGCACAATTACCGTGGCAGAGTCCTGAATGTTGTCAGCGAGCTCGGATGAATCG
>QHYZ01000067.1:73074-84458 GCA_003225295.1 Acidobacteriota bacterium | reverse complement strand
AGAGCCGTAACGAGAGAACCAGACGCTTTCGTGAGACCACAGCCCACGAGCATCAAAGCGCGCGATTTCCTGAAGCGTGTAGAAGCGTCCGCGATGGCTGTAGCTGGTGAGATAACCGAGGTGCTGCAACTTGCGGAAGACGGTGAGATCGACCGAGGTGCCGAGGACCCGCTTGAGTTGGGGCAGCTCGGCAATCTGGTGGCGGAGCAGGTAGCGACGGAGGACTGCAGGGTTAAAAGTGATGGGTCGCATTATGTTAGAATTCCGACTCGCGGCTTCTTTCTATAGGAATTATAACATAACCACAAGGAGGAGCATCGCGATCGGTAAGATGAATCTAGCCCTTCACGATTGGACTTCGGTGTCTACTGGGTGTGCTGATTCGATTTCTGGAACAATGAACCAATGTACGAGTTCATATAAACAATGAGCTATTATTCTTGCGCGGTTCCTAGGTCGCGCTTGAATAGATGAATGACGGAGGTAGAAACAGCTTGGGTGGTGTTGGGGATTTTGATTAGGATCTTCTCGACCGCCTTGGCGAGTGCAGAAAGGTGCTCTTCGCACGCTTCTGGACGGCAAGGATGAGGCGTTCGTGTTTGGAAAGCGAGTGCGTGCCTTTTCTCATCACCTTCAGAATCATTTATCCGGTATTGTCGTGTGCCGTGCCCATTCTCGGTCAGCCCCAGTACGGTACTTGTAATATACTCGTTTTGTAAATTTTCGCCCTCGAGGAGATAAAATAGAGCGCTCTGGAAGAAGGCCGTATGACACTCCTGTGGATCGCGCTCCTGCTTTCGCTGAACGCTTTACCACAAGCACCATCCACTCTTTCTGATTCTGCGAAGTGCTTCATTGCAGGAACAGTTCTAAAGGCAGCAACTGGTGAGCCGTTGAAAAAAGCGCGCGTCGTGCTGCAAAAACAGGAACCCAGCGCGCAGCCGATTGTCACAATCACCGACGCAACGGGCCACTTTAGTCTGAAGGATATCGAGCCGGGCCGCTATCGGTTTTGGGTGGAGCGCGATGGCTTCGTGCGCACACAGTACGGGCAGCGCAGCTCTCAGCACCCCGGCGTCCCGCTCAACCTCGCTCCGGGCCAGCGACTGCGGGACATCGTGTTTCGCATGGTGGCTGGAGCGGTGATTAGCGGCCGCATCCTCGATGACGATCTCGAGCCGTTGGCCAGGGCCAATGTTCAGGTGCTCCGCACAGTTTACGCAGGGGGCGAGCGTCGCCTGGCATCCGTAGCCAGAGCTACCACAAACGACCTGGGTGAATATCGTCTTTGGGGGCTTCCACCGGGAACGTATGTCTTGGGCGCGACCTATGCGCGAGGGATGGCCTTTGGTTCTAGCGGGGGCGCACGCGAGAGCCAGCTGACCGGCACGTCCGCGACTGAAGAATCCTTCGGCGCCACCTATTATTCAGCTACGACGGATCCGTCCCGTGCAGCTGTGATCGAGTTGCATGCAGGTGAGGAAGCGAGCCGCATGGACATCACCTTGATGCGAGTTCGTACCTTTCGCATTCGCGGCCGCGTCGTCAATACTGTCACAGGCGAATCCACGTACAACGTGTCTGTGTACTTACAAGCCCGCGGCGGCCCCGGGAGCGGGCGGTTGCTCCTGCCCACGGCTGGCAATGTGAAGGACGCTGAAGGAAGCTTCGAGATCCGTGGGGCACTGCCCGGCAGCTACACTTTAGTCGCCCAGTTGAGTGACGAGGGCCAAGAGTTCACCGCCCAGCAGACAGTCGAAGTAGGGAACGCAGACCTCGAAGGTATTCAGCTTGTGATCACCAGAGGGATGGATCTCCCGGGACGCGTCCGTATCGAGGGCCCTTCGATCGCACTCAGCAAGTTAGAGGTTTGGTTGCAACCAAAAGAGAACATACCATTCCCTAGTCCTAATGTCTCTGTGAAGGAAGATGGCAGCTTTCTCCTTAAGAATGTGAAGGGCGACAGCGAGGTGAACGTCTTCCAACTACCGGAGGGCTCTTACTTCAAATCAGCACGCCTCGGCGAAGACGATGTGCTTGAGAGGGGGCTGAGCACGAGCCGCATCCCAAAGGGAGAGACGCTGGAACTCGTCATCAGTGGGGCCGGCGGGCGCGTGGACGGCGTTGCGCTCAACAAAGATGGCCAAGGCGTCGGCGGGGCCGCCGTCATCCTGATCCCGCGCTCGCGGGAGACCGCTCGCTTGTACAAGTCGACGACCACGGATCAAAATGGCCGTTACATTTTGCAGGGGATCGCGCCCGGTGAATACAAGCTGTTTGCCTGGGAAGATATTGAGACAGGCGCATATCGCGATCCGGACTTCTTGCGGTGTTACGAGGACCGCGGGGAATCCTTGCATGTCGAAGAAAACGGCCGTTATACTGTCGAACTAAAGGTCATTCCCTCTACCTAGCTCCGGTTAAGTCGCGCTCGACCATATGACCAGCCAGGATTCGCGGGCGAGTTCACTTCTCCGCGAACGGCGTCATCCGTCGACTGGGATTCGCAAGCGTGACTGACGCCGAGTATTTGCAGCCCTTGATTTCGGTCTTGAATCGGCCTACGTTGAATTACGTTGAGTAGTTTTCTGGGAGGAACCTCCATGCGGAAACGCGTCGCCCTGTTCAAGGTCTCGGTCATGGCTTTATCGCTCGTCATTTGTACAACTCTTGGTGGAGCGCAATCGCAGTCCACTCCATCCCCGCAAGCACTCGCGCCAGTCAATGCCGGTGAGGGGATGGCCTTTGCCAAAACGATGCAAAGTGACATGGAGCTGCTCATGGAACTGGAGATGGAACTCTCGGGGAGCGTGGTGAAGGACGTTCCTTTTTCGGCCCAAGTTTCCATCGAAACAGAGCAGGTGCTCGCCGACGGGACGCACATCAGGCGCAAGACAGGTGGTTCCCTTTACCGGGACAGCCTGGGCCGTCTCCGAGAGCAATTGGCGCTTCCGCTGCCTCCGCCGATGCCCGCATCTGCGGAAATCGGAAGCATCGTAATTCTATCGGACCCGTCTACGGGAGCTCACTGGACTCTCATGCCCGCAGCCAAGACGGCCATGAAGATGACCATGCCGACGGTTTCAAGGGGCAAAACCAATGTAGATTCAAACGCTCAGAAGAATTTCCGCGTATTTGGCGGATTCGGAGACGACGGCAGTGCCGAGAAATTAGGCTCGCAAAACATGGAAGGCGTGACCGCCACCGGCACCCGGTTTACACATAGTATTCCCGCGGGCCAGCTCGGCAATGATCAAGCGCTTCAGCTTGCCACGGAGCGCTGGTATTCCTCTGAAGTCCACCTGACTGTGTTTCTTAAGCGAAGTGACCCGATGACTGGCACGAAGACTCTCAAAGTGACGGAGATCCGCCGCGAGGAGCCTGACGCAGCGATGTTCAATATCCCTGCCGATTATGCAGTGCAGGAAATGTTTGTTCCCGCTGCGCCGCCCGAGAAACCAAGCCAACCGTAGGCGCCGCGAACAGCTTCGACGAAGCGGACATGATTGGCCTGTGGCGATATTTCTGCAGCCGCTGCGGTTTCGGCGTTTTACCAGGCGACGAAGGATTCTCGGGGGGCAGACCTGCGATGCACTTTGATTGTGCTGCTGAAAAGAGCGTTATGCTGCAAAGGCTTTCGACTTCCGATTCCATGGCTGTGAAGTTGTGGTTGTGCAATTGAAAGAGGCAACTGCAGAATGACAGGGTACTACGGCAAGCCCTTGCTCCTGAAGATCCTATTTGTAATGGGCCTTTTGAGCTCCCAAGCTGGCGGACCTAACCGCTGTCTGCCGGACAGGGACAGGAAAGCGCTCGACAAAAACAGTGGCCCAATCGAGCGGTTTTTGTTGTTGGCTAAAATCGGAGAACGGCAGACTTCGCGGCTAGGTGGTCCTTTTCCCGCCCAGCCTACATGGGGTGAACAACGTCCGTTGCGAGGGCAGCGAAGTCCAGCCGAAGTGCTAGACGTGCATGATTGTGCCTGGTCGGAACTCTTAGAGGAACTGTTCGACTGGAAGCCCCAGCACCCGCACGATCGAGATGCAATTCAAGAATTACTTTTACTTCGTCGAGCTAGACGCGTAGAGAAGAAATTGATTGACCTTCGGCAGACGGGCACAGCTTACCACCCTGCACCTACGGAAATTGATTCGAGGCTGCAGACAAGCTTGCAGAGGATTCGTGAAGTCGAGGAAAGATTGCTGACTTTGAGCAACTAGCTACCGAGCAATGCTCCTGTTCGATGATACGCGAGCCCAGGTCCATGGCTGCTCGCTTACCTCAACTCCTATGTAGCCGCAAACTGGACATGTGCCGGGCCAGCTTTTGCGACGGGTTCCACTTCTTCAGCGTTTACCAGTACCTACTGCGCTACAAAATCTCACGTGACCTTCAACGTAATCTTATCCAAAGAAGCCCCCAAGCCTATGCTTGTGCCCAGCCCAGTACAGATATAAGCAAGGCGGAGGAATATCGAAATGGAATTTGCGGTCGTACATGTCTCCGTAAACGGATCCGGCAACGACCGCCGAGGATGCCCCGGCTTAAATAAGACCCGTGAGCGCGTTGCTTGTTTCACTCCGATATGAGGTCATGCCGGTGCCATGCTCTCTATCGGGCACGAAGCACCGTTTCGCATATCGGCCTTAACTTGCCGGACCGGATCCTCGATCGATATGTATACAGTGCAGAGCCGAAGCACCAGTGACGCGTTGAAGACGCAGTTGAAGTGGATGCACCCTGGATGCAAGCGGCCAGATGTCCAGTTGTGCGAACTTATCGGGCAGTGCGCGAGGGTCCGATGACCCTATGCGTTCGAACCACGCAAATCTTCCTATACCTCCTAAGATTTCCTTCCGTAGCCCTTAACTCGTCTTCAAAAAGCCATGTCTTGAGTTCGGAGTTTCGTAGACGGCGAACTTCATTTTCGTTTGCCAAAAAAACTTTCCCTCTTCGGTCGAGAATCTGGGGGCTCGACAGGCCAAGAAGATCATCGGCCGTGTAGCCACATACGTGGAAGCACCGATCCCCGGAAACAACAAATAGGCTGGTCCAACACTGCCAGAGTGCCCTAACTCGAAAAACAACAAAGACCAGACAGGCCAAGCATACGAGAACCAGCATGATTCCAACAGGGTCCATATTAATACCCCTTCAGCGAATCCTACTGTCCGCCAAGGGGAAGTCAAAGCCTTGGCAGATGATGTCTGTAACCGGCATTGGACTGGCCGCATACTCGGCCAGCAAGCGGCTACGTGAGTTGGGAATTCGTATGGCCCTCGGCGCGCAGCGTAAGGAAGTGTTACAGGCAGCGTTGGGACGAGCATTCAAATTGCTATCTTTTGGTTCAGCAGCAGGATGGCTCCTGGGAATTCTGGCGAGCAGGGTGCTAGCTTTCATCGTGTATCAGGCGACTCCGTGCGATCTGCCGGTCCTGGCTGGCGTCGTTCTAGCTATGTGATTGCAGGGGCTCCTGGCTACGTGGATTCCAGCGCAACGTGCGCTGTCGATCGATCCAGCGATACTGCTGCAGCGAGGAGTGGAAAGGCTTATCGTCGGACCTCGCGGCCAACTCCTGATTTAGCCTAGTCGGAGAAGTCAATCCATTTGTACGAGGTCGGCGTTTCACAGGCGGAATCCAGCTAGCAATGGATTGATCCGCTGTCGACGAACGGCTATCGTGAGGTCGCCGAAATGTGTTGAGTGCTTGGTGGGAACAGTTCGACGAGGGTCTTTGAAGTGCATGCACCGGCGACAGCACTGCCGATGACGAGCAAGATGACCGCGCTTGCCAATGAGCCGGGCCTGGGCACGAGTGCATCAGCCAGAAATGAGCTGCATGCGAGGCCAGCTCCGAGACCCCAGGCATTCACCCGGATCCAATGCTTGCAGTTGTGTGTGTGGCGGCGCAGAACGAGCCACTGCGCAAGTCCGAGCGATCCGCCAGCCATGGCTCCAATAGTTGCAAAACTAACGGCCCGTGCGGCAACTCCTAGCATCCGAAAATTGACCGGACCTCCAAGCAGGGCCCGGCCGACCTGCTCGACGAGGATCACTCCGGCAGTGAGTCCCACCGCCATGCCTAAAGCGCTAACAACCACCCACCACCAAGACGACGACAGATGCCGACGGATAATGGGCCACTGAGCCGTCCCAAGACTCAGTCCCACGATACTTAGAACAATCGGTGTACCCACCATCGCGCCGGCAATAGCAAAAATAGGCACGCCGAGCGGGAGGGCAATAGCCAACCCAGCCACTAGACCTAACACTGTAAGGGTGATCCACTGAAGCCGTTCTGCCTGGCTGGAATTCATCACTTCTCCTTGGCGCGATTGATCGGGCCGTGCCATATAGGCACGAACCGACATTGCGTGACCAACGAGTTGTAATCGATGGCCACCATCGCCGGACGCTTGTTCACTTTCGCCTGCGGCTTCCACGTTCACTGCCACCCGGTCCATTGTATCCCTCGAACCGTTGTTCGACGATTGTGCTCAGGGGGTCGGATTACCGGAGAAGTGCCCCTGCTTTCCTGGAGGCAATCCACGTGTATGGTTTGCGCGTCAGGCATTGACTCTATTCAGTTCATGGAAGTTCGCATCTACCGTCTGTTCAATGTGTGGCAGGGTTCTTCGTTACTTCAAGCAGTTTGAAGTTGCCGTCAAGCAAGACCGTCGCGCGGTTCGGTTCATCAGCGCCTTTGATTTCCAGTTTCCAATTTGAATCTACTTTCTTCGCGGTGATGAGTGAGTCATAGGTGTATGGTCGGGCGTCAAATTCCAGTCTTCTTGGCCGGAAGAAGTCATGGCCTAGTTGCGGATACAGCAGAATCTCAGCAACCCACTTTCCGGACTGCCCTTCGCGTCCATCCTGCCAATGTTTCGCCACGTAGGACCATGCTTTTTCTCGTGTTTCGAATTTTAGGTTGCAGTGAAAGATTCCGACCCTTCCGTCCGAAGCCCAAAAATCTGCCCACTCCCCATCTTTCAACAACAGAATGTGATGATAGGGCAATTCACACGAAGCCCCCGGCTTCGGGGGATTCTCCTTCCGATCGCTGGCATACCCATGCTCGGAGAGGCCACCGGTGTTCCAGGAAAGAAACTCTCCCGAACGAGGCCTGTAGTACGCCTGCACTTTCACGTAAACAGGCCGTCCCTCCCATTCAGTCACCAACACGCGCTCCCACACCTCATAGTCTGTCCCGTCTGCTAACGTGGCCCTGCACATGTGATCGGCATCGCGGAGATACCATGCCTTCGACGATTGCACGCTCAATGGCCAGGCCGTCAAAAGCAGAACCAGCGGCAGAGTGTGCCATCGACTCATCTCAACTCCTTGCAAAAAGCGTCGCGGATCTGCGTGGATGTTGCCCCGGCCAAAACACTGGTCGACGCTTCTAAAAAGCGCCACGGCGCTGACAATCTGAATGAAACACTGGTTGGTTTGGAATGGCATCAGGGTTGCTATTGGCCGGCGATGATCGAAAAAGTGTCTTCAATTTCCGGTAAGCGCGCCAGGCTCTAAGAGGTTCGGCTCCTAAGACCCTGCTTACAGGCAGTCCGTGTAAATGCCAATCACGGTCGGCTCTTCCGTCACGGCACCCGCTGGGTCGAGCTTCACGCTTACTCCGATTAGAGCCGAATCTGAGCCACAGCCAAACGGTGCGCATCCAGAAGTCCAAAGGGTTCCCCTCGCCTCAGACCCGGAGATGGTGAGCGAAATGCTGAGTTCTGCAAAGAACCGTGCAACGTCGGCCTTCTTTGTGCCGATTTTCAGTCGCTTGTGGGCATCTTCCTTAATGTTTTCGACTTGCCGTGCGAACGCTGCATCGAGTTTCTTGCAATCAATTTGACTCCGGAAATACCTTAGGCCAAGCCAGCTCACCCCCCCAATGACAACAATTGCGGCGGATATTGGGATACTCCGTCTCAATGTTTCCATCACGTCAGTATCTTGCTAACTCGACGCCTGCGCAAGGAACTGTCGATAACAGGCGTTTACACTTACGAACGGGAGAGCGTTTCTCCGTCAACTCCTTCTCATCCCAGCTGTCCTTTAAGGGCCTCCGGCCCGCGAAACTTTATGAAAGTCCCTCAACGTCAGGCAACGTCGAGACTCTTGAAGCTAACTCCTTTGAATTCAGCACGACTTGGTTTGCGACCCAGGTTTTTCGAGCCTGCGATAAATACGGCATTGTTTTTGAAGCTAGCCGCATGGACTCCCATTACATCAACAAGCTGCGCAAGGGGCCCGAACGGGATCGTGAGATTGGGGCACTCGGCCCGCATAGCGATCACCGATGGTCGTCCCTACCGCGACAACTATGCCAGAGCTTGTGCTTCGCTTCCGCGCATTTCATCGGGAATGTGAGAGGAATTCCGCCGGCAAAGGATTCTCCGGCCTTTCTTCCTGCCAGTAAATTGTGAGGATCCACCAGCGCCTTCCGTCGGAAAACAGCTGAAAGCTGTTGATTCCCCGGGCGAAAGGCGTAGCGTCCTTCGCATCATGTCTCGATTCGTACGTGCTAAACGCCTACAGGATGTTGCCCCACTGTTCAGTACCCCGCGCAATTTCTTTTTCCGAGAAGCCATTCTTTTCAAGGTAAATGCTGGCGCGATCGATATAGTCCTGCGGGCTGAAGGAAGTCGCGCCTATGCCACCCTCCTTTTTAGGAGCGGTTCGGATTAGCCGCGCACCAGGATAGAAAAGCGAACGCATGCGATTCCAATCCCGTTTTTGACCGGCAGGACCTGAAATAACGTCGTAAGCCGCCGCGATAATGGCATCAGGCGAAGCTACATCGCTACATCCACCGGGTTCGCCACAGGCGGTGTAGCCGTCGGTGGTGGCGCAACGACAGTCCGCGGCAGTGCCTGGTTTTGCCCAAAACTCGCGCTCACACTCAATACGAAGCACAGTCCAACTACAGCCATGCGCTGCATTCGCGACATCGTAGTCCTCTTGGAACACCATCGTGCGTCAGAGTCAGACGGGAAGTTTCTCACCGCGGTAGTGACTGGACGCAACGCTATCGTGTTTAGCCGGAATTTTCTTTCTGATCTCGAAACCCGCAACAGAATACACGAGTCTCGCTTGTTCGAGATACCGTGAAGCGATTTTCATACGGAGCACTCCCAACGCACCGGTTGCTAAGTCTGGTTAGTTCGCGGCGGATTCCACATGTACGTGTGCCCGCGTTAATCAGATTAGGTTACCGGACGGTCCAACGCCTCCTCTCTTTCTGAGTTTCTGGACCACGGACTCCAGCGTCATCCGGCCCGGACCGTGAGCGGCCACGTACAAGAAAAAGAAGCAGTAGAAGACGGCTCTCTCACCTCCATTCAAGATTGGCCAGAGGCCTCGCGGGGCGTGCGCTTTGAAGTAGGCGACTGCCATTTCTCCGCTGGCAAGAAATGCAGCGGCCCGGGCGCCAAGTCCAAGCGCAACCAGAGACCCGCCAAAGAATTCAATCAAGCCAGCCACCAAACCTTCAGGATCGTGGATCTCGGGCTGGCTGCCGAGCACACCAAACAACTTTTGCGCGCCGTGGCATGCAAATAGAAAGCCAACAATGATGCGGACGACTGGATAGACATACTCGCCGTACTTATCGAGGCGTTTGGCTGTCGTCATTGACCTGTACCTCCCTTGTCGGCAACTTCCGAGATGGAATGAGAAGGCCGGTCTCCAGCGGGATGCTGTAGGCTCCCAAGGGAGTACGCGCTCGA
Organism: Acidobacteriota bacterium; assembly: GCA_003225295.1. Classification (GTDB taxonomy): domain Bacteria; phylum Acidobacteriota; class Terriglobia; order Acidiferrales; family UBA7541; genus Acidiferrum. Next base: position 74,724 of record QHYZ01000067.1, on the reverse strand, counting down.
AGGGCAAAAGGAGACCGGCGAGGAACAAGCATTGGGCTCCAGTCAGCCAGTCATAAGCGATCTATTATCGACAGCGGTGAGAAAAACACCATCGCTAAGACTCGGGCGTTCGTCTGCGTTGACGTTTCATCTGACTTTCTTCTCGCGCAGAATCTCGCGGTCGGGAAAGTGTAAGACGGCTCCGATTACTCTGCCAGCCTGGTCTCTGACGAATGTGAGACGAGTCGGGTCGCCGGGGATGAGTCCGGTTCTCAGCGGGCTGGGCACCAGCAATGGCGCCCGGCTACTCGACCAAGTTCCTCGGTCCGCCTTCCCGCTGGACTTCGACGATACCGCGTTTATCATGGAAGGCACAATGGCAACATGTTCGCTTTCTCATCTAATTGTCTGCGTGTGATTGAGTAACGCGCTGTACGAAAGCCGAGGGGGGTATTCCAGTGAACGCCTCTTTGTTGAATCACTTAGGTTCGGCACACAAAGTCCGGCGTCTCTTCCGAAGGGCTTTCTTCCTCTCCTGTTCCTGTGTTGTCCTGATCCTTACAAATGTGTTGCCAGCTCAGCACAGTAAGTCCCGCGATGCGCGCTCATTCGGTCAGAATAGCAACGGGGAACTCTCAGACACACATTCAGCGTGGCGCGCCTATGGCGGTGCCGCGGATGGCGCGCAGTACTCTTCGCTACAACAGATTGACCGCAGCAACGTAGACAAGCTGAAGAAGGTCTGGAGCTATCAGACTGGAGACGACCTGCCGTACGCGTTCAATCCGCTGGTCGTCGACGACGTCATGTACGTGATGGCACGGACCAATAGCATCGTCGCCCTCGACGCCACTACAGGAAAGGAAATCTGGACTCATCCCACCGGAGCGAAGACGGCGCTGATGACCAACCGAGGCATCGACTACTGGGAAAGCGCGGATCGCTCGGAACGGCGCCTGCTCTTTGCCGCCGACAACCATCTGCAGGCAATTGACCCACGGACCGGACAAACCATCGTTGACTTCGGCAAGAGTGGCAGCACGGACCTCCGCGAGGGGCTTGGGCGCGATCCGAAGACGCTAACGCTGGTGCAGTCAACTAATCCCGGTCGCATCTTCGAAGACCTATTGATCCTAGGCTCCGCGACGAATGAGGAGTACGACTCTGGCCCTGGCGACATCCGAGCGTACAGCGTGCGCACAGGCAAGCTGGTCTGGAGCTTTCATACGATTCCGCACCCGGGCGAACGGGGCTATGAAACCTGGCCAAAGGACGCTTGGAAAACGGCTGGTGGCGCAAATGCGTGGAACAGTATGGCCGTCGATTCCAATCGTGGCGTAGTCTACGTGCCCACGGCAAGCCCCAAGTACAACTTCTATGGTGCCAACCGCAAAGGGTCAAACCTATACGGCAACTGCCTGCTGGCTATCAATGCACGCACAGGCAAATTGCTTTGGTATTACCAAATGATTCATCACGACATCTGGGACTACGACAATGCTGGCACGCCTATGCTGACTACGGTTCAGCATGACGGCGCGCTGATTGACGTCGTCGCCCAGGTCAGCAAAGTAGGCTTTGTGTGGGTTTTCAATCGCGACACAGGCAAGCCGCTCTGGCCTATTGAGGAACGGGCAGTTCCGAAATCCGATATGCCAGGAGAGGAGACGT
>QHYZ01000067.1:0-72963 GCA_003225295.1 Acidobacteriota bacterium | reverse complement strand
GCGAATTTCGGCGGTTCTGCCGTGGATCCCAAGCACGGTTATCTGTACGTCGTCTCGAAGGATCTGCCGGCAATGCTAAAACTTTCCCTGGCAGATCCTCCTTCGAAAACTGACTCGCCGCAGTTGCGTCCGCTCTCTCTCTACCAGGCGAACTGCGGGCGGTGCCATCTTGACAATCTACAGGGAGCACCTCCGGCTATCCCATCGTTGGTCGGACTGCGCAGACGGCTAAGCGACAATCAGATCAGAACGATTGTGGCGGATGGTAAGGGCTTGATGCCGCCATTCGCTAAGTTGACGAGTGAGGAAATCGATCTAATTCTAAGTTATTTGGCGAACCCTACGGGCGCGTCCGCAGACGCTTCTGCAAATCGGATTCCAGTCAATGCTGGAAGCGCCGATCTAACGGCGGCGCATTACAAAAGCGGCTTTGGATTTATGTTCGCAAACAGTGGCCTCTCTGTGATTGCGCCGCCCTGGACTACTCTGACCGCGTATGACCTCAATTCCGGCGAAATTCGCTGGAAGATCCCCTTGGGTGAAGTCCCCGAGCTTGCGGCGCGGGGCATCAACGATACAGGTTCCCACTTCCCAAAAGTGAACCCGGTCGTCACCGCTGGCGGCCTCATTTTCACCGGCACGCGTGACCGCAAAGTGCGAGCACTGGATTCCGCGACCGGTACGGTGCTGTGGGAAGCCACAGTCGACGCCGCGCTAGAGGGCATGCCAGCAGTTTACGAGCAAGCCGGCCGGCAATATGTGGTCTTCTGCGCAGCCGCGCGGGCCTCCACGCAGGCAAAAGCAACACCGGGCCATCCTGCGTCTGCAGACAGGATCCCGGGCGCATACGTCGCATTCGCTCTTGAGTAAAACTGGTTTCCCTGGTTTGCCCGCAACATACACCTGAACTGGATTACTTCCAGTGGTCCAGAGCTCGGGCCTCGAAGCCAATTGCCTTATCGAGCTGCATTGAGCAGCGCAGTAAGGTCGAAAGTTGTTCACTAATCTCCCGTATATGTCCATACTCAGTTGGTCCCATGACGGGATATTTCGCTAATCTGGGTGACAAAATAACAGTGCACATGGTTTCCCTGCACCCGGCCGGGACAGATTCCACGCTCCAGAGGCACGCCTGCAGTACTTGATCCGAGTCAGTGGACAGTCGTTCCAGGAGGCATCTATTTCGTGCCCGTTGATGCGCCAAAGTCCATCCGGTATTTCGATTTCGCCAGCAAACAAGTCCGCCAAATCTTTGAAGTGGACAAAGACTTCCAAGACAGTTTGTCAGTGTCGCCCGATGGGCGTTGGATCCCCTATACACAAACGGTCGAGGCTAACTCGGACATCATGCGCGTCGAGAATTTCCGGTAGCACGCATTCGCCGTCGGCCGCTTCTAGTACTTGGCAAATCTATCGTAGATAACTGGTAAATCTCTCTTGCTCATCCGCAACCAGCCCTGGCAGCGGCCGGCTTAAGTCCCGATAACCGTACATCGCGGTTTTGTATCGTTTTCCGGTTACGGCGTTTTACCAGATGATTCCATCGTGGTTACCAATGCCCAACCGAATTATGGAATCTTCCGCCCCTTCAGAAACTTGCAACAGCCGCAGTTTCGGTCGGACACGTTTCGAATATTGGCAGCAGCCGAGCGATTTCCAACGCTTGCCTCAAGTTCGGGCCGAGATTACAAAGCTTGAGGCCTCCGCCTTTGGCTTTTGTCTTTCGATGCATTTCGATGAGTGCGCCGAGGCCAGCGCTGTCAACATAGTTGACGTGCTCCAGATTGATGACAATCCGTGTGACGCCGGACGCAAGGAGATTGTCGACCATTGCACGCAACCCGTCGCTCTCTTGTCCGAGAATAAGACGACCTTTGAGCGCCAGAAGGTAGATTCCATTCATCTCACGCTGTGTTATTTCCAGAGGCATCGTTTGCCTTTCCAAGGAGCATTACGCGGATTCGCGAATGCATCCATAATAGCCTCGGGACTCCCGATCCCAAAGGCTCGACACTGGCAGTTCAAGTTGACGAGACCGGGGTATCCCAGGCTTTTGTGCGCCGGTATTTCTCAAAGAAGGAAGACCCAATCGGCAAGAGATTCGACGGAGACATGGGGGCCAGAACCGACGGGCCGCAGACATCCACGATTGTCGGAGTGATTGGCGACACCAAAGAGCTTGGCCTGGCAAGCGACACGATCCCGGAAGTAACGGTGTCGGCATTGCAGTGGCCGCGATTCATGATGACGGTTGTGCTGCGCACATCGACGCACCCTCTGAGCCTGGTCTCCGCCGTGCGCACACAAGTGAGCGATCTCGATAAGGACCTGCCGATTTACGACGTGCAGATGATGGATGACGTGCTCTCCGCGGAGATCGTTTCGCAGCGATTCAATGCGGGCGCCGTGGCGGGATTCGCGGTGCTGTTGGCAGCGGTGGGAATCTATGGCGTGATGGCGTACGCCGTCAGTCAGCGAACCCATGAAATGGGCGTGCGCATCGCGTTGGGTGCGGAGCCGGGGAACGTCCTGCGCTTGGTGCTGAACCAAGGGCTGCGTCTGACGCTGATTGGAGTCGGTCTAGGGCTTGCTGCATCGATTGGTTTGACGCGGCTGATGCGCGGCCTCCTATTTGGAGTGAAACCCTCGGACCCGGGGACGTATGTTCTTGTGACCGCCACTCTTCTGGCCGTCGCAGTGGCGGCATGCTACATGCCCGCCCGGCGCGCAAGGCGCGTCGACCCGGTGGTCGCTCAGCGCTACCATCGCCACCCCCGCGTAGCTACGCCGGGCCCCCGCGCCTCCCCAATTAGTTCAACTAGAGACTCTTCGGCACGCTATAGTGCGATGCAATGAGCTGCCATTTTCCACCAATCTTCATCCACACGTCGGTTAGCCGATCGTGATAGTCGTAGGATTTTCCGCCAAACTCGCCGCGTTCGTGATAGCCCGCTGTCACCACCGCTATGTTTTCGTGCATGTGAATCTTGACGTCCGTCAAGTCGGCGATATCCACGCGCAACGGTCCGGCGTTATAGCTGATGAAGCCGACCTTGCCGTACGTGCTGCCGTCTTCCAAAGTGATGACGTAGTCCTCAGCCAGCAGCGCCGCAACGGCGGCGATTTGCCGCTGCTTATACGCATCCACCCACTTCAATTCCAGGGTACGAATGCTCGCCACGTCCGATTTTTCTTGCGCCAGGTTACGAACCGCGAAGCATCCAAGCAGGCAGAGAACTAGGGCCGAGAGTATTCGAGCGCGCATATGTTCTTGGCGGAATCCGCCTTTGACCTCGAGAATTTCATGAAGTATACGCCGATTCCCCTGCTAGGAATATGTGAAAACGCTTCACGTCCCGGAGTACCCACAAAATGTGAGCGAGCTCGCGCCGCCCTCATTGCCGCTGTCCCGACGCACTCGCGCCACGTCCGCGATCTCAAAGTGAGGCCACGTAGTCGAAATTGAGGTTTTGAACTCTTCAATTCGGAATCCGCGATCTGTCGCAGAGTCCTTCAGAGCCATCTGGTTAATGCGCAAACCGTGCTTCATGTGGATGTTCACTTTTCAAGTGCCGCCCCCTTCTCGAGAGCCCTTCTCCTGTTAGAAGATGCAAAAACACTACTGCGAAAGCGGAAGCTGTGCCCAAAGAATTTGTGCCATCAGGGGTCACCCCAGTCACCCGGGAACATCTTGGGACAATTACCGCCAAAAAACCAGCTATAACCAAGTACTGCGACACAAGAAGAGGCTAGACGAATCAACATCTTGCAATATTGTTACCAGATTCTGGATCTGGCTATCTAGGTTCGAATCCTAGTCTCCGGAGCCAACCTCCTGCTCCACGTCTCACTCGCAAACTGGGATGCTCGTCTCCGGGGGCTCCGGCATTTCTGCAAAGAAGAGAGCAACAATTCCCATCGCCGCCACGGCCGAATTCACTTCGAACGCTAGTTTGTAGGTGTGGTACAAGTCAAAGAGTTTCCCGCCCAGATAACCGGCCGGCGAGCAGAAAAGAGCCGCAAGCACGAGCATCATTCCGTTCACCTTTGGAAATGCCGCCGGCCCGTAGTAATGTCCCGTGACGGTATTCAGGCAAACGAACGTCCATCCGAACCCCGTTCCATAGAGAATGGCGGCGCTGAAGGCAATCCACAGCGCTTCCGGCGAAACTCGCATCGCTAGGAAGGATCCCAAAAAATAGCAGCAAAAACCCAGCATGAACGCGTAGCGCCCCTCCATTCCGTCCATCAGCCAGCCACCAATCAAGCGGCCGAACACGGCCCCCAGCGTGAACAGACCCATTGCGAATGCGGCGTCCGCTGGGCGCACGCCCACTCCCTTCAGGTGCAACAGCCAGTGGGCGGTAAAGAAAAAAAACGGAAACTGGCAAGCGATCGCACCGGCGAGAATCATCCAGTACGCTCGAGTGCGGTAAGCCTGTTGAGGTTCCCACGGAAATTTTGTCACCCGTGTAGTCGCCGTCGTCGCCTTCGCCGAGAGCGCCGCGCCCGGCCCGCCGTCCACTATTTGGCCCAGGTCTTCCGGACGCTCTCTCACAAACAGAAACGCGACAATCGCGGACAAAACAGAAATTCCGGCCACCATGACCCACGCTTGCCGCCAATTTCCTCCATTCGCCGTCAGGATTCGGTTGATCAGCGGGGCGACGAAGAAGCCCGCAAATCCCGACGCTGATAGTGTCACCGCCATGGTCCTTCCACGATACCGGCTGAACCACCGCGTGATGGCCGTGGCTGCCGGAACGATGGTCCCGAAACTGATTCCCGTCGCCGTGAGCACTCCGAATCCCATCCAATAATGCCAAGGCCGGGAAGCGATCAAGGAGAGCCACAGGGCGCCAACAAGAATCAACGCCGAACCGATGCCGAATGTTTTGCGAATGCCCAAGCGAACAATGGACGCCCCAACAAGGATGGAGGGGATACCCACAAAGAGGTTTAACAACGTAAATCCCAGCCCGAACTCGCTGCGGCTCATGGGAATTTCTTTCAGCATGTAGGTATTGATCACCGCGCCACCGTAGAGCGGAAATCCCATGTTGAGGAAATCCACAAGCCAAAGAATGAAAACCAGCTTCCAGCCATAAAAGCCTCGTTCCAAGGTCATATCCAGCGTTGTCCGTGGCGCAGTCCGCGCGCGACGCTCCAGCGTTAGTGCAAACCACAAAGAGCTTGGAGGATATCAGGTTCTTGAGGAATCAGAAGAAAACCGTCAATTGGTCCAGAAGAAAAAATCCCGCGTTTAGACTGTTGCACCGCAGAATAAAACTGTGAGCATCGCCGTGCCAGGAGCCGGAAGCATCATGTGCCTCAATCGAGTGGATTGCCTGGACTCCGTCATCACCGCGCGGATGCCTGGCGGCGGACGTTTCCACTCGCACTGCACTGTCGCAGGCAAAGCAATATTGGCCTTCCTGCCCGATGAAGAAATCCGCGCCATCATCAAGCACGGCATGCTCCGATTCACTTCTGCGACGCTCGGCAAATATGCGGACCTGATGAACGATCTCCATCTGACGCACCGGCGAGGTTTCGGGAACGGATAGCTAGGAGTTGGAAAGAGGACTCACCGGCGTAGCCGCGCCGGTTTTCATGCGCGGCATCTGGTTGCCGCCCTCGGAAGCACCGGCCCCAGCGGGAGATTTCGGCTCGACGGGCTTGCGCAAAAGATCGCTTTGGTGAAGGATTTCGACGCTCGGCCTTCCAAAAGCGTTGGGAAGGCGCGTGTCGGAGTTGCCGCGCACCACGCGTGGTACGATTTGGGATGCCACTTCATAGGGGGTTCACGGAATGGCAACACAGTATCGAGCCGACCACGTGGGAAGCTTTCTCCGTCCCCCAGAACTCTTAGAGGCGCGAAAAAATGCCGGGAAGGATCCACACCGCCTGCGCAGCCTCGAAGACCTTCATATCCAGCATGTCTTGGCCAAACAGAAAGAACTTGGCTTTGAATTTGTCACCGATGGCGAACTGCGCCGCAGGAATTTCATGAGCGATTTCACCGATGCTGTGGAAGGCTTCGACATGGGCGACGCAGTGGCAAGAAACTGGAAAGCCGGAGATTCGGAAGCTGCGCCGGTCAGCAGTGTGACGGGTATTGTTGCCAAGAAACTGCGCCTGACCAAGCCGCTCACCGGACACGAATTGCCCTTCCTGAAGGCCAACAGCACGGTGGCTATCAAGATGACGCTTCCCAGCGCCACGCAATTCCCGGCCATCTCCTTTAAGTCCGGCGTCACCGACAAGGTCTACAGGGATCATTCCGCGCTGTTGTGGGACATCGTGGAGATCATGAAGAGCGACCTCGCCAAACTTTCTTCCGATGGCGTGAACTACATTCAGATTGACGCGCCGCGCTACAGCTACTACATGGACCCCAAGTGGCGCGAATGGATTCGCCAGGAATTGAGGACGGACCCGGACGCCGCTTTCGATGAAGCGATCAGAGCCGACAACGCTTGCTTTAAGGCCGCGCGCCGCCCGGGGGTCACGCTGGCCATTCATCTTTGCCGCGGCAACAATCGCAGCCATTGGTATGCCGAAGGAGGCTATGACGGAATCGCCGAGAAAATGTTTGCAGCACTGGATGTGGACCGCTTCTTGCTAGAGTACGACGACAAACGCTCCGGAACGTTCGCACCCCTACGGTTCATCCCCAAAGGCAAGACGGTGGTGCTGGGGCTTGTCAGTTCGAAACTTCCGCAGATGGAAGACCCCGACGTGCTCGTAAAGCGAATCGAAGAAGCCGCGCGGTATGTTCCCATGGAAAATCTGGCGCTGAGTCCACAGTGCGGGTTCGCTTCGACGGCGGAAGGCAACCTGATCACCGAGGACAGCCAGTGGGCCAAGCTGAAACTCGTTGTGGACACAGCGTGTCGCGTGTGGGGCGGAGCATCAAGCGCGGGCGCTTGACATTCCGCAGTCAAGGGCGAAAAATCCGCATTCAGGGATACGCGTGAGTGTGCGCTCAGCGTTCGAATCGTTGGGCGCAAATGGTGCGCGCTGGCCCGATTCTCTTTCCACAAAGTGAATCACGCGAGGGAACATGTTCTCCACTCCGTATATAGCCGGGAAAACGATTGATGTGCCGCCATCCGCTCTCTCGGAGGTCTTCAACCCAGCGAACCAGCGTCCGTTCGCGCGTATCTTCATGGCCAAGGCGGAGCACATGCGCGCGGCGATTGACGCGGCAGATGCAGCCAAAGCGTCGTGGGCGGCGGCGCCGCCAGCCGAGCGCGAACGAATTCTCCATCGAGCGGCGGACGAATTGGAGAAGGCCACGCCCGAGCTTGTAGAACTGCTGATCGCCGAAGGCGGCTCGACATTTGGCAAAGCGCATTTCGAAGTTCCGTTTGCCGCGAACATGGTGCGCTCGATTGCAGGAGAGGCGCGGCGCATCCACGGAGACGTAATGGCTTCCGACGTCCCCGGCCTGATCTCGCTGGCAATTCGTCGCCCGCTCGGCGTTGTGGCAGGAATTTCACCGTTCAATTTTCCCATCGTTCTGTCTCTGAAGAAGGTAGCGTTTGCGCTGGCAGCGGGAAATACATTCGTGCTCAAGCCGTCCGAAGAAACATCGCTGATCGGCTTGAAGCTCGCGGAGGTTTTTGAGCGGGCGGGAGTGCCGGCGGGAGTGTTGAACGTCGTGCCCGGCGACGGCGCAACCATGGCGCAAGTGCTGTACGACGATCCGCGCGTGAAGTTGATCTCCTTTACGGGCTCGACCAAGGTTGGAAGAACGATCGCCACGGAGTGCGCCAAGCGCGGCAAGCGAGTCGTGTTGGAGATGGGCGGCAAGAGCCCGCTGGTCGTCTTGCGCGACGCCGATCTCGACTACGCGGTGGACACCGCCTGCTTCGGCCTCTTCATCCACCAGGGACAGATTTGCATGGCGGGCTCGCGGATCATCGTCGAAGCGCCGGTGTACGAGGAATTTCTGAATCGATTTGTAGCCAAGGCGCAGACGCTGCAAGTCGGCGACCCGCGTGATCCGCACACGGTGATTGGACCGCTGATCCGCTCGTCGCAGTGCCCGATGATCGATAAGAAAGTCAAAGATGCAGTTACCGCGGGCGCGCGGCTGCTCTGCGGCGGAAAATACGAAGGAAATTTTTATCATCCGACGGTCGTAGCCGACGTGACACCGCAAATGGCGGCGTTCCGCGACGAACTGTTCGGGCCAGTGGCCGCGGTGAGCAAAGCGAACGACGCGGATCACGCGCTCGCTTTGGCCAACAGTTCCACCTACGGCCTTTCCTCCGCCGTTCTGACCAACAACATGCAGCTGGCGATGAAATTTGCGCTGGAATTGGAGGCCGGCATGGTGCATCTGAATGGGCCAACAGTGCACGACGAAGCCAATGTGCCCTTCGGCGGAGTGAAAGACTCAGGCATGGGCCGCGAAGGCGGCCGCTGGTCCATCGAAGAAATGACCGAAGTGAAGTGGGTAACCATCCAACTCGGCCAGCGCCCCTATCCGTTCTGATCCGCGTACCTGGCCACCAGTGCGCTTGGCGGAAGCCTCTCCCTTTAGGGCCAGGAGGGTGTCAAATCTGGCGGGCAGCCACTTTCAGCAATCGAAGAAAACCGTTTCCTCGCCGCCCTGCAGAATGACGTTCCACTCGAGTGTAACCGAACCCGCCATCTCGCGGGCCATCAACGTCCCGCGCCGCGCCGGCTCGATGAGGTTCAGGACATAATCGTCGGCGTTGGCCGCTTCCCCCGGAAAGTAAATCCGCGTCACCAGCCGCAGCAGCAATCCCCGCGCGAATACCGATACGGCAATGTGCGGTGCTTGCATCGTTCCATTAGGACCGGGAACCACCCCCGGCTTTACCGTGGTGAACAGGAAGCTACCGCTCGCATCGACTCCAATTCGCCCGTAACCTTGGAAACCCAACTCGAGTGCCTTGTTCTGGTTGTCTTCGTGATGCGCGTATTTGCCGTGGCTGTTCGCCTGCCAGATTTCAAGTAGGGCGTCTGGGACGGGCTTCCCGTCGCCATCGAGCACGCGACCCGCAATAGTTACCTTCTCCCCTGAGACCCCCGGTCCCACGAGGTCTACTTTGCTCAACCACGTGAGACCGATCGTGAAATAGGGACCTACGGTTTGGGATGGAGTTGCCTGCAGTTTCATCTCATCTCTCCATCGGTGTGGCCTCGCGGCCATTGAGAATGATGTCGAATCGGTAGCCCAACGCCTGATCGGGGATGGTGCTCCCCCAATCAAAAACGGAAATCAGCCGGTTGCGAGCCTGTTCATCCGCAGTGCAATTGAAAATGGGATCGAAGGGAATAAGAGCGTCACCTGGAAAATACATTTGCGTCACCAGGCGCGTGGCGAAAGCCGGCCCAAAGAGCGAGAAATGAATATGTGCCGGGCGCCAGGCATTGTGATGATTGCGCCAAGGATACGCACCCGGCCGGATCGTGACGAAGCGATAGCGGCCTTCACCGTCCGTAAGCGCGTGACCACACCCGGTAAAATTCGGATCCAGCGGAGCGTCGTGCTGGTCAACCTTATGTAAATAGCGTCCCGCGGCATTGGCCTGCCAGATTTCGATGAGCGTATGCGGAACCGGCCGCCCGTTCTGCTCCAAAACTCGCCCACCGACGATGATTCTCTCGCCTACAGGTTCTCCAGCGTGCTGCCGCGTAAGGTCGCAGGCTTTCGCATCGATCGCTTCTTTTCCAAACGAAGGCCCGGTCACCTCCGTAAGCGTGTGCGGCATGTACACCAACGGTTTCGAAGGGGCACGTTTGACGGAGGACGCGTACGGAGGATGAAGATGCTTTGGCTGTGTACCAGGGGCCGGCCGCTGGTATCCCGCGATGTTGGTCATCCGATGATTCTCCTTCTGTTAGATTCCGCAAAAACACAGCGTCCACAACCTGCCACATTCGAAGGCCCACCTGCAAATAGGGCAGGGTCGCGCTCCGCTCGATTCCATTACTACTGCGCTCAATCTGAACCCGCTCCCGACGAAGGCGAATTCCTCCTGGTCAAGCCGATTATCGAACTTCTCGTGCGTCTATCGGCCAAAACCAGTGTATTCTCTTTCGTTCCAAGTGATGCAGTTGAGGGGGCGCCTATGCCGGTGGCCGGTTCAAATGCTGGTTTCAGAAAACGCTCACGCACCGTGGCTGCGTCTGCAGCACCGGTCGTACCCTTGGCCACGCCAGTTCCTCAATACGACCAGCTGGACGGCGACCCCAACTTTATGACCTCGCTCGCCCGGGGCCTCGCAGTGATTCAGGCGTTCTCTCAAGCCAAGCGACAACTTACGATTTCGCAGATCAGCGACAAAACGGGATTTTCGCGCGCCGCGGTGCGGCGTTGCCTTTACACGCTTTCGAAACTGGGATTTGCGGGCTCCGAGGATAACCGGCATTTTCATTTGCGGCCGCGTGTTTTGACGCTCGGGCATTCCTACATTTCTTCGATGCCTCTGGCAGTGGCCGCGCAGCCGGTGCTGGAACACGTCAGTCATGTTTTGCGCGAGTCGTGCTCGATTGCGACGCTGGATGGTCCCGAAATCGTGTACATCGCGCGAGCCAACGTGACGCGCATCATGGCGATCGATCTTGGTGTCGGGAGCCGCTTGCCTGCATTTTGTACTTCCATGGGACGAATCTTGCTCGCCGACTTGCCGCCGGAAAAACTCGAACAGTTGCTCGCCGGCATCGAGTTTACGCGCTACACCGAGCGCACCGTGACCACCGCGGACAAGCTTCGGCAGATCCTGCGGATGGTGCAACGCAACGGTTACTCCATCATCGATCAGGAATTGGAATACGGGCTGCGCTCCATGGCCGTAGCGATTCGAAATCCAGCCGGGAAAGTGGTTGCCGCGCTCAACGTTGGCGCGCACGCGCAACGCATATCGCTCCAGGATCTGGTGATGCGCTTTCTCCCGCATCTGAAAGCGGCGGCGCAGGAGCTTTGCATGTTCTTGAAATAGCTGATGCATATTGCAAAACGAAATCAGGGCAGCACGCCGGGAATTCGATCGATGTGATCTGGAATTCTAAGCCAAAGAGGATTCGGGAGGCGCATGGACATATCAAGAAGATACGAGAACACTCTGGTTGCCATCCTCTTCTTTTCTTGGGGCACGGTATTCCTTGATCGGACATCGCAGCACTATCTGGCTCCGTACTTCGCTCCTGAATTTCATTTGAGCCACCAGCAGATCGGCATGCTGGGTTCGGTGGTGGCGGTTACCTGGGCCTTGTCGACACTTTTCTTTGGCGCGCTGTCGGATCGCGTCGGGCGAAAGCTAATTCTGGTTCCAGTGGTGTTTATCTTCTCCACGCTGTCCTGGATTTCCGGGATAGTGCACAGTTTCCATCAGCTCCTCCTGGTTCGTGCGCTGCTGGGGATTGCGGAAGGACCGGCGTGGTCGATCATGACGGCGATGATCGAGGAATCGTCGCACCCCACCCGGCGCGGTCGGAATATCGGGATCGTGGTAAGCGCCGCGGCGCTGGTCGGTTTGGCGGTCGCGCCGGTGCTGACAACACAAGTGGCCGCGCGAGCGGGCTGGCGATGGGCGTTCTTTGTTTCAGGAGTACCTGGGTTTTTGCTGGGGCTGCTGATCTGGAAATTCGTAAGAGAGCCGGAGAGGGGAAATGCTTCGGGATCTCCCGGCCAACCGGTGAAGATTCGTGATTTTCTTTCCCTGTTGCGTTATCGCAACATGTGGCTGTGCTGCGCGGGTGCAGCGGGGTTCTTGTCGTGGCTGTTTCTCCACAATATTTTCGCGCCGTTGTATATCACCGAAGTGGCGCATCAAGCGCCCACGACTGCCGGTTTCTTGATGGGTGCGAGCGGTCTAGGTAGTTTTTTCTTCGCACTGTTCTTTCCCCGTTTGTCCGACCGCATCGGACGCAAGCCGGTTCTGTTGGTGATGGCCGCCATGAGCACGATGGTGCCGCTCGCGCTGCTGATCGCGCCGCTCTACGCGCACCCCTGGGTTCTGGCGGCGATCGTTTGTTTGACAAATGCCGGCCAGGGAATTGGGGCGCTTATCCTGGTGCTCGTGCCCACCGAAAGCGTTCCGCCCCAATTTGCGGCTACCGCCATCGGGCTCGCCACATTGGCGGCGGAAATTATCGGGGCGACGCTCGCGCCAATCCTTGCTGGGACCGTGGCCCAATCCTACGGGCTTGCCGCCGCGATGTGGATGTCGGCGGGAGGAGCGCTCCTGGTTTTTGTAGTTGCGTTGTGTTTAAAAGAGACTCATTTGGCGAGGGCCGCGCGCCCCGTTTTGCAGCCGGCGGCTGCGGACTAGACGAGAGAACTGCCATGGGAGCTCACTGGCAAAGGGATAGAACGAGATGAACTAAATACGTGCCGCTCCGTGGCGGGCGCGATGTTTCCTTCCCCAGGCGGACATCGATTGAAGTATGGGGCGGAGGCTCTCGCCATGTCGGGTGAGCGAATACTCGACGCGCGGCGGCACCTGGGCATAGACCTTGCGGCGGATAATGTCGTCGCGCTCCAATTCTCTCAGTTGCTGCGTAAGCATCTTCTTGGTCGGTCCCGAGAGGAGCTTCTGGAGCTCGCTGAAGCGGCGAATCCTGCCTTGCAGGTAAAACAAAATGGACGGTTTCCACTTTCCACCAATGATGTGGGTGGTGACAGTAACTGGACAATTAAAAGAATCCATTCTGGGGTTGCTCCTGATACCAGGTTACAGAAAGGTGCCTACTGGCAAGGAAGAAACTTTAGCCTAATATCAGCCGGCGGACCGAAGCAAGCGGAAACTAGAAAAGCTGGCCGAAAGAACTTCGGAGGAGTTGACGTTGATGAAGAAAAGGCCCGTTGTCGTGTATGGTGCCAGCGGCTTCTCCGGCCGCCTGGTTGCGGAATTTCTCCGCGAATACCACGTGCCCTTCATCGCCGCGGGCCGGAACCGGGGAAGAATTCAGGAAGTCCTCAGCCGCGTGCCGGGCGTCGAGACGGCCGATCACGAGACCGTCGAAGTCGATGGATCGGTGGACCAGCTAACAAAACTCTTTAGCGGTGCGAAAGTGGTGTGCAATGCGGTTGGCCCGCTCATTTATTATGGTCCGCAGGTGATTGAGGCTAGTTGGAAGGCTGGTTGCCACTACATCGACATCAGTGGCGAGCAGGCCTGGATCCGGCAGGTGGCTGAGAATTGGGGCCCGAAGTTTGCCGAGAAGGGATTGCTCGCGGCGCCAGCCACGGCGTACATGTCAACGGCGAGCGACATCGCTTCGCGTCTTTGTCTAGAAGCAGGCGGAATCGACACGCTGGAAATCCTCTCGATGTTCAAGGGGATGCCGACGTTCGGATCCACGCAGACGATTTTTGCGGTGATCCCGACGGAAGCTTGTTACCTGGAACAAAACGAATATAAGGTATGGCCACGAGCACAGGCTTACGAAGTTCTCGCGCCCGGCTCGATCCAGACGCACCTGGCACTGCCATGGGGCGGTTTTCCGCACCCTGTTTGGTACAAGGATCATCCCCAGATCGCCAACGTAAGGACCCTGGGGGGACTGCTCGACCGCCAAATCATGGAAACCGTGGCGGCCACGGAAAAACACTTTGAGGAAAATATCCGCCCATTGCCTGAGCAGGAGCAAAAGCGCCAGTTGGCGGAAATGGCGAACTCTGTGCAAGCAGGAACTCCTCCGCGGGAAAACACGCGCGTGCATCGCACCATCGATGTGGTTGTCGGACGGGGAACCACCAACTCCGTGCAGTGCACGATGTTTGGAACCTGCGCGTACCGGCAGACTGGACTGGTGCAGGCGTTTGCGGCGCATCATCTTGCGCTGGCCGCGCCTCGCAAGGTTGGATTTGCTTCGCCGTGCGAGGCTTTTGGGCATCGAGAACTTCTCCAGGCCTTGGAGAATTTCGGTCTTTCGAAAGCGAAACTCAGTTCATAAAGAGAGTCTGACAGAATGCGGGCGATCGATTACTTCGACAAGGGAGCGGAAGCGTTTCCCGGCAGAGTCGCGATCATCGATCGCACGACCGAGTATTCCTATGGCCAGGCCCGGGAGGCCAGCCGGCGCATCGCGAAGGCCATGTGGGCCGCAGGGTTGCGCGGCGAGGAACGCGTCGCAATTTTCTCTCCTAACGACGGTCGAGTCTTGCTTTGCATGCTGGGGCTGATGCGTGCCGGTGGAGTGTGGGTCCCCATCAATTACCGGAACGCTCTGGATGCCAACGTGCAATTCCTGAACTATTCGCTCACGTCCTGGCTTCTTTATCACAGCAGTTTTCAGGAGCAGGTGCGCCAGATCAAATCGCTCGTGCCAGCGCTGCGCCACTTCGTCTGCATTGATGCGGAAACGGACGGCGATCCCTCATTGGAGTCTTTCATGCAACAAGGCGAAGGCACAGAGGAGATCGACTGGGGCGACGCACGCGGTAATCTAGAGCGGCTTGCTGGTCTGGTGCCCACGGGCGGCACGACCGGCCCCGCGAAAGGCGTGATGGTGACCAACCTCTCCTGGGGAACGATGACCGAGCTGGCTCATCAAAATCTGCGCTGCGAAGGCAGCGAGCCCATCTGCCTAAGCACCGCGCCTCTTTCGCATGCGGCGGGAGTGGTGGCCTTCGCGATGTTCTCGCTCGGAGCCACCAACGTGGTGTTACCGGCCTTCGACGCTCTGGAAGTGCTCGAGAGTATCGAGCGTTTTCGCGTCACACACATTTTCCTTCCACCCACCGCGTATTACGCGCTGCTTGCCCATCCGAAGGTCCGCGACTTCAACTATGCGAGCCTGCGCCGGCTCTTAATCGCCGCGGCGCCGGTCTCACCGGACAAATTCAAAAAGGGCATTGAAGTATTTGGCCCGTGCCTGTGCCAATCCTACGGGCAAACCGAAGCGCCCATGTACATGACCTTTCTCGATCCCCCGACGGTCGCGGCGGCGGCCGCGGGCGATCATCCGGAGCGCTTGCGAAGTTGCGGCAAACCGACGCTGGCGGTGCGGCTAGCGATCATGGATGACAACGGCAAACTCCTTCCCCCATTGGAGACCGGCGAGATCGTGGCACGCGGCGCACTTGTAGGCGCGGGCTATTACAATTTTCCGGAAGCGACGGCGGAAATGCAGGCCCACGGATGGCATCACACGGGTGACGTCGGATACAGGGACGACGATGGTTTTTTCTACATCGTCGATCGCCAAAAGGACTTGATCATTACCGGCGGCTTCAACGTTTACTGCGCGGAAGTCGAGGCTTGCGTGATGGAGCTTTCGCAAGTCCGCGAATGCGCCGTGATCGGCGTGCCGGACGAAAAATGGGGCGAAGCGGTGAAAGCCATCGTCGTGCTCCGCGATGGTGAATCCCTGGGGGAAGAAGCGGTCATTGCGCACTGCAAAACGCGCCTGGGCGGTGTGAAGTCGCCGAAATCGGTGGACTTCCGGTTGGATATTCCGAAGACTCCTGCAGGAAAAACGGACAAAAGAACCATCCGCAAACCGTTTTGGGCGGGAGCGGATCGCGCGGTGCATTGATTTTGGACCGAGAGGGAAAAATCATCGATCGCGATCGAGGAGGGCGCCATCGCTACGATTTTACGAGTTCCGAAGTCGGGTGGAATTCCGACCACCAAAGTGCGAGTGGTGCGCTGGTTCAAAAAAGAAGGCAGCAAGGTCACGCAAGGCGAGCCGGTCGTGGAACTGGAGACCGACAAGGTCAACTACGAGCTCGATTCGCCTGCCGCGGGTATATTGCTCAAGATCGTTGCCGCCGTCGATGCGGAAGTGCCCGTTGGTGATCCGCTCGGTTGCATCGGCCGGCTCGGAGAAACTCTTCCGGAGTTTTGAAGCAAGGAGACTGCAACCATGCGAAAGAAAAAAGCCCTCACGAAGGATCGACTGATCTGGATGTACGCGCAGATGGTGCGCATCCGAGAATTTGAAGAGCGCGTCAAGCGCACGTTCGTCGAACACCCGGGAGTGATTCGCGGACACACGCACCTCGGCGATGGCGCGGAAGCCACCATCGTCGGCGCGCTCGCGACGCGCGCGATGAACGATCCCGCGATGCCCAGTTACCGCTGCCACGGCTACCCACTGGTGCTCGGCACCTCGCCGCGAAAGATCATGGCGGAGATCTATGGACGAAAAGACGGACTGTGCGGCGGCTTTGGCGGCTCCATGCATCTGGCTGACCCGGAACATCATTTTCCCGGCACATCGGGAATCATCGGGCAGGCCATCGCACACGCGACTGGCGCGGCGCTAACTGCGCAGGTGAAAGATACCGGCCAGGTCGTTCACTGTTTCTTCGGCGACGGTTCGACCAAACAGGGAGCTTTCTACGAATCTTTGAACCTCGCGGCCGTGTGGAGGCTGCCCATCGTTTACATCCTGGAAAACAACCACTACCAGGCCTACACGCACATCAGCCTCGAAGATGCCAACTGCATCGCGGGTGACCCGCTCTCCCAAAAAGCACAGGCGTTTAGCATGCCGGGCGTGACCGTGGATGGCACCGATCCGCTCAAAGTCTACGCGGCAGTGCGGACGGCTGCGGAGCGCGCTCGCAGCGGAAAGGGGCCAAGCCTGATTGAAGCGAAGTTCTATCGCTTGAGCGCGCACGGCAACGCCATCACCGTGCCCCCGGTGCCGACGCAGTTCCCGGAGCACGAAGCGGTGGAAGTGTACGGAAGAAAGGCGGAATACGCGGCGGCGAAGAAGAAAGACCCAATTCCTCGTTTTCGCGCGGCCCTCATTCGAAAGGGCGTGTTGCGCATCGCGGATGCGAAGCGGATTGAATCCGAAGCCCAAGCAGAAATGGAAGACGCTGTGCAATTCGCGCTGGCCAGCCCGCATCCGACACCCGCAGAAGCGGTCAAGTACGTGTACGCATAACGAGGAGGAGCTATGGCGCGTGAAATGATGTACGGCGAAGCGATCGGCGCGGCCATGACCGAGGAAATGCAGCGCGATTCAGGCGTGGTCCTGTACGGCCAGAATCTGGCTATGACCGAGCGTGATCCCATGCTGAGAAAGTTCGGCAAGAAACGCGTCCGTATTGCGCCCATTTCAGAAACTGCGGAGATGGGAGTCGCCGTCGGAGCAGCGATCACCGGACTTCGTCCGATCGTCGAGCTATGGATGAGCGAGTTCATGCTCGTGGCTTTCGACCAGTTGATCAACGAAGCGCCGCGGCTGCGCTACATGTCGGGCGGGCAAGTCAAAGTGCCGCTGGTTTTCAAAGCGGGCTATGGCTTCGCGGCCGGATGGGCAGGACAGCATTCCAATTGCATCTATCACACCATGATGGGAATTCCCGGCTTGAAGATTGCGCTGCCTTCGACCGCTGCGGACGCCAAAGGATTAATGGCCGCGGCGATTCGCGACGACAATCCCGTGGTGTATTTGCACCACTACATGCTAACGCTTGATAAAGGGGCGGTGCCGGAAGACGAGTATGTGATTCCCTTCGGCGTCGCGGACGTGAAGCGCGAGGGCTCCGACGTCACCATCGTGGCCACCGGATGGATGGTGAAGAAATCGCTGGCGGCGGCGGAAGTGCTGTCGCAGCAGGGAATCAACGCTGAAGTGATCGATCCGCGCACGCTGGCCCCGTTGGATATTAAAACGATCATAAATTCAGTTCATAAGACCGGAGGGCTCGTGCTGGTGGACCAGGCGACGCGCCATGCTTCCGCAGCCGCAATCATCGCCGCAGAGATCGCCGAGCACGGAAGCAAGGCCCTAAAGGCACCCATCAAATTGGTGACGGCCTTGGACACTTCAATTCCATTCAGCGAACCGCTGGAAAATTATGTGCTCCCCAACGAAGAGAAAATTGTGTCAGCGGTGAAATCCGTGGTCTCCCGGCAAGCCGCCACAGTCTAGCGGATACCAGCGATGGTGGTGTGCGGCGCAGGACTTCGAATGCTGTTTTGTCTTGTGGAGGACAAATTCCGGAACGGGATCGATGGGGCACGATTCGAGGAGAGAAACGCTGACCGATATTCGCACAATTGCTCGATTAAAGGCTTGACAAGCCGGCGGCGGCGGCGTTAGACCTGCTCGTCAGTTGGGGTGTAGCTGAAATTTTGTTTCCAGGAATTGTCGATTCGAATCGTTTCTCTAAGGGGTGAATCATGAGGCGACGTCTATGTTTATTGACCGTCCTGGGGGTGGCCATTTTCGCCGCTTTGGCCAAACCATCCTTCTCGCAAGTCGGCGCCAGCGTGGCGCAGCTGAACGGGTCGGTACGAGACGAGAGCGGAGGCACGGTCGCGAAAGCTACCATCACGGCGCGAGAGACGGAAACGAATCGCACCTACACGGCCGTTTCGAATGAGAACGGATTGTATGTCCTTGCCAGCCTTCCCCCCGGACGATACGAATTGACGACCGAAGCCTCCGGGTTTGCGAAGTCGACCCAGACCGGTATCGTTCTGACCGTCGGACAAGCCGCCACCATTGATGTCACCGTGAAAGTCGCATCGAGCGCGGAAAAGGTGATTGTGACGACCGAGACGCCGCCCGTAGAGCCGACGCGGACGGAGGTCAGCCAGGTGATCAGCACCACGCAGATTGAGTCGCTGCCCATCAGTGGCCGGTTGTTCACCGATTTCGTTCTGCTGACTCCTGGCGTCACCACCGGCCGCACCAGTCTCCAGTCGACCTTTACTGAATCTGAAGTCACGCGCATCTCCTTCGGCGGCATGCGCGACTTCAGCAATCTGGTCACCGTGGATGGCGCGGACACCATCAACACCGCTACCGGCTCCCAGCGTGCCACTCCTTCCCAGGAAGCGGTCAGCGAATTTCGCGTGGTCAATAACGGCTTCGGGGCCGAGCAGGGCCGCGCCTTGGGCGGCATCGTCAACATCATCACCAAATCCGGAACCAACGACCTGCACGGTTCGCTTTACGATTATGTAGAGAACAGTGCTCTCAACGCGCATAACCTCCTGCAACAGGGGATCTTGCCCGTCTCTGGAAATGGGGTGCCGAATACGCTCCGGCAAAACCAGTTCGGCGGCACGCTTGGCGGTCCCATCAAGAAGGACAAGACCTTCTTCTTTGTGAATTACGAAGGGCAGCGGCGCGGGGAAGCGGCCATCCAATCCCCGAGCTTGCTCAGAAATTTCAATTTGATTAACCAGGCGAAAGCCCTGCTTGGAATTGCTCCGGAGCAGGAAAGCACCCTAAAGACACAGGATTCCGACAGAGGTTTCTTCAAACTCGACCAGCAGATCAACAAGGACAATCGCCTCTCGCTGCGCTACAGCATCGAGGATGCGCGCAGCCTTAATGTGCTGGTCGGCGACACCCTGGATGGGGGCGGTCTCGCGGCTTCCTCGAGCGGGCATCATAACTTCTTGCGCGATCAGTCTCTCGTGGGCATTGTGTCTTCGCAAGTAACGCCCAGCCTGGTGAACACCGCGCTGGGGCAGTACGCGCGGCGTCACTCGACTTTCCCTGGCGCGACCGGACAGCCGAACCTGGACCTGGTGAACGAGGTCATGATGGGCCATAACTTCGGTGTCTTTGATGCCACTTATGAGAGCCGCGGACAATTTGCCGACTCTCTATATTGGGTGAAGGGCTCGCACCTGATTAAATTTGGCGTCGACTATAACCGCATCAACGATCACATCATCTGGCCGGGTTTCTCTCCCATGCGCATCGTCCTCCCTGGAGTTAATTGCCTGGTGGATTTTGCCAACTATGTGCAGCACGTTAGGAATCCGGCGCTCCTCCCCGGGGACCCCAGTTACCTGCCTTCGAATCCCGGTGAGGGACCATGTCCTCTGGCACTCGGTGCCCAGAATGGCCCCCCGCTGAATCTGCCGCCGATCCCTGCCCTGGCGGGTCCCAATCCTGCGGATTTCCTGAATGGCGTACCAGTGGTGTTCTGGCCGTCTCCCCTCGGATCGGGAGACACCTCTGTTGTTGATGGTACGGCGGCCACGGCACCAACCTTTCCCTCGCCGCTGACCTGGAATAACGCCTACCTGCCCAACGAGACTCCCAACTACTTTTCGGACCGGAATCACGGCTATGTCGGACTTTTCGTCGAAGACCAGTGGCGCGTGACTTCCAAATTCACCTTGAACTATGGAGTGCGCTGGGATTATGAGACCGGGCTCGGCGATACCGTTAACAACTACTACAAGGCCTTCCAGCCGAGAGTCGGCCTCGCGTATTCTCCGGACAAACACACGGTGATTCGCGCTGGGTTCGGTCTGTTCAGCGACCGCTACAACATTGGGTTCTTCTTCGTCACGCATCCGCAGCGGCCGACAAAATTCTGCCTGGTCCCGGCAGATCCTTGCACCAGCTTTTACCCCCTGCCGGGCATTCGACAGGGTGGATACAATGCCACGTACGCCCTGAACCAGCTACCGTTTGTTCCGCCACCGTCGCCCTTTGGCAAGGAGCCGGCGGATGCGGCCACCGCCTTGCTATTAAACGGGACCTACACGCCTGTGGCCCTCGAGACGAATCCCTTCCCCACCGCCAAATTCCCCAATGGGGAGTTTTCCACTGTGGGTGACGGAACTGTCGAAACCGGAAGCAAGATGCCGTATGCCGAGCAGGGAAGCCTCGAGATTGACCGCGAGCTTGGACATGGTCTGGTGGTCAACGCCGGCTATCTTTTCGTTTCCGCGCACCACCAAGTCCGTGCCGAGAACTTGAACGTTTGCCCGGAAAACACGAGTGGCGGGGCCAGCCCCAGCGCGACAACGGGCTGGTATCAGTGCGGATCGAATGCATTCGGCAACTTCACTCCGCCGCCCGCCGATTGGACCGCCGGCAAGAGCTACTTCCAGAGCGTGCTCATCCCGGTCGGTCTGCTCTACTACACCGACAACAGCGGTAACAGCGTTTACCATGGCTTGACGCTCTCGGCCACCGAGAAGGTGGGGCAGTATTTCCGGCTCAACGCCAACTACACGTTCTCAAAGACGCTGGACGATGGAACCTTTACCACCTTTGTCAGTACGCCCCAAGATCTCTACCACCGATCTTTGGAGCGCGCGAATTCCAACCAGGACGTTCGCCATCGATTCCTGGCGAACTTCACCGTCGCGGCCTCAAAATCCAAGGATACCAATATGGCCTTGAGGGATTGGGAGGTCAGCGGCATCATTACTCTTCAGGGCGCTCGCCCTTTCACCATTTTCGTCGGACATGACGCCAATAATGATACCAATCCGGTTACCGACCGGGTCGGGCTGGCCGGCCGCAATACCTACTGGGGGGACAAGTTGAAGACCGTTGACCTACGCTTTTCGCGCGCGTTCTCGCTCCGCGAGCACCATAAATTGGAGTTAGCGGCGGACGCCTTCAACATCATGAACCGGGATAACGTTGACGAGGTGGACTCCGTATATACCTCGCCTGACTTCTGCGGCGCGGCGCCTCACAGTTACAACGATGCCGTCTCAAAAAAAATTCAGAACAGCCCGCTCTCGTTTATCGGAACTTGCTCTGGCGGCGTTCCCTTCCCCAATCCGGACTTCGGCAAGCCGAGAAAGGTATTTAACGCGCGTCAGTTCCAGCTGTCATTCAGGTACACGTTCTAATCTCGCCAGACAGAGTGGCCGGTACTCCGGCCAGCTACTCTGCTCTCCAGGCTTCTGCTTTAGAACCTGTTGTGGTGTTTGCTGTTGTCCTTGGTCTTCAGGGCTACGGTCGCTCCGGGGACGAGATTCAGTTCTCCGCAACAGCAGTGTTTCCCTGGAGAAGAACGGCAAGGCAGCCAAAAAGAAAGCCACGAATGAAGGTGGGCCACAGGTGGTACCTACGGGCGGGCTAGCTTTTTTCGATAACCAGAGAATGAAATGCTGAAGCTAGATTCGAAGCCGGAGCCGATTGAGGTTGAGCTGACCAAGTGCGCGGTCGTTGTCGTGGACATGCAGAATGCGTTTGCCTCGAAGGGCGGGATGCTGGACCTCGCGGGGGTGGACATTTCCAATGCCCCGCGTGTTGTCAGCTCCATCAAGACCGTGGTGAACGCGGCGCGGCAGGCCAGCGTCCCGATTGTCTATGTTCAGATGGGATACAAACCGGACTTGAGCAACAGCGGAGGGCCGCATTCTCCGAATTGGCATAAAGAACTGGCCATGCATCTGATGCGTTGCCGACCGGAGCTGAAAGGGAAACTCCTGACGGAAGGCACCTGGGATTTCGCCATCGTGGAAGACCTGAACCCGGAGCCCGGGGACCTGGTGGTGATCAAAACGAGGTACAGCGGGTTTGCCGGCACGACGCTGGATTCTCAACTGCGGACGCGGGGCATCCGGTATCTTTTTTTCGTGGGCATTGCTACAAACGTTTGCGTGGAGTCCACTCTGCGGGACGCCTATTTCCAGGATTACTGGCCGATCTTGATTGCGGATGGCGCCATGCCAGCGGGTCCGGCGACGCTGCATGAAGCGACCCTTTTCAACGTCGAGAATTTCTTTGGGTGGACGATTCGCGCGGAAGAATTTGTAAGGGCCATCAAAACAACAAAGCCATGAGGCCATCATGCTGACCGCGGATATCGACATCGGCGGAACCTTGACGGACGGGATTTTCATCGATGGCCAGAAGCTGGTGTGCGTGAAGGTTGACACTACGCCGCACGACTTGACGGTGTGCCTGTTCGAATGCCTCAGAGAGGGAGCTACCCAGCTGGGTTACTCCGATGTGGACGCCTTCCTAGAGAACCTCGAGCTTATCCGCTGGTCCACCACGATTACTTCCAACGTACTCGCGGAATCCCGGGGACCGAGGATTGGATTACTGGTTTCGCGCGGTCACGAAAAAAATCTGTACGCACCGGACGCGCACAGCGTGGTGCTGAAAGGGATACTCTCCGAACGCGACGTGATTGGAGTGGCCGTTTCCACCAGCGAGACGGAGATCATGAACAGCGTGCGCGCACTCTTGGAAGGCGGAGTGCGGCGCATCTGCGTCAGTCTCGAGGGCGCGCACCGCAGTCCGGAACGGGAGATGCAAATCAAACGCATCATTGATCAGCAGTACCCGGATCACTTCCTAGGCTCCGTTCCCGTCTTGGCCGGAAGTGATATTTCAAAAAGCGCCGACGACGCGACGCGAACCTATTGCGCGATCATCAATGCCTACACGCACGGCGCGCTGGCGGCTACGCTTTTTAAAGCAGAAGACGATCTGCGGCAAGAGCACGGCTACATCGGAACGTTTCTGGTGAGCCACATCAACGGAGGCGTTGCGGGGATTGCCAAGACCAAGGCGATCGATACGATTGAGTCCGGTCCGATTCTCGGGATTCACGGCAGCGCGCATCTTGCCAAAGTTTACAAGACAGGCGACGTCATTGCGCTGGATGTTGGAGGCACCACGGCGAAAGTGAGCGTGTTGCGAGATTCGGAGGCGGTGCAAAGGAAGCCTTCGGATATTTTTGGCATTCCCGTCGAGATTTCACTTCCGTTTCTGCGCTCCATGGCCCTTGGCGGTGGGAGCGTGGTCAAGGCTCGGGAAAACGGCGAGTCTGGAGAAATAACGCTGGGGCCCGAGAGTATGGGATCGCTTCCCGGGCCGGCTTGCTATGGCCTCGGGGGAGTCAGGCCCACCCTCACGGATGCATTCGTGGCTTCGGGGCTTATCAATCCGGAGTATTTTCTTGGAGGCACGAAAGCGATTCAAGGGGACGCAGCGCGCGGTGTGATTCAGGAGCTGGTGGCGGGGCCGCTGAAAATATCGATTGAGGAAGCTTGCCGGAAAGTCATCGGGATAGCGTTCACCGCCGTGGCCAATCTGATTGGGCATGCCGGTACGGAGTTGCGGCAAAATCTTGCCGGCTACACGCTTTTTGCCTATGGCGGAAACGGTGGGCTGTTTGCGTGCGGCGTTGCGGAGAGGGTTGGACTGGAGCAGGCTTATTTCTTTTCGCTTGGCCCCGTGTTCAGCGCGTTCGGATCCTCCGTTTCCGACATTTCTCATGTGTATGAGCGTACGCCGCCGATCAGTTCGATTTCGAATGCTGCCGCGGACGGACTCAATGGCATGATTCAGGAGATCAAGGCGGAGAGCCTGAGAGATCTGCTCGGTGAGGGGATCAAACCGGACGGAATCGAATACTCGATAGAGCTCGAAGTCGCTGTTCCCGGCAAGACGGCTGGGGCGATCGTCCTTTCTGAAGCGTCCATTGGAGACGGCGGAAATCTTCGCGCCATGTGCGAGGCAAAAACTGGGGTTGCTGCTGACTTGATGGTGATTGACTTGCTGCGCGTTCAAATTCGCAAAGCTATGCCCAAGCCGGCCCTTGTGGAAAGGCCTCTACAGGGAACCGATTCGACCCACGCGATCAAAGGGGCTAGAAGAGTTGCGTGGGGAAGTTCGAAGGGCGAAGCGCAGCTTTTTCACTGGGAGTTGCTGCAGCCAGGGAATCGTGTGGAAGGCTGCGCGGTGCTCGAAGGGGCCAACAGCACTTATTTTGTTCCGGAAGGATGGACACTAGTGGTCGACCAATTCGGAAACGCGAAACTGAACAGACGTTAGAAAAAAGAGATTTGGCAGTACACCTTGACGGAAACGAGGGAAACGCGATGGCGTCCGACGAGCAGAGCCGCATCCGGGTCACAGAATACCTTGATTTGGATGTTCAACAGGAGCGGTGGCTGTGTAACCGCTGCGGGCATGAAATTGGGCCCGCGCGGGAGAATTACAAGAAGGGCTGTTTGCTATATGACCGCGACCCGCGGGAAATTCATCCACCGCTGGTTTTAGCTGAATTCAACTTTTCTCCGGACCCGCTTTGGGTGCGGATTGTGGAGATTTACTGTCCTGGTTGCGGCACGCAGATCGAGACGGAATACCTTCCGCCGGGGCACCCCATCACCTGGGACATTGAGATTGATCTGGACAGCTTGAAAGAGAGGCTGCGGAAGGGCGAATTGTTTATTCGTGCGCAGCGTCTCGAGGTCGCTCTATGAATTCCATTGATATCGACGTAGGCGGGACGTTTACTGATCTGGTGCTCAATTTCGGCGGGAAAACTCTGATCAAGAAAGTTCCTACCACGCCGTACGATCTTTCCGTTTGCTTCTCGAGGGTGATTGAAGAAGGCGCGAGCGCGCTCAGCCTCAAGATGGTGGAGCTGCTTCCTTCCATCGACATGATTCGGTATTCCACCACGATTGCGATGAATCGCCTCATTGAGAGGAAAGGGCCGCGGTTGGGGTTGATCACCACCGAGGGTCATGAGGATGTGGTGCTGATCGGCCGCGGTGCCCAGTGGATCGATGGAACGCGGGTGGCCGAACGGCGGAACCTGGCGATCCAGAAAAAACCAGAGCCGCTGATTCCGCGCGACATGATTGTGGGCGTGAAAGAGCGCATCGACTCTCGCGGCAGCGTGGTTCGAGTTCTGGATGAAAACGATCTGCGGAGGAAAGTCCGCTATTTGGTGAATCGTGGCGCAAGGGGATTTGTGGTGTCGCTGCTTTGGGGGTTTCTGAATCCCGCGCACGAAAAGCGCGTGAAGGAGATCATTCGGGACGAGTACAAGGAGTTTCACATTGGCTATCTGCCGGTGGTGCTTGCGGGGCAAGTGGTGGGCAAGCTGGGCGAATATGAGCGGACCCTCGCGGCGATTCTCGACGCATACTTGCAGCGCTCCATGCAGATCGAACTGTCCGCCATGTGGGATAAGCTGCGCGAGCGCGGTTACAAGAAGCCATTGTTGATGATTCAGAGTTCCGGTGGGATTGCGGAGGTATTTCGCACCACGGCAAGCCGGACATTTAACAGCGGTCCCGTGTCGGGGCTGATGGGCGCGCATCACGTCGCAAAAACGCTTGGCTATCAGAACGTGATCATGACGGATATGGGAGGTACCAGCTTTGACGTCGGACTGGTGGTGAAGGACAGCGTGCGAAGTTATGATTTCCGGCCGATCATCGATAAGTGGATGGTGGGCATCACCATGATCAAGACGCTGTCGATCGGGGCAGGCGGGGGATCGATCGCCTGGCCGAACAAGCTGTTGCAGAATCAGTTGCAGGTCGGACCGAAAAGCGCTGGCTCGATGCCGGGGCCGGCCTGCTTTAACCGTGGAGGAAAAGAACCGACCGTTACGGATGCGGATGTGGTGCTTGGCTACATCAACCCCGAATATTATTTTGGCGGCAGGATACGGTTGAATAAGAATGCTGCAGTCCAGGCCATCCGGGACAAGATTGCCAAGCCGCTGGGGATCGATAGCGAGCGGGCTGCGGAGGTCATTCGAAAGATCGTGAATGGAAATATGGCCTCTGCCATCATGAAGGAAGTTCATTTGCGCGGGTACAGTCCGGAAGATTTTGTTTTGTTCGTTGGCGGCGGAGCGGGTGCGACACACGTCGAGGGATACAAGGGCGACGTAGGAAAAGCCGTGGTCTTCCATTTCTCTCCGGTCTTCTGCGCTTTCGGGTCTTCCACCATGGACATCATGCATGTCTATGAAGCCTCGAAGAAAATTACTTTGCTGGAGCCGGGGACGCAGAAACCTACCGAGGAGTTCTCTACATTTAATGGCACGGTCGAAAATCTAATGGAACAGGCGAAGCGGGATCTGCTGGCGGATGGGCTAGACATTCCGGGGGCAGCTTTTGTGCTCGAACTCGACATGCTTTATGGAGGGCAATTTCATGTGAAGCGTACGCTCTCTCCGCTGCTGGCGCTCTGTGGCCAGGAAGACGTTCACGCTCTCTGTGCGGCTTTCGAAAAGGAATTCAGCGAGGCCTTCAGTCCCTTCGTCGTGAATCCCGAAGGCGGAGTTTTTATCGAGAGTTTCATATTGAAGGCCATCGTTCCGACGAAGAAAGTCGAAATGCCTAGGATGAAGGTTGAAGGAAGCGATCCCGGCGGCGCGCGAAAGGGCCAAAGGCCGGTGTTCTGGCCGGAGGCAAGATCCTTTAAGACCACACCGATT
This sequence comes from Acidobacteriota bacterium, assembly GCA_003225295.1. Taxonomy (GTDB): domain Bacteria; phylum Acidobacteriota; class Terriglobia; order Acidiferrales; family UBA7541; genus Acidiferrum. Next base: position 46,034 of record QHYZ01000067.1, on the reverse strand, counting down.
TACGCGTACGAGTCCTTGCGTCCCGGCAATGTGATCGAAGGGCCGGCGGTGGTCGAAGGAGAATACACGACGCTGGTCGTGCCGTCTCCGATGACCTTCACCGTGGACGAACGCGGTCTTGGGATTCTGGAAGGTTAGGCCATCGGCGGGAAGCCAGGAGACTCATGCCCATACCCACCTTAGCCGAAAAACTGGAATGGCTGAAGCCGGCGAAGGTTTCTTCCCACGAGGAGCATTGCGCGAAGACCCTCCGTCAAGGCGACTATGAGATCGGCGTGCAGGTCACCAACGACATCCTGGATGAGGCCATGGAGATTTTCATCCGGTCTTCGCGAAGCTACTTTGGGGTGTCGGGCGATTCCATGGTGGCGATTTTCACGGCGGGAGGGGATCTGATCAACGCGGCTTGCGGCACCTATCTGCATGCCATCATCCAGCCGATCGTCATCAAATTTATTCTCAAGTATTACTCGCAAAATCCGGGGATTCACGCTGGCGACATCTGGTACACCAATGACGCCCTCTATGGAGGTATTCATAATCCGGACCAGGTGGCGCTGATGCCGGTCTTCCATAAGGGCAAGCTATTGGCATGGACGACCGCTGCTTTGCACACCACGGAAACCGGTGCGATTGAACCTGGCGGCATGCCGGTTAGCGCCAAGTCACGATTCGAAGAGGGGCTGAACCTGCCACCCATCAAGATCGGGGAAAACTATCAACTGCGGAATGACTTTCTGGAATTTTATTCAGTGTATGGTCTTCGTGCGCCGGCGATGTTTATCTCCGACTTGCGCGCTAGGTGTACCACGGCAGACAGAGTCCGCATGCGATTGCTCGAATTGGTCGAGAAGCGCGGCGAAGAGTATCTCGTCGGTTTGCTTCGCAAGATGCTCGAAACTGCGGAGTCCGGCGCCCGTCAGAAAATCAAATCTTTGCCGGAAGGGAAGTTTCGCGCCGTCCTCTTCAACGATGCCATCGGCTGGACACCGGCTCTTGTGCGAGCATGCTACCTCACGTTGACCAAGAAAGGCGAGAAGCTCATTTTCGATTTCGAAGGGACTTCTCCGGAAAATCCGTCTTCATACAACGTTCATTCGCAGGCGGTGGTTGGACACATCGCGAATTTCATGTACGAATATGTTTTTCACGACCTGCCCATTTGCAGCTCCACATTTGCCTCCATCGATTTCATTTTTCCGCCCAACATCATCCTCAATCCCGACAAATCCGCGGCGACCAGCTGTTGCGTCTATATCGGAATGCAGTGTCGCAACGCCACGCACAACAGTTTCGCCAAGATGGCCTTCTCCTGCGCGGGGCTTTGGCAGCAGGTGACCGCTGCACCGGGCAGTCAACACACCGCGCAGATTTGCGCGGGCCTCTCGCAGTGGAAACTGGCGGTTTCCGACGTCCTCTCTTTCTCCCTCAACACTCAGGGACAGGGCGGGCGAGCGGCCAACGATGGCATGGATTCCTACGGGTTCGCCTGGTGTGCGTTTGGCCGTGCTCCGGACTCGGAGCAGGTTGAGAGTGAATTGCCTCTGACCGTGATGCTCTCCCAGCACTGGAAAGACTCCTGCGGCCACGGGCATCATCGGGGCGGATCGGGTGCTGTCCAGCAGTGGATGATCCACAAAGTCAGCGATATGGTGTCCATGTGCATGGGAAACGGAAGCAAGGTGCCGCTGGGCCAGCCTCTTTTCGGGGGATATGCCTCTTCGACGATTCCTGGAATCAGCGTGCGCAAGCCCGGTCTGCTGGACGAAATGAAAAAAGCGGATTCTCCGCTCACCATGGATCTCCTGGATATGCTGCAGAAAAACACCATTCAAGGTGATTGGAAATACGAGCTCGTGGCGCGCACTCCCAAGGTCTATCAGGAGGGTGATTTACTCTTCGGGTTCAGTGGTGGGGGCCCTGGCTACGGTGATCCACTAGAACGAGATGCCGAATCCGTGATGGAGGATCTGAAAAAGAGCATCATTTCGGATTGGACAGCCGAGAACATCTACAAGATAGCCTATGAACCCGAGCGCCGCAAAATCGATGTGGAAAAGACCAAGCAACAGCGCCTGGAAGAGAGAAATGCCCGACTGGCGCGCGGGGTATCGTTCGATCGTTTCCACCAGGAGTGGAACAAGAAGACTCCACCGAAGGAAGCACTGCAATTCTATGGAACCTGGCCAGATGCCAAGGCGACTGGACCGGTTTTCAGGCCGTAGCTGATGGAACAGAGTCCCACTCCCCGGCAGATGGCCAAAGGGCTGCTGAGTGGGATTGTCCCGTCTCGACCGCTCTTTTTGCCGATTGTGTTCTCTCTCGGCGCCAAAGTGGAAAATGTCCCACTGGGCACATTTCTGGGCAATCCTACAAAGATTTCAAGTGCTCTCAGACAAATGCGAACGCATCTGCGCTCCGACGGGGTGGCCTGCTACTTCGATCCCTACCTTGAAGTAGAAGCCCTGGGGGCAACGCTGCAACGGATAACGGATGACCAAGCGCCCACAATTCACTGGCCTCGTCCCGCGCCGTTGGGAGAATTGCCAGCGGGCCTGCACGTGCCGGAAGAAGCCGCCAAGAAAGGGCGGGTGCCGGTCGCTGTCGAAGTGATCCGAAGGATGAAGGCACTCCCGAACCGCGATTTCCTGCTCATGGCTGGCGTCACCGGTCCGTTGACTCTCGCAACGCGGATCACCCGGTTGGAGCACAAAGAAACTTTGCGGAGCGAGGACTTATCCGACGCCGCGCAGGAATTGGCGGCTTCGGTCGTAACGCAGATGGCCTCCGCATTCTTGGAGGCCGGAGCGGAAATGATCATCGTCCAGGAAGAAATTGTGCCAGCTCTCTCAGTGGAGAGCTGCGATATCTGGGCGAATCTGCTCGCGCCCACAATCAATGTGGTGCGCTTCTATGAAGCGCTTCCTCTGCTCCATCTCCCCGGTGCTCCCCGTCCTCAACTCGACTGGGACCTGGTCTTTCGACAGCACTGGGATTGCGTCAAATGCGCGCCTGCGGAGGTCATGGCCTTGCGCCAACGGGAGGTTGCAAGAGCAACTGGTGACCTCCCCCTTTGTATGGCCCTGCCGCTGGAGGCGTTTCGAACGGAACAGGCACGCGGTAAGCCCGCTTTTCTGGATATCCCAACTTGGATCTCGGATCTGCGTCCTGGTATTGTCACCACCGTTGGTGATGTTCCGATTACGACCGATATGAAGCATCTGATCAAAGTTTTCGAAGGGGTTCGGCGCGCGGTTTAGCTATTGTATAAAGGATGGCCACCAGCGTTTCGCGCCGACTCCCCATGCACGAGGGAAGTACGTCATGAGTACGGGAACGAGTGGGCTTTTCATCGCCTACGAGGATATCTGGCTGCTGGACGGGGTCAGGACGCCTTTTGTGGACTATTGTGGGGCGTTGGGTCTTGTCTCGCCGATCGACCTGGGCATCAAAGTGGCGCGTGCGCTATTCGAACGCACCAAGATTGCCCCACCGGATGTAGGCTCCGTCACCGCCGGAAGCGTGGCGCAAACCAGCTTTGACGCTTACGTCCTGCCGCGTCACATCGGGCTTTACTCCGGCGTTCCCACCGACCGCCCGGCGCTGCTCGTGCAGCGCGTGTGCGGCACGGGCATCGAAGCAATCAGCCAGGCTGCCGATGCCATCACGCTAAAGAAGATCGAACTTGGTCTTTGCGTCGGTGCGGAATCCATGAGCCGCAATCCTGTCGCTGCTTTTACTCATCGCAGTGGCTTTCGCATGGGCCAGGTGGAGTTCAAGGATTTCTTGTGGGAAGCGCTGCTCGATACCGCTCCGGGCGTCACCATGGGGGAAACCGCGGAAACGGTTGCCGGGACGTATAAGATTACGCGCGAAGACGTGGACCGATTTGCCGAATTGAGTTTTTCGCGCGCGGTCGCGGCGCAAAAGAGTTGTTTTCTGTCGGGAGAAATCGTTTCCCTGGTCAGCGAAACTTTCGAACTCAGCGGCTACCGGCCGCGTGGCATTCAGCTGCCCAAGGGAGTGGCGAGTCTCACGGTGGATACTCACGTTCGTCCGTCTTCTTTCGAAGCGCTCTCGAAGATACCGCCTGCTTTTGGCGGGGTTCAGACGGGAGGAAACAGTTCCGCTATCGTGGATGGTGCGGCAGCGGCGTTAGTCGGATCAGGCGCTTATGCAAAATCGAAGGGAATCCAGCCGCTCGCGCGTATCGCGAGTGTAGCCACGGTAGGCTTGCGACCGGAGATCATGAGCATGGGGCCGGCGCCGGCGATTCGAAAGCTGATCGGTGACGCCGGGCTCACCTTAGGTCAGATCGATCGATTCGAGATCAACGAAGCGTTTGCCGCGCAGCTCATCGCTGTGGAGCGCGAGCTGCGGATCGACCGCAACAAACTCAATGTGAATGGCGGCGCGATTGCGATTGGGCATCCGCTGGCGGCCACCGGCATCAGGCTCGCTCTTACGCTCTCGCGTGAACTCCGTCACTCGAAACTGCGCTATGGAATCGCCGCGGCCTGCATTGGCGGTGGGCAAGGAATTGCGGTGCTCCTCGAGAATCCGAATTGAAATGGCCGGGCAGCGAGTGAAAGTGTTTGTTTCAGGATTTCAGCCGAACGATGGCAGAGAAAGGCAGATTTGGAAATCAGGATCAGTCGAAAGCATAGCGCGTGAAGCTCTCGCGCTCGGACCGCACATCGTCTCCGCGCAGCTCGCGCAGGGCATAGCCCACGAATTCGGCGGTAACTCTCTTGCGCCAGGTCATGTCGAAATCCGTGTTGTCCAGCGGCTTGGCAATGCGGGCCGCGAGTGCGGCGGCTTCTTCGATGGCCGGCTGATTCAACGGGCGGCCTAGCAGCGAGTTGGCCGCCTCCCGAGCGGCCAGCGGTTGGCAGGCTGCCGCGCCCACGACAATGTGCGCCCCCTCGACCACTTTATCTCTGGAGAGGCGCGCCGCTGCCGCGACGGAGAGCACGGGAAAGTCGAACGAGCCGCGGCGGCGAAGTTTCCAGTAGGTGCTCTTCCATCCCTGCAAAGAATCCAGCAATACTTCCGCCAGAATTTCATCCGGTCTGCGCTTGATGTAGTCGATCCCATCATTGTTGTACAGATCGGAGAGAAGAACCTCGCGCTCTCCCGAGTGCGACACCAGACGGACCCGCGCCCCGAGCGCCATCAGCGCCGGACCCGTGTCTGTCGAGGACACGGCCATGCACTTTGAACTTCCCGGAGCAACCCAGCAGGTCGTGCCGTCTTTTTTCAGGCAGAAGTTGATCGACTTTCTCCACTCATAGCTTTGGTCGTAGTAATTGCAGCGCGTATCCAGACAGACATTTCCACCGAGCGTCGCTAAGTTGCGGATCTGCGGAGTGGCCACCAAAGAAGCCGCTTGCGCCAGCGCCGTCAAGCCATTCCGAAAACGCGGGTCTCCCGCTATAGCGGCGAGCGTGAGGCACGCACCGAGCCGCAAGCCGGAAGGGCTCAATTCAATATCGCTCAAGCTCTGAATGTGACGGAGGCTCATCAGCGTCCGAGGAACCTGTTGCCGCCGTTTCATGTTGGGAAGCAGGTCCGTGCCGCCAGCGAGCGGCATGGCATTGGCCCTCTCGCCGTCTAGAATGCGCGCGGCTTCTTGGAGCGTGCGCGGCGCGCGAAATTCGAAAACCGGCAGCCGCATCATGAAGCGAGTACCTTCTCTTTCTCCTGGCGAGATTTTTGCCGGCGGGGAACCTCGTTCACCGCATGGCCGTCGCCCCCTTCCCATGGAGGAGGAACGCGCAAGGCTTCCGGCCAATGGATATGCGGAAAATCGGTCGGTCCAAAACGCGGGTCACGTCCCGCTTTCTTTTCGGCAAGGGCTTTCAGAATTTTTTCCGGAGTGACGGGAATCTCATCAATCCGCACACCGACGGCGTCGTAGACGGCGTTGGCGACTGCGGGCATGATCGGGAGAAGCGGACCCTGACCGACTTCTTTCGCTCCATAAGGGCCGCGAGGATCAGGTTCCTCGATCAGCTCGGTGACAACCTCGGGCATATCTAGCGAGGTGGGGCTCTTGTATTCCAGGATGGAAGGAAATTTATGAACGAGCGCGTGAGAAAGTTTTTTCGGAAGGCGCCGGAACTCCTGCTCTTCCATGAGCGCCTCACCGAGACCCATGTAGACACTGCCTTCGACCTGACCGCGCACCAGCGTCGGGTTCAGCGCGCGGCCGATATCATGCGCAATCCAGACCTTGGGAACGGTGACCCAGCCGGTCACTGAATTTACTTCCACTTGGACGACGGCAGCGGAATAAGAGTAGGTCGGAGACGGCCCTACACCGCCGCCCTTGTATAGCGCGGGAGACGTCGGCGGAGTGTAGGAGCCCACCGTGCCAATCGTGCCGAAACGAGCTTCGGCCAGGCAAACAGCTTCCTGGAAGGTGAGGCCCTTTTCCGGTGCGGCGGAATCGAACACCCGTTTCCCAGCAAAGCACAGCCGTTCTTTTGGTACTTGGAGTTTTTCCGCCGCGGCTTCTCGAAGGATGGCCTTTCCGCGTTCCGCGGCTTGGAGTGCTGCGTTTCCGGCCATCAGTGTGACGCGGCTCGAATACGATCCCAGGTCCACTGGCCCGAGGTCCGTGTCGCCGGTGAACAGCCGAATGTCAAACGTGTCGATGCCCAGAACCTCGGCAACAATTCCGGCGAGAACATCATCCGATCCCTGTCCGATCTCTGTAGCCCCGCAGAAAATCGTTACGCCGCCGCTGCGGTCGAATTTCAGTTGCACTCCCGAGTGCGGCATTTTGTTCCAGTAAATGGGAAGGCCCGCCCCGGTCAGATAAGCGGAGCAAGCCAGACCGACGCCGTGGCCCTCCGGAAGGTTGCGGAATTTTTCTTTCCAATTGGACACTTTGGCGACGCGGCGGATGCATTCGGCGAGATTGACCGTTCCCAGCTGGAGGAAATTTGCCGTCACGGAGTTTGAGGATTCCACGATGCGGAGCCGCAGATCCGCCGGATCAATCTTGAGTCTCTCCGCGATCTTGTCGAGTTGGACTTCCTGACCGAAGCGCGGTTGTGGAGTGCCATGCCCGCGCTTGGGTCCGCAGGGTGGTTTGTTTGTGAAGGTGCGACAGCCTTGATAGCGATAGCGCGGAATATGATACGTGGTGGTTTGCAATGCGCCAGCGTAGAACGTGCTGGCGACCCCGTACGAGCCATACGCGCCACCGTCGATCAACGTCTGGAGATGCATTCCAGTAATCGCGCCGTCCCTTTTCACACCAGTTTTGAATTTCATCAGCACCGGATGGCGCCCGCGGTGACAATAAAAAACTTCCTCACGCGTCAAACAGATCTTGACGGGCCGATCGAGCAAGAGTGCGGCCTTGGCCACCACGATTTCATGATTGAACGGGTCGCTCTTTCCTCCGAAGGCCCCCCCGTTGGGAGTGGCGATCACGCGAATATGCGCGGCCGGCAGTTCCAGCACCTTGGCTAGCGCACGATGGAGATAATGAGGGGTCTGCGTGCTGGACCACACGGTCAGCTTTCCCTCCGGATCCTTGATGGCAACCGAAGCGTGCTGCTCAATGGGAAGATGAGTGTTTCCTTGGAAGAAAAACGTGTCTTCGAAGATTTCATCTGCTTCGGCAAAGCCTTCTTCCACGTTGCCGAATTCCAGAGCCACGAGTTTGTGGATGTTCCCCTCTTCGCCGTATTCGTGGATGCGCGGCTCGGGAGTCGTCAGGGCTTCCTGGGGATCGGAGATGGTGGTCAGGATTTCATAGTCGACATCGATCAAGTCCAGCGCTTCAAATGCTGTTAGTTCCTCACGCGCCACGACGGCAGCGACGGGATCTCCCACGTGTCTAACGCGGTCAACACAAAGGGCTTGCTCGTCCTGGCTGACAGGAAGAATCCCGTACTGGATAGGAACGTCTTTCCCCGTCAGCACCACATACACTCCTGGGTGTGCGGCGGCGCGCGAGGTGTCGATTTTTCGGATGCGCGCGTGAGGATGGGGAGACCGCAGCAGCTTGCAGTGCGCCATTCTAGGCAGGAAAATGTCGTCGGCGAACCGCGTTTGGCCGGTCACCTTCGCGCGGGCATCGACTCTGCGCCGAGGGACGCCGATCACGCGAAGCTTATTCCCGTTGGCCTCTGGAGCATCAGCGGGTGTCGTTCGCGAGTCTTTTTCATCCGGCATGCGCCCTCCCTGGGTGGGCTGTCCGCGCCCTCGCGGTACAATTTACGTTACCGCACTTTACTTTTTTGGTCTGCGATCTTGAGCATGGCGGCTTCCACGGCTTCGAAAATCTGCAAGTAGCCGGTGCACCGGCACAGGTTTCCGGAAATCGCTGCGCGAATCTGATCGCGTGTGGGGTGCGGGTTTTGATCCAGCAAAGCCTTGGCCGTGACCAGAATTGCCGGCGTGCAATAGCCGCATTGCGCCGCTCCGAGATCGGCAAAAGCATCTTGCAAGGGATGCAGGTGTCCATCTTCTCCGAGCCCTTCGACGGTGAGTACTTGCCTTCCGCCACATTCGAGGGCCAGCACCAGGCAGGAAAGCACTGGTTGGCCGTCGAGAAGAACGGCGCAAGCGCCGCACTCTCCCAGTTCACAGCCGTGTTTCGTGCCGGTATGAAAGAGATCCTCGCGCAGTACTTCCAGCAAAGTCTTATAGGGCGCGAAGGAGACATCGGTTTCTTCGCCGTTCAGCGTGAATCGTATCTGCGACGTTTTCTGCGATGCGATAGGCAGTGGGCTCACGTTCAGGCACCTCGAAGACAATTATCTGGCTGAGGAGCGCTTCCTCTGCTCTACTGAAGCGCTCTCGCGGGTAATGGGAACCGCCTCTCGCTCCCAGGAATTCCGCCGGAACACACCCGGCTTGGCCAACAATCCGCGGATCAGGTAGTCTGCAAATCCATCCGCGACCTGTGCGGCCGTCAGCGGTCCTTCCGCCTTGAACCACTGGACGCTCCAATTGAGGCTGCCTAGAATCGCGCGTACCACGAGAGCCGCGTCACCGGGAACGAACTCTCCCGTCCGAACGCCAGCGGCGATCAGCTTGCGCACCCCTGCTTCATAGCGGTCGCGTTTTGCTATGAGGAAGCGCTGCTGGCGAGGTGGCAATCGAGCGGTTAATAGATGTGCCGCCGATCCCTCCACTTCGTCGAGCAAACATCGCAAATGCGAGGCCATCACCATGCGAAGCTTGGCCGCCGCGCTTGTTCTCATCCGGCGAGCTTTGTCGAGCGCGGCGATCATTCGATCAAGCGAATTGTCCTGGCAAAAGAAGAGAATATCGTGCTTGCCACGAAAATAGTTGTAGAGATTCGCCGGAGAGAGAGACGCTGCCGCAGCGATATCGCGCATGCCGGTTTCCGCGAACCCGCGCACGCGAAATTCCCTGCCTGCGGCGCGCAGGATTTCCAGCCGGCGCGCAAGATAGCGTCGCTTCAAGCGGCCATTACGCTGACGGTCGGTGACCATGTTCGCCAATGGGCTTCCTCCAAGACCGGTTGCAGCGGCAGCCCGCAGCATAGTGTCCGCCTTCAAATCGCTGATGTCAATAAGTTCTGAACAATTGTTCAGAAATAGAACGGCTGTTCAGGAAACTTCAAGACCAAGCACGGCTCATGTTTCTCGGGAAGGTTGACGAAATATCTGCTATGAGGAGGGGCTCCCCGAAGGGTGATCCAGGCGGCGGAACCGGCGGGCTTTCATCTCGAAATGGGTGAGAGTGCCCGGTGCTGCCACTTTGACCGTGGCGCGCAGCGAAAGGGCGTGGTAGATGGCCTGCTCCATGTGCGCCCGTACCTCGTCAGCATCATTGCCGGATGCAACTTCGATTTGCACCTCGAGGTGGTGCATCTCGTGCACAGTTGTCACGGTCACCTGGAACTCGTTCACACTGCCGAACTGACGGATTACGTTTTCGATCGCCGTAGGGTACACGTTCACACCCCGGATCGTCACCATGTCGTCGCTCCGGCCCAGCAGTCCTCCGTCGAAGCGCGCGAAGGTACGCCCGCAAGCGCACATGGACAAATTTGGGCGCACTAGATCTCCCGTCCGATAGCGGATAACGGGAAACCCTGCCCGCCCCAAATTTGTGATCACCAGTTCTCCTACTTCGCCGGAGGGTACTTCCTCGCCGGTTTGCGGCTCGAGCACTTCAGCGATGAACTCGCTTTCAATGAGGTGAATTCCCCCGGGCTGAACTTCGCATTCAAAGCTGTGAGCACCAACTTCGGAAGCGCCGGCGTGATCGAAGCACTTCGCGTTCCACTCCTTTTCAATGCGCGACTTTGTTCGCGCCACATTTGCTCCCGGCTCTCCCGCATGGATCAGCGTGCGAACCTGAATCGATCGCATGTCGAAGTGTTCCTGGCGGGCAACCTCCGCGAGCCGCAACGCATACGTCGGGGTGCAGCACACCACGGTCGCTCCTAGTTCGCGCATCATGTGCAAGCGCTGGAGGGAATCCCAGCCGCCGCCGGGAATCACCATCGCGCCTATTTTCCTTGCTCCCTCGACGGTGGCCCAAAAGCCGATGAAAGGGCCAAACGAAAAGGCCAGGAACACGCGATCCGCTGCCGTCACACCGGCGGCTTTCAAAACATGTCCCCAACAGTCTCCCCACCATTCCCAGCTTTCCGGGGTGTCCACGACCCGCAGCGGGGTGCCCGTGGTTCCGGATGTCTGATGAACGCGCGTGTAAGCTTCCACGGGGAAAGTCGCATTGGTGCCAAATGGCGGCGCTTCTTCTTGCGCGCGCACCAGCTCCCATTTGGATGTAAAGGGGAACTTCTGGAGGTCGGACAATAACCGGATGTTACCGGGTACGATCCCGGCGTCGTTCCATTTCTTGGTGTAGAACCGGTTGCGACCGGAAACCTGGCCAAGAAGTCTTTGTAACTTCTGAAACTGAAGCGCTTGCAACCGTTCCCGTGGGGCTGTTTCGATGGCTTGGTCGAAGAATGGCATGAGTTTTGTTCGTTGCCGAGAACCGGGAGATGCAAAATCAACGGCGGCGAATCTCCAACACTCACCAAGAGACACTCATCGGGGAAACAACCGCGCCGCATTGTGGTACAAAATCTTGCGCTTCGCCGCGGCCCCGATGGGCAGAGCGTTGAACTTCTCTATGTTGCCCTTGATCGCTGGAACACCCGGCCCGGGCCAGTCTGTGCCCCACAAAACTTTATCTGCCACGTCTTCGATTCGCGGAAAGTATTCCATCAATTTCTGCGGCGGAATGCCAGAGATATCCATGTACATGTTTTTATGACGGCGAATAAGGAAAAACGCCTCGTTCATCCACAGCGGTCTGCCGCCATGCGCGAGGATGACCACCAGGTGGGGATAGTCAATGCACACATCATCGCAAAGCATCGGTTGCGCGTGCAGATTTCTCGCGCCTGGGAAGATGGAAGTCCCGGTGTGAATCATGATCGGCAGGTTGTTTGCCTGGGCCCGCTCGTAGACCGCTGCCAGGCCACGGTTGCCGTCCATGTAATCGTTGGGAGAAAGCACCTGATGCGAGGGATGCATTTTGATGGCGCGAATCCCGAGCTTTAGCAGGCGATCCACTTCCGCGCCCGGATCGCGTACCGTCCCGGGAAGCACTCCACCGAAGGCGATAAGACGATCCGGCGCCACGCTGCAATACTTGGCGCTCCAATCATTCACTTCCGGCGTGAATCCGATGATTTTTGGGGCCACGTAGTTGATCAGCCCCGCGCGTTCCACTCCGAGAGTGTCCAGAAAGGCGAGAAATGCCCTTGGATCGGCCGAGTATCGCTCCACATCGGCGTAGTCTTTGCGCCCCTGCTTGATCAAATCCAGCGCTGACGGTTTCACCATGTGGTACGGCATGATGTGGACATGGATGTCTATGATCGGTTCCAGAGATCGCCGCCCTTCGCCGAAGCTTCGGCCTTCACCCGGTCGACTAATTGAATCGAACGTATTCGAAATTTAGAGGTTGATTGTTAATCCCGCGCGCCGGCGGAGCAATCCAATTCGCAAACCTGCCAGGCTCCACGACTCGTCCGCTCATCAGCGACTGGACATAGGCATAATCCTTGGAGCTCGGGAGCCATTCGAACTCGTGGTTCTTCCATGCTTCTTCGCTCAAAACTTCTCCATCGGGGCTTATAAACTGCCCCGCGAAATTGCCGATCTCGCGATGGAAACCTTTGTGCGGCAAGGTCAGCCGGAAGGGCATGCCGGCATTATCAATCACCCGCTGCCAGCGGCCAACTCCATCGGCAATCTCATCGATGTAGTCATCGCGTAAGCGCTCGTTCAACGCCGTCAACGCCGGCACGCTTTTGGTGATGATCTTACCGCCCACAACTTCAGAAACGGGGTATTCCGCCTCCGTCAGCACGTGATCGTCATCCAGCTTGGTTTCCCGGAAGCGCCCTTTCAGCCCGCTGGTGTAATAATTTGCGGCGTTCGAGGAAACATCCGAGCCGTAAAGGTCGAGCGTGACGCTGTAGTGAAAGTTCAAGTATCTCTGGATCGTCGGTAAGTCAATTACACCGAGCGCCCGCACATCCGCCGGATCTTCGACCTTGTTTTCCTTCATCACCTCGCAAGTCCTCTGAATAATGCGGCTGACTCCCGTCTCGCCGACAAACATATGATGTGCTTCCTCGGTCAGCATGAACCGGCAGGTTCGCGCTAGGGGATCGAAGCCGGACTCCGCCAGGGCGCAGAGCTGGAACTTGCCATCCCGGTCGGTGAAGAAAGTGAACATGTAGAAGGCCAGCCAATCCGGCGTCGCCTCATTGAACGCGCCGAGAATGCGCGGATTATCGGCGTCTCCGGATCGCCGCGCGAGCAAAGATTCCGCCTCCTCGCGGCCGTCCCGTCCGAAGTAACGGTGCAACAAGTACACCATGGCCCACAAGTGGCGCCCCTCTTCCACGTTCACCTGAAAAATGTTCCGCAGATCGTACATCGACGGACAAGACGTGCCCAGCATTCGCTGTTGTTCCACGGAAGCTGGTTCGGTATCTCCCTGAGTGACAATTACGCGACGCAGAGTCGAGCGGTATTCGCCGGGCACCTCTTGCCAAGCCGCCTGGCCTTTGTGAATTCCGAAATTCACTTCGCGCTTCTCGTCACGCGGCTGCAGGAAAATTCCCCAGCGGTAATCCGGCATCTTCACGTAGCCGAACTGCGCCCAGCCGTCGGGTTCCACGCTGATGGCCGTTCGCAGGTACACCTCGTAGTTGTGGCTCTCGTTCGGTCCCATGTCATACCACCAGCCCATGTACGCGGGCTGCCAATGTTCCAGGGCTCGCTGCAGGATCCGGTCTCTGCCCAAATCGACGTTATTGGGAATCTTCTCGGTGTAATTGATCATGGCCATCTCCTGGAGCCGGACGGAACCGCGCCGGTCTTCTAAACTCTTTCCCAATTGAATTTTACGGGTGCGCCCGTGCCGTACACTTTGAGCGCGCCGCTCGTGCCAACGGCGTTCGGGCGGACGAAAATCCAGTTCTGCCAAGCCGAAAGGCGGCCAAAAACTCGCGTTTCCAGCGTCTCGCTGGATCCAAAACGCAGATTCGCCTCGAGCCCGGTGAGAGCGTCGGGGGATTGCGCGGCGCGGGACTCCATGGCCTGGCGAATTTCGTCTTCCCAGTCGAGATCATCCGGTGCGGCGGTAACGAGTCCCGCGTCGAGGGCCTCGCGAGCGGTAAGCTTTTTCCCCATCGCGGTGCGCAATCCTTCCATTTGCGCCTCATCCCGGTAAAACCGCGCCGCCACCCGCGAAAGATGATTCACCATCGGAAGCGGCCCGAAATTCATTTTCGAGAGCGCCAGCGCGGCCGCGTTTTCGCCCTCCTGGGTGTCGCGCATGTAGATGCGGTCGGCAGCGAGCGCCAATTCGAGCAGTGTTCCGGCAAAGCAGGAACCCGGCTCGACAATGGCATAAATGGAACGGGAGGTGACGTCGATCCGCGCGAACGTCCGCCGCATCATTCCCAGCACCTCGCGAACGAACCAATTGTCTTGGTGCTTTAAAATGAGTTCGTCGACGGCCAGAACAGTGTCGGGATTCCCCGCCGTTTTGAAAATCCACAAGCCTAAGTCCAGTTCCTCGGTGCGCAAAGTCAGGATGGCATCGTCCAGCGCGCGCGCCATTTCTAGCGGCCACCAGTTCGCTCCGGCAGCCAGCACCTTTTCCAAACTGTCTTCGGCGACGGAGCCCGGACCGCGCACCCTAAATGTTGCGGTGCGCGCATGGCGATCCCATGCGACATCCAGGTGATGGTAATGCAGTCCCGCTTCATCGACCGATCGCTTCAAGGGCGTAAGCACCACTCCCTTGGCGTTCGGAGGTCGGTCGCTCTGCCCCGCGAGCTTCAGGGCGCGCTGCTTCACATGCTCGGCAAACTGCTGGGGTTTGATGGCCTCGTCGACGAGCCGCCAATCCTTCGCTCTTTGCCCCCGGACGCCGTCCGGATTCGTGCAGAACATGTCGGCCTGGTCTCTGCGAACTTTGCGCTTGTCGGTCACACGCGTCAGCCCACCCGTTCCCGGCAGAACGCCCAGCAACGGAAGCTCCGGCAAGCTAACCGCGGAGGAGCGGTCGTCAACCAGAATGATTTCATCGCAAGCGAGCGCCAGCTCGTACCCTCCGCCAGCCGTTGTTCCGTTACAGGCGGCCAGGAATTTGAGACCGGAATGCGCGCTGGCATCCTCGATCCCATTGCGTGTTTCGTTTGTGAACTTGCAGAAATTCACTTTCCAGGCATGCGAGGAAAGCCCAAGCATGTAGATGTTGGCCCCGGAACAAAAAATGCGGTTCTTGGCGCTGGTGATGATGACCGAACGAATCTCCGGATGTTCAAATCGAATGCGCTGCAGCGCGTCATGCAGCTCAATGTCCACTCCGAGATCGTAAGAATTCAGTTTCAATTTGTACCCCGGGCGGATCCCACCGTCCTCAGCCACATCCATGGTCAGCGTGGCCACGGGAGCATCGAAGGAGAGCCGCCAGTGTTTGTAGCGCGAAGGATCTGTTTGGAAGTCCACCGCTTCCATCTTTCCCTGGGATTCTTGCGTCGCGACAACGTCCACGAGATCCTCCTACTCGAAATTAGCCTGCAATGTTGTTTTGAGTCTCGAAAAACTAGCTTCCACGGAACTGCCCGATGTGTCGAGCTCCATATCCGCTTGCCGGTAGAGCGGTTCCCGGGCCTCCAGGATCCGTCGCAAGTCTTCCATGGCCTGGTCATTTCCGGCCATGGCGCGAAAATCCCCCTGCTCCAGCACCCGTGACATGTGCTCCTCCGGCTGCGCTTTTATCCAAATGGTGTAGCAATGCGAGACCAGGTAGTCAAAAGTCTCCTTTTCAGATACCACGCCTCCTCCCACCGACAGCACTGCGCACTCATGCTCCGCAAGCACTCTCGTCAGCGTGCGCCGCTCAATCGCTCGATAGCCGGATTGCCCGTAGAGCGAGAATATTTCTCCGAGCGGCATTCCCGTATCCTTCTCAATTTCACCATCCAGTTCGATGAAGGGGACGCGCTTCTCAGACGCCAGTTTGGATCCCAGCGTAGACTTGCCGGCTCCGCGCAACCCAATCAGCGCGATGCGCTTCCGACGCGACTTTTCTCCGGGACTGAAGTCACGCATCAGCCGGAACACCACGTCTTCCAGGCGATGATTGGGGAGGCGTTCGAGAAATCGCTGAATTAAGTGTTTTTCGCCCGGCTCTCGAACCTCCGGAGCGAACAACTCGACAAGAGAAACATCGAGTGCGCTGGCAATCCTGCGCAGCAGCACGATCGATACATTTCCCTCGCCCGATTCGAGCTGCGCCAGGTGGCGTTCAGACACATCCGCTTCCCGCGCCACCATCTTGCGGGTCATCCCTCCTAGGTGGCGTAGCTGGCGAACGCGCTTGCCGAGAAAAAGCAGGAAATCCCCATCCGCACTCGGCGTCACCCGATCTAGACTGGCAACTTTGGAATGGGTGTGAGTGTGCATGCCTTCAGGAGTGAAGTATGCATTATAATACATGCGAGCACCGGACGGTCAAGAGGGATGTAGCACTGGCCCGACATCCAGCAAGCCTCAACCGGGGTCTGGGCCAGCTCGATCGTATTTAAGACATTTGTTTTCATTGTCATTCGAGATCGCATTACGGCTAGCATTGAGGAAGGAGGTAGTTTTCAATTTTGTAGGGATATGCAGTATTATTCCAAGTTGGTTGCCTGTTCACGGTTTTCGAGTCTCTCGGGCCTGGGACCGGGGAGGTTGGCAAATGAGGCTACCTAACTATGTTTCTGGCCGGTGGGGTGAAGGCCTAGGCAGCGGAGAACTGCTCGTCGATCCAGTGACTGGAGACGAGCTGGTGAGCATCTCTTCAGAGGGCATGGATCTGGAGGCAGCTCTTCAGTTTGCACGCGCTCACGGCGGACCTGCGCTCCGGCAGCTAACCTATACCCAAAGGGCGGATCTGCTGGCCAAGATCGCCGAGGCCCTGGCTGCAAATCGTGACGAATACTTTCGGCTCTCTCTCGTCAACCTGGGCGCTACCCCGGCGGATGCTTCGTTTGATGTGGACGGTGCCATTTACACCATGAAGTACTACGCGAAAATCGGGCGAGCCCTGGCAGAAGGAAAAATGCTGAAGGAAGGCGCCCTGGTGGCGCTCTCGAAGAGCAATACGTTTGTCGGGCAGCATTTTCTGATGCCCACCAAGGGCGTTGCAGTCTTCATCAATGCATTCAACTTTCCCGCCTGGGGTTTCTGCGAGAAGGCTGCGCCTGCGCTGCTCTCCGGCGTCCCTATCGTGGTGAAGCCAGCTTCCCCCACGGCTTGGCTGACGCACCGGATGGTGGAAGATATCGTAAAGGCGGGTATTTTGCCGCCGGGTGCGATTTCCATCATCTGCGGCTCCGCTCGCGAACTGTTGGGCCACGTTCGAGAAGAGGACATCGTTTGTTTTACGGGCTCGGCCGATACCGCTGCGCGCATTCGCTCCCATGCCAACGTCCTCCGCCGTTCCGTTCGCGTGAACATCGAAGCGGATAGCCTTAACTGCGCGATTCTCGGGCCGGATGTGGCTTCCGGCACGGACTTGTTCGACCTGCTAGTGAAAGAGGTGGTCCGCGAAATGACCCTGAAAGCCGGTCAGAAATGCACGACCATCCGGCGCGTCCTGGTTCCACGCGAACTGCTCAAAGCCTTTGGCGAGGCCGTGACGGCAAGTTTGAGTTCCATGAAAGTCGGCAATCCGCGGAACTCCGAAGTAAAGGTAGGGCCGGTCGTGAACAAAGCGCAGCAGTCCTCCTGCCTGGAAGGGCTGGCCAAGTTGAAGGAAGAATCGGAGGTCCTCTTCGGCGGTGACAAGAATTTCCAGCCGCTCGATGCCGATCGGCATAAGTCCGCCTTTGTGCAACCGGCGCTTCTCTCCTCGAAGAATGGACTTGCTGCAAAATATGTGCATGACCTCGAGGTTTTCGGCCCGGTGGCCACGCTCGTGGCTTATGACACTCGCGAGGAACTCATCGCCATCACCCGGCGAGGGCTAGGTTCACTGGTTGCCTCGGTCTTTTCGAACGATGCGAATTTCACCCGCGACACCGTGCTTGGTATCGGCGACCTCCATGGAAGAGTGTTAGTCGTGGATTCGAACGTTGGCCAGGAGCACACCGGCCACGGCAACGTGGTGCCCAGTTGTCTGCACGGCGGTCCGGGAAGGGCTGGAGGAGGTGAGGAACTCGCCGGATTGCGCGCCTTGTTGCTTTACCATCGCCGTTTCGTCGTGCAGGGACCGGCCGCTGGCATCACGCAATTGTCGGAATGGTGCGTCGACGCCGCTTCCTTATGCTAATCGATTGATAATCATCATGTACTACCGCGAGTACTGAGGCGGCGGCGCAATTTGTAACCTTTCGTTACAGTACTCTCGTACTGGCCCCCCAACGCCTCCGTCTAACCCATTCAATCTAAATATCTTAGTTACGATGACCCGTTGGGTGCGCACGTGCTGTTTTAAGAGCGCCAGGTTGCGCTCGACCCAGCAGATTTGATGGAGCTCGCGCATGAGACAGCACCCAAACCGATTGCAACTAGGTTTCTCCCTGATGGAGCTTCTCGTCGCAGTGGCCATCATCTCCGTCATTCTGGGGATGGCGTTGCTCAACTACGGCAACATCCTGCCGAATTTCAGGGCCAACTCGGCCATGGACCAACTCCTCTATCAGTTGCGTTCGGCTCGCGAAAGGGCCATCGCTCATCGCCGCGAGGTCCAGGTCCAATTTGTGGGAACGAACCAACTGACCATTACTGAAATCTGGCTCCTCGGTACGGCGCCTCCCGCGAGCACCGTGTCATTCGAGGGTGGGGCTCAGTACATAATCTTGCCCGGCGTTCCGGATCTTCCGGCGCCCTTCAATTTTGGAAATACCGCCCCCGTCTACTTCGGGGGAGTCTCCGGTGGTCCGCCGATCATGAAATTCTCGACGACTGGTGCGCTTGTCGACGGAGGAAACACGCTAGTAAACGGCACGGTCTTCATGGGCATTCCCGGCAGGCCCTCGACGGCCCGCGCCATCTCCATCCTTGGGGCCACGGGCCGTGTGCGTGAATACCACTGGGACGGCAGCCAGTGGCAGGAATAGGGGGATGATCATGTCGCGAAATAGACGGCACCGCAATCCACAGTCGGGCTTCACGCTGCTCGAAGCGATGATTGCCATCGTGATTCTGTCCTTCGGCATCTTGTCTCTGGCCGCCGTCTATGCGCAGGGCATCCAGGTAGCGAACATGACCCAGATGGATTACATCGCCGAAAAGAAGGCTGAAGAAGCCGTGGAGACGATTTTTGCGGCCCGCGACTCCAAGTTGCTCCTGTGGACCAACATTCGCAACGCCACCGGGTCGGGCGGCACCACTGACGGTGTTTTTCTGGTTCCTCCGCAACCGCTCCTTGCCGCCGGCCCCGATGGGCTCTACGGCACGGCGGATGACGACCCCGCCAACCCAGACACAGTGATCATGAGTGCCGGCCCCGACAAGATTCTGGGTACCGCGGATGACGTGGTGATGTCTCTCAAGAACATGACCCGCACGATCAACATCATTGATGTTCCAGGTGAATCGGGTCTGCGGCAAATCAGCATCACCATAACCTACACCGTCGGTTCCATGTCGCGGCAGTACACCCTGGTCAGCTTTATCGCGCAATTCTCGTGATCGTGTATTGAGGAGCAGCTCATGAAGAAAAAGTCAGGTTTCACGCTCGTGGAATTGATTGTCGGAATGGCCGTCACCATGGTTGCGTTGGCGGCCGCGGTGCTGATGTTCCGCGATTCCACCAAGGCCAACACCAATGTCACGCAGACTTCGGACATGAGCGACAACATGCGCGCGGGACTCAATCTGATCGTCCAGGATCTGATTCAAACAGGAACCGGCATTCCCACCGGCGGTATTTCCATCCCCAACACCATCAACGCGTCAGGCTGCAACGTTGGCCTACCAGTTAAGCGGCCTCCCACGGTATTGAACCTGACTTTCCAGGGACCCAATTCTGCGAACAAGGGCTGCAACGTTGTTCTCCCGGCCGTCGAACCTGGCAATGGTTTGGGTCCTGCGGTCACCAGCCCCGATGGGACTTCCAGTCCGGCAACTGACATCATCACTATCCTGTACGCCGACAACACCCTGGCGCTCGATCAGAGGCCCATCACTGGCCCGACCTGTCCGACGGGAGCAATTTTCGCGGATGGATCCCAGATTAACTTTGGTACCTCTCCAGGCTGCGTGACTCTCGGTGCGGCGGGCATTCCGGTCAATCCCGGCGACCTGCTGATGCTCTTCAACGCTCATAATCCCAATGGCATCCTGCAAACCGTCAGTTCGGTCGCTGGCCAAATCGTGAAATTTGACGCCGGCGACGCATTTAACCTCAACGGGCGGACGGCATCGGAAACTTCCGGAACGATCTTGACCCTTCAGGACCCCGGAGCGCCAGCAGCGCCGAACGGCAACTATCCTGCCACCTCATGCACGCGCGTGTGGATGATCACCTACTTTCTGGACGCTACTACCGATCCCAAACATCCCATGCTTATGCGCGCGGTGAATTTTAACACCCCGCAACCGGTAGCCGAGACTCTTGAAAACCTTCAGTTTTCTTTCAATTTTGCGGATGGCACCACGCCTGCTCCGGTGAACCAATTTACGGTTCCGACGCTGCCGGCTCCCGGGGGTGACAATGAAAACCAGATCCGTTCCGTCAACGTTTACCTCGGCGCGCGTTCCACCACCACCGCGGCAACCACTGGCAAATACGTCCGCACTAACTTGGCCACCCAAGTTGCTCTCCGCAGCATGGCCTATTTCAATACCTATTGATAATGAGGAGCTGCCAATGAGATCGCTGAAAACAACCATGCGAGAACAATCAGGCATTGCGCTCATCACCACGCTTCTTTTGCTCCTGCTGATGTCTGCCATGGTGGTGGGATTCATGCTCCTGGTGACCGAGGGTCAAAGACTCTCCGGCATGAACAACGAGCAAAGCCGAGCCTTCTACGGTGCCGAATCCGGTATGGAGAAGCTCACTGCAGACCTGGGCACGCTCTTCGCCACGACCTATGCCCCATCCGCGGCACAAGTTGATGCCCTGGCAACGCAGCCCCCGGTTCTTCCTTCGAGCACCGGAGTTTCCTACGTGGATGTTCTCGGCGCCAGCACGTACTCCATTGCCTATGCCAGGGACGCCAGAGGTAACCCCCTGGCTCAGTTTGCCCAGATCAAATCGGGCTCCAGTGCGTTTCAAGGAATGAATGCTCTCGAAACGACCTATACCCTGACTGTCGCGGCTCGCACTGTAACCGGCGGCGAAGCTAAACTGGTGCGCACTACACAGACTGTCGGAATTCCGCTCTTCCAGTTCGGCATATACTCGGACACCGACCTGAGTTTTTTCCCGGGTCCCAACTTTGACTTCGGAGGCCGTGTACACACCAATGGCAACCTTTTCCTCGACAGCGGCGGACCCGCCGGCGCGACCCCCACGCAAACCAGCACGGTCCAATTGTGGCTAAGGAGTCCCGTCACGGCCAGCAAGGATATCCTCCGTGACTGTCTCTCCAATTCGAACCCCGAATCCGCCACCGGTCGACATCCCGGCAGCGTTGAGATCACCACTGGTGGTTCCCTCCGGGCGCTTGGATTCGGCCAAGGAAGCTTGAACTCATGCTTGGGTTCGGGCAGTAACGGCAGCTGGTCGTCTATCTCGGCGGCCTATAATGGCAACCTCCGTAGCGGGGTGAAGCCACTGAACTTGACGATCGTGCTGCTTGGCAACGGAAGTTCTAAGCCCATCGACATGCTACGCCGCCCCTTGGGCGGCGAAAGGGCAGCAAATCCCGGCGTACTCGGCGAGCGTTATTTTTCACAGGCCAGCCTGCGGATTCTGCTTTCCGACAATGCGGCTGACATCACCGGCTTGGACTGCGTCAGCGGCACGGCCCCATTCAACCTGGCGGACCTCGCTCTCCCCGTCGGGAACTGGTCCACGGCGAATGCCACAGCCCTGAAAGCGGCCATGACTGCTGCTGGCACAACCTTATTGCCACTGGCGGCCTCCGGCGCTGCCGGCCAGACGGTGGCGGCGGGCTATAATTCAGCCGACGGCTATTGGCAGGTAGGGCCCACGGGTACCGCCACGCCCCCCACTTACGGAACTCCGATCATCACCGGCTTCATCAAAATTGACGCCCAGACCTCCTACGGCAGCCCCTGCGGCACTTACATCGACGTGACCAAAGAAATCTTGAGCCTCGGCTACGCAGGACGCAACTTGTTTCCCGTGTCGCTGGCCCCTCCCACGTTGCCGGGACTTCCCGGCGCCCAGGTCGGCCCTTCCGTTTGTCTCGACCCCCATCCCAACGCCGTAATTCGCCTCGAACGTGTTCGCGATAATCCGTCGAACTACGCAAGCGCGACAGGGCCCTGCGGCGTCACTGCAACGCTCGCCCCGCCGAACCCTTCCGACTATTGGCCGAACGCCCTCTATGACACACGCGAAGGGTACAACCGCCAGCCCACCCCCGCCCTCAACAGCCAAGTTACGTTGGGCGGGATTATGAACTACATCGAGCTCGACGTTAAGAACGTCGCCAAGTGGTTCAGCGGAACCATCGGCGCTTCTGGTCCGAGCACCCAGGACCCCAGTGTGGCGCCCAACAACTTCGTTGTTTATATCTCCGACCGCCGAGGCAACTATCTCCCCACCGGGACGGCGGTCGGCACCTGGCCTCCCCTCTCGCCCTCCACGCACGAGACCGGGGAATATGGCTACTTTGACCTAGTCAATTCAGCCGACATCAAAGGCTGCCCGGACAACAAGATCGAGCCCATCCCGGCTACCGGGGGACCCTCGGCCGAGGATCCTGCCGGCGCTGGTGTCCTTGCCAGGTACGGTGAAAATACATTTCCAAACACTCTTGTCGACAGCACCGGCGTCACCACGGCCAGTACACTCTTTTCGAACTTGCCCAATGCTGCGGTGCAAGCCGATCCGCTCTGCGCCACCGGCTCTGGGGGCATCAGCCCATGGCCAAGATCCTTCCTGAAGCAGGCCAACGACGGCCGCGAAAATCCCAATGCCCTGTTCCGCCGGGCTGTCAAGGTCGTAAATGGCAGCCTCATTAGCTTGCCCGTGTGCCCGGGCGGTATACCCTGCGGTCTGAGCATCACTACGGAAAACCCTATCTACATCCAAGGCGACTTCAACGCGAACTCCGCCGGTGGCGGCTTTGCGAACGCCAGCGTGGCCACCTCCGTGGGTGCCGATGCGATTACGATTCTCTCGGTCAACTGGAACGACGTCAATTCGTTCGCTGCCCCGTTCAACAATGCCTTCCCGCGCACCGGGGCAACGACCTATATCCGAACGGCAGTTATCGCAGGCAAGCAAGTTTCATTCCAGATACCCGGTTGGGATACCACCGCGATCGATGGCAGCCAGGACTTCGGTACTGACGGCGGCGTCCACAACTTCCTGCGCTTCTTGGAAAGGTGGAATGGAACCCTGTTCTATGAGGGCTCTATCGTCAGTTTGTTCTATGCCCGCCAGGCGACCGGGCTGTTCAATTCCGGTGGAAACAATTACAGCCCGCCAACCCGCGGCTACCAGTTCGACGTGAACTTCCTGAATCCTACGCTGCTGCCGCCGCGGACGCCGATGTTCCGCGACATCAACACGACAGGATTCACGCAACTCCTTCTGCCAACCCAGTGATCGGCAGTTGTGCAGCGTGCGGCCCCCATCCACCGGGTCGCCTTCATTCGGCAGGATCGGCAAGGGTTGTGTGGAGCGGGTTAAGTTCGGCGAGCCGAGTTTAGATACACGGGGTCTAGGTTTGTACGCGGATTGCTGGGTTCCTCGTCACGGTTAGTTGCTGCGGCGTCTCCGGAACCGTCTTCGGCGAAATGATCAGAGACTCGGCGCGGTCGTCCACTGAGGGGAGGGAAGCACGTTATGGCGAAATCTTATTCAGCTTCTGGCGGAGGTTCCTCCTCCCGGTCGCTCCTGTTCATGATGATCGCCCTGACGTGCGGGTTCTGCGTTCTTCTTAGCGGCGGCTTGCTGATGGCTTCCCGGGTGATCAATGCTCTCGGGCTCCGCGCTGGCAGTGACAAGACGACCGTGCGCACCCCTCTCGGCGAATTCCGTCTTGAAAAGGCCAAGGAAGTCGGCCCTGGCCTGCCGGTTTATCCGGCAGCGACGCTAGTGCTTGCCGGCTCGGCGGCCGCGCATCTCCCGCTGAGTGACGATCAGCCCCAGGTCCTTAGCAGCACTTATCATACCAACACGTCCCGCGAATATGTCGCCACCTGGTATCTGGAGCACTTGAGTCCGGAATTCGCGCGCCAGGACAGCGGCCCGAAGAAGTTACCCGAAGCCCTCCGCAACGCGCATATTTCCGATGATGATATTGCCTTCGTCGGTGAACGCGGCGATCAGATTCGCGTTGTCGAGCTGGCCCTCGACGAGATAGGCACCAAGATAACCCTCCTCCGCTCTTACACCAAACCCCTGGCCACGGCGCCTGCGCAACTACCAGCCCAGTAAAAATATTGCTTCCCGCTTCCTGTTCCAAAACAGTCTTATGGCTGGTCAAGCGTGAACGAAACGAACAGCAGCTTCTGGTCGCGCTGAATCTGTAGGGCAACGGGCGCTCCCGGTGGCAGAGCCTTGAGCGCACCGCGCAGACGATCCAGCGTGGTCATGGGCTGACCATTGAGCATGCGAATCACGTCTCCGGCGTTCAATGGCACTTCCACGCCGGCGCCCGCCGAGCGAGCGGCAACGATGATCCCAAACGGATCGCGCAAATCCGCCGCCATCGAGGCGATCTTCTTGTCAATCTCCACGCCCAGAATCCCCAGCGTGGGCACAAGATTTTTCTCCGGGTCGGCCAGTCCGGTGACCTGGTCCATATCGCGCGGCGGCTCCATCACCGAGACGTTGAAAACCAGCCGGTCTTTTCCGCGAAGGACTTCGAGATGGACTTTGTCTCCCGTCTCCAGCAAATAGAAATGAAATGCCACCAACGGCAGACTGTCCGCTGCCTTCCCGTCGACGCTCGCCAGAACGTCTCCGATCTCGACGCCTGCCGCTTCCGCCGGGCTGCCCGGCAATACGTCGGAGACGACCACCCCGTACGTTCGCGGGAGCATCAGCGCCGCCGCCATGGATGGCGTAATCGTCTGGATTCCAATGCCAATTTCGGCGCGGTGCAGGTGACCGAACTTGCGCAACTGCTGAAACGCAACGTTGACCACGCCGCTGGGAATCGCGAATCCCAACCCTTCGTTCCCGCCCGATTGCGAGAGGATAAAAGTGTTTACACCAGCCACTTCGCCGTTCACAGTCACGAGTGGTCCGCCGGAATTTCCCGGATTGATCGGGGCATCGGTCTGAATGTACACCATCGGCGAATCAAGATCGGTTTGCCGCGCGACGGCCGAAACCACTCCCATGGTGACCGTGTTGCGCAGTCCTCCCGGACTCCCGAAAGCAAATACGATTTCTCCCTGGCCCAGTTTGCGATACGAAGCGAGTGGGAGTGCGGGAAGCGTTCCTGCGTCGACTTTGATCACTGCGAGATCGATCTCGCTGGACGCTCCAACAATCCGCGCTGGTACAATTGTGGTTCGAGTCGAGAGCGCGGCATCCACGGACCCATCGGCACTCGCGGACGGCAGCACTACCTGGACCCGCTGCGCACCCTTCACCACATGCGCGTTGGTCACAATGTAGCCGCTGGGATCAATCACAAATCCGGAGCCGATCGCCCGTTGCCTGCCGATCAGCGTGTTGGTGTTTCCGTGCTCACCTTCTTCGAGCGGGCCATAACCGGTCACCAGAATCTGCACCACGCTGGGCGAAACTCTCCTGATCAGTGCATCCACGGATTCGTTGAACTTTCGCAGCGCATCGGTGGAATGATCTTGGGCTTGTCCGTTTGCGGCTGGCAAATGGACCAGCAGAAATAACGCGCTAGAGAGCGCACGGAAAAGGCGCAGCGCCAAACGCGGGCTGATCATGGGCCGGCTACTGGACTCGGACATGGCTGGTCTCCTAGAGAACTACCCTCAATCGAATGGATGCTTGCTAGGCCCCCGAGAGTACAACGAATGGCTTGGTCCCCGGGTTTCACCCCGGCATCAGCAAGAGGCCTCGTCAGTAGCAACTCTTTAAAAACTGCCACCCAAAATGCGTTTTCCTGCATCCCATCGATGAGGTCAGGGTGAAGCCCGCGGGACTTGCCGGAACAGGCACGCGGTCGGAGGTCAGCGCTGCTGTAATCCAGGAAAAATGCGACCATAGCCTGAAACTTTCGGCCGGGGGCCGTCCAAGCATGCCACGAATCCAGACCACCGAAGACCGCCGGCTCGAAGAAGCGCGCACGCGAAAAAAGCATTGGAAGCGCTGGGGGCCCTATCTCTCCGAGCGGCAGTGGGGAACCGTCCGCGAGGATTACAGTCCCGGAGGCACGGCCTGGGAATTTTTTCCACACGACCACGCTCGCTCCCGAGCGTATCGCTGGGGGGAAGACGGCATCGGCGGCATCTGCGACCGTCACCAGATGATTTGTTTCGGGCTGGCGTTATGGAATGGCCGCGACACCATTTTGAAAGAGCGCTTCTTTGGGCTGACCGGGAATCAGGGCAATCACGGCGAGGACGTGAAGGAGTATTATTTCTACCTTGATGCAACCCCCACACACAGCTACATGCGCATGCTTTACAAATATCCGCAGTCCGAATTTCCCTATGAATCACTTGTAGAAGAGAATCGCGGGCGCGGCCGGGTCGATCCAGAATTCGAATTGCTCGATACCGGTGCATTTACCGGCAATCGCTACTTCGATATTTTCGTGGAATACGCAAAAGCTGATGTCGAAGACATCCTCATTCGTATCACCGCGGTGAATCGCGGGCCGGAAGCGGCCACCTTGCACATTCTTCCGCAACTTTGGTTTCGCAATACCTGGTCCTGGGGCCGGGACTTGCGGCGCCCGGTGGCGCGCCAAGCAACGGGCGCGCCCGGAAGCACGTCGGTCGAATTGCAGCATTGGCAGTACGGCAAGCGCTGGCTGCTGTGCGCCGGTCAGCCGGAGCTGTTTTTCACGGAAAACGAAACCAACAGCGCGCGCCTCTTTGGCGGGAGCAATCGTTCACCGTACGTAAAAGACGCTTTCCACGAATATGTGATTCGCGGCAACAAAGCGGCGGTCAATCCTCAACAAATGGGAACCAAGGTAGCCCCGTATTACCCGCTGCAACTTGATTCCGGTCAGCCCGTCACGCTCAAGCTGCGACTCACCGATATCGAGCCGCTCGGCGGAATGGATTTCAACTCCGGAAAAGTCGGCACCATGGCCTCGCCCGGACAAGCCGAGCGCGCCGAAGGCGTTCCCGGCACCAACGACTTTGGCGCTGGATTCGACGGCCTGTTCGTGACGCGCCAAAAAGAAGCCGAAGAATTCTACGCTACAAGAATATCAAAAGAGCTTTCCGACGATGCCAAAGCGGTCATGCGGCAATCCTTTTCAGGAATGCTCTGGTCGAAGCAGTTTTATCACTACGACGTGCGCACCTGGCTCGAAGGCGATCCCGCTGGCCCCAAACCACCTGACGAGCGCTGGAACGGCCGCAACAAGGATTGGACCCATCTTTATAACGACGACATTATTTCCATGCCGGATAAATGGGAATATCCGTGGTACGCGGCCTGGGACTTGGCGTTTCATTGCATTCCGCTCGCACTCGTCGATCCCGATTTCGCGAAAGAGCAGCTCATCCTTCTTGTCCGCGAGTGGTACATGCACCCCAACGGTCAATTACCCGCCTACGAATGGGCCTTTGGCGATGTGAATCCACCTGTTCATGCCTGGGCCGCCTGGCGCGTCTACAAAATCGAGCGCCGCGTGCGTGGCGTCGCCGATCGTGGATTCCTCGAGAAAGTTTTTCACAAGCTGCTCCTGAATTTCACCTGGTGGGTGAACCGCAAGGACCCGGACGGCGCAAATATTTTTCAGGGCGGCTTCCTGGGCCTCGATAACATCGGAGTTTTTGACCGTTCCGCGCCGCTCCCCACCGGAGGCCACCTGGAGCAATCCGACGGCACCAGCTGGATGGGCATGTATTGTCTGAACATGCTGGCGATCGCACTGGAGCTGGCCAAAGAAGACCCTGCCTATGAAGACGTCGCCAGCAAGTTTTTCGAGCATTTCGTGTACATCGCCCGGGCCATGAACGATTTCGGCACTGGCGGGCAGTCGCTATGGGACGATGTGGATGGTTTTTATTACGACGTATTAAAACTCCCCAACGGCGAAGAACATTTCCTGAAAATCCGCTCGATGGTAGGATTGATCCCGCTTTTCGCCGTCGAGACCCTCGAGCCAGAAATCGTCGATTGCCTTCCGGGCTTCAAGCGCCGTATGCAATGGTTCATCGACAATCATCCGGACGTGCCCGAACACATTGAAATGACGCAGCGCTCCGCGCGCGGCGTGCGCCGGCTCCTCTCGCTCGTGAACCGTAAACAACTCAAGCGCGTGCTCGGCCGCATGCTGGATGAGACGGAATTTCTTTCGCCGTATGGCGTGCGCGCCCTTTCGCGCTTCCACAAAGACCATCCTTACGAAGTTCACGTGAACGGACACGTAAACCGGGTTGACTACGAGCCGGGCGAATCCACCACCGGCCTATTCGGCGGAAATTCGAACTGGCGCGGGCCGATCTGGTTTCCCGTCAATTATCTGCTGGTCGAATCTCTGCAAAAATTTCATCACTACTACGGCGAAGACTTCAAAGTGGAATGCCCGACACATGCTCCAGCGGAATCCGACCTCTGGCAGGTAGCCGCGGAAATATCCCGCCGGCTCACGCATATTTTCTTGCGGGGACCGGACGGGCGGCGCCCGGTGGCCGGGGGATTGGAACTCTTTCAAAGCGATCCGCACTGGAGGGATCTGATCCTCTTCCACGAATATTTTCATGGCGACAACGGCGCCGGCATCGGCGCCAGCCATCAAACGGGCTGGACTGGTCTGGTCGCAAAACTAATTGAACAAAGCGGTGAATGAGGTGTCCCCCTTGGCCATTCGAGAGGCAACTCTCGCGGACGAAGCCCAACTCCTCCCCATGATGCGCAAATTGGCGGAACAACAGCCGGGAGCCATCAAATTTGACGAGCCTGCGGTTCGCGGGAGGTTCCTGTCGGTGCCTGCCTTCGGGAAAGCTTGGCTTCTCTGTGCAGGGTCGAAACCAGTCGGCTATGTCGTCCTGACGCTGGGCTTCAGCTTTGAGTTCCACGGCCACGACGCATTCATCGACGAATTGCACATCGAGGCCGCCTTCCGGCGACGCGGATATGGCCGTCAGGCAGTTGCCTTTGTCGAAAAGAGGGCCCATGAGATGGGCGTGAATGCCATCCATCTCGAAGTTGATCGGGGAAACGATCCCGCATGCGAACTCTACCGGCGAGCGGGATATCAGGATCATGATCGTTTCTTGATGACCAAGTGGCTGAATGGCGAAGCTCAATGATCGGAGGCGCGCGCTAATGAGTGCGAAATTCGAGGATAGAGTCGTTCTCGTGGCTGGCGGCACAGGTGGATTGGGGCGCGCCGTGACCCGGGCGTTCCTTGAGGAACGCGCCCAGGTCGTGGTTACCTATCGTGCGCTGGGAGAATTCGATGCTTTGAAAAGTGCGGCGGGGGCAAACGGATCGAGACTAGAAGGACACGCGGTCGATGTCACGGATGAAGCTGCCGTGCGCCAGTTGATGGAGAAAATCGTGGGGAAGTATCGCCGATTGGACGCCATGGTCAGCACCGTAGGTGGTTATGCGGGCGGCACGAAGTTGTGGGAACTGGAGACCAAAGTCTTCGAACAGATGCTGGCGCTGAATCTTTGCTCGGGATATGCGCTGTCGCGGGCGGCGGTAAGAGCGATGTTGAAAGAAGGCCATGGAGCCATCGTAAACGTCGCCGCAAAAGCGGCGGTTGATCACGCTGCTGGCGCAGCCGCTTACGCGGCTTCAAAATCGGCCGCGGTGGCGCTACTGGATTCGCTGGCTGCGGACTTAAAAGGGAGCGGCGTTCGCGTGAACTCCATTCTCCCCAGCATCATCGATACCGAGGCCAACCGCAAGGCCATGCCCAAAGCGGACTTTGCGAAGTGGCCGAAACCCGAGGACATCGCGCGGGTCATCCTGTTTTTATGCAGCGACGACGCCAGGGTCATTCATGGCGCCGCCATCCCCGTTTATGGAGATAGCTGAAACCTTCGTTCAAGACGTGAATCCGAATTAAGTGGCCGTGGATGGCCGGGCCAGGTGCCATCCTCTGGCGGCCAAGGAGCGGTCGGTGCCGGAACAGGGGGAAGTTCAGTTTGGCCGCGAGATCTGTGGCGACCTCGTCGCGGCCGAATCGCGCGAGTGGCTGGTCACCAATGGAATCGGCGGATACGCCTCCGGCACCGTTGCCGGAAGCCAGACGCGGCGCTACCACGGAGTGCTGATCGCCGCCCTGCAGCCACCCGTGGGCCGCACCCAGCTGGTCTCCAATATCGACGAAATCGTGCACTACGCCGGGTCGGATTTTTTTCTCGCCACCCATCGCTGGGCCAGCGGTGCCGTCGATCCGCAAGGCTTTCTACTCCTCGAGGATTTTCACCTGGAAGGTTCGACTCCCGTGTGGACTTACGCGCTGGCCGATGCGCTTGTGGAAAAGCGCGTGTGGATGCGCCAGGGCGAAAACACCACCTTCATTCAGTACACCCTGGTGAGGGGAAGCGCGGCCCTCGAAATGGAACTGAAAGCGCTCGTGAATTATCGCGACTTCCATTCCTTGACTCATGCAGGTGATTGGCGCATGCATATCGAGCCGGTCGAGCACGGCGTGAAGGTGCTGGCCCTCGATGGAGCGAGGCCCTTTTATCTGAAAAGCAGCACCGCGACCTGCCAGCCGCGCCACGATTGGTACCTTGGCTGCTTCTTGGGGGAAGAAACTGCGCGCGGCCTTGATGACCGCGAAGATCGCCTTTTTGCCGCGCTGTTCCGCGCAAAACTAGAAGCCGGTTCGAGCATTACGCTGGTGGCGACCACGGAAGCAGCAGCCTCGCTCGATATTGAAACCGCCCGCGCGGAGCGACCGAATTACGAAGTGAAACTGTTCCATGACTGGCAAGCAAAAAACGAGGCGCTCTCCGAAGAAGCGCCCACCTGGCTTTGGCAGCTCATCCTGGCCGCCGACCAATTCATCGTAAAGCGCAGCCTTCCGGAAGAGCCGGACGGCCGCAGCATCATCGCCGGCTATCACTGGTTCGGCGATTGGGGCCGTGACACCATGATTGCGCTGCCGGGACTGACGCTCGCGACCGGCCGGACTGCCGTTGCCAGGCAAATCCTTCTGGCTTTTTCTCGCTACGTTGACGGCGGGATGCTCCCCAACAATTTCCCTGACATCGGGGGCCAACCAGAATACAACACCGTCGATGCCGCGCTGTGGTATATCGAATCCGTCCGGCAGTATTTCGAAGCGACGCAAGATGCCGTGACGCTGCAAAAACTTTTCCCGGTTCTCGCCGCCATGATCGAGGCGCACATCGCGGGCACCCGCTACAGCATCCACGCGGACCCGGCCGACGGGCTGCTCTATGCCGGTGGTCCGGGAGTCCAACTCACTTGGATGGATGCTAAAATCGGCGACTGGGTGGTGACGCCCCGCACGGGAAAGCCCGTGGAGATTAATGCGCTGTGGATCAACGCGCTCGAAACGATCGCCGGACTTGCTCGGTTGCTTGCGAAACCTGGCAACGATTACGAAAAACTCGCGGCCCAAGCAAAGAAAAGTTTTCCGAGATTCTGGAACCCGGCGCGTAACTGCTGCTGGGACGTCATCGATTCGCCGGGAATCGGAAATGATGCCGCGCTTCGCCCGAATCAGATTCTTGCCGTGTCTTTGCCGGTAAGCCCGCTCACCCCCGAGCAGCAAAAGGCGGTCGTCGACGTTTGCGCGCGGCACCTCTTGACCTCGCACGGACTGCGGAGTCTCGCGCCGGGCGAAGCCGGATATGCCGGCCATTACGGTGGTAGCCCCCGCGATCGTGACAGCGCCTATCATCAAGGCACCGTGTGGGGCTGGCTGCTCGGACCGTTCGCTCTCGCGCACTATCGCGTCTACCACGATCGCGAGGCGGCCTTGCGTTTCCTCGAGCCGCTCGGTCGCCAGATTTACGCGAGCGGCCTCGGCACGTTAAGCGAAATATTCGATGGCGATGCCCCCTTCACACCACGCGGCTGCATTGCCCAGGCCTGGACCGTCGCCGAAGTGTTGCGGGCTTGGAAGGAAATAATGGGCGGAAAGAAAGCTGATTCAGTTAGAAGCATTTAGTATCGCTGAATTCGAATATCTATCTGCCAGACTGTGATTCGTACAGTTCGATGAGCACCTTGCCGCCATCGGGAGAGACGACGAGGAAAAAATTGATTCGCGTGCCATCCGCGCCAGGCCGCGTGGCAGGATAAACAGGAACAACTCCGAATTTGTCTTTCAGTATTTGGGTGGCGCGGTCGACATTGGTGCAGCGATATTCCACTTGTTGCACGCCCTCTCCAAACTTGGCCAGGTATTTTGCGATGGCCCCGGAGCCGCCGGGCTCCCGCGTTGTCAGCACATCCAGAAACACGTCATCAGCGAAACGAAGTTCGAATTCCTCGGCATCCTGATCCGCCGGCACGTCGGCTAGTCTGGGCGTGCCATTGGCAATGCGAATCCGCCCAAACGTATCGCGTTCGACCGCTAGTCCAACCGTTATGGCGGGATGGGGTCCAAGTAGCAGCCCGGAGAGCTCACCCTCGGCCCACCAGTTAGAAATAGCAGATCCTGCGGCCGCCCGGCCCAAGCGGTAGATTTCGCCCGCGGCCGCGAGCCTCTTGGATCGATCGGCGGATGACAGGTCCGCGATGGATTGAGCGAGAGGGCTGGACATGGGAGCGTCAGGAATTGTAGCTTGAGGGCGGCCGGAAGAGTAGCTGAAGCCGTACAGCAGTCCTGGTAAGACGCAACGAAATCACCTGCGCCGCATCTGAGGAATATGCCAAAGCCAGTTTTATTAACCGTGGATGACGACCCGGAAGTCCTGCGAGCGATTGAGCGCGACCTGCGCAGCCGCTATGCGGATCGCTACCGTGTCATGCGCGCGAATTCCGGAAGCGCCGGCCTCACCACCCTGCGGGAATTAAAAGCGCGCAACAATCCTGTGGCCCTACTGCTTGCGGATCAGCGCATGCCCCAAATGGACGGCGTTAACTTCCTTTCCGAAGCCATGGAGATGCACCCGCTCGCCAAGCGCGCCCTGCTCACCGCCTACGCGGATACCAACGCCGCCATCGATGCCATCAACGAAGCCCGCGTGCACTACTATTTGATGAAGCCGTGGGATCCGCCCGAGGAAAAACTCTTTCCCGCTCTCGACGACCTGCTGCACGATTGGACCGCGACGTTTCGCCCGCCGTATGAAGGAATTCGCGTCCTCGGCACGCGCTGGTCAACCCGCTCCTATGAGTTGCGCGATTTTCTCGCTCGAAATCAAGTGCCTTACCAATGGATCGACGTGGAGCTGGCGCAAACCGATCCTGAAGTGCGCGGGTTGGTCGATTCGCTCGGACCCGAAGCCGAAACGCTTCCTCTGATTCTTTTTCCCGACGGCGCGCGGCTTGCCGAGCCGCCTCTGCCTGCGGTTGCCGACAAGATCGGTCTCCGCACGCACACGCAAACCAGCTTCTACGACCTCGCCATTGTCGGAGGCGGCCCCGCCGGTCTCGCTGCCGCCGTCTATGGCGCCAGCGAAGGCTTGCACACGGTGATGATCGAACGCGAAGCGCCCGGCGGTCAGGCCGGGCTCAGCTCTCGCATCGAGAACTACCTCGGTTTTCCTGCCGGGCTCAGCGGCAACGATCTCGCCCGCCGCGCCGTGGCCCAGGCCCGGCGATTTGGAGTGGAAATTCTCGCTCCGCAGGAAGCCGTCAGCCTTCGGGCGGAAGGTCCGTATCGCTTCCTGAAACTGGCGGATGGGTTTGAGATTTCCTGTCATGCGCTTCTTCTGGCGATGGGCGTTCAGTGGCGGACGCTGGAGGTGCCCGGGATCGAGCGCCTGCAGGGCGCGGGGGTCTATTACGGCGGCGGAACCACCGAAGCCATGGCCTGCAAAGGCGAGACCGTGCACATCATTGGGGGCGCGAATTCCGCCGGGCAGGCCGCCATGCACTTTTCCAAGTTCGCCGTTAAAGTTGTCATGCTGGTGCGCGGCGAATCCCTCGCGAGCACCATGTCGCATTACTTGATCGAGCAAATCGAAAAGACGCCCAACATCGAAGTCCAGACGCGTAGCAGCGTGGTCGAGGTTCACGGGGAATCACGGCTCACCGGACTCACCATCCTGCGTTCACTCACTGGTGAAAAGGAAAATGTGCCGGCTACCAGCCTGTACATTTTCATCGGCGCGCAACCGCGCACGGAATGGCTCGGCGGCTTGATTGAGCGCGACGAGCGCGGATTCATTCTTTCTGGCCCGGACCTCCTCCGCGGCGGAAAGAGACCGCCATCGTGGACGCTCGATCGCGACCCGGGATTGCTTGAAACCAACGTGCCCGGAATTTTTGTCGTCGGCGACGTGCGCCACGGTTCCGTCAAGCGCGTGGCTTCCGGCGTTGGCGAAGGCGCCGTCGTCGTGCAGTTCATGCACCAGTATCTGGCGAAGGTCCAATGAGCGAAAAGACGCGGGGAGCGGAACGCCCATGAGCGACGCGCCGGAGCAAGCACGGATTGAAGCTCTGATTGCGGATTTGCGCAAGGTGCCTGCTTTTGTGGACCAGCCCCAGGCCGATCTCGAATGGTTTGTCGCGCAATCCGAGGAACGCCGCGTCGGCGTGGGCGAAGTCTCCGTCCGCGAAGATACTCCGGCAGACACGATGTTTGTGATGCTCGAAGGAGAATTGCGGGCGCGGCGGGAGAATGGTCCGCAGGATGGCCCGGTTTTTACCGCTCGCGCCGGCGAAGTCACTGGGGTCTTGCCTTTTTCCAGAATGAAAACGTTTAGTGTGACTGGACGCGCGGTGCTTCCGGTTCGCGCGCTGGCGTTTCCTGCCGGCAAGTTTCCCGAACTTTTTCAGCGCATGCCCGAGCTTTCCCAGCGCCTTGTTGGATTGTTGACCGATCGCGTTCGAAACGTCACGCGCGAAGAGCAGCAAAGGGAAAAACTGGCAGCGCTGGGAAAATTGTCGGCCGGCCTCGCGCACGAACTGAACAATCCTTCTGCTGCCGCCCGCCGCTCGGCTGCCTCGCTGCGGGATTGCCTCCAGCGCTTGCGCGTTGCCGGACGCAGCACAAGCCTGGGTCCGGAAGACTGCGGCCTGCTGGCGAAGCGCGAAGAGGAGATTCGCTCCGCGCTGAAGCCCGCTCCATACAAAGATGAGTTCGCGCGTGTCGAGCGAGAAGAAGCGATTCAAAGCTGGCTGGAAGGGCGCGGTGTTACCGAGGCCTGGAAACTGGCGCCGCTTCTGGCTGAGGACAACTTAACGGACGCGCAACTAGAAAGCTTTGCGGCCGCCGCAGGCGCTTCCTTGGGCCCTGAGCTGACGCGATTCGGCACCCTCCTCGAAATGGAGCGCATTGCCGCCGAGCTCGAACACAGCACCGCCCGCATTTCGGATCTCATCAAAGCGATCAAAGAATATTCCTACATGGACCAGGCGCCGCTCCAGGAAGTGGACATCAAGAGCAGCCTGGAAACAACTCTGACCATCATGCATCACAAACTGAAGCGCGGCATTGTGGTGACGCGCGAATATGAAGCGAACCTTCCGAAGGTGATGGCCTACGGAAGCGAGTTGAATCAGGTGTGGACAAACCTGATCGACAACGCCGTCGACGCAATGAAGGAAAAAGGAAAACTTCTGGTGCGCGTCGTGCGCGAAAATGATTACGTGCTAGTGGAGATCGCCGACGACGGTCCGGGAATTCCGCCCGGCGTGCAATCACGAATTTTTGAGCCGTTTTTTACGACCAAGGCCGTAGGGGAGGGAACCGGGCTCGGCTTGGACGTCGTGCATCGCATCGTAAGAAAAATGCGCGGGCTGATCAC
Source organism: Acidobacteriota bacterium (assembly GCA_003225295.1). Classification (GTDB taxonomy): domain Bacteria; phylum Acidobacteriota; class Terriglobia; order Acidiferrales; family UBA7541; genus Acidiferrum. The sequence goes on along the minus strand of QHYZ01000067.1, from coordinate 10,326 downwards.
CGTAAAATCGGTTTCGGGAGATACGCGATTCCAGGTTCGAATTCCAATTCAAGCAGCGCTGTGATTTCGCGGGAGACCACCATGACCAAAAACTGCACTCACCTCGATCAAATCAAACGCGTGAAGCCAAAGACCAAAGGCTGCGAAGAGTGCCTGAAGATGGGCGACGGCTGGTTGCACTTGCGTTTGTGTTTGAGCTGCGGCCATGTCGGCTGTTGCGACTCCTCAAAAAACAAACACGCCACAAAACATTTTCACGCCACCAAGCACCCCATTGTGCGGTCGCAAGAGCCGGGAGAAAACTGGATGTGGTGCTACGTCGACGACCTGATGTTCGAGGAAGAATAAATTTCACGTTTTGTTCCTCGGCGGAAAGAGTAGCGACGCCAGCAGCGCCACCAGCAGTACGCCTCCTACAACGCCGAGAGACACAGCCACGGGAATGTGCAGCCACCGCTCGCCGATCATTTTTCCGCCGATAAACAACAGCACGACTGCCAGCCCCTCATCCAGAAAACGCAAACGGTCGATGACTCCCGCCAGCAGGAAGTACAGGGCGCGGAGCCCCAGAATCGCGAGCACATTCGACGTGTACACAATGAAGGGATCCTCGGTAATGCCGAACACCGCCGGGATGGAATCGACGGCCAGAGTGACGTCCGTGATTTCCACGACGAGCAGGACGAGAAACAACGGAGTGGCGAACAAGCGGCCCGCGGTGCGCACAAAAAAATGTTCGCCGTGGTAGTCATGGCTGACGCGAAGATGGCGGCTGGCGAAGCGGAAGATTTTGTTTTGTTCCGGGTGGACTTCTCCCCGATGGGCGAGGAGCATGCGCCCGCCGGCATAGACGAGGAATGCGCCCAGCGCGTACATGATCCAAGAGAAATGTTCGATCAATTCCGCGCCCAGCGCGATGATCACTCCGCGCATGACCAGCGCGCCTACCACTCCCCATTCTAGAAGGCGATGCTGTAGGCGCTCATCCACGGCAAACGCGCGAAAGATCACCAGAAAGAGAAACAGATTGTCAACGCTGAGGGCTTTTTCGATCAGGTAGCCGGTAAAGAATTCCAGGGCCGGCTGGGGGCCGCGGAAATAGAACACCCCAAGCCCAAAGAGGACGGAGACTGCGATCCAGCCGAAACTGGCGAGGGCCGCTTCGCGAATTCCGATTTTGTGCGGGCGGCGGTGGAAAACGCGAAGATCTAGTGCGATCGCAATAACGATGAAAAGGTTGAACGCAATCCAGTTGAGGGACGTGCCCATGGCGGCGCTCGCAAGCTAGGGAGTGGAGCTGCGCGCGTCGATGGAGTTCAAATTCGACAGTTCGATGCGGATGGTTTTGCCGCGTTCAATTTTTACGGGAACATCCCAGCGCACGCGCATATCGCCGGCGTCGGCGTCCAGATTGAGCGAGCTGATCCAATAATCGCCGGGGGCAACACCCGATAGCGAGGCGCGCCCTTCGAGATCGGTGTCCGCCTTGGCGGCGAGAAACTTGAGCTGGGCCACGTCCGGGGCGACGCGTTGGACGCGCTTGCGACGGTCGTTCTGGAGCGCGGCCCACTTGCGCAGCGGGTTGACGCCGTCCAGTTCGAGCTCAACACCGGAAACGGTCTCGGGACGCGAGCGGATGAATTTCTTGAGGCCGAACAGATAGTCTTGCTTCAGTTTCTCGTATTTCTCTGGATGTTCCGTCTTGTCAGCTTCCGTATATTTTGGTTTTGGCAGGCCGTTGGTTACGCCGCCGCTGTTCGAGCGCTGGTAGGCCAGCAGGAATTCCGGAACGTTGAGGATGTCATCCGGAGTAAGGAGCTTGTCGAGGTCCGGCTCCGTAAGGTCGAGAGTGTCATGGCCCTTGAGCCAAGCACGCAGCTCGGGAGATACCTTGAGGCCATCGATAAACTGATCGCGTGCCGGGATGGGGTCTTTCTCTTCTACTTCCTTGACGATCTCCGAGTAGCTCTTGGTGAGAATGTAAAACGTGAATTGGCGCACGGGCTCCGGGCGCGCCCCCGTCGGCGTGATGCGGGCCATGATCTCGATGGCGCCGGCGTCCTTCTGTGCCCGTGCCCCGCTCCCCAAGGAAAGAGCGCACAGCGCGATGCCGAGGCTAAGAATGGCCATTTTTCTCATGGCCGAATCGTAGCAGATTGCGGCAAGGTGTGGCTCGCGAACGAGAAGCTTGTTTCTTGGCCTAGAGTCCGGGGCTTTACGGCCCTACGGGTAAGCGGATGGGCGGCGGGAAGAACCGACAGCGCCGAAAAAAACGGCACCTAGGATAGAGGCTGCGGGGACAAGCGACCGAATGGCGAGGTCCGCTGGTCGATATTGACACCCCCAGAGCCTGCGTATTCTATACGCTCATTCTGAAGGGCTGATGTAGGCATCAAAATTGCGCACGCTGAGTGTTTTTCCTACGTCTCAATTTTTCGCGCAAACAAGGCGTGAAGTGCCAGAGGCCCAAAGGTCTTCGTGGCTGAGCCCGCGTGTTTTTCCAAAGGACTCCGTGAGAACACTCTATGCGTGGAAGCGGAGGTCTACATGAAAGGATGAAGTGGCTGTGCCACAAGGGCGGTGGTATAAGAAGGATGCCTAGAGGCAGTGGGAGGTGGCCATGCGTGCCGATCAAGTGGAAGTTTCCTGGGATGCGGGCAAGGCCAAGTGGCTGGTTCGCATTGTGAATGGGGAAGAGGTGATTCGGCGCTATTGCAAATTGCCGAAGGATGCGGACGAACAGGCGATTGGCGCCGCGGCGCAGAAGACTGTGCAGGATGAGGGTTATGAAGCCGATCCTGCACTGGTCAGCGTGCGCCGCTAGCGCGCGTGCGGGAACGAGCGGGAAGGAACAAGGACGGGTCTCTTTCCCGACCGAGTCCGATCGGCGTGCTCAGGGCAGGTCCTTCGGCAGGCGGGGGACTAGTTCTGACTGGGCCTATCCACCCTTGGCTCTGTTCTTCAGGAGCTTGGCGAGCTTTTCAATTTCTTCGGTTTTCTTGACCATGCGCACGGAGAACACCTCGGTGGTCGTGGTTTTCTGGAGTTCTTCGCGAAGTTGGCCGGTAAGTTGGTAAAGCCGCTCCACCCCTTCGCGAAATTCCTTCTCGTTTTGCTGCAACCAGGCTCGTTTTGCGGCGGCAGTGGCTTGCGGGTTGGAATGAATTTCTGCAGGGTTCGGAGTCTCCGCGGGCCGCGGCGGCGGCGGCGGAGTTGGCGGATATTGGGCGAATGGCCAGCCATCCTCCGCCGCAAGAAAGCCGGCCGCCGCGGCCATGGCCAAGACAAACACGCGCCTAGTTTCAAGCATACCGGCCTCCGGATTGGATGGGAATCGAACCGATCGACGCGCGGTTGGGGTGAAGCAAGTTGTCGCCGACCGGATTTTGTGCGCGCTGAGGATGCGGTCGGAAGCGTTCGGAGAACTGATGTGCAGCCTCAAGAAGAAGTTGCTCTGCGGATTGAAGCAATCCAATTCGCAAGAGCCCGGTGGCCCTTGTTCGTCGCCAAAGCGGCAGCAGGTACAGGAGCGGTAGGGCGATTCTTGCCGTGTTCATTACTCGTTCAGCGTTTGCCGAGTAGCAGGAGAAGAATCGCGGCAGCGAGCCCGGTGAGCAGCAACGCGGCAGCCATGCGCCAGAGCAAGCTTGTCGGCGCGGCAGGGATTGGACCGGGCGGCCTCTTCGGAGGAAACGGCGGATCCAAAACGCCGATCCCGGTTCGTTTAGGCGGAGGACCGCCGCCGCGGGTAGAGGAGGCCTGCGGGTCAAGTTCATGTTCGTTTTCGGCAAACTCGCAGGGCACGGCAGAAAATGCTACTCCGTTGCTGAAAGACTGTCTAGAACAGGCGGAAGACAGCTTCGACGACGACCCAGGCCGGAACCACGCGGCGCGCGGCGTCATGCGCCGGCACAAACTTCCAGCCGCGAATGGCCTGCGCGGCGCGTTCATCGAGCCCCAACCCGATGCCCTGAACGATACGGATTTGCGCGGCGCGCCCGTCGGCGCCAACCAAAACTTGCAGCGTGACCTTTCCCTGTAGCTTGGCCTCGCGGGCTTCGTCGGTGTATTGGGGATCGGGGCAATAGGCGCAGCTAGGAAGTGTAACCCCGGCACGGTATCTCCATGGGGACTCACCTTGCCCGCCCGGTCCGTCGCGCGGCCCATCGCCGATGGTGTGCCCGGGACCGCTGCCGATGGTGTCGGAATCACCCGGCCCTGGCGAGTTAGACTCTTCCTTCATCCACGGGAGGCCGATTTTGTCGACTGGAGTCAAAACTGGCGCTGTGGCCGCATCGAATATCGTCGGCGGTACCGGCATGTGTGCGTCTTGTTGGGGAGGAAGCGACGGCCGGACCAACTGAATCGAAGCAAGCGGCAACAGGTTTCCAGCCGTCGTGGGAATCTGCACCCGGCCACCTCCGCTGCCTGCTCCGGGATCCGGTGCGGCGCTGGTGCTCGAGGAGAAGAAGTGCGACGGAAACCTAAGTCTTTCCAGGACTCTTGCCGCGGTAGGGTCTGGAGTTTTCGCAGTCTTGAAAGGATGCATGGCAATCAGCGCTAGTGCCGCGATCACAGCCGCATGCGTCAGGAAAGAAATAGCCTGCGCGCGGCTCGACTGCCGCGGCCTATCGAAACGCAAGAGATGCAACGGCGCACCGTTCGCGGAACTCATCTGCCATTTCTCTGAAGTCAAGGCGACAGCAAAGTTTCCGCGGATGCGTTTGATGAAACCGCCTCCTGAGCTTGCTGAGGAAAACAAGGAACGCAGGCAGGATTGGCGCATGGGAGGCCTCCGCGCCCACCTCAGATTGAGCCACGCTCCTCGACGAGACGGGCGGCGAATGGGTGGTGAGAAGCGGAGCGCGGCAGATTGGTTGCCCGCAAAGGTGCGGTTGGGAAACACGAGAAGGCTCACGACAGAGAGCCCCAGGCGCAGCAAAACCTTTCAACGCTATTTGCGGGACAGCGCGCTAGTAGAGGTGGAAAGTGACTTCGATTTGCACGCGGCAATTTACCGGCTTGCCGCTGGGACCAAGGGCGGGGCGCATCTTCCAATTCTTCACTTGGGAGAGGGCCTTTTCTTCCAAACCCAGGCCGGGGCCTTTGATAACGTTCGGACTAATCACGCGCCCATCGGCGGTAACCGTTACGTCGAGCAACACGGTGCCCTGATATTTGGCCTTACGCGCTTCGTCGGAGTACTCCGGCTGCGGGCAGTAGATGCATTGCGGCGAACCGACGCCGTTCAGGCCAGCGCGGAAAAGTCCGCCGCCCGTGCCGCCGCCCTCGCCGGGGCCAAGACCTCCGCCGGAACCGCTTCCGATACCCGTGCCATTGCCATTTCCGAGAGAATCGGTGACGCTCTTGGCCAGAGGATCACCGAAGTTTGCCATATTGGGACTGGGGACTTTCAGGTCCGGCGGACCGAGCAGAGAGGGGTCCATTGCCAGCTTGGGATTCAGATTCTGAATCTTCGCCTGGGGCGGCGTGAACTGCGTCCACTGGAACTTGGGGAGCTTCCCCTTTGAGGTGGGGGTCAGGGTATGGTTATTTCCGCCGCCGCCGCCGCCGGCTTTGTTCGCGCCCGAGGGTAGCTTGGCCATGTAAGGCGAAATGTCGAGCGGCACTACGCCGACCAGCTTGTTCTTTGCTTCCGTTGAGGCGGGCAGGACATTCGTAAAAATGGGAATGACCAGCAGTGCGATCACCGCCACGTGCAGGCCAACCGCGATCACTTGACTCCAGCCGAAGTTTTCATCCTTGGACCAGATGTCCTTCACTTTGATCGGCTTGACGGCGAAGGGCAAGGGTGCCTGCTTCGGAGGCGAGAAAAATTCCTTGATGCGGGTGCCGAAGCCGCCAAAATTCGATCCCCACGCTACCGCCAGTTTGCTATTCACCGGTCCCTTGGCGGCCGGGCTGGAGCTGAAAAAGTCCTTCAGGTTATCGCCGACGCCGGTACCAAAGGATGTCTGCGTGAAGGGCGCATCCTTGCGCTCGCGCACTCTGACAGGGCGCTCCGTGAGGAATTGCCTCAGGTTGGACCAAAAATTATCGGGGATGAGAATGGCTGGTGCATCGAATTTGGGTACAGCCGAGGCGGGTACCGGAACCGCCGACTCACGGCCGGCTGCAGACACTTTCGGTCTTGTGATTTCAGGGGACAGAAGATTGATAATTTTGTCCGGCACCGGTTACCTCTTCAATTAGACGCAGATTCCCTACGTTCGGTGTACCCAGCCAATAAGATTCGCTCTGGACGGGAAAGGTTGCGCGCCCCGAGCGGCTGACACCGACCGCCATTCATTGTAACATACGTACTTACACTGCTTTCCGATGTTTCCCGCCGGATACCTGTACACAAGGACGGACGGCATAGAAGGGGTTTACAAGCGCTCTAATCATGGCCGAACCACTCGAACTGAAAAAGACACTGAACCTGCCGAAAACGGATTTTCCGATGAAGGCCGGCCTGCCGCTGAACGAGCCGAAGCAGCTCGAAGCCTGGTATGGAGGAAACCTCTACGAGCGCATTCTGGAGACCCGCAAAGGCAAGCCGCTCTTTGTCTTGCATGACGGACCGCCATACCCTACCGGTGAAATTCATCTGGGCACCGGCCTGAACAAAATCCTCAAGGATCTCGTCGTCAAGACCAAGAGCATGGCCGGGCATTACGCGCCTTACGTGCCGGGGTGGGATTGCCATGGTCTGCCGATCGAAACGCAAGTGGAAAAAGAGCTGGGCGGAAAAGGAAAAGTGCCGCCAGCGGAATTTCGTAAACTGTGCCGCCAATTCGCAGTGCGTTACGTCGAGCAGCACAAGAAAGATTTCAAGCGGTTGGGCATTTTCGGGCGATGGAACGATCCTTATCTGACGATGAGCCATGAGTACGAAGCCACCATCGCGGGCGCGTTTCTGGATTTTATGGAGAAAGGCTACGTCTACCGAGGGCGCAAGCCGGTCTACTGGTGCATCTACGACAGCACGGCACTGGCGGAAGCGGAAGTGGAGTATGAAGATCACTCCAGCCCATCGATCTGGGTGAAATTTGGAGTTGTGGGCGGCGGCAAAGTGCCACTTGAACAAAAGATTGGGAGCGATGTCAGCGCGGTGATATGGACGACCACGCCCTGGACGATTCCTCACAATCGCGCGCTCGCGTTTCATCCGGATTTCGAATATGCCGTCGTCGAAACCGAAAAGGGCGCGCTGCTGCTGGCCGCCGACCGCGTCGCCGCTTTCAAAGCCGAGTGCGGCATCAAGGAAGCTCGCGTGCGCGCCACGTTTAAGGGACGCGATTTCGAGGGGATGATATTTCAGCACCCCTTCCTGCCCATTCAGGTGCCGGGCATTCTCGCCGATTATGTCACGCTCGATCAGGGCAGCGGCATCGTTCACACGGCTCCGGGACATGGCGCCGACGATTTTTATTCCGGGCAGAAATATGGATTGGAGATTTATGCGCCGATCGACGACAAGGGCGTCTATCTTGAGGGGTTGCCGGAATACCGGGGCAAGGATGTTTTCACCGCGAATCCGATCATCGTGAAATTGCTCGGCGATCGCGGCGCGCTGCTGGGTCACCACGAGTACAAGCACAGCTACCCGCACTGCTGGCGCTGCCACAATCCAGTGATCTTCCGCGCCACGGAACAATGGTTCATCAAGATGGACCAGGCCGCGCATGGCAGAGAGAAAACGCTGCGACAAGAAGCGCTCCAAGAGATTCACCGGGTAAAATGGTTCCCCGCCTGGGGCGAAGACCGCATGTACGAAATGATCGAGAAACGCCCAGACTGGTGTGTCTCGCGCCAGCGGTTCTGGGGCGTGCCCATCATTGTTTTCTATTGCCAGGGTTGCGGAAAGCGGCTGGAGGACTTCAAGGCCCTGCGCAACGTCGTGAAGTGGTTCGAAAGGGAAGGCGCGGACGCGTGGTACCAACACACCCCCGAAGAATTGCTGCCCGCCGATACCAAGTGCGCGTGCGGAGGTTCGCAGTGGCGCAAGGAAAACGACATTCTGGACGTGTGGTTCGATTCAGGTTCTTCGAATCTGTCGGTGCTCAAGGGCGCGGAGTGGCCGGCGGATGTTTACCTCGAGGGGCCCGATCAATATCGCGGCTGGTTCCACAGTTCGTTGCTTGTGGCGACGGGGGTGCGCGACGCTTCGCCCTACCGAGGGGTGGTCACGCACGGCTGGACGCTTGACGAACAGGGCCGGCCGATGTCCAAGTCGCTGGGCAACGCGCTGTATCCTATCGAAATTTGCGAGAAGTGGGGAGCGGATTTGCTTCGCCTCTGGGTTGGCTCGGTGGAATACCAGGCCGACGTAAAAATGAGCGAGCGCGTGATGACGCAGCTCAGCGAAGCGTACCGGAAAATTCGCAACACGTTTCGCTTCGCCCTGGGCAACCTCGGTGATTTCGATCCGTCACGCGACGTGCTTTCGAACGAGCAACTCGAGGAAATCGATCGCTGGATGCTCGACCGCACCGCCGAGCTCCTCAGGAAATGCCGTGAATGGTACGCGAATTACGAATTCCACCGCGTCTACCATGCTATCCACGATTACTGCGTCGTGGATCTCAGCGCTTTCTATTTCGACGTTCTGAAGGATCGCCTGTACACCAAGGCAACCAGAAATAAATCTCGGCGCTCGGCGCAAACCGCGGTGTGGAAGATCAGCAGCGCGCTGGTTCGCCTGGCCGCGCCCATCCTTGTTTTTACGGCCGAGGAGATCTGGAAGTATTTGCCGAAAGCGCAAAGCGAGTGCGAAAGCGTGCATATGACATTGTTTCCAGAAGCGGACGCGCTTGCTTGCGGAATCGCCAAAGACGCGGCGGAAAAGTGGGAACGGCTCGCGCAGGTGCGCTCCGCCGTGCTGGTGGCCCTCGAGCAAGCCCGTGCTGCGAAGACTATCGGCGGCGGCCTGGAAGCGAAAGTCCAACTTCACGCGGGACCCCCAGCGGCGGGCCTTGAGAGGCTGCTCGAGGAAAAACAGGCTGTACTACCCGCCCTTTTCATCGTTTCTCAGGTCGCGGTCCAGCCATCCGCCATCGCCGGATCTATTCCAGCCGAAACGTTTCCGGGCCTGGCGATCAGGATCGAACGCGCCGACGGCTCAAAATGCGAGCGCTGCTGGAACTATTCCGAGCGCGTCGGCGAAAATTCCCGCTATCCGACCGTCTGCGAGCGCTGTTCCGAAGCCCTCGCCGAAATCGAGGGTTCCCTGGGCCAGGCATCTAGCGGCGCCTAGCCGCTAGAGGCACAGCCTTTAAGCGGTGCGCCTGGGCGATCCGGGTAGGTCAGTAAATTGCGCGCTGCACGACTAGGAGAGCAACACTTGACGGTCCCCGCAAGACTCCGCTGGCTTTGGCTCACGCTAGCCATCGTTCTCCTGGACCGCGCCACCAAAGCCTGGTTCGAAACGCAAACACTGGAAGGCTGGCGACACGAGTTGATCCACAACTTTGTTTATCTTGTACACAGCCGCAATCCCGGTCTTGCTTTCGGCATCCTGTCGGATTCCGCCTCCGCGGGCACGCGCATCGTTTTGATTCTGGGGTCCATCGCGGTCATCGCCGTACTTGCCTGGCTGCTAGTCACGAGCCAGAGTAGCGGCGCTCTTGCCGTCGCCGGTCTCGCTCTGTTGCTGGGTGGCGCGACCGGCAACGTCACCGATCGGATCGTCTATGGCGCGGTGACGGATTTCTTCGAAGTGTGGTTTGGCACCTACCGCTACCCCGCGTTCAACGTCGCCGACTCTGCCATCGCCATTGGCGCCGCCCTCATCCTTCTTGACATATTATTTGGACGGCGGCCCGAAACATCAAAATAAGTTCCTAAGTGGACCAATGCGCGAGTCACTCCCACGGCCTGCGGTCCCGGAGGCCGGAGCAGATTCCTTCCTTAATTGGCCCGCCCAGTAGTGGCCCTTGGCTGGGTATTTCCCGAGCTAGTGCTCTTGTAGCGGGGCGCCTTCACAGGCGCGTGGTGCTTACACTGGCTGAGTCACGACGTGCACCGCCTTGACCCGGCTTCCAAAGACGCGCGACGCGCGGGTCCTCGGAACCAGAGACCCGCTGGCCGTCTCTGGTGAAGAGCCCCATGCAAATTTGCCTGCTGGTCACTTCTTGGGAACACATTTCGGACAGGGGTTCCGGCCCAAGCCCGTAATGCCGCGTAGGGATTGAAGATCTCTGCGTCGGTGCCCTGCGCAAATTCCCCCAGCGAAGAAATGGCCTAGACAAGGCACATTCTTGGTGTAATACTACAACGAGATGAACTGGTACGGTGCTAAAGGAGATCCGGCCGCTCGCTTGC
>QHYZ01000189.1 GCA_003225295.1 Acidobacteriota bacterium | reverse complement strand
TGATCGCCAATCGCCAAGCTGTGTCGCCCGAGGTGGCTCGGCGCTATCGCGCGCAGGGCGCTGAACCGGTGGCCATCGATCTTCCCGCGCTCCAAAAGCTCGGCTTCCGCGTCATCTTGGACAACCTCCTCGAGGAACATGGCGTCATCCGCCACAACGCCCGCCGTCTCTCCCGCCTCCTCCTCGAAGAATTCCTCCACCGTTAACCGGTATCGGTCACCGCTCCCTGGTTGCATTTCCCTTCGCATAGGGGCGGGTTTCAGCCTGGTTCTTTCTTCCTGCCGTACAGCCCAACTCCAGCAACCTCGCTCCTTCCCGCCAAGCCCCTTCCGTCCCGCCGAGGGGATATTAAATCGAGTCAAGAAGGGGAGACATTCTCAGCTAGATTTGACATCCATGCCCGTAAGTGCTGATGGTTTGTCAGGGCACTAAGAAGCAAAAGGCGCCCCGACAACGTTTGGGCGCCCCTCTGCGTTAAAGGTTGTGCAGCCGTTAGAAGATGATCTTCGCGACTAGCTGAATGTTGCGGGCTTCGCCAGGGCCGATGGCCGGGGCGCCGTTAAAGTCGCCAATGGTGTCAGTTACTTGGCCGAAGCCGCTGGTCGCGGTACACACTCCGGTAATTGCCATGGGGGAACACGTGCTGCCCACGGCCCCAACCCCGGAGGAAAGATTGATGCGGTTGAGAAGATTGAAGAAGTCCGATCGGAGTTGGATCTTGACCCGTTCCGTAATCGTGATGTTTTTGATGAAGGAGAGATCCACGTCTCCAAAGCCGGGTCCATAGTACTTGTTACGAGCGAGGTTGCCTGTCGTGCCCGGGCACGCTGTGCCGCCCGGGGAGCAGAACGCGGCGGGGTTCCACCATTGCACCCCAAAAGTTGGGTCGAATTTGTGACTGATGCCTGCGTACGGGTTGCCGATGAGGTCCAGTCCCAAACGCGATTCATCGGAAGGCTGTCCCCTATGCCAGTTCATCACAGAGCTGATTTGCCAGTCGTTGAACACGCGCTTCGTCAATGCAGAAGACGCCCACGGTGCTTTGGGCACGTCATAAGTGCCGCTGATGGTAAAGAGACTCCGAGTGTCGAAATCACCGTTTCCATAATCGGCTTTGAGATTGAAAGCGTCATCGGCGATGGCGCCTCGGTACTCACTGACCTCGTCCAACGCATGCGACCAGGTGTAAGCAAACTGCGAGGATAGTCCGCGCCAAGCTCTCGTGCGGAAAATGGTCTGCAATGCGTTGTAGTTGGAAGTGCCGATGGTGTTGAGTTGGAGAATGTTCCCAAAGTGCGTAAACGCCCCACCTTGATTGATGTTGGACACGATGTTGAGCTTGCGGCCCTCACTTCCAACATATCCAATCTGGAACACTGCGGCGTTGCCTAGGCCTTTCTCAATCTGAAGGTTGTAATTATAGAAGTAGGGTGTGCGGAAATTTGGACTCACGGAATAGGCACCCAAGCCCTGAGGGTCGCCTGCGGCAGCGCAATTAGGATCGCTGCAGGCTTTGACTCCGGGAAAGATCGACGCCCCTCCGCCCTGGACAGCATCCCAGTTGTAACCATTGCGCGAATACGTGGAGACGGGCGTCGCGCCAAATGGGTTGCCCTGAATCCCAGAAGGCGCCGAGACGGGCGGCCGGAAATCCAGGAAGGGGTTCAAGTTAATTTGGTCATAAAACACGCCAAAGCCTCCACGGACGACCAAGTCACCCTTCGCCGTGGGCTGATACGCGAAGCCGAGACGAGGAGCGAAATGGTTCTTGCCGGGGTTGAAGAGGGCATGGCTGCCATCTTGCACCACAAATCCGGTTCCCGGGACAAAGTTGGCGATGTCTTTCTTGTCGCTTTGCATCGGACCAAAGTATTCATAGCGCAAGCCGTAACTAAGGTTGAGCTTCCTAGTGAACTGCCACGAATCCTGAATATAGGCGTTGAAGGCGTTGACGTGCACAAAGCGTTCAGGGTCACCGACGGCAATTGTAGAGCCGCAGGTAAACCCCGCCGTGCTGTGGAAGACATCGCAGGCTGATACGTCACCAGCCAGGAAGTCGGCCAAAGCCTTTGTTAACGGGGTTTCCGTTGCAGTCACCGGATCAGCAGCCCAAGGGCCGGCGGAACCGTCGAAGACGAACTTTCCTGTTCCGCGACGATGATAGAACTCATTCAGTTTTCCGTGGCGGAATTCGGCTCCATAGCGAAACTGGTGCTTTCCGACACTGTAGGAAACGATGTCGGTAAAGTGCAGTGTCAGGTCGCTTCGACCCTCGGGCGGCGTCAGACCAATCTGTTCAAATCCACCGGAGCCGCTCTTGGAAGGAGGCGCGATGACAATATTAGGAGCGCCGTGGATGGGCTGTCCGTGGGCGGTCGCGTCCGGGCTAAGGAATATTCCCATGGCCTTAGTATCGAAGCTATTGTTGTTGTCATGGAACAACTGGTTGAAGTAGCTGGCGCCAAAAAGGAATTGATTGGTCCACCTCGATGATAACGTGGAGTTCAAAACTGCGCCATAGTTTCCGTCGTGGAGCGGCGCCACTTCGAAATAGTACGGCAAATTGGAGCTGGCCGTTCCCAACGCTGGGCTGCCGCCCAGTGGTGCAGTCTGGTTACCTTGACCGATGATGGCGTGCAGAGAAAGATGATGTTTGTCAGAAATTTGGTGATCCACCCGAGCTACGCCGTTGTAGCTATATCCAAACTCGGAGCTGGGGCTGAAGAAGTTGCCAGTTGTAGCAGGCAGGCTACCGATTGTGCCTCGCGGCCAGAAGCCGCTCGTCCCAATCGCATTCTTTGACGCCGCACTTTCCGCCACGCCGTGAGCCGCCAGAACAGCCAGGGCCTGGTTTACCCAGGCGTCCGAAGGTTCTGTTGCAATTCCGGAAAGACCAAATACGAAGTCGTTCTTCTCGTAGCTGAGGAAAACGAAGGTCTTATTCTTGATGATCGGGCCACCCGCTGAGAACCCGTAGTTTTCGTTGCGTTCTCTTGGAGCCTTAGTGCCAGGCGCCGGAGTAAAGAAGGGGGAGGGGGAAGCGAAGTATTCGTTCCGATTGTAGTAATAAAGTGACCCATGAATGTCGTTGGTCCCGGACTTGAGGACAATGTTGGCTGTGCCACCAGCGTTACGCCCGCCTTCGGGTCCCGAGGAGGTCTGCACTGAAAATTCCTCAGTTGCGTCAATCGGCAGGACAGTGCCGGCAATCCCCGAGACGCCACCCTGATTGATGGCCGGAATGTTGTGCCAGAAATCGTTATTGTCCACTCCGTTGATCTGCCAATTGATCTGGTTGGGTCGTGTCCCATTCAGAGAGCCGAAGCCGCCCACGTTGTAGCCGCCGAAACCCGGTGAAACACCAATCATTTGCGTAAAATCGCGGCCGTTCAGCGGAATGTTTTGCACCACGTCGTCGGGAATGGTCATGGTCTGGGTTTGCGTGGTGGTGTCGAGAGTGAGAGCGGCGGCGGACACCTCGACCGTGGTAGTCTGCTGCTGCAAGGTCAACTTCACCTGCAGTGTGTGGATTTGGCCCGCCACAACTTCCACTTTGTCTACCGTGAGTGTGGGAAAGCCCGTCGCGGTGACCGTGACTCTATAGAGCCCTAATGGGATATCCTGAAAGGCAAACGCTCCCTCACTAGTCGTCGTGGTGGCGTGATCGATCCCCGTGGCGATTTCCGTGGCTTTCACCGCTGCATTGGGAACCGACGCTCCCGACGGATCGGTGACCGTTCCGTTAATCGTCCCGCGGAACGTCTGCGCGTTTGCTGCTACCGCGAGCGACAAGACAACAAGTATTGCTAAGACTAGGCGCTTCATAGGATCAACACCCCCCTCATCGAGATCGCACTACAACCCGCAGCCCCTGCGTGCCCGACCCGCCCGGAGCACGCTAAAAAAAAATGGAATTCACTGAACAGCCATACGGCAAACCGTTCGCACCACTCGATTGATCGAATTCTGTTTTTGAAAATTAGGACAAGCCCCCGGACCAGCTCGCCCTTCCTCGAATCAAAAATCAACACGACACTGAAACCAATATGGCCGTGGTGTCTGATTTTTAACCCGCCCCTACGTTCCGTGTCAAGGAGAATGAATTTCATTCGACAAACCCAAAAATTTCATCTTCTGGGCGCTCCTGCAGCGCGTTTTTTCGTTGACATCAGCCCGTAAATTTGCGCCTGTCCAACGCCCTTTGCGCACTCGTCACTACCCATCCTCTGCCGCTTCCTGCTACCTTTCTTCGAAGGATTTTATTTCAGCTAACTTTGGAGATCCTCATGGCCACATTCGGATTGATTGAATACCAGGATGCCTCGCCGGAAGTCCGCGCCGTCTACGACGACATCATGGCCACACGCAAGATCGATTGGATTAACAACTTCTGGAAGGCCATCGCGCACGATCCTGCGTTGCTCAAGCGCACCTGGGAAAGCCTCAAGCAGGTCATGGGGGCGGGTGCCCTCGATCCGCTGACCAAGGAACTGATTTACATCGCCGTCAGCGTCACTAACAATTGCACCTACTGTATCGCCTCGCACACCGCTTCCGCCTTCGGCAAAGGAATGACCGATGCCATGTTCAAGGAGCTCCAAGCCATCATCGGCATGGCCAACGAAAGCAACAAACTCGTCACCGGCTACCAGGTCGAAGTCGACCAGCGCTTCCAGCCCCCTCTTCCGCGATAGCCTCGCGGCTTTCCGCTGCTTCGAACCGCCGCTCGCAACACCTGGCCGATCCGCGAAAACGTTGACCTGTCCTTTCGTACAGGTTGTTTCCGCCCCAGTACTCCAGTACTATGGTTAGCCCCCTTCGAAGAGGCACAACATTACAGATGTTTACCGGGAACGCTGTCTGGGGGAGGACGACCAAGAAAATCATCGTTCGCGAGTGTGCACGCTATGCCTCCTACCGCCAAAGAGAAAGAAATCTCAGCTGCAGGGCCAGACACGGCGCAGGGTCCGGCGCCGAATTCCACGTTGCCGGGTGATACGGCCGTCAAGCAGCAGCCTGTCGCGCTCGAGGTGCCGGTCACCGTCAACGGTGCGCGCACTGTCGAGGGCAGCGACAAGCGCGAGCCTTTCTCCGAGACCACCAAGACCGTTCTCATTTTCGGCAACGGCACGGTCATTCGTCTTTCTTCTTCTGTTGCTCCGGGACAATTGGTTTTTCTCACCAACGAAAAAACCAAGAGAGAAGTTGTCTGCCAGGTCGTCAAGTCCAAGAACTACCGCAACGTGAGCGGGTATGTTGAGCTCGAATTCACGGAGTCCGTGGTTGGCTTCTGGGGCATGCGTTTTCCGGGTGACCGTATCAGTTCCGCGCCGCAGCCGGGGGCGCCTGCGCCGTCCGGTTCATCCTCGGCCAGCGACTCTCCCGCGATCCCGCACCCTGTTGCGCTCAATGTTGCCGCGCCTGCAGCGAACGTTACTCCCAGCGTCGCAGCTGCGACGCCGGCTGTTCCAGTTTCTCTCGAAAAAGAGCGTGAGCCAAAATTCTTCGAAGCAAAATCTGTGATTCCCACCGCCCCGGTGGGCCAGATGCTCCCAGCACCGAAAGTAACAACGCCAGTTGCACCCATAATTCCGATTGTGCCTGCTGCGCCGGTGTCCGGCACTGTGGAACTCACCGTGAACTCCGCACCGGCAAAATCTGTCCCGTCTGCGTTTACGCTTTTTGATTCGCCGCGCACATCGGAAGTGCAGGCTTCCTTTCTTGAGCCGTTGGAAGCGCCCCCCGCTCACCCCACCGTCAATACTGCAAATTCGCCTACGGTATTGGAGGCCAAGCCAGCGGTGCATCCGTCGCAGGCCGAGGCGCTGAAACCGCACACCGCTAGCCTCCAGGAACAACTCTCTAGCAAGCTGTTCACCGCTACTCCGGCCGCGCCGCCGGTGGTGGCCGTGCAAATTCCGCAGCGGCCACCCGTCGTCAAACAAACAGAACTTGCGGATAGCTCCGCAAAAGTTTTGGAAATGTCCCGAATTTATGTGCCGGAGCCCGTGCCCGCCAAGGCCGTTGCGCCCGTGAAACTTGACCCTCAGCCAACGAACCGCACCCGCGACGAGGAAGTACTAAAAATTCCGGCGTGGCTTGAGCCGCTGGCCCGCAACGCCGCCGCACCTACTTCCAACGAGGAGCTGATCGAAAGGGAAAAAACAAGGCGCCTCGCGGAGCAGCCTAAGGTTGAAGAAACTGCCGGGGAGACCGTCGCGGGCATTGAATTAGAAGCAGACCACTTGGCCCAGCTGCCGCTGCAAACTCTGGACGGCCCACTTCCGGCTGACGACGAGAGCGGTTTGGAGGAAAGCTCCATCATTTCGAACCGAGGCATGCTGATCGCAGCGATTGCAGCCGGTGTCCTGCTGCTCGCAGGCGGTGGCTGGTGGTATATGCGCGCGCCGTCTGCTGGTGCCAATGCCGGTCCGGCGCCGGCGTCGAATGTGCATGCCTCTGCCGTCTCCCTTCCTGGAGAGAGCTCGCCGTCGCAAACCAAGGGCAATGCGCCTCAGCCGACGAATCCTCCGGGACCAACGAATCCGCCGGCGCTCGCCAATACCGCCGCCCAGTCCAATTCGTCCACCAACCCTCTGAGCGTCGTAGGGCCAGTTGCGTCCGCCGCTACCGCGCACAATACGCAACGCCCGTCGAATCCAGCAAACGGCGGCGCGAGCGCGACGAGTTCGGCGGCGGCTCAGCCGGCTGCGGAGCCGCTGAAAAAGCCCATCCTCGGCAACGTACATCTGGCTACTCCCAAGGTCACCGCGAACCGCAATTCACCGGGCGGCGGAGAGGCTGACGCCGGCATCGCCCTAAACAACGTTGCACCGCCCGAGCCCAGCGCAGAAGCGCTCGACACCGGCCTGGTCGGCGACAAACAGCCTTCGGCACCCGCGACCGCGCTTCCCGTTGGTGGGGACGTCAGACTGGCAAAAATTATTTTTTCTGTGCCTCCGAAATACCCGACGCTCGCCAAGAGCCAGCATGTTTCAGGCAACGTCCTCATCGACGCGTTGATCGACGCCTCCGGACACGTGACGACCATGAAAGTCGTTTCCGGCCCTGCGGTGCTGCATCAAGCAGCTATGGACGCTTTGAAACAGTGGAGATACCTGCCCGCATCGCTCGACGGCCACCCTGTGCCCATGCACCTGGCCGTGACCATCCAGTTCCGCCTGCGGTAATTGTCCACGAATTCTAACGCCAGCCCCGGGAAGCCGTCGTCACCATAAATTGAGGGTTCATTTGAACGGCGCTCCACCGCCGGGAACGGAGTGATCCGCATGCCGGCAGCCCGCCAAACATGCGGATCAATCGGGATAGGGTTCGCCCGCTCGCGCGATGCGAATGCGGTGATCGGTGAAAGGGGCGTGCATGTTTGGCACGGCAACCCGAGGCATGTGGCAGGTTACGCAATCTTTTTTACCGGTCGGACAAGCTTTGCCCGGATGGTCTCGCGCTTTCCTTGCTGGCGCTGCTGGATGACAAGCTAAACACTTCTGGTCATACGCGCCTGCCTCGTGGACAAGTTGCCGGTGCGGATCATGGCATGCAATACAAGTCAGGCGTGCGTCGCCTTCACCCCAGCAGCGACTGTTCTCCAGGCGATAAGGCTGAAAGCGTGCATTGGCGACGCCGGTCGCGTCCATCTCGTAGACGTCATTCCACGTGCGATGGCAGGCGCCGCAGAAATCCACCAAGGCGACCGGACTCAGCCGGCTAGGATTGAAAATGGCTTGGCGCCCCTGCTCGGTCTTTTCCTCATCCATCAAGGACACGTGTTTGGCACCCGGCCCGTGACATGCTTCGCAATTCACTCCCGGCATCAACCGCGTGGGATCAAACCCCGTGTTAGACGCCGAAGCCGTAGTGTGACAGCCAAAGCAGCGCCGCAGCGTGTCCGGATCGATCGCCCGCCCCAGAGCCTCCTCGAGATTCTCCGGCATCTTGTATGCATGTCCCGTCGTCAGATCTAGACCCTGCAGCGTTTTGTAGAAACTCATCCTGCTTTCGTAGAAAACGCCATCGCGCTGATAAAGGTACGTCTGCCCCTTGTTCCCCAGGCCAAACGCCCAGAGCAGCGGCGCGGAGATGGAGTTCGTGCCGTCGCTCACTGAATAGGTGCTCCCCGTCTCGGTGCGTGTGATGTTGTAGGAGTAGGGAACACCTCGCCGGGAGATCTGCTCATGTTCGCGGAGGATTCCGGAAGTAGCGGCCGGCGTCGAGGCGTGCGCCATCGGCGTGGCCAGCTGCGAGGCGGTCATCTTGGAATGGCATCGCGCGCATTCCGCGGTGCCCACGTAGTCCTCGCGCGACGCCGAGCGCTTTGTCGGCCACCAGCCTGGAGCTTCCAGCCGCTCATCCGTCGCC
Organism: Acidobacteriota bacterium; assembly: GCA_003225295.1. Lineage (GTDB taxonomy): Bacteria > Acidobacteriota > Terriglobia > Acidiferrales > UBA7541 > Acidiferrum. Next base: position 9,020 of record QHYZ01000189.1, on the reverse strand, counting down.
ATCGGGGTGTCAACTTTTTGTTGCGCCTGGAGAGCGGATTGCATGCGCGCCCGCGGTGCAAGTAGAGCTAAAGAAGAAACGCCGGCAAGCACGGCATACATTCCTCTACGCTTCATTGCCCACACCGAACGCCACCCGTATGAACCTCGCCGAAATCGGCTACCATAACTTAACTTACCTCATAGATGCCACCCCGCCACTTTCCGGTTTGCCGTTTATTAGCGGCCGCTGACGAGCCGCCAAGGGCTTCAGAAATCCACGCTTTGCTAGCATCTAATTCTCACGCCCTTTATTTGCTCTGTTTAGAAACACCCAGCACCTGGAGCGCCAGTCGAAAAGTATGGGCGGACGCTGGCAACCGCTCAACTCCTGCCGCTTGCGATAAACCAGTAGAGGTTCGTATACTGGCGGCCCGGCCAATTGGCAGGGTTTGGCGGGTGGGTAGACCGCCGAGTGCCTCATCTTCCTTGGCCTTTCATAGCGCGCCGGTGAATGCCAGTGATGGAATGACCGGCCGGAATGCGTAAAGAAGTCTGGTTCGATAGAATCGGGTCGCTTTTCCCTTGACCGCACGGTAGCCGGCTCTCTAGGCGGGCGCAGCTCGATCCTGAGCAATGCGAAGAAAAGCTGCGCCGTCACAAAGGAGAATTTCGCATGTCGCAAGCCCCCATGCCGGAAGAAATGAATGTCTACCAGAACGCGGAAGCGCGCTTTGAAGTCGCCGCGAACAAACTGGGGCTCGAACAGGGACTCTACCGGTACCTCAAATATCCGAGCAAAGAAATCACCCTGTACATTCCCATCGGGATGGATAATGGCACTCTCGAAGTGTTTACCGGATATCGCGTGCTGCATTCCACGGTGCGCGGGCCGGGCAAGGGCGGAATCCGGTTTGCTCCCGATGTTTCCATCGACGAAATACGCGCGCTGGCGACCTGGATGACCTGGAAATGCGCGGTGGTAAATATTCCTTTTGGTGGTGCCAAGGGCGGAGTGATCTGCGATCCGCGGAAGATGTCGCGTGGAGAGCTGGAGCGCCTCACCCGCCGCTATACCGCCGAACTGGCGAACTGGCTGGGTCCGGAGCGGGATGTCCCAGCGCCGGACGTGGGCACCGGCGAGCAAACGATGGCTTGGGTCATGGACACTTACGCGATGCACGTCGGCCAGGCCACTACCGCGGTCGTTACCGGCAAGCCCATCGAGCTCGGTGGTTCGCGCGGAAGGCGCGAAGCTACCGGGCGCGGCGTGATGATTTGCTGCGATAAAGCGCTCGCCAAGCTGGGAATCAAGAAAGAGGGCTGCCGTGTCGTTATTCAAGGCTTCGGAAATGTGGGCTCACTGGCCGCCGAACTGATGCAGAAAGCGGGCTACAAGATAGTGGGACTGGCGGACATCGGCGGCGGTCTGTACAACGAAAAGGGCTTCGATTTGCCTAAGGCCATCGATTGGGTGTACACGCAGAAAAAGCCGCTCCAGAATTTTCCCGGCGGTGGAACAAAGATGACCGCGCGCGACGTTCTGTTTCAGCCGTGCGAGATTGCTATACCGGCGGCCATCGAAAACCAGATCACCGAGAAGAACGCGAACCAGGTGCAGGCCAGGATTCTCTGCGAGGGCGCCAACGGTCCGACCACATGGCAAGCCGACGCGATTATCGATGCCAAGGGCATCTTCACCGTGCCGGACATTCTGGGCAACGCCGGGGGCGTCACCGTCAGCTATTTCGAATGGGTCCAGGACCGTCAGGGTTTCTTCTGGCGGGAAAGCGAAGTGAATGAGCGCCTCTTCGACGTGATGGATAATGCTTTCGATGAAGTGGTGCGTTTCGCGGGAATCCACAAAGTCAATAACCGCATTGCCGCCTATATGCTGGCCATCGACCGGGTCGCCAGCGCCCTCAAGCTTCGCGGTATTTATGCCTAGCTTCTGGAGGCAACTTGTATTAGTTTCTTTTCCGTTCCCGCTGATCTAATGGGGGATCGGCAGGGGTCATTCCGTAACTCCCCTACGGATTGTGTTTGGATCAATTGAAGCTGAACGGCTCGGAAATCATTCCGCGCCAGGAAGGAGTGCGCCAGTGACCCCGGACTCACTCTCGTCAGGCCACGCGAAAAGTGAAGAGCAGCATCGTCGCGAGATCTGTATTGCCGGACGCTGGATGTACGAGCGAGGACATATCGTCGCCTGTGAAGGAAACATTTCTGTGCGACTCGATGACGGCAGCGTTCTCACGACTCCTACCTGCATGAATAAGGGGATGCTCGCGCCGCAGGATCTGGTGATCACCGATATGCATGGGCGTCAGCTCGCCGGCGATCGCAAGGTCTCCTCCGAACTGGCGATGCATCTCCTGTTCTACCGCATGCGGCCGGATGTGATGGCCATCTGCCATGGGCATCCGCCCACGGCCACAGGATTTGCGGTCGCCGGGCGCGCGCTGAATCAAGCTTTGCTTCCCGAAGTAATCGTGGGACTTGGACAGATTCCCCTGGTGCAGTATGCGACGCCGGGAACTGCGGAATTGAGCGAAGCCATCGAACCGTTTGTGCCGCACTACGACGCGCTGCTGCTGGCCAATCATGGGGCCGTAACCTGCGGCCCCGATCTGCTCACCGCGTTCTTTCGAATGGAGACCATCGAGCACAGCGCGAAGATCACCCTGGCTGCGGAAATGGCCGGTGGGCCGCGGCTGCTCTCCAGCCGGGAAGTCGCCAAGCTGATGGCGGCTCGTCCGCGTTACTTTGTCGCGCCCCCGCCGGGCGGCGGAGCGGAATTGCCCCTCACCCGTGACAGCGGAGAAAACGCGGGCGATGATGTGACGCTGACGCGCAGCGAACTCGATGCGCTGATCGACGAAGCCGTGCGCAAGGACCGCACCCGGCGTTAAATCCGGGCATCGCCGGTCCGCGATTACCGCCCGCCCCAACGCACCAAGGAGTTCCCGCGTGAGCGACATCGCTGCGTTCTTCGAAGCCGTTCAATCCGGACACCCAAGCAAAGTTGAGGCGCTGCTCGATGCCAATGCTTCGCTTGCGAAGGCTAGAAACGAAAAGGGGCAATCCGCCGTGTTAGTGGCCGTGTACACCGGCAGAAAAGAGATCCGCGATCTGATGCTCGCTCGGGGAATTGCATTGGAGCTCGATGAAGCCGCGGCGACTGGGCAGCTCGCGCGTGTGAAACAACTCGTCGATAAGGATCCGGCGTTGGCGAACAATTTCTCGCCCGACGGATTTCCGGTCTTCGCTCTGGCCGCGGTATTTGGGCATGGCGAGGTGGCTGAGTATTTGCTCGCCAAGGGCGCGGATGTAAACGCTGCGGCGACCAACGGAACGGGATACAACGCGTTGACGGGCGCGGTCGCGAGCGGCCACGCACAGATGGCGGGCTGGCTGCTAGAGAATGGCGCTAACGCTAACTACCGCTATGGCGGGGGGTATTCGCCGTTGCTTACGGCGGCGGCCAACGGACACCTCGAAATCGTGAAAGTGCTGCTGCGGCATGGCGCAGATTTGCACGTCAAGACGAATGACGGAAAGACGGCGCGCAGCTTTGCCGAGGAGCGCGGTCATGCTGCCGTCGCCGAATTCCTCCGCAGCCGCGGCGCCGCCTGAAATCCTGTGACTTGAACCATCGTTTGGCCGCTTTTGAACCATCGTTTGGCCGCTGACACACCCGTAAGTCCTTTAGTTGCGACGTACGCCAAAATGCGGATCCAGGGGTTTGAACCATCGTTTGGCCGCTGACACACCCGTAAGTCCTTTAGTTGCGACGTACGCCAAAATGCGGATCCAGGGGTTTGAACCATCGTTTGGCCGGGAGTACAGAGTCGCAAGATTTCCCGATGCGAGCGGTATGTCCCTACGGGCTGAGGGCTGCTCTGGCCAATGGTGCCGCCATGCAGCGCGACTTGGCTGCATGCTCGCGGCTTCACGGTCAGTTGCGGGAATCGTGCTCGCATATCTCGGCGACGATGGCCAGACGAAGATCGCAGAAGTCTTTGTAGAGTCGTCGTGGACTACCCTACAGAAGCTGCGATGGTTCGAGATGGGTGAGACCATCCTTATTCACGTCTCTGCTCGGGTCGATCAGCCAGAGCACGAATTAGGGAGACGTTGTGGCTGTGGCAAAACTTGAGGAGGGAGTTGATTAGCCTAGTCTTTCTCCATCGAACGCGGTTGCCGACATATGGGCTTGCGGCCAATAGATCAGCAACGATTTCTGCAGTCCGTAGGTGCTCAGCTACGTGGTGATCCATAATGTCGGCCTCGTGCACTCGCCCCAGCCATGACCGGCATCGTGAACAGTGACCTGGACGAGATTTGGAAGAAAGCACAAACTGCGTTCGACCGCACAAGGGGCACAGAGAGTCGAGCGGTTGCCGGTGATCAGGACAAACAGTGACCACCTGAAGCATCCACAGCAGTGGTTCGTACACTGGGCGTCCCGAAGAACGCCAGCTTTCGTAGCAAGAAGAGCACCAGGCGCGGTTTGTTCGCAGAAGTTGCCGGCGATCGATCGCGTAGGCCCAGGGCAATGCCGTCAGAAGATCGAGACTGCGAACCTGAGTCAATTCTTCGAGCATAGAGACCCAAAGTCGCGCACGGTCTCCAGTACCATTCAGCCTGTACGCTTCGAGGTAAAACGAATGAGGAAGCTTAGTGGGAACCTGGCCGGAGCGCTTGCCTCTCACAAACGGAACTCGCAACCGCAACTCGTGCTTGACGAGGGTGGCGGTTTCGACGGCATGGGCTTCTGCAATAGCTTCGGCTGGTCAGTCGATGAGTCCGCAGTTCCCAAGCTTCGTATGTCGTGGTTTCACGCATATACCTGGGTTGTCCCCTCGATAAGGTCTCTTCGGGGAGCACGCTGACCAGGTTTTCGTGAATTCCGATTCTGGGTGGACCGGACTGAACCGGAGTTTCTGTGGGTGCTCGCCCCACAAGAATGCTGATCAATACCCAGAAGCGTCCTGAGTCTCAGTCTGGAATCCTCGTTATCGTTGAGCCTGGTTTCCCCTTCGCGCGATTCGGCGAGGACCTTTTCGCATTGCGAAATCGAGAGCGCGGTTTTTTTCAAATGCTCAAGGGAGAGTGCGGCGGCGCCATGTTTTATCGCACGCACACAGGCGCGCATCAACCACTCCTTCAGGATGCCAACGCAGCCGACGGAGCGCTCGTAGAGAAACTCCCACGTGGCCATCAGGTCCGTCTTGGCTTCTGCAAATGGCAACTGCTTCTGGAAGGTGAGCAGAATACTGCAGAATACCTGCCGGTCTTCAGCAGACTCGGCCCGGTAGCGCTGAAAGTGCAGATCCATACTACGGCGGCTCAACTGGGCGCTCAGATTACGAAAGGCGAGCAGTTCGTAGGTTCCCAAGAGCACGTGCACCGTCTCGGTGCGATTGGCAATCGACTTGATGACATCCAATTGATCTGAAAGGCGACGGCCGGAAGCAATCCGAGCAAGATGTTGCGCTTCATCGACGAAGACCACCGGAGGATGCCGGTGAAGGAGCGCTTGCTCAACGGCATATCCCAACTCCCTGCCGCCAACTATTGACGGAAGGGTGCTGCGCGCCTGGGTGTAACCCGTCCCACGCATAGTCTTGAAATCGATGAGAGGCTCATTCATGGCCGCCAGCAAACGGCTGAAGTAATCCCGCCAACGGAACTGGCCCGTATCTGGTGGGACGACCTCTACACTGACGAAGGGAAGCCTTCCAGGATCGGCAGCCATGGCCGGAGCCATCTGCTGCATCAGAAGATTTTCAACTTTCAACCGCAGGGTTGTCTTGCCAACTCCGGTCGGCCCTAGTACAAGCACGAGCGAGCCGGGTGCTGCACCGTCGATCGCATCGGCAAGTTCATCGCGCGCCTCGACCAGCCGGGGGTGTGCCATCGTGAAGTTCCGAAAATGCTCTAGGCGTTTGATCAGGTGAGGCGCTGTCACTGCGATACTGTCAAGCCGCATCAGATCTCCCCGTAGATCGGAAAAGAGGCCGGCGGATCGGCAAGTGGCTGTGTGTCGGTGGCCGGTGGAGATTCGCAAAGTCGATCAGTGTCTTGATCCGCGTTCTTTGTGGATGGCCTCGGCTGAGCCTGAAGCGACCGGGCTTCGAGGTCACTCAACCTTTGAATCAGTAGCGCTTCTTCCACTTCGACCGACTCCAGAAATTCAGCCAGCTTTCTCGCGGTGATGACGAACTGTTCGGAATGGTTCTCACGGCGCTTCCGCAACTCCTCGCTCACCAAGTGGAGCTCACGTTCCGAATGGCCGTGGAGAGCCGAATAGTATTCGGAATGGCACTCGACCCACTGCCCATCTACGAACGCATAGGCAGTGCCGACATCAAAGGGGTCATAGCGGACGGGAACTTGGCGGGTCTCCCAAGTGGGATTGCGGAAATGTTCCGACCAATAGTAAAGGTTGTTGACCTTCATGCCTCGTCCAGCCGTGATCTTGGCAGTGCCCTTTCGGGTCGTGGGCAGAGTCAGGATGAGAAAATCCCGATCATAGGTGATCTGGCAGTGTAATCGACTGCCGGTCTGGGCTATTGCCGCGTTGAAAGCTTCTCGCGGGCTCTGTCCTAACGCCGGGTGATGGATCGTGTCGTAGATCTCGTAGGCATACTCGCACAGTCTACGGTGTAGCTCTTTCAGCGGCCAGGTGGCATGGCTCCGCGGATCTACGCTCTTGGTGATCTGGCGGGTGCTGTGCGCGACTTGCGTGTTGCCCTGCAGATTATGAAGAAACTGATGGTTCGTGGTCCCGAAAATGCGTTCGCAGGTGGAACCGAAACGGGCCTTTGCCGGCGGCCTCGTTTTTTTCGTTACTTCGCATCGTGCCAACAATGTTTCGAAATAGATGCTCTGGAATTCCTTGCCTCCGTCAACTACGAGGATCTGAGGCAGGCGAGAATGTCGCCGCACGCACTCGCGCAGGATCATCATGCAGGAACGATAACTGGGAGGGTCAAATGTGAGGTGCACGGCGAGGATGCGACGAGAAAAAGCATCGGTCAAAAGTGAAATCCAGGGGCGTCCCAGGATGTGCCCAGTCTGCGAGCAAACCGCCCAGACATCTGCCTGCGTATGGTCGATGTGGGCTATCTCGAAGGGTCGGTCTCCATGGCGCGGCGTACCTTGTTCCAACTCCCAATAGAACGGCTGATGGGGATAAGCGGCGCGGTGGCCTCGCCGTTTTTGGACCTGCTCGGCACCGGCGCGATAGTGAACAGCAAGGGTGAAGGTCTTATAGCTCGGAGTGGGTATATGCTCGCGGTCGCAGGCGAGTTTGAGCACCGACCACGTCGCATACATGGTTTTCTGCTTCAGGGTCTCGTAGTCCTTATCAATGAACTCCATCATCAAGGACCGTGCTTGTTCCGGGAGTTTATTCACGGGGTTGCCGTGATTCGGCTTGGGCAGCAGACCCAAATAGCCGCTCCCGCGCTCAATCTGCGCAGCCCGGTAAGCCGCTATCCAACGCCGTAAGGTCCGACAGGGTACGGGATCGTGGCGCTCGCCCCGAAGCTTCCGCGAAACGATGTGAAACCGACGGGTAGCCTCAGCCAGGTCGGCCTCGCTCGCGAGCAAGAGACGATGCTGTATCTGTGGAGCGTTAATCTCTGCGCCGGAACCCGGGTGTGCAGCGAGCGATCCCGCCTGCCCGCCATCAGGTCGCAGCGGCTTCTCCAACCAGACGCTCACGTTCTCCGGTTCTGGAAGCAACGCCGATTGCAGATCGACGAAAATGTCCCCAGCTGCGATTAGAGCGTAAACTTCGTCGCGGCTCACTTCGCCATCCGTTGCCCGGAACAAATTTTCTAGCGAGCACCCAGGCTGGGCTGCAACCAGAGCGAGAACCCGACACCGAGAAAGGGAACTGACTTCCAGAGTGGTTCTCAGGTAGTCTTCAAGAAACTGAATGTTGCGCTGGAAAAGCCAGTTAATTTCGGCAGAGGATCGAACCCGGTAGTAGAGACCGAAGCGCTCAGCGTACTCTCGTCCGGGTGGACAGATCCATCCGTGGTCGCCACGACGGTATCGGTTCGGGTTGCGCTCCGACAGCCGAACCAACTCCTCTTCGGTCTTACACTCTTCCCACCCCGCGCGGTCGGCTCGGATTACAAAGAAGTCCGCGGTATGACAAACATTGAGACGTTTCCCATCTGCCGAATAATAATCAAGCTTAATCGAGGGAGCCTGGTCGTAATACTCGAATACCTGGTCGTCGTGCTCCAGTTCGTACACGGTGGGCAGCTCAACGCGGTGGCTCTCAAACTGGATCGTGAGTCCCATTTTCCTGCTGGGATAACGCCCGGTGACGTTCGAGTGGCCACCGCCCACGCGCCGTGCCGGATTCGAGCGCCGAACATGAGCGACTACGGATAACGCCACGTCGGAAAGGCCCACCCCCTTGGCCCATGCCGCGAAGTCCGGATCGCTCAACATTCCCTGATCTAGCCTCCAACTTGCCGCGTCATTGGTGGGACGCCTTCCTACGTTTGGCTTTCAAGGCCCGGGTGTAACGCAGGCCCGCCTCACTGACGAGGTCCTGGACACGCCGCCCGTTAGCGATCGCCTCACGAACTTCCGGAACCAGTTCTTCGGGCACATAAATCGTGAACCGCTTGCCCCGGTTGCGGCCGTACAAGGCAAAGCTGGAATGGCCCTCTCCCCGGGCGCACGCCGGGCAGTTCTTACGAATGCAGGGGCACTTCCGCAAGCACAGGGATCCAGCGGCGACGGGCGAAAGCTTCTTCACCTCGGCCTGGAACCATCGGGTAGCTTGCTCGGGAGTCTCAGTCATGTATATGAGTTTTTTTACTTACATACTACCGCGAAAGCAACAGATTTTTTTCAATCGGTTTCGTTGCAGTTGGAATTTGAACTTTCGGCCAAACGATGATTCAAAGCCAGGAATTGGCGACGGAGTGCGTATCTAAAGGACTTGCGAGTCGCTGCTGTTCTCAGCGGCCAAGCGATGGTTCAAAAGCGGCCAAACGACGGTTCAAG
>QHYZ01000188.1 GCA_003225295.1 Acidobacteriota bacterium | reverse complement strand
GCCAAGCGCCGCAGGATACCGCTCATCCTGCTTGTCGATGAAATCCGGCAGCTTCTGAGCGCTGTGGGTCCATTGCCCCGCATCTTGATCTTTATGGACGCGACGACCGGCCTTCGGCAGAGCGAGCTGTTTGGGCTCCGATGGAGGGATCTGGACTTCGATGGTGGGCAGATGAACGTGGTGCGATCGCTGGTCCAGGGAGTCATCAGCCGTTGTAAAACGGAAACCTCCATGAAACCCATTCCGATGGGCCCGTACCTGGCGGACATGCTCAAGAAATGGAAGGACGAGGCTGTTTACGTCACCCCCGACGATTGGGTGTTTGCCAGCGTGCTCACTCAGGGGAAGCGGCCTGTGTGGGGACAGAGCCTAATGCGAAAGAAGATTCATCCGGTAGCGAAGAAATTGGGAATCAATAAGCGAATCGGCTGGCACACGTTTCGACATTCATATTCAAGTCTACTTCGGTCCCTTGGAACTGACATAAAGGTTCAGCAGGATCTGCTCAGGCATTCCTCGGCGCGGCTGACGCTGGACACTTACACGCAATCTGTAACGCCGGCCAAGCGCGAGGCCCAAGAGGCAGTCATTCGACTTCTGGTTACGAATGATCCGAGCACCTTGGCTGCACCTGCCTGAACACGTTGAAATCTCTAGGCCTATAGGCAAGAGTGAGGAGATAGAAGGGAAGAGGTGCACCTATGGGGAAAACACCACCGATTCTTAACTACTTTGGAAATATGGCGGGGACGACGAGACTCGAACTCGCGACCTCTGCCGTGACAGCGTAGCGTGGTTAGGTTTTACAACGACGCAATATAAAAGGGCGCCCCTTTTGGAGTAGGGTTTGGGTGCTTGCCTCAATCCCTACACCTGAAGAAAGGAACGCCCTCAATGGATAGCAAAAAGTATATCGGTATGGATGTGCACAAGGAAAGCATTTCGATTGCGGTGATGAATGGTGCGGGAAAGATCGTGATGGAATGCTTGATCGAGACAAAAGCGAGCATGATTCTGCAGTTTATCGATGGGCTGCGCGGTGACTTGCACCTTACGTTTGAAGAAGGAACCTCGGCCGCCTGGTTGTATGACTTGCTGAAACCGCACGTGACGAAATTAGTGGTGTGCGATCCGCGAAAGAATGCCTCCATGAGGGAAGGCAACCAGAATGACAAGATCGACGCCCGCCGATTGGCCGAACTGCTGCGCCTCAACCATCTCAACCCGGTCTATCACGGTGAACACGGCTTACGAAGCCTGAAGGAACTGGTGCGCAGTTATCTCACGATCACCAAGGATCTCGGAAGGGTCATGTCGCGGGTGAAGGCGATCTATCGAAGTTGGGCCATTCCTTGTACCGGCAAGCAGGTCTATGCACCGCGTCATCGTGCCGAGTGGCTCGGGAAGATCGGTGAACCGGGAGTGCGCCGGCGGGCAGAGTTTTACTACCAACAACTCGATGCGCTGCGGGTGGTGCGTCAGCAAGTGCGGCGGGATCTGCTCGCGGAGAGCAAGAAACACAAGGCGTGGAAACTGCTCTGCCAGATTCCTTCGATCGGTCCGATCCGGTCAGCAGTACTGCTTGGGATTTTGCAGACCCCGAACCGTTTCCGCACCAAGCGGCAGCTATGGACATACAGCGGATTTGGCATCGAGACACAAAGCAGCGCCGATCACCGTAGCGTCAACGGGCAGCTACAACGAGCGAAGAAACAGAGCTCCATTCGCGGACTTAACCGAAACTGTAATCACGATCTGAAGAATCTGTTTAAGGGCGCGGCGGTCGTGGCCTTGAGCAAACCGGGTCCGTTTCAGGAGTTCTACACAGCATTATTGGCCAAGGGCATCAAGCCGGAAATGGCGCGTCTGACCTTGGCCAGGAAGATTGCCACCATCGTATTGATCGTGTGGAAGAGAGGAGCGTGCTTCGACGCCCAACATCTGAAACCACAAACAGCTTGAGTGTCTCTGATTGAGTCCGCTCCATCTCTGGGAATTTCTCTAGCGGTGGCCGTCGGGTTCTCGAGACACTCTGGTTCGAGAGAGAGTCTCAGCTTGTAAGTTAGGCGCCGTGTGCCTCGGGCACCTAGTCTCACAACAACCCTAGTCCCTCTCGGATAACCAGAAAAAGCTATGGGCCACGAGTCCCAAATAGAACTATGGTCGCCAACTTGACCACCGTTCTGCTTTGTTGGTTTCGGAACTGACAGGCTTCGTCGCCAAGAAGCGATGAAAACCGCTGGTAGAGAAAAGCCAAACCACGGGGTTGCATTGCCCCGCAACCGAGCGCAAGGCGCGGAAGAGCAGAACAGATCTCGCTCGATCAAGTGGGCTGAGAAGCAAGAAAAATTTCAGCCGAAGGAGATGTGTTTTTTCTTGACTTCTACCTTTATAGAACGCGGGGACTGCCAAACTACGCGGAAGTCGTACAAGACACCACACTTTGTGGGTTGGATTGTGGGTTGGAAAATCGCCCCGCCGCTGTCTAAAACGGGTAGCGCCCCCGTGGCGGATTCATGCAAATGATGCTTAATCGAGATCGTCATTCACTTGGCCGCTACGCCCTCGGCGAGGATGAAACGATAATCTCCTCCTTGAAAGCGGACCTCGGACGCGGCCTGATACTCCGGACTGTGATAGCAACACAGGTTAATGAAATGTGTTCCCACATTTGAGAGGTTGGATCGGCTGGTCCTGAAAAAATTCTCACGGCATTCATAGCTAGCGGCAGTTTACTGCGACGCAGTAAACTGCCGCTAGGCGAACTCACACTTCCGGCAGCACGTCGTTAATCAGCGGGCCAGCACTTGACGGGACCTGCGATAGTCTTGATGTAGGGTCTTACCGCCGCCGAGAATGCGCGGAGCCTTGGGTTGAAGAGTGCTGATTGGGAGTGAGTCAGATTTGCAAGTGCGCGGGATCACTGGTTTGTTAAAAGTATTGAGCCATCGTAAGAAATTCTTGGTGCTTTGCAGATAACCTAAGTGATTTGTTGTCGTGAGCCTTTTGCGTCAACACCAAAATCGTAGTGGCCTCCCCCAATCTTCGCCTTGGCCTTCTTGAAAAAGCGCTCCGGGGGAGTAAGACTGGCAGCACGCGCAGCGTCCATGCGCGCCATTAGGTCATCGAATTCTTTCTTGAACTCGGGAAAAGGCCCAAGCGCTGCGATCCGCCAGGCTTGCCGGAACCGATCCTGCAGAATCTTAAACTCATGGGCGTGCTGTGCAATCACCTTGAGGCTGACATCAAAGTCGAGTGCCTTGTAAAGGGCAGGGGAAAACCCTGCCAGCAGGGCGCAGACCCCTGTGAACCACTTGTACTCATCGTGATGCGCCAACAGCGGCCACGTTGCTACGCCGCCCAGAATGATTGGCGTGATGATGAATAAAGCTTTCCAGACACGTAGGCGTTTCAGCCATTCAAGAAGGCTTGTCGAGGTATAAAGACAGGACTCTTCCTGCCGTTTGCATTCATCGACAATGTTTTGCGTCCGCGTGTCGGTCATACAGTCCGCGGAATTTGCTGGCCAAAAATCTTCTGCCACTCGTCGCCCGCCCCTGCTATTTGGTTGTCCCATTCGTAGCCACAGGCTTTCACCGCCCGCCAGTAGGCTGATAATGCACGGCTCTGCCAATCATCGCCGAGGCAAATAACTTCGGGGCTCCCCGGGACGGTAATCGATTTGTTGGCCTTCCAGTAGAGATATTGGAAAAAGTCGCGCGAGATCCAGTCGAACCAGAAGAAATCATAAATGCGCCAAGGCGACTGCGCGAGGAATTCGGCGGCAATCAGCTCTAGTTGGAACGACTTGAGGGGAACGGAGCAGTGTTCCTGCCACGCCTTGGTCATGCGAATCAAGGGACGCAGATTGTGGTTGGTAGCTTGATCGACGGTATCGATGTAATTCACCTCAGCCCAGGGATTGGTTTCCTTGTAGCTACCGCCGTTATTGGTGTCACAGATCCAATAGCTGCCGTTGGTAAGCAGGAACGTGGGGACGACTTCCACGCTGTAACTTTCGAACCGCACGAGAACGATCTGCCCGTCGCCGCTCATGTCGGTGTTGGGATAAGTCTCAGAAATTACGCCCTTCACTTCCTGCAGAAGCGCGGACTGCCGGTTCCAGGCATGGCTTTGGAAGCGGTGGTACACCTCCACCGGCAGCACGAAGTACCGGTCGACATCGCGCGGCGGCCGCACGGCGGTATTCTTGCCCCAGGAGCCAATGAAAAAGCTGTGATCGATGCGCGAATCAGAACCATAGTAGTGGCGGTTGAGGCACGCCACGACGCCGCCAGATTTCGTAACGCCATCGGTCTGCTGGAGCGGTGTCAAGGCGAGCTCGCTGTTGAATTGCGTGAAGCGTGGACGCACAGCGATCCATTGATGTGGGAAAACCTGCGGCGCCGGAGCCAACCCATACTCGGTAAGACCCCCGGGTTGGATGGAACCGCCTAAAAGCGCGGACAGCGACGAGCTGCTCATGTGTTTACTCTCTTAAATACGATCTTCAAACGATCTTCAGAATCAGCTTGACCGATCCCGGAGCGTAGTTTACAATAAATACGTAAAGAGTGCAATTGTAAACCGAAGGAGAGCCGCCATGATTGCTGACCGAATCAAGCTTGCCAGGCGCAAGGCCGGTTTCTCCCTGCGTGACTTGTCCGACGCCATGCAAAACCGGGTCACCGCCCAGGCCATAGGCAAATATGAGCGCGGCGAAGACATTCCAAGCTCCGGCGTTCTGACCGCGCTCGCCAGAGCGCTCGATGTCTCGTTGGCGTATCTTCTTGATACTCAAGGGCTTCAACTAGCTGGAGTTGAGTTCCGTACCAAGGCGAACACGACCGGCCGTGACCGAGCCCTGGTGGAGACTGAAGTCCTCGAATGGATCGAACGCTATCTGCAGATCGAACTGGTTCTGGAATTGGACAGTGCGGACTGGCAGTGCCCGCTTGCCAAACGGCAGAAGCTCCGTGATGTCAATGATGCGGAGGAGCTGGCGGTAGAGGTCCGTAAAGCATGGAAGCTAGGCCTCGACCCCATTCCGAACATGACCGAACTTCTGGAAGAGAAGGGGCTCAAGGTCTTAACCGTGCACCTTCCCGACCGTGTGTCTGGATTTACTTGTCTCGTGAAGCGCCCGAACGCCGCAGACTTGCCGGTCATTGTCGTGAACAACCATTTTCCCCTGGAGCGCCGGAGGCTGACTCTCGCACACGAATTGGCGCACCGCCTCATTGATGGTGCAGGCATGTCCGAAAAAGAAGTGGAGAAAGCGGCCAACCTTTTTGCCGGGGCGTTTCTGATGCCCAAGGAGCATCTGCTTCGTGAAGTCGGAAATCATCGCCAGGCACTTGGCTACAGAGAGTTGATAGGCCTCAAGAAACTCTACCGCGTTAGCGGTGCCGCCGTGCTTATGCGATTGCGCCAAGTTGGCGTCATTAATGAAGCCACGCTCATCTATGCTTTTCAGACGATTGCGCGCGGTTGGCGCACGCAGGAACCTGAGGAGCTTGAGCCACCAGACATACGCGGACAACGAGAGCGGGCCGTTCGGTTCGACCGCCTCTGTTATCGCACGCTTGCGGAAGGAATGATCTCAGTAGACAAGGCTGCAGAACTTTTGCGGCTGCCATTGCCCGAGGTTGAGTTGGGATTGAAAGGGCCGCAAAAGGCACATGAGGATCGTTGTCAGTGATAGCAGCTGTCTCATAGACCTCCGGAAGGTGTCATTGCTGGACGCCTTCTTGAAGTTGCCCTACGAGATTCTCATCGCGAACACCCTATTCGAAGAGGAGCTTCTTAAATTCACGGGAGTTCAAAAGCGAGCGTTGCTTCGCGGGGTCTGAAAGTCATCGACTTGCCGGGTGAACGCGTGCTACGCGCCCAACAGGTAGTGCGCGCCGCGCCACAGTTATCGGTCCATGACGGCTTTGCGTTTGCACTCGCCGAGACACACCCCGGATGTATTCTTTTAACTGGCGACGGCTATCTCCGAAAATTGGCTGCCACGAACAAAATCGAAGTGCATGGTTTTCTGTGGGTCGTCGATGAAATCCATCAGAATCGATTGAGCCCCGCCAAGATTCTCTGTGCCGCCTTGCGTCTACTCGCGGGTGACTCGGCAGTCCGACTGCCTAGGCGTGAACTGGCCGCGTATATCAAAAGATATGAAAGTTTGCGGTGACTTACGGTAAGGAATTTGCCAGACACACGAGTCTTTAGCTATTGGAAAAACCGATGAATATCCCAGACCGAATTGATGGCTTCTTACCGCCACGAGGCCCGAAAGTGCACGCGCGGGAAAGCTTACCTCGCGGCGACGGTGATGCAGGTGGCAGCCTTGGAAGCGGGGCTACAGGGCATGTGCTTTATTTACCCCGAGGAAGTGAAGAAATCCAGCGTGTACGCGAAGAAGCGTTTTCGCGGCAAGAGGAACAAGGCCCTAGAATTCTCGCTGTATGAGTGATCACCATTGTGGAAGAACTTCGCTGGTTTCCACCGAAACGGACCACATGGGCTGGAAAGAGAGCAACCGTCGGAGGTTTCTCACACCAAACCCGCAAGGTCAGGAACTTCGTGCATCCTGGTGTGCGTGCCGGCGAGCGCTCTGATCCACTGAAATTCACTAAAGGACTTTACGGTGTCGTTTATGAGATAGCAGAGGTGGCGAACTCCTGGCTCCTGCATCGCGTCGAGAAGAACCTCCTCAAAGCCATGAAAAAAGAGGAGAAGAAAAAGACGATGATTACAGTTGCGACATCTGCGCCCCTGAACCCGTCGTTGTTTTCAAGCATCACTCCCGCAAAATCCCGCCCTCAATCCCGAACCCGTCTTGCTGGCATTCTCAGCGCGTGATAACCCGGTTTAACTTTTGCACGGAGAAAGACGCTTCGGATCGTGCTGACCACATTTTACCAATCACTGAATCTAGTCATTGATATAGACATAGCGAGTAGTGGGAAGTAACCCTGCGGAAAGGTGCCACGCCTGAAGCCATGCGTCCTTGGCGTTCTCGGAGATGCCGTCCGCGGCGAGGCCGGCGCGATAGTGCTGCAGAGCTTTTTTGCGCGCCGAGTCGGCTTCGTCCCGGTACTTCGCGGGATCGTCATAGTCAGGCTCCGCTCCTCCAGCCAGCGCGACGATGTCAGAGTAAGCGTCTCCAATCATGAAGTGCACTTGGGCTGCGGTGGTTGCATCGGGATTCTTGGCAAGCAACCATTCTCCATCGACAACCATTGTGTGAAAAATGTCCTGATCTTTCCCCAGACGCGGCGCTCCCCCCCGCGCTAATGAGACCAACACAGCCATCTGTCCCACGGCACCATCAGGGTCAAGTTCCCGTGCTTCGTTGAGCCAGTTACCCGCATAGGCGTAGCTTTTGCCAAGTTGATAAAATTCAAAGCCGGCGCCGATCTTCTCTAGCACCGACCGTAGCTCGGGATTATCTTGTTCTCCCAGCACACCCAAGAGGATCGAGGATGGCGAGAAGAGCGCGAGCTCTGCTGGTTAGGGCGAGAAG
>QHYZ01000066.1 GCA_003225295.1 Acidobacteriota bacterium | reverse complement strand
CGCTTCGATGTGCTCGTCGCCCTGCAGCGCGACAAGGTTGACCAGCGCGGTACCGCGCGCGGTGCGGTCCGTCATCGGTATCTCGTGCGCGCGCAAGCGGTAGACGCGGCCGCGATTCGAGAAGAACAACAGGTACGAGTGCGCAGTCGTGGTCAGCAGGTGCTCGACCCAGTCCTCCTCACGCAGCTTGCCGCCGCGCACGCCCTTGCCGCCCCGGGCCTGCGTGCGGAACTGGTCGACCGAAACGGTCTTGACGTAGCCCCGGTTCGTGAGCGTGAGCACGAGCTCCTCGTCCTCGATGAGGTCGAGGTCGGCGAGATCTCCGGGGTCGGTCAAAATGGACGTACGGCGCTCGTCGCCGTACTTGTCCTTGATCGCAGTGAGCTCGTCCTTGATGACTGTGCGCAACTTGACTTCGTCGGCGAGGATCGCTTCGAGCTCGGCGATCGTCTGCGCGAGCTCTTCGTACTCGTCGCGCAGCTTCTGGCTCTCGAGCGCGGCCAATCGCCGCAGCGCCATGTCGAGGATGTGCGTCGCCTGCGTCTCACTGAACTCGTACGGCGCGAGTTGCAGCGCCTGACGCGCCGCATCGGCCGACTCCGAGCCGCGGATCAACGCGATGATCGCGTCGATCATGTCGAGGGCTTTCAGGTGCCCTTCGAGGATGTGGGCTCGGTCGCGCGCTTTGTTCAGCCGGTACTGGCTACGCCGTGTGATGACCTCGATCTGGTGGCCGACGTACACCTCGAGCGCCTGACGCAGATTGAGGACCCGCGGAACGCCGTCGACCAGCGCGACCTGGTTCGCGGCGAAGTTCGTCTGCATGGGCGTGTGCTTGTACAGCTGGTTGAGCACCACCTGCGCATTTGCGTCGCGCTTCAGCTCGATGATCAGACCAATGGTGTCGCCCGCCGAAAGGTCTTTGACGTCGCGAACGCCGTCAACGCGGTGATCGTCGACGATCTCTTTGATCTTCGCGGCGA
>QHYZ01000065.1 GCA_003225295.1 Acidobacteriota bacterium | reverse complement strand
GGGATGTTGGTAGCCATGCCCACGGCGATGCCGCTGGCGCCATTGACGAGCAAATTCGGAATGCGCGACGGCAGAACGACCGGTTCTTCGCGCGTCTGATCGAAGTTGGGGATAAAATCGACGGTTTCTTTTTCGAGGTCGGCGAGAATGTCTTCCGAGATTTTCGCCAGCCGGGCCTCGGTGTATCGCATGGCCGCCGGAGGATCGCCGTCGACGGAACCGAAATTCCCCTGCCCGTCGACCAACGGGTAGCGCATATTGAAATCCTGGGCCAGACGAACCATCGCGGGGTAGATCACCGCTTCACCGTGCGGGTGATAATTGCCGGACGTGTCGCCGCAGATCTTGGCGCACTTGCGGTAGCCGCGGTTGGAGGCCAGGCCGAGGTCGTTCATGGCCACCAGGATGCGCCGCTGCACGGGCTTCAACCCGTCGCGCACATCGGGCAGCGCGCGCGCGATGATCACGCTCATGGCGTAGTCCAGGTACGACTTGCGCATTTCTGCTTCGATATCGATGGGAAGCAGTACTGACTGATTTGTCTCGTCGGCCATTTCGCCCTCGTCTTGCTTTGTCGGTCGCGGCTTCGGCCGCGACCTCTAGCTCTTTAAGGTAGCTCTCGTACTCGGCGGCCGGGTCATTTTGCCGAAAAAGTGCCAGCGGTCAGATAAACGCCGGCCGGTGGCCCGCGCGGCTGCGCTCTAGTGGCTCGCGGCATGCCCCAGCACATAGGCCTTCACGGTGTCGAAGGCCTCCGCCGTGTTCGTAAACCGCCGGGCCGCAAAATGCTCTTCGATCTGCCGCAAAAACGCGTCGCGCTCGTGGTCGCCTGGAAATTCAACGGCTACGCCGCCTTGGTGGTCCGGCGTTTTCGTGGGCGTGGCGCGAAACCCGCTGCAACTCAATCCCCGCAGCCCCGGCAGCGTCGTCCATCCCAACTGATAAATCATGGCTGGCTCGGGCTGCGCGGCCGCAAAACGAGAAAGATCACCACACCGAAGGCCAACACAATCAAAAGCCCGATCACATCGGCGACCAAAAAGTCTCGCCAGCTGGCAGCTCCCGATCTGTCGCTTAGCCCAAGGGCTTCGCGCCAGGCTCGAAATTCATGCACCACACGCGGCAACCGGAATCCCCAGCTGGCCACCGCCGCCAGCAGCAGACCCCAGCGAACCGCGCTGCGAACGGAGCCGGCACCGGGCTGGGATTCGGCCGTCACGTCTCAGATATCCAGGTTCACCACTTCCAGCGCGTTGTCCTCGATGAACTTGCGGCGCGCTTCCACGTTTTCGCCCATGAGGGTGGTGAAAATATCTTCTGCCGCAACGGCGTCTTCGAGCTTCACCTGAAGCAACGTACGCGTGTCCGCGTTCATGGTGGTGTCCCAAAGCTGCTCGGCGTTCATTTCCCCCAGGCCCTTAAATCGCGTGATGGTGAAGTCTTTCTTGGCGTCTTCCACCACGTAGTCGAGTACGTCGGTGGCCTTCTCCTTGGTCACCTTGTCGCCGTTGCGGGTCACGGTGAACGGCGGATGGTTGAATTCTTCGATCTGCTTGGCGAGTCCTCGCAGTCGCTTATACTCCGCCGTGGAGGCCACCGCCCAGTTGATCTTCTGGCTATGCGGCGGCCCGAACTGGATCTCGTACAGGCTATGTTCTTCATCGAAGACGATTTTGCCTTCGAGTTTTAGCTTGATTTTCTCCAGCTGCTTCAATAGTTTTTCCAGCGCTTTCTTGTCTTCGAAGTCGGTCTTCTTCTCCAGGCCGCTTTCGGCCAGCAGTTCGACGAGAGCGTGCTCACGCAGCCGGCGGCCGAGCTTGGCCGCAGCGGCCTCGTACTCCTGCACATTCAGCAAGAAAGAAGTCAGCCGCGGGCCCTCCAGACTCACGCCTTCCTTGGCTTTCACGACGTGGTCTTCGGTGGCGCGCTTCATCAGCTCGCGCGCGAAGTCGCGCTCATCGCGTATATATTTTTCGGTCTTTCCGCGTTTCACGCGGTAGAGCGGCGGCTGCGCGATGTAGATGTGCCCGCGCTCGATCAATTCCTTCATGTGGCGGAAGAAAAACGTCAGCAGCAGAGTGCGGATGTGGCTGCCATCAACGTCCGCATCGGTCATGAGGATGATTTTGTGGTAGCGCAGCTTGCCGGCATCGAAATCGTCTTTGCCGATGCCGGTGCCCAGCGCGGTGATGATGGCGCGAATTTCCTCGTGACCGAGCATCTTGTCGTAACGTGCCTTTTCAACGTTAAGAATCTTGCCTTTGAGCGGCAGGATGGCCTGATACTTGCGGTCGCGGCCCATCTTCGCCGAGCCGCCCGCCGATTCGCCTTCCACCACGAACAGCTCGCACCGCGCCGGATCGCGTTCCTGGCAATCCGCGAGTTTTCCCGGCAGGCCGCTGGCATCCATGGCGGACTTGCGGCGCGTCAACTCGCGCGCTTTGCGGGCCGCTTCGCGGGCGCGCGCAGCTTCAATGCACTTGCCGATGATTCGCCGCGTCACGGTGGAGTGCTTGTCAAACCACTCGCCGAGCTTTTCGTTGACGAGTTGCTCGACGTCGCCCTTGATGTCGCTGTTCAGCTTGCCTTTGGTCTGTCCTTCAAACTGCGGTTGCGGCAGCCGCACACTGACCACCGCCACGAGGCCTTCCCGAACGTCATCGCCGGTGATGGTGACTTCGTCTTTTTGCTCCTTGAGCATTCCGGCCGACGATGCAAAGTTATTGATGGAGCGCGTCAGGGCCGACCGGAAGCCGGAAAGGTGCGTGCCGCCATCGACGGTGTTGATGGTGTTCGCAAAAGCAAAAACGTTTTCGCCGTAGGTATCGTTGTATTGCAGCGCGATTTCGATCTCCACAGTGCCGCGCTTGCCCTCGAAGTAGATCGGCGAATCATGCAGCGCGGCTTTTCCGCGATTCAGATGCTTGACGAACTCCGTGATGCCGCCGGTGAACTTGAATTCCGCGGTCTTTTCCGTGCGCTCGTCGGTGAGCGTGATCTTCAAGCCTTTATTCAGAAAGGCCAGTTCGCGCAAGCGCTGCGCCAGGGTGTCAAAACTGTACACGGTCTTCTCGAAAATCGTGGGATCAGGATGGAAGGTAACTTTTGTCCCGGTCTTGCGGGTCTTACCGGTCTGCTTCAGTTTGTTGGTGGGCTTGCCCTTTTCGTAGGTCTGTTCCCACACCTCGCCGTCCCGCGAGATTTCCAGCTCCAGCCAATCGGAAAGCGCGTTGACCACCGAAACGCCCACGCCGTGGAGACCACCAGAGACTTTGTAGGTGTCGCTGTCAAATTTTCCGCCAGCGTGCAGCACCGTCAGCACAACTTCCGCTGCGGGGCGCTTCTCCGTCGCATGCATGTCCACCGGGATGCCCCGGCCGTTGTCCACCACGGTGACCGAGTTGTCGGCGTGCACGGTGACGTTGATCTCATCGGCATAACCGGCCATCGCTTCATCGACCGAATTGTCCACCACTTCCCAGACCAGATGGTGCAAGCCCATCTCTCCGGTGGAGCCGATATACATCGCGGGGCGCAGCCGCACGGCCTCCAGGCCGCCGAGAACTTTGATGGACTTGGCGTCGTACTTGTGGCCGCCTTGCGGCGTAGCCATCACGTTTTCTTTGTCGCCCATGCTTTCTCCTGGTCCGGCAACTTCTCGCTGGTGGCTGCGGCGCCCGGCGAGACTCCGGGCCATGCGCAGTGCGGGTCTCGGTTCAAAACTCGCTGGGGTGAAGCAAGCAAGGCGTGTTTAGGGAATTCCGTACGTCGCCTTACCCTGTGATTCCGGCTTCGCCGGGCGAATCCGAAACTCGTAGGGTTCCTGCTCCATCCCATCTCGCGCAGCGAGACGTGGCGAAGACTCATGTTTCTCCAAGCGCGTGGCAGAGTGGGCTCCTGGCCGAGAGCCGGTTGGCAGGCCACGTTTGCCTGGCGGACGTGTCGAACCAAGAAGAGACTCGACAACCCCAGGATTGTACTCGCACTGGGGCTTTTTCTCAAGTATTTGAAACCGCCAGGAACCTGTATAAATTGTCTGTTTCCTTGAGCTTACAAGTTCAACCGGAAGACAGAAGGTTCGAAAACTTTGTCCCGTGGGGGGCCTGCTCCGGGGCTTCGCCGGGTGGGTCGTTTTGGGGCTGGGCACACGCCGAAATCATCACCGACGCCTTAAGAGCACCTGTTCAGATGCGCATGGGCATGATGATGTAGCGGTAGCGGTAGGATTCGTCGGCCAGCGGGCGCATCTGGCCGGCGGATTGTTCGTCTTTCAGTTCGATGCTGATTGGACCGTCGGCCGCGGCGCCCAGGAAATCCAGCATGTAGCTGGCATTGAAACCGATGGCGATGGGTTCGCCTTTGAATTCTTTCTCGATGCTTTCTTTGGCCTCGCCATATTCCGGACTGGAGGCGGAGATCTCGATGCCTTCTTTGGAAACGGCCAGCTTGACGGCGTGGGAGCGTTGATCGGCAAGCTGCGAGACGCGGCGCACCGCATCGCTCAATTCCGCTCGCTCGATGACCACACTCTTGTTGTTGTCGCGCGGAAGCACCGCTTCGTAGTTCGGAAATTGACCGGTAAGAATGCGTGAAATCAGCAGGCGATGGCCGACTTGGAAAAACAGGTGGCTTTCGTCTTTAGCAAATTCGATGGCCGCGTCGGAGCCAGCGGCGACGGAAAGTTTTTCGACTTCGTCCATGGCTTTCTTGGGAATAAGCAATTTCACTTCGCCATTCAGTCCCGCAAGTTTGTGATCGGTCTCCGCAAGCGCCAGGCGGTGCCCATCTGTCGCCACCATCGCCAGCGTGTCGGGCTTCAGGATCAGCAGGCCGCCGTTCAACGTGTACCGCGATTCTTCCATGGAGATCGCAAATTTCGTCTTGCGAATGAGGTTCTCAAGGATGGTGGCGGGAATCTTCACCAGCGTGTGGGGCATCACCGGCAGCGCTGGAAAGTTCTCCTTGGCCATCCCCACCAGCTTATATTTCTTCTTTTCGCTGACGATCTCCACCCAATGATTCTCGAGTAGCTTGACTTTGATCTCGCCCTCGGGAAGCAGGCGTACCAACTCCAGCAGTTTCTTGGCAGGGATAGTCCCGGCACCTTCTTTCTTGATCTTGGCTTCGCAAGACGTGCGAATGCTCAACTCCAGGTCGGTCGCCGTAATCGTTAACTGGCTGCCTTTGACCTCCACCAGCAGATTCGACAGAATGGGAATGGTGGTCTTACGCTCAACGACACCCTGCGTCGTTGAGAGTTCGTTCAACAGCGCGGACTTGGTGACACTGAATTCCATCGCTTGATATTCCTCGAATGCCGTTCCGGGTGCGGTCATTTAGTGACCCTCGATCAGGCCCGACACCAGGCCTTCCCTGGCTATTTCTACTGCTGTCGTACTTTACTCGCTTTTAAGCCAGTTAGAAAGCCTGCTCCGTGCGCCGGCACTGTGGAAATACGTGGGAAACGCCAGCTTTCGCTCCTCACCCTGGCCGCCAAAACCCTTAGCCCCGCCGGAGCAACAACAAGCAATATTATGGAATGTTTTTGAAAAAAAATAGCGAGCCATAAAGCTTGTTGTTGTGATGAGCGCTGTGAATCTGTGGAAAGCTGACCAACTCGAATTGTGCATTTGATTTATCGCCCCGCATGCCCCAGTCTTACTTTGTGAGAAACGCGGAAAACCAGGCCGTGGCCATGCGGCCAGGCATGAGATATAGAACTTGATCCACACCCATCAACAAATTATCCGCACCTTTCTCAAATCTTCTTCACAGGCTGGCAACCGCTCGGGCCAGTAGGATGGCGCTAAGGACGGGCAAGCACGGGGCGCAACAATTACAGAAAAGAGCGCGAAAGGTGGCTCCAAAAAGCCGGCGGGGTTACTGCAGCGCGTCCATCAGACGCGTGATGGTGCGGTTTAGGTCTTTGTCCAAGCGCCGCAACTCTTCGATCTTGTTGATGGAATGCAGCACGGTGGTGTGGTGCTTACCGCCGAACTGGCGACCGATCTCCGGAAGCGAAGCGGTGGTGAGCTGCTTGACGATATACATGGCCACCTGGCGCGGAAAAGCGATCGCGCGGGTGTTACTGCGGACCTTCAAGTCCTGTTCCCGCAGATTGAAGTGCTCGCTTACGCGTTTCTGGATCAGATCGATGGTCACGCGCTTTTCCTGGGAAGCAATGATGTTTCGCAGCACTTGCTGCGCGGTGCCCAGCGAAACCGTTGCGCCCGTCAGCGAAGCGTAGGCCATCAGCCGCGTCAACGCGCCTTCGAGTTCGCGCACGTTAGACTTGATGGCCCGCGCGATGTATTCCGCCACGTCGTCCGGCAGGCTGAAGTGGTCGTTTTCCGCCTTTTTCTGCAAAATGGCGATTTTGGTCTCCAGGTCCGGCGGCTGGATGTCCGCAATCAATCCCCATTCGAACCGCGAGCGCAAGCGCTCTTCGATGGAGTTGATGTCCTTCGGCAGGCAGTCCGAGGAAATGACAATCTGTTTCTGCTGCTCGTAGAGCGCGTTGAAGGTATGAAAAAACTCTTCCTGGGTCCGCTCTTTTCCCGCGATGAACTGGATATCGTCCACCAGCAGGACATCCACGGTATGGAAACGGTCGCGGAAACTGATCATGCGGTCAAAGCGCAGCGAATTGATCACTTCGATGGTGAATTTCTCCGCGCTGACGTAACTCAGCCGCATCGCCGGATTGCGCTTCTTGATGGTGTGACCGATGGCGTGCATCAAGTGCGTCTTGCCCATGCCCACGCCGCCGTAGAGGAACAGCGGGTTGTACGCTTTCGAAGGCTGCTCGGCCACGGCGCGCGAAGCGGCATGCGCAAATTCGTTGGACTTGCCGACCACAAACGAATCGAACGTATAGCGCATGTTGAGCTGGTGGTCGCTGCTCTCAAAATCCAATCTTGCTTGTTTCACGCTGGAGACTACCGGCGCTAGCGGGAGCGGTTCCTCTTCCGTGCACACGTATTGCACCTTCATGTTCGGTGTGCCGACTTCATGAAAGACGGCCTTGACGATGTCGCCGTAAGTGCGCGTCAGAACCTGCCGGAAAACGGCGGTGGGGATCTGGATATAGAGCGTATCGCCCTCGGCCCGGTTTAACCTGGTGGGCTGGAACCAGGTGGTGTAGGTGTTGATGCTGACCCGGGACCTCACCCGATCGAGGAATTTGTCCCAGGAATTCACAGCTTCGTGCGCACGGCCCATTTGAGTTGCTGTCGTCATCGGAAGAGAAAAGAAAATCCCACGCTATTTCCACAGCTGTTAAAAAGCTGTGGAAAGCGGGTCCGTTCGCGTCTTTCAGGCTTCGGGATGCCGGAACGCTCTACTTTGCCCCTGTCGCTCCGCGCGCGGCCCGTTTGGAATTGCTGGCCCACGTACCGCCGCTATGAGTCAGCGCGGGATTGTCGCTGATTGACGCGCAGGGGGCAAGAGAAAAATAGGAGCAGGCACTCACCGGTGTGCACACGCCGTGCACAGTTTTTCCACAAGTACAATATTGTACAGTATTTCTGATGGATGCTGATTTCGCGGCGTTTGTGAACATATTTTCACCGCGTGAGGAAACCGTGCACAGAACCGGTACTGGCGGGGCTGAGGAAAACTCGGACTATTTCTGATTTTTCTTATCCGGCCGGTCGAATTCGTAGATACCCAGCGGGTCAGTTCCGATCATCATACGGTCCGGCTCCACGAGAATGGCGGTGGCTTCAAGACGCGCGCCCTGTGGCGTGTAGATTTTGTAGCTGGCGCGCCGGTTTCCCTCCTTGTCGAAATGCAGCAGCGTGTTGTACAGCGCGATCCACACCTCCCCATTGGACCGATCCACGCCCACGGCCGTAAGGATGCGCTTCAGCGACGGCTGATCGCCGCGGCGCTCCTGGCGCTGGATCTCCTTGCGCGCGGCCTGGGCCGCGGGCATGGCCTCGAGCGCGGTGTACTGAATGTCCTGTCCCGCATATCCCAAGCGGTCATATTGCCTCACCGTGGGCTCCGGCAAATAGGCAAACGCATAGTAGAGATGCCCCTGAGCGTCGGTGGCAAGCTCCCCGATGTTTAGATAACGATTCAGTTCCTGGCGCTCCGCTAGGGGCTCCGGATCGCCGAACTCGCGCACGTCCCTGCCGTTTTTGTCGAAAACGATCACCAGGTGTGGCTCCCGCAGCGTTCCCACGGCAACTTCGCCTTCCGGCAGAGCCGCCACGGCAATCGGATTCTTCACGGAAATCGAACGAAGCAGTGTGCCGTCGGGGGAGAAAACCTGGATGAGGTTCGCGCCGCGGTCCGCCACGTAGATCTTTCCGTCGGCGTCGCCATCGCAGTCTTCACCGAAAGTGATCAAGGCGCGGCCGGTCTTGGCGCTCGGATCGGCTCCGGGAAGTTCGCTGACAGTGAGAACCTGCTGGCCCTGCCGGTCGAACACCAGCAAGCCAGGCGACGGCGAAGCCAGAAGGTACAGCCGCCCATCCGCGCCCCGCTTGATGGAGCGCAGTCCGGGACCCACGCTCGGAAAAACCCGCTGCCGGGCCATGAGGTCGCCCTCGTCCTGAGCAGCGGCACTCCCGGCAGCGCACGCCAGGAGACACATCAACCTAAGAACTCTCCTGATTGGACCCACCCTCTGTCGCATCCATCTTCAGATTACGATGGAGGTGTCGAGGTTGCCCGGCGTTGCCGCCGGCCGTAACTATTAGTTAGTCGATCGAGAAGCGCAGGCGTTCGATGGAGCGGGCGCGGAGGCGGCCGGCCGAATTGCGCGGACCTTGGTCTGCGGTTTCGATCAACACGCAATTCATTTGCACGTCGCCAGTAGCCACCTCGAACCGCGCGGGCAGTCCACTCAGAAACTTCCCGATGATGCCGCGGTGGTCCATTCCAATCACACCGCCATGCGGCCCGGTCATTCCCACGTCGGTGATATAAGCCGTGCCTTGCGGAAAAAGGTGCTCATCGGCGGTAGCCACGTGGGTGTGCGTGCCGACGACCGCGGTCACCCGGCCGTCAAGATACCAGCCCATGGCGATCTTCTCGCTGGTGGTTTCCGCATGCATGTCCACAAACACCAAGGCGACATCTTCTGGAATTCTCCTCAGTTCGCTGTCGGCTTTCCGGAAAGGATCGTCGATCGGCGTCATGAACACACGCCCCTGCAAATTCAACACGGCATATTTCACGCCATTCTTGGCGGTTCCGAGATACAGCCCGCTGCCCGCATTGCCTTCCGGAAAATTTGCCGGTCGCAGCAGCCGAGGCTCATGCGGCAGGTATTCCAGGATCTCTTTGCGGTCCCAGCTGTGGTTTCCGCCGGTGAGTACATCGATACCCAGGTTCAAAAGCTCGTCCGCCAGCCGTGGGGTGATCCCAAATCCCGAAGCCGAATTCTCGCCGTTGGCGATCACCAGATCGACCTGCCGCACGGCGACGATGTCTCCGAGGCGATCGTGAACGATCTGCCGTCCCGGCGAGCCGACGATGTCTCCTACGAAAAGTACGCGCATGAACTCTTGGACACCGCAAAACACAAAAAATGGAGCGGACCGCTTGGCCGTGGAGAGCTAGGCCGTGAACCTCTGAAATAGTAGGGCGCCACGAGCCAACCGTTAGGCTTTCCTGCCCCGCTCGCGCGTCTTCATCCTTGCTACTCGATGGGACGCGCCGGCGGGACAGGCCGTGCACACGGGCTGTCTATCCGCAGCACCTCAGAGATTCGTCATTGGTTCAAACAGCTTTCGCTCCCGCACCTGCTTCGAAGAACCGCTCCATGCCTATTGTAGCCTCCAGGCCAAAGCCGCGTCCAACCGCCCCGTCGCCAAAGGTTTAACTCCACCAAAGCCAACCGCAGGAGGTAGAATCACTCGGGAACAATAGGAGAAGCGTCATGCGCCACGAGCGACCGTCCACCTCCGCCTTCGGGCTGCTCATCTTTTTTCTTGCTCTCGAACCGGCCGCGTCTCGAGCGCATAGCGCTCAGCTCGGCAAAGTGAATTTCCCGACCAGTTGCACGGCGGAAGTCCAACCCACGATCGAACAGGGCGTCGCGCTGCTGCACTCGTTCCAATACACGCAATCCGAGAAAAGCTTTGCCGTCGCGGCTACCCGCGATCCAAAGTGCGCCATGGCGTACTGGGGAACAGCCATGGCCCGTTATTACCAGCTGTGGGAATTTCCCAATGATAAAACTTTGAAACAAGGCCGCAAAGATATCGAGAAGGCGCTGAAGCTGCACACCGCTAGTCCACGGGAACAGGGTTTCCTCAACGCGGCCGCCGCTTTCTTCGAGAAGAAATCCAAAATGACGCATGTCCAGCGCACCCAGGCCTACTCCGCCGCTCTTGCGCATTTCTACCGCGGCAATCCCGGTGACGCCGAAATCGGCTCGTTCTATGCTCTTTCGCTGGTCTCCCTGGCCGAGGAAGACAGCGACACCACGGAAAACCTAGAGAAGGCCATCTCCCTCCTCGAAGGGCTGCTTCGACAGCATCCGGACCACCCCGGTGTTGCGCACTACCTGATCCATGCCACGGATCGTCCCGAATTCGCAGCCCAAGGCCTTGACGCTGCCCGCCGTTATGCGGCCATCGCGCCGGACTCCGCTCACGCCCTGCACATGCCTGCGCATATCTTTGTGCGCCTCGGCCTGTGGCAGGATTCCATCACCTCGAATATTGCCGCCAATGCCGCTGGCGCGCATGCCGCGGAAATGCACCAGGCGGAATCTCACTATCAGACCCATGCCATGGACTTCCTGAGCTACTCCTACCTCCAGAGCGGCCAGGAAGCCAAAGCGCGCGAAGTCATCGAACACACCAACCACGTTGTTGGGGCAAGTGATGAAGTTAAGGCCGATCATCGCGCCTATCTGGCCGCGCGCACGGCGCTCGAATTGCACCGCTGGACAGAAGCAGCTGCTTTGGCGATTCCGGCGATACGCAAGAACTGGGAGGACACCACGTATTGGGCCCGCGCGATTGGCGCGGCGCGCAGCGGCGACGTGGCCGGCGCGGAATCTGACCTCAAGGAACTTACCGAGCTGGTGGCCGACCGCGAGAAGCGCTCGAAAAAGAGCGGCTACACGGTCTCTACAGAAAAAGCCACCGATTTACGCGAAGCCGAAGCCTGGCTGGCCTTCGCCAAGGGCAAGACCGAGGACGCGATCGAGGAGCTGCGCGCCGCCGCCGACCGTCAGGACAAAAACGGCGGCGAATCCGTCGGCATTCCCGCGCGCGAAATGCTCGCGGACATGCTCATGGAAGTCAGGCGTCCCGCCGAAGCCCTCGCTCAATACCGGACGGTGCTGAAAAATTCACCGAACCGCTTTGACGGTCTTCTGGGTGCCGCGCGCTCCGCCCAGGCAAGCGGTGACGCCGGGAGCGCGCAATCGTTCTACGCCAAACTCACCCAGGTCTGTGACCCAAGTGCCGATCGAGTGGAACTCGCCGAGGCAAAAACCTATCTCGCCGAGAAATAGAACACCACTGTTTTGTGCGGAGACACCCGGCTCACTGAATCTTGTTGTGTTGCGCGTTGCCGCCCCAGGCGTACCAGCCGTCGGCGTCTTGGTTTCCCGTCTTCAGGCAAATCAGCCGCCCGTCGGAAGTCCCGGCATAGACGTTTCCTTTCGCCAAAACTGGTTGAAAGGCCATGGGGGCCTTCAGCGCATAAGAAAATCCGATACCGCCGTTGCTTTGCCGCACGGACACCAGATGGCCATCCGCGCCCGCGAGATAGAGATAATCGCGGCCCACGGCCGGCGGCGAAAAAACCTGCCCGCCCGCCGTACCAGGCAACCCCACAACTTCCGCCTGCCAGGTCTGACGCCCATCCGCCGCGCGCACGGAATTGATGTAGTTCCCCTGGGCATTCAGGATTTGTCCCTTGCTCACCGCCGCGCGCGAGCCCTGAAACGCCCAGGCCCCAACCACGGAATTCACACCGACAGCGTTGTTGGCTTCGGCCAGCTTTGCGGAAGACGGAGCCGCGCTGAAGCCCACCGAGGAATCCAGAGCATGCACCGCCGCGGACGAAAGCGCCACACCGCCTCCGCTTCCTTGGTTGAGGTATTCGGCTTTGCTCTTGGCGATCAACTCCCGGTCGCGAGCGTTTCCATCTTTCGTGTCCACACGCGCGAGCCCCTCTACCGTTTCTTTCCCCGCTAACGTCTTGCGCGTCTCATAGAGCTGCCCGTTGGCAATCACCGGCGCGCTGGTGGCCGCGTTTACCTTTACCCACACCACCGAGCCGTCACCGGCATCGAGGGCATAGGAAGTCCCATTGAACGTCGTGAAATAGACCGTCCCGTCGGAGACGACGGGCGCGGTAATCACATCGCCGGAAATCTCCTGTTCCCAGATATGCCGGCCGGTGCTGAGTTCCGCGGCGAGCAGCCGGTGGCTGCCGCGCGGCGACGCTGGCCGAGGATGAAATTCCAAGGGCTTCGTGGGCCGCCCGGTGGCCGCCGGATGGGCCATAAACAGCACGCCCTTATCAATCGCCGGCTGGCTCATCAGCGGATCGCCCAGCCACTCCTGCCAAATCACACGTCCCCTTCTCTCCTCTACCACCACCAGCGTGCAGCTCTCGGTGTTGAAGGCCACCATTCCGTCGGCCACCACCGCCGCGGTCGGTCCGTCGTCGCCCGTTTGGAGCTTCCAAATGACTCTTCCCGTCTCGGAGTCCAGGGCGTAAAACTCGTGCGAGCCGTAGCCGCCGCCGACAAAGAGCATCCCATCGGCGTAGGCCGGCGTGGCGATGGGCCGCCCGCCGGGGAGCCGCAGCACCCAGCCGCTCTTACCGTCGGGGGTGCCGAAGGAAGCGGCTTCGAAATCGCGGCTTGTCGCCGGGAGATTCACTTTCATGGCCTTACTCAAATCGATTCGCAGCGCGCTCGTCTTGAAAGGCCCGTGGGCAGCCTTGTCTGGGGCTGTCGCAGCGGTCTTTACCTCGGGCCGCGAATCCGGCATAAGCAGTGCCGCAACACCCAGAAGCAAGCTAATGCCGGCCGAAAGCGACGCACTTGAGGAAGACATGGAAACCTCCAAAGGCGCAACGCGCTTATCATCAGCAGTCGCGCTTGGAGGTAGAACGACTTGGATCGTAATTCTTGCAGAGAAATCGCGGCTGGGAGCCGCAGACAAGCCGGCCATTTCGCTGGCAATGGCCGGCCCGTCCACCGCTCGGCTCCTGCCGTTTCTAGAAATGAAAGCCGAGTTCCGCCGTGTAACTGCGCGGCGTCACAAAGTGCGTTCCGCTGAACGTCGACAGGAAGTTATAAAGCGCGGTCTTATTCGTCAGGTTGATGACCGTGAGGCGCAGGCTCCACTTGTAGTGGTCGCCATGGAAGAGGTCGTCATCTCCCACGCTGGCGTCGAACAGGTGGCGTGGAGCGACCCGCGGAGGATTGTGATCGTCACTCTCCGTTCCCGGAGCCGGTATCTTGAGCCGCGTCGACCCGTACAGAGAGGGGTCGCACGTCACCAGTGGAGTGCTCAGTGTGGGGAAAACGCTCCCGCAGAAGAGACCAGCCTGGATCTGCTGGTCTGCCGAAAGCCCGGTGAGATCCACTGGCGTGGTGCTGTCCCCCGCAAAGGGAACGGCACCAGCCACAAGGCCGCTGTCATAGCGCCAATTGAACGCCACCCAGGGGGCGCGTTTCCGCGGCTGGTATTGCACGTGCGTGGTCTGTTGAAAGTTTTGGTCGTGATCGATGCGGAAAACAGGTCCATCGCTGGTACCTAGCCCGCCGACCTGGGGTTGAAAGTAGCGAGCGGAAGCATGGCCCATGACGGTCAATACCGTGACGCCATGGAAATTGGGCACGCTGACGCGCGCGTTGAACCCACTGATCTTCGAGTTGTGCCACCCAATCGGAAAGAAAATCGGCGTGTTCAGCAGGTCGCTGAAGTCGTAAGCGTTGTGGGTATACTTCCAGAGGTAATCACCGTCGACGACCAGGTATCTCCCGAAGGCCTGCTGAAGTCCCGCATGGAATTCGTTGCGCTGCCCGGCGCGAATCGGCCCCGATGACCCGCCAAAGATAGCATCCAGGAAAGGATCACCCGTGATGCTGGCAACCACCAGGTTTTCGTTGAAGGGAGTCTCAAGGATGCGCGCATAGGAAACGCGCATAACCGTATTGCTCGGCTTGATGTTGTAGGAAATCCCGGCACGCGGCTCGATTTGTGACTCTTTGGTGAGACCCCGATACAGATCGCCGCGCACACCCACATTGAAGGACCAATTGCCTTTGGTAATGGTGTCTTGCAGATAGAGCGCGATCTCCCGAACGTCCCCGCGGCCGCGGAAACCGAATAGCGCGCTTTGCGGAGTGGCGCAGCCGTCCGTGGCTGCCGGCGTGGGCCTGGTCAGGTCAATGCAGCCCAGGATGGGGATGAACGGCGCCGCGGCGGCATTGGCAACGGTGCCATCGTTCGGCTGAAGTCCGGCCCCCGCGCACTGTGTCGGGTCGGTGAGGCTGGTATCTCTGGATCCGAGCAAGTCCCCGGCGGCGTTGGCCACCAGACACGGCGAATTGATCGTGGGGTCCGTAAGACCCAGGCTGAAGCCCTCGGTCAAGAGGGTGTGCTCGAAGGTCACTCCCATTTTCACGTTATGGATGCCCTGCACATAGGAAAGATCGCCGCGCAGACCCAGGTTGGTCAGCTTGCGCTGTTGAGTGGCAGTCTCGGAAAGATCCGCCAGGGGATTTGCGCTGGGGTAATAGTTGAACTGGTCGTGCCGTGCGAAGAAGGCGACATTCAGCAAGGTGCTGGTGCTGAACAAGTGGGTCCAAGTCGGCGCAATGTTGTAGGTCTTGATCTGTGCGCGCTGATCCTGGCCAGTTAGCGCCGCGTCGAAAGAATTCGGATTTTGGAACCAAGACCGCGTATAGCCGGCATTTAGATGCACCGAGTCTGCGCCGGTAAGCTGCCAGTCCACGCGGTCGAATAGGTTCTGTTCGTTGCCCTTGGCATGCATCACTTGGAATTCTGGCGGATCGAGGAAACGGCCAGCATTCAACGCGTTCGCGGCGATGAAATTGCCCCACTTCGGACCGCCAAACGCTACGTCAAAGCCACCGTTCGCCGAGCCAAAGCTGCCGTAAGAGGCTTTCACGCTGCCCACCGGTTTTGTCTGGCCCAGGCCGGAACGCGTCGTCACCTTGATGACCAAACTCGTCTTGTCACCAAATTCGGCGGGCGGAGCGCCGGAGATGACTTCCAGCGATTGAATCGAATCGACCGGGATTTGATTGGAAAAGACTTTGCTGGTCTGATCCGTAATCGGTTGGCCATCGACCGAAAACGAGCTCTCCGCATGGTCGCCGATGGCGTGAACCAGGCCGTTCGAGTCCGCCACCGCCCCCGGTGCCGCCAGGGTCACAAGCGAGCTGACCGAAGATGACGAACTCTCCAGTGGGAGCCGGTCGAACAAGCCCCGGTCGATGTCCGTGTGAAAGGTCGATTCGTTTTCCACCAGATCCTTCGCTTCGACGGTCACGGTCTGTACCGCCGTCCCAACCTTCAAAGCGATTTGCACGGTCACCGGCACACCGGCGCGCACCTCCACGTCCTGCGTGTAGCTCGCAAATCCTCCTGCCGACACTACCAGGTGATAGGAATTGAAGGGGACGTTCGTGAACTTGAAGCTCCCGTCGCTTTCCGTGGTAATCTCCCGGTGAAGACCGCTCACGGCATAGGAGATTTCAACCGTGGCCCCGGCCACCACTCCGCCAGATGCGTCTTTCACCACGCCTTCAATCGATCCGGAGTTACCCGACTGTGCCTTAGCCGGAGCGGCCGCAAAAAACAACACCAATCCAAACACCACGCTGATACTCAAACGCTTGAACATTTTTTCTCCATCCCTTTCGAGGGCCATTTGTGTTTGTGTGGATAGAGGCCGCCGGAAAAATGGCGGCGGCGCTAGCCTTCAGATGGCCCAGCGCACGGAAATACAGTTCGAGTCAGAGGAGAGATTAAACCGCGGGAGGAGCGCGACCTGCACGATGCAGAGAAAAGGAATCGCTGGGCGCCACATGCTGCGGCAGCGAAGAAAACAAGGTGACGGTCTGAGGCGTGCTGGCTAGGTCCACCCGGGTAGCCGCCAGCGCCGGCATGTGCAGCACCTGGCAGAGATGGCAGGCAGCATCAGGCCCGTTGGTGTGCTGGTGGACGAGAGAGCCGCCCGCCGCAAAATACAGCAGCGCCACCGAAGCCAGCAACGGCACCGCTCGGCGCGTTCCCCCGAAAATGGATATCCACCAGTGCATAGGCGACACCTTAGCTTAGCACCTTAGACGGACTTCTAAGCGCCTTGGTTGCAATGAATTATTTGCATGTTACCGACTTAGACTGGCATTCCGTCCTAGGCCCGCCCACAGATACTGCAAGCGGTTTTCGTTGCGGAGAACCCGGGACGCACACCAATCCACCAGAGCGCCGGATTCTTTGCTTATTTCAAATAGGCTCTCACGATATCGATCAGTTCCTCGGCGGCCACCGCCTGAGGGGAATCTTTGGCGCGATCCGGGTCCAGGACATGGAACCAGATATGGCCCTCCACCAGTTCGGCCATCAAGCCGTTCAGCGCTCCTCGGCAAGCCGCCACCAGTTGAAGCACATCGGTGCATTCGTGGTCTTCCTTCAGCGACCGTTCCACGGCCTCGACTTGTCCGCGGATTCGACGAACCCGGATCAAGAGCTTTTCTTTGTCCCTGGCCGTGTGTGCCATGCCATATACTATAACCTAGTATAGTATATAATTCAACAAAAATCCAACTTTACACGCTTGACCCAGCAACTTTTCTTGCCTAAGCTCCGTCTCACCAGTTACATGCAAGTTGCTTCGCGGCAAAGGTGCCTCCTGATCTTACTCTTCGGCGCTGTTTTTCTGGCGTCGCAGCTTCATTATTGTTGTGAGCTCACAGTAACGCCATCGGCATCGCACCTTTGTCCGCTGTGCTCGACGGCGGGTTCCGTGGTCGCCACGCAGTCGCCGGCGATTGCCATGGTGCCGGTCACCAACCGGCTCGAACTCGTTCCTTTGGTCATCTCGGCTTCCTCAGAGGTTCCGCCCGCCGCCTCTCCGCGCGCGCCTCCCGCCCTGTAGTTTTCTGCGTTTCTCCCTTGCCCGTCTCCACTTTTCCTGCAACTAGGGCTCAATTTCAGAGAACTATAGGAGTAATGTCATGAAACGATTTGCTGCTTTATCCGCCTTGCTGCTTTTCTACTCATTTGCGCATGCGCAGGACGCTCCGACGTTAGTGGTTAAGAGCGACGTCTCCCGCGCAAATACGGAAGACGCCCGCATGAAAATACTCGAAGAACAAGTGCGCATGCTCGCCGGAGAAGTTGCCATCCTGCGCAGCGATCTAGCAGAACTTCGCAAAACGAAATCACCGGAACGTTCTTCCGGCCCGCAAGTTCTGCTAGCCTCCGCGCGCCCCGAGCCGGGTATGCTGTCCCCCTCTCCTGCGCCGGCAGCGGCCCAGGTGGTGCAAACGCAGACTTTCGGGGGCGCCTCCGGCAACGCCAAACTCCTAAATCCGGATATCAGCCTGATCGGCGATTTCATCGGCACGGCCGGACGCAACAACGTTTCTCCGTCGCCTTCGCTGGAGATGCACGAATCGGAAGTAGGTTTGCAAGCCATCATCGATCCTTACGCCCGCGCCGATGCCTTCCTCTCTTTCGGCGAGACGGGCGTAAACGTCGAAGAGGCTTACGTCACCTTCACGTCGCTCCCCGCGGGACTGTTGCTCAAGGTCGGTAAGAAGCGTGCTGACTTTGGGAAGGTCAACACCATTCACAATCACGCGCTGCCGTTCATTGACCGGCCGCTGGTCACCAACAATTTAGTCGGCGGCGAGGACGGCATCGACGACGCCGGCTTCTTCCTCTCGCGTTTTCTGCCCGCGCCTAAGAACTGGTTCCTCGAAGGGAGCGCGGAAGTATTACGCGGCGATTCTGCCGAGGTGTTCCAGGCCATCCGCCGCCAGGACGTCAGCGTGGTCGGGCACCTCCGCGCGTACCGGGATTTGACCGAATCGACTAACCTCGATCTCGGCCTCTCCTACGCTCGCGGCCACAACAACAACGGCTCGAACTTCCTAACCAATCTCTACAGCGGAGACGCTACGCTCCGCTGGAAACCGCTGCGCCGCGCTATCTACAATTCCTTTTTGTTCCGTACCGAGCTGGTCTGGAGCGCGCGCAACCAGCTTTCTGCTGCGCTCCCGAGTCTTCTCCAGACAGAACATGCCTTTGGCATGTACTCCTCGGCGGAATACCGCGTAAATCGCCGTTGGACCGTCGGCGGACGGTTCGACCGCAGCGGCCACGCCACCGATGCTCGTCTGACGGACTCCGGCGTTTCCGGTATCCTGACATATTGGCCGAGCGAGTTTAGCCAGATCCGCGGGCAGTACCGCTTCGGGCATTTGGCGACTACTCCAACGGATTTCTCAAATGCCAATGAATTTCTTTTCCAGTTTCTTTTTGTGATGGGCGCGCACGGCGCTCACCCGTTTTAGGCTGCTCCAGGAGAATTCGATGCCCCGCTTATTGACAAAAACTCGTTTCATCACGATCGCCGCGTCCGTGGCCCTCGTATTTGCCCTGCTCGATCCCTTCATGGGCAGCGCGGACAGCAAGATTCGTATCATGACCGCTACGACCGACTTGGCGTCCCTGGCGCAGGAAATTGGCGGAGACAAAGTGGATGTCGAAGCCGTCGCTCGTGGCTATCAGGACCCGCACTTTGTCGATCCCAAGCCGAGCTTTCTTCTGAAGCTCTCCAAGGCCGAGCTGCTCATTGTCGTCGGGCTTGAACTCGAGATTGGCTGGCTGCCGCCGCTCATCACACAATCCAGTAATCCGAGGATTCAAGTCGGTGCGCCGGGTTATTTCGACGCTTCCCGGTTTGCAAGAATCCTGGAACTCCCTACCGGCCAGGTGACCCGCGCGGAAGGCGACGTTCATCCGCTGGGGAACCCGCACTACTGGCTGGACCCGGATAACGGCTTGCGCATCGCCAAGGGCATCCAGAACAAAATCAGCGAGATGCGCCCTAACGATGCCGCCTATTTTGCCGAGCGCTATGATGCTTTCGAGCAGCGGCTCAAGCAATCCGACCAGCAATGGCAGGCGCAGATGAAACCCTACGCCGGCCGCAAGGTCGTAACGTATCACCGTTCTTGGCCGAATTTCGCCGAACATTTCGGCCTCAACGTCGTCGGCTACGTCGAGCCGCGTCCCGGCATTCCCCCGAGCCCCCAGCACACCGTAGAATTGATCGGGCAGATGAAGCGCGACGCTGTGAAGGTCATCATGGTCGAGCCGTACTTTGACTTGAAGACGCCCAATTCCATCGCGCGCGATACCGGTGCGGTGGTGGTCGTCCTGATGCCTTCGGTCGGCGGCGAAAAAGAGATCACCGACTACTTCAAGTTGTTCGACTACGATATCGCGAAGCTCAAGAAGGCCCTTGACGAGACGCACTAGGAGAGTATTCGATGGAGATTCTTCCGTTTCTGATTTTGCCCTTCTTGGCAAGCCTGATTCTGACCGGCATCCATTCCTACCTCGGCGTGCACGTCGTCGAGCGGGGCGTCATCTTCGTGGACCTCGCTCTCGCACAGATCGCCGCGTTAGGCGCCATCGTAGCCATTATCGCGGGGATGGACCCGCACGGCCGCGGTTCCTACTGGATCAGTCTGGCCTTCACCTTTCTCGGCGCTGCCATTTTCGCCTTTGCGCGCACTCGCCGCGGCCATATCCCCCAGGAAGCCTTTATCGGCATCGCCTATGCCGTTGCTTCTGCTATGGCCATTCTGCTGATGAGCAAAGCCACCGGGGAGACCGAGCATCTCAAGGATATGCTGGTCGGAAATATTCTCGCTGTCTCCCGGCCCGAGGTGATCAAAACCGCATTGCTCTACAGCGGTGTGGGCCTCTTTCACTTCATATTCCGCAAGAAATTCCTGCTCATCTCCATGAACCACAACAAGGCCGAGCAACTCGGCTTTAACGTGCGCTTCTGGGATTTTCTTTTCTATGCCTCTTTCGGATTTGTGGTCACTTCCTCGGTGGCCATTGCCGGTGTTCTGCTGGTTTTCTGCTATCTGATTGTGCCCAGCGTCGGCGCCATGCTCTTCGCCGACCGCATCGGTCCGCGCCTGGCCATCGGTTGGACCATGGGCACCCTGGTCTCCGCGCTGGGCGTGTATCTCAGCGTCCAGCTCGACACGCCAACCGGCGCCACCATCGTGGTGACCTTCGGCGGCGTTCTCATTGTCATGTTTCTATTGCATCTGGTCCTGCATCACGGTCGCGCCGCCCGCGAACTAAAAGGTGGCGCTTCCGCTCACCGCGAACTCGAAGCTGCCACCTCCTCCACCCGGGAAGTGTAGTTTCTGTCGTCCACGCGCGCTCCGGCCCGTCCCGGCCAGCTCGACCATCTCCCTATTGTTTCGGCGGTTGCGCCGTCGGCGGCAAAATCCCGTTCAACCGCAAATAGATGGCTTCCGTCGCATAGTGGTCGGTCCAGCTTCCGCCCAGCGCTACCAGCGCCCCTCCGCGCGAGATCGGGCGATTGCCAAACAGCATGAGTTGCTCTCCCAGTTTCGAATCGTCCACGTTCGCCAGCGCTGTCGAGCAAAACGCAAACGAATCCTTCATCATCGCCACCAGCTTGTCCTTGGGATCCGACTCCGCAATCTTCGTGTCCGGCGCCGCCTGCCCGGAAATCTTCGCGCAGAAGGTATTGTTGGACTGCGCGATGTGCATCACCAGGTGCCCGAACGAATTCATCTCCGGCGAAGGCTTGAAGCTGTATTTCTCGGCCGGCATGGCTTCGGCCGCCGCCACCATATTTTTCTGGTAGCGCGCCACTCCCGCCTTCACGAACCCGCTCACCGGATTCGCCACCGGCGTCATGTCCGGCGGCGCAGAGGCCGCTGGCGCCGCCTGCCGGGCGGCCCTCACTCCTGGCCACATCATCATCGCCATTGCCGTTACACACACCACCCGGGCCATCCATCGCAGTCGAGATTTCATCGCCTTCCTCCTCCCCCCAGACTCGCCCGGAAGCATACCCTCGTCGCACTTCTCGGAACAAGTATCAAAACGTCGCCCCGCTCTCCTCTCCTGGAGCTATTTCAGAAACGTTTTTCTCCCCGCCCCGTCTCTACCTATAGCTATCTATAGGAGCGTCATGGGCAAACCCAAAAACGATCTCCTGCAGGGCACCCTGGCCCTGCTGGTCCTCAAGA
Source organism: Acidobacteriota bacterium (assembly GCA_003225295.1). Classification (GTDB taxonomy): domain Bacteria; phylum Acidobacteriota; class Terriglobia; order Acidiferrales; family UBA7541; genus Acidiferrum. The sequence continues at coordinate 83,005 of QHYZ01000065.1, read as the reverse complement.
CCCTGGCTCGCGGCCCGCAGCACGGCTATGGCATCACCCTCCATATCCAGATGGTTTCAAAGGACATCCTGCGCGTCGAGGAAGGTTCTCTCTATCCCGCGCTCCACCGCATGGAACAGGACGGCTGGATCCGAGCGGAGTGGGGCAGCACGGAAAACCATCGGCGCGCCCGCTACTATCGGTTAACGGCCCAGGGCCGCAACCAACTTCGAGAAGAAGAGAAGAATTGGGAGCGCCTCACAGAAGCCGTCGCCCAGGTTCTCCAGTTCGCCTGAAAGGTTAGAAAGGTAGGTACATCATGTCCTGGATCGCGCGCTTGCGAGGCCTGCTCGAACGAGATCGGTTGGATAAGCAACTTGACGAAGAGCTGCGCTCGCATCTGGAAATGCGCATGGCCGACAACCTGGCCGCCGGAATGCCGCCCGAGGAAGCGCGCTACGAAGCGCAAAAGCGCTTTGGGAATACTGCCCTGCTCAAGGAAGACACTCGGGCCGTTGACATCCTCGGTTGGCTCGATGAATGCTCGCGCGATTTTCACCATGCACTGCGCGTGCTAAAACGCAGCCCGGGCTTCACCGCCGTCGCGGTCCTCACTCTGGCCCTCGGCATCGGCGCTAACACCGCGATTTTCTCGGTCATCAATGCCGTACTCCTTCACCCGCTGCCGTATCACCATCCGGACGACTTGGTCATGGTCTGGGAAAGCAATTCTCAGCACCCCAATCCGCATAACACGGTTTCTCCGCCGAACTTTCTCGATTGGCAAAGCCGCAATACCGTCTTCTCCAGCATGGCTTTTGTTTTCGACGAACGCGACAACCTCACCGGAAATGGCGACCCCCAAGAAGTCGTCGTTCAGGACGTGTCCACGAATTTCTTCTCCCTGCTGGGGGTCGCTCCCCTCATCGGCCCTGGCTTCACTCCCGAAAACGGCCAGCCCGGTCACGCTAGCGTAGTCATTCTCAACTACGGTCTTTGGAAGGAACGTTTCGCCGGCGATCCTGCCATCGTCGGCAAATCTATTCTGCTGAATGGCCACCCCCAGACTGTGGTCGGTGTGGCACCTCGGAATTTCCAGTGGTTCATCAAAGACGGCTCACTGACCGGCGCAAAGCCGGAAATGTGGTCTCCCTTTGTGTTTCCGCAGTCGTTTCACGATCACAAGCAGATGGGCCGCTTCATGACCGTGGTCGCGCGGCTCCATCCCGGTGCCACCCCTGCCGAAGCGCAGACCCAAATGAATGCCATCGCCTCCCGGCTGGAGCAGGAATATCCAGATTTCGACGGGCACTGGGGCGTCAACGTCGTGCCACTGCGCCAGCAGATCTCCGGCGATCTGCGTCCCGCGCTGCTGGTTCTTTTCGGCGCCGTTGGCCTCGTCTTGCTGATTGCCTGCGCCAATGTCTCCAGCCTGCTTCTGGCGCGCGCCGCGAGTCGCGAGCGCGAGATGGCCATTCGCACCGCCATGGGCGCCAGCCGTTGGCGGATCGCGCGCCAGCTGCTGATCGAAAGCCTGCTTCTCGCGCTGATTGGCGGCGGCATCGGCGTGGCGCTCGCCGTTTCGGCGAGCAATGCTCTTCTGGCCGCCAGCCCCAGAAATCTCCTCGATCTGCGCGCGGTAACGATGGATCTGCCGGTGCTCGCTTTCGCCTTGGCCGCAACGCTACTCGCAGGTTTGCTCTTCGGCTTTCTGCCTTCCTACATCTCGGCACATGCGGGAATCTCAGAAACCCTCAAGGAAGGAGGCCGCGGCTCCTCCTCCGCAAACCGCCGCGCCTTCGCGCGCCACGCCTTTGTGGTAGCACAGTTGGGCCTGGCCCTCGTCCTGCTCACCGGCTCCGGCTTGCTGATTCGCAGCTTCGTCCGTTTGGTGGGCGTCGATCCGGGTTTTGATCCCGGCCATCTCCTGACCTTCAAGGTCGCGCTTCCCCGCTCCAAGTACGGTACCGACCAATTGTGCATGGCTTTCTTCCGGCAGCTTCTCGCCAGAATCAACACCGTGCCGGGCGTCCGCTTCGCCAGCATGGAGAGCTTTCCTCCGCTCACCGGGCTGGGCGCGGCCACCGGTGTCCATCTTCTCAGCCAGCCGCCGCTCGCGCTCTCCGATCTTCCGGTGGCCAACGTCGGCGTTGTCGGGCCGGACTATTTCGCCGCCATGAATATTCCCCTGCGCGCCGGCCGTCTCTTCAACGCCGAAGAGCTGGCGGAAGAAAAGCACGTCACCATCATCAATCAGATTTTCGCCGACAAATATCTCCACGGGGTTAACCCCCTCGGCCAGAAAGCCGCCATCTACATGAAGAGTCTTGCGGAGAATGAGATCCAGCCGTCGGAAATCATCGGCGTGGTTGGCGACGTCCACCAGATGGGACTCGACACTGCTCCCGAACCTACCGTCTATTGGCCGCACCCCGAACTGGTCATGTCAGGAATGACCATTCTGGTGCGCACGTCAAACGATCCGTTAGCAATCGTGTCTCAGGCGCGCAGCGAACTTCAGCACATCGATCCGGAACTGCCCATGGCCGGCGTCGCCACCATGGACCAGCTTGTGGCGGACTCCCTCTCGCGCTCGCGGTTCACCATGCTTCTTCTGGGTATCTTTGCCGTTGTCGCTGTGGTGCTTGCTTCGGTTGGCCTGTATGGCTTGATCGCCTACAGCGTCACGCAACGCACCCAAGAACTCGGCATTCGCATCGCCCTCGGCGCCCAGCGCCGCGATGTTTTGCGCCTCGTCCTGGGTCAGGGAACGCGGCTCACGCTCCTGGGCGTGGCCGTCGGTGTTCTCGCCGCCCTGGCTTTCTCGCGGCTCTTATCCACACTGCTGTTCGGCGTAAGCGCCACGGACCCGCTTACGTTCGCCGGCGTCGCCGCCCTGCTGGCGTTGGTCGCTCTGATGGCCTGCTTCATCCCCGCGCGCCGCGCCACCCGCGTCGATCCCATCGTGGCCCTGCGCTACGAATAGCCGTGGCCATCCCCCTGCCTAGCGCCGGCATGAGGGCACCACCTTGCGGACACTGATTTCTGAGTTTTCCCGCCACCGGCGACACCCTTAGGCGAGATTCAACAGCGTTTTTTCAATCAGCCCGGCCGTCCCCTGGTAAGTGTCGCCCGGGCTGTCCCATTCCATCGAAAAGTAACCTTTGTACCCGTGCTGTTTCGCGATCCCAAACGTTTTGGGAAGATCCACGTGCGCGATTTTGTCCTTGCTGTCGCCTACTTCCGTTTCCTTCACATGAGAGATGTTGTACGCGTGTCCGAACATTTCTTCGATGCCCTTGTAGGCGTAGTCCTCGTCGTAGGCTGCCAGCGTATTCGCGAAGTCTGGCAGCGCATGCAGCCATGGGCTGTTCACTTTCTCGATGACGCTGACTAGGAAGAAGGGATCTTCGCTGACCGCATTGTCGTTCTCCAGATTCACCACTACATTCCGCGCGGCACCATACTCCGCCACGCGCTTCAGACTCTCGGCGGTTCGTTCCAGGTTCGGCTTGGAATCCTTGGCCTGCCGAATGTTTGTGCGCACGCTCGGTGAACCGATGGCCGTCGCCGCATCGAGCCATTGCTTGCTGAAGGCCATGGCGCGCTCCCGCTCCGAGCCGTCCGCCGCATAGGGGCTGTGCTCGCCGTCCACGGCAATGTTCACGATCGCTCCGCCCACCTGGGCCACGGCCACGCGCAGCTCCTCCAGGTAGCCCTGGTCCAGCGAACGGAAATGCGCGCTCCACGGCTCGATCTTCTTGATGTTGAATTTGGCGCTGACGTGCGCCGCGAACTCCTTCAACTCCATCTTCCCGCCGCCGGGTTTATCCTCTCGCCCGGCGATGAAATCGCGGAACGGATACGACGCAACGGCAAGGCGCTCCCGCGCCGCCGCCGGAAAGCGCATGCTGGGTCCGGCATCCACCGCCAGTGCCGTTGTCACCCCCGCCGAAACAACTGAACCAGCAGCCTGCGCCAGAAATCGTCTTCTAGTGGTGTGGCTCAAAACCGCGCCAGTCTAGCAGACTGGACCGCCCACCCAGAAGCAAAACCATATCCCTTCGCTCGTGCTGGCCTTCCACCGCGCTCATCTCTTTACAAACAAAACGCAGTAACTATCATCCGGCCAGTCATTCACTATTTTCTCGACCTCGAACCCCGCTGCACTCAGCTCCTCGATCACCAACTTCTGCGCTATGCCGTGCCCGCCCCGGTTGCTCGGAACTCCTCCTACAGGTTCCAGCCCTGAGCGTGGAGCGAAATCGATAATCGCCAGCCGCCCTCCGAGCTTCAACGACCGCGCCAGGTTTCGATCGAACTCCACCGGCTTGGTCAGGTGATGGTACACGTGCCTCAGAAAAATCGCGTCACAACATCCGCTAGGCAGATTGGTATCCGTTTCTTTGCTCTCCACCACGGTCACGTTCTCCAGCTTGCGCTTGGCAACCTCGCCCTGCAACTCCTCAAGCTTCTTTCCATCAATCTCCGTGGCATACACTTTTCCCGATGCGCCCACGCGTTCCACCGCCGCAAACGTGTATTTCCCGTCTCCGGCGCCAATATCGGCCGCAATCGTCCCCGGCTTCCATTCCATCAAAGCCGCCAGCCGCTTGACCTCATCTGCCGCGTTGCCATGAACCCGCGCGACAAACATCGCGCTCAACGCGCACACTAGACCCAGCCGTGCGAGCAGCGTGCGGCTCGAAGCATCGCCTTGGTGCAGTCTCCCCAAAACCGCGCCAGTCTAGCAGACTCGGGGCCGCAATTTGACCCACTTCTTTTTTAGGGACGCCAAAACTGTTGATGTGTCTGTTTATAACTCTGGCTAAATCCTGGGTACCGGTTATCGGCCGTATTCATCATGCCGGCGCACCCAGAAGGGTCCGCGGCCACCCTCATCTCGGCCCTTGGGCACCAGGTCCAGATAGTGATAATGGATGTTCAGCTTGTCGTTTCCGCGGTCGTAACACGAGTAGCAGTGAAAAACGGCGCCGCTCTCATCCTTATAGAACACGCTGTGTCCTTCTCGCTCGGGAGCTTTTGGATCTTGTATCTTGAAGTTGTAGAAGGCGTTTTTGTTCCTAAACTCTTCCGGCGTGAAAGACACGTGGTAGTCAAAATTGAAATCCGTATCGCTCGATGAAACCCACTTGAAATTCCAGCCCATGCGCTGCTGGTATGCCGCCAATTTGCTGTAGGGCGCACGAGACACGGCGACCATCATCACATCGCGCTGCTCCAAGTGCACGCCGATGCCGTTGAAACCGTCGGCCCGCAGCGAGCAGTGCGGGCATCCTGCCGGTGCACTCGGTTCAAACATAAAGTGATAGACGATCAACTGGCTTCGACCGTCAAATAGCTCCGCCAGGTTTTGTTTTCCATGCGGCCCTTCGAAGACGTACCCTTTTCGAACGGCTTCCCACGGCAGCTCGCGTCGCTCGTGGTTGAGCTGGTCCTGCAGCCGCGTGAACTCCTTTTCCTTCTCGAGGAATGCCGTTCGCGCCGCGAGCCATTCCTCGTGCGAAACCACCGCGTGGTTCTTGACGCTGTCGGTTTTCATACTCCTCCTTCAACCTCGGCGAACCCGTAGGGTCCGCCTTCTGAGGCGGGACGCTCTTCGTCGGCTAACTAACTGGCGATCCGTTTTTCATATTGCGCTTTCATTTTGACGATCCACGACCAGAAAGGACGCGGTTCGCGGCCCTCCGGATGGTACATGAGGATGCCGAGATGAGCATGCCACCCGCTCGCCACACTGACCATCATCCCGCGTTCGCCGAGCCGCCGGTGCGTTACGATCAGCAGATCCCGTCTCTCCTTAATATGTCTCTTCTGGGTACGGATCTTGGTCGGGCTACCCGGCCTGGGCCTCCGCAAGCTCAAGCGCGCCTCATTCCAGCCCAGCCGCGTATAATGTGCGCTCCGCTTTAGGAGAGCACGCCATGAACTATCGCCGCTTCGGCCGCACCGCATGGAACGTCAGTGAGATCGGATACGGCATGTGGGGACTCGCCGGCTGGACCGGCTCCGACGACGCCGAATCGCTCGACGCCCTCGAACGTGCTGTCGATCTCGGCTGTAATTTCTTTGACACTGCCTGGGCCTACGGCGACGGCCGCAGCGAACAAATCCTCGGAAAGATCCTCCGCAGCAACGGCGGCAAGAAACTTTACGTGGCCACGAAAATTCCGCCCAAAAACCTCAAATGGCCCAGCCGCCGCGATTTTACCCTCGACGATTGCTATCCGCCGGACCACATCGAAGCGTACGTCAACAAGAGCCTTGCCAATCTCGGCGTCGATAAACTCGACCTCATTCAGTTTCACACCTGGGAAGACCGCTGGCTCAACGATGAACGCCTTCCGCGCGCCGTGGAAAAGTTGCGCGCCAGCGGCAAAGCCGAAGCCGTGGGAGTCAGCGTCAATCGCTGGGAGCCGGCTAACGGCATTCGCGCTGTGCTTGAAGGCGTCGCCGACGCCGTCCAAGTCATCTACAACATCTTCGACCAGAATCCCGAAGACGCGCTTTTCCCCATCTGCCGTATGAAAGATGTCGCCGTGATCGCCCGCGTGCCCTTCGACGAAGGCACACTCACCGGCACGCTCACCATCAATAGCACCTGGCCAAAGGGCGATTGGCGCAATACCTATTTCGTCCCGGAAAATCTGAAAAGCAGCTTGGCCCATGCTGAAGCCCTCAAGCCGCTCGTTCCCGCGGGCAACTCCATGGCGCAGATGGCGCTGCGCTTCATCCTCAACAATCCCGACGTCAGCACCGTCATTCCGGGGATGCGCAAGCGAGCGAACGTCGAAGCCAACATGGCCGCCAGCACCCAGGGCCCCCTCCCGGCCGCTCTCCACAAACAGCTCCGTACCCACCGTTGGGACCGCAACCCCACCAGCTGGAGCCAGTAAGCATGGCCGGTACCACCACTTCGAAGACTTGGTTAGGCGGACGTCTTCACTACCAGGGCATCAGGATGTGGAGCTCGGGGTGGGGGTGTTCAGCTGCCGCGCGCTAGAGAACAAATTTCTTGGGTTGGCGGCGGGCTGGCGCTCAGAACAACCGGATTAGAGAACACCGCAGGAAGGGGAACGCAAAGCCTAAGTTCTACGCAGTTTGTTTCAAAGCGCGTTCGACGAGCGTCAGGCAGCGCTCAGCTTGTTCGCGCAGCAACTCTTCATGATCGCCGCGATCCCGCTGCATATTGTGGAGCTCGTCGGCAATCGCCAGCGCCGCCAGCACGGCAACTTTCTGGGTGTCTACCGTCTTGGTCACATCGGCAATCTCATGCATCTTATCGTCAACGTACTTGGCGAGCTTCTGGACATACTTCCCGTCCAGTTCCCCTTGGATGGAGTACGATTGCCCGAAAATCTGCACTTTTACCGGCGCGCTCATGTTTCTTCTATGCGTGAAGATAACATAAACAGCGCGCATCCGGCATGTCGCGCAGCACACTGGCAGGGGCGCGTGCTGCGCCCCGGACTTTAGGGAAGCCAACCAACGCCGATCAGTGGAAAGTCAACTCGCGCGGAGTTGCGCGCCGAGCTGGGTCTCGAGAGCGGCACGAATTCTGCCGCTGAAATCAGTGATCTGCGCGTCGGTCAGGGTCGTTTCGCGGCTCTGAAGAGTGACGCGCACCAGCAGCGAGTATTTTCCGGCCGGGACATTTTTGCCGCGGAAAAGATCCGTCGCCTCGATGCCATGGATTTCGCCGATCCCCAGCGATTGAATGGTTTTGGTCACATCGGAAAACTTCGTGCCGTCGGCCAGCAGCAATGAGAAATCACGCTCGACAGCGGGAAACCTGGGCAACGGCTCATAACGGCGCGCTTCCTGGTCCGCTTGCATGGCCGCGTACACCGGGTCGAGTTCCAATTCAGCCAGAAAAACATCCTGACGAAGTTTCAATTTGTCCGCGATGCGTCGCGCAAGTTGGCCCGCAACTCCGAAAGAGGTCCTAGAAATTGGACCATCGGCAATGGCGCCAATGTTTCCCGAGCGGCCCGCATGCATCCAGGTCGCCCCGCCGTCACTCCAAGTAAACCGCGCAGCCAGAGCGCCGATGGTGTCGAGGTCTCCTTTGAGGTCGGCAAAGGAAAAATCGCGGGCGGTATCGTAAAGACCTTTTTCGCGGGCTTCACCGGTCACCCCGATCGTCAGCACGCGCGTCTCGACCGGATGGCTTCCGTGTAAACGGTAGTGGCGGCCGATTTCGAACAACCGGGCATTGCGCTGACCGTGATTTAAATTCCATTCGAGCGCCGCCGCCATGGTCACCGCGCCCGTGGAGCGCAACACGCTGGCTTCCTCCGAGAGCGGATTCGAGAGATGCGCGGGGGTTATTCCGGCCGGCCTGAAGAGCGCGTCGCGTTCTTCCCGGACATGCGGAATGGTCAGAATTTCGCGATAGCCGAGACCGATCAGGCATTCGCGCAGGCGTGTTTCCGCTTGGTAGTGCGGAAGCCGCGCCGCGCCTTGCCGTGCCGGGGGCAAACGCGGCGGGAACTTATCCAGGCCGTAAATGCGCGCGATTTCTTCGATCAGATCGATTTCACGCTCGACCTCGGCGCGCCAGGACGGCACCGTGCATTCCCACGCCGCGAGGAGCGAGCCTTCCGCGCCACGGTTTTGGTCGATGCGAACGGGCGCGAAACCCAGCGCGCCGAGACTAGCTTCAATTTCCTTGTCGGGAACGTCCGCGCCCATCACCCGAAGAATTTCCGAGCGCGTCACGCGGATTTTTTTCGGCGCGCGCTTTCCGGGATAAATGTCAACAACCCCAGCCAGCAACTCGCCGCCGGCAAGCTGCAGAATCAATTCAGCAGCGCGTCGAGAGGCCAGCTCGGCCATTTCCGGATCGGCACCGCGGCCAAAGCGCGTGGAAGCTTCGGTGTGCAATTTCAGAAAACGGGCGGCGCGGCGAATCGCGACCGGTTCAAACCACGCGCACTCGATCAAGACATTTTTGGTGGAAAACGAAATTTCCGTCTCCGCTCCACCCATAATTCCGCCGATGCCGATGGCCTGGGAGCCGTCGCCATCGCTGATCATGCAGATGTCGGAATCGACCTGCCGCTCGATGCCGTCGAGGGTTCTCATGTGCTCGCCGTGCTTGGCGCGGCGGACAACAATTTTGTGATCGCGAACTTTGTCGTAATCGAACGTATGCAGCGCGTGGCCGAGTTCGAGCATCACGAAGTTGGAAATATCCACGACATTGCTGATACTGGCGACGCCGGAGGCTTCCAGGCGGTCTCTCAGCCATTTTGGGGAAGGCTGGATCTTCACGTTTCGAATGACGCGGGCGGTGAAGCGGCCGCAGAGTTCCGGAGATTGAATTTCGACTCGTATGGCGTCGCTTGCTTTCGCCGCACCCTCGGCCGGCTTGGGCGCAACGTGCTTCAGGGACAGCCGGTAGATGGCCGCGACTTCGCGGGCGATTCCCAAGTGTCCAAGGCAGTCGGGGCGATTCGAACTGACTTCGGCTTCGATCACTGCGCCGTGCGCGCCGTTCTCCACGCCGCCGATGTTTGTGCCGGAAAGGGCCAGGCGCGAGGCGAGCTCCTGGGGCGCGGCAGTCACGTCGACAAAATCTTTCAGCCAGTTGTAGACGACCTTCATCGCTCAGTCCCCGTCCGCCCGCAGTTGTCCGAAATAGAGGCGCGTAAAGTATTCCATGCGTACACTGCCGTCTTGTTGATGCTGGCGAAAAATCCGTTCCAGCTCGGCCATCATCGGTGCGTAGTGCGGATGACCTGCAGTAGGAGCGAAGGAGCTGCTGCCGAGACGCCCGCGGAATCCCTCCCAATCCAGAATCTGGTGGTTCGGCAAATCGCGCGCGGTGAAAACACCGCCATCAAAGAAACTGCGAATATCAGCGCTCTCCGGATAGGAATCCTTGACCTTCTGGTAGTCAATGCCAAACCGCTCAAGCACACCTTCGTACTCGCGGGTGAGCGGCGCTTCTTCCATACGGCGGTCATTCCAGAGGACCACCACCCACCCGCCGGGCTTAAGGATGCGTCGAAATTCGCGGCGCGCGGCATGCCGTTCGAACCAGTGAAAAGCCTGGGCGGCGGTGACGAAATCGATGCTGGCGTCGCCGAGCGTGGTGGCTTCGGCGGAGCCGGGGACGCTCGTGAATTCCTGGAAGCGGTCGAGGAATTCTTCGCCGGCTTCACGCATTTGCCGGTTCGGCTCGACGCCGAAAACGCGATGGCCGTTTTTGAGGAAGAGTTGGCTAAGCAGGCCCGTCCCGGAGCCGATGTCCGCGATGATATGGTCCGCGCGCAGCCCGCACTCGATGCGCAAGAGATCAAGCACCGCCGGGGGATAGCCGGGACGGTAGCGGAGGTAGTCCGCGACGCGATTCGAAAAGCGTTGTTTGGCGTCGGCCAACGTCATAGTGTTCAATTCCTCAGGGGCCGCACCGACGGGCTCCCCATCGTAAATTCCGTCTGCTTCCTACGGGAACTGGCGGAGGAAGCGCACGTCGTTCTGAAAAAAAACCTGAATATCATCGATTCCGTATTTCAACATAGCCAGGCGGTCGATGCCGAAGCCGAAGGCGAAGCCGCTGACTTTCTTCGGCTCGTAGTTCACAAAGCCGTAGACCGCGGGATCGACCATGCCCGCGCCAAAGAGTTCGATCCAGGCCGCGCCCTTGCACTTTGAACAGGTTCCGCCGCCGGCGGCGGTTCCCGTTCCGCCGCAGAAAGGGCAGGAAACGTCGAACTCGACGGAGGGTTCGGTAAACGGGAAATAGCTGGGTCTGAAGCGCGTGGTCACCCGGGGACCAAAAAACTGTTTGACGAAATATTCGATGGTGCCGGTGAAGTCGCAGAAGGTGATGTCCGCGTCAACGGCCAGGCCTTCGACTTGATGAAAGATGAAGGAGTGAGTCGCGTCGGGATTGTCGCGGCGATAAACTTTGCCGGGAACGATGACGCGAACAGGGGGCTTCTGCTTTTCCATAGTGCGGATCTGCATGGGCGAAGTGTGGGTGCGAAGAAGCAGCGGGCCGGGGGCGCCCTTCGGCAAGTCCAGATAAAAGGTGTCCATGTCGTCGCGGACGGGATGAAATTCGGGAATGTTGAGGGCCTCGAAATTGTAGTAAGGCGTTTCGATTTCCGGGCCTTCGACCACGGAGAACCCGATGGAGAAGAAAATGTCTTCGATGGCCTGGAAGACCTGGCGGATCAAGTGGTGCGAACCGAGCGGGCGGATGACCCCGGGGAGAGAGAGGTCGGTGCGTTCACGCGCGAGCGCGGATTCTTCGGCGCCGGACTCGATGGCCGCGCGGCGCGCTTCGACTTGGGACTCCACGTGCGCGCGCAGTGCGTTTAGCGCGGCGCCGACGGCGGGCTTTAATTCGGGCGCCGCTGGCTTCAGCCAGTTGCCCGTAATTTCGGTAAGGACGCCGGATTTACGGCCCAACCAGGCGTCACGAAACCGTTTCCAACCCGCTTCGTCGTGCACTTCGCGGAGTTGAGCGTCGAAATGCGCGCGAACTTCGGTGAAGCGGGCGGCCACCTCCGAGGCCTGGGTGATGCCCAGAGCCGAGAGAGTCTTGTCGAGACCGGGGTGTGAAGTTGGCATGATCGCGAGATAGATTACACCCTAGGCAGCGCCGCGGCGGGTGCTAGAAAATGGCCGGCCCGGATGCCGGGCGCTAGGAGGCAAATTAGGCCTTCTTCTTGGCTTGCGGCGGGGCGGCGGCTTTCGCGGTGGCCACCAGTGAAGTGAATGCCGCGGCATCCTTTACCGCGATATCTGCGAGGACCTTACGGTCCAGCGCCACGCCGGCAGCCTTAAGGCCGTGAATCAACTGGCCGTAGGTCAAGCCGTTCTGGCGGGCGGCGGCGCCCACGCGCTGAATCCACAGGCGGCGGTACTGGCGCTTTTTGACGCGGCGGTCGCGCTTGGCGTAACGATCGGCGCGATTCGCGGCTTCCTGCGCGGATTGGTACAGCTTGCTCTTGGTGAGGAAAAAGCCTTTTGTCCTCCTGAGGTACTTCTTGCGTCGTGCCCGGCGTTTGGTGCCGCGTTTTACGCGAGCCATGGGATTCTCCTTCGGTTTTGTCTAAGCCAACAATGGCGGGGCCAAGAGTTTCCTTCTGACGGGTCCAAGACCCGCCACGACCAAGAAAGAAGCTCAGTCCGGCCAAGACTGCGCCGCAATGCGCGGGGGAGACAAACAGGGTGCGTGAACACGCAAGAAGGCGCGAGCCGCAACGGGTTTGTCTCCAGGATGGTGCGTTTCGAGCGCTCTCCGAACTCCTCGCGGAACGATTATCGTGCCGCAAAGGAGGACGAAACCGCTACAAACCGCGAACCAATCATTGCTGTTCGCGGCGGATCGGCCGGCAGGCACCCGTGAAGCGCTGCCTGGCACGATGTTCGGAAGCTTGCGCCTCGCGAGACAACCAACAACCTGTCCTAAGCTCAACGCGGAACAGATTCGATTGAAACTTCGGTTGAGATCCTGCGGTCCGCCAAAAGCCGCCGGACCACAACATGACCAACCCGCAAAGGGCGCCGGGCTGAGCCCGTAGGGTAAACTCCATTTAGCCGTAGGGAAGCATCTGCCTGACGCTGGCCAGGTCCGCTCGATTCACTAGTGTCAGCTTCTTCAGCTTGCGCATACGGCCGGGCGCTTTGGTGCCCATCAAGTGGCGCTTGCCGGAGTGCATGCGCTTGATCTTGCCGTTGGCGGTGATCTTGAAGCGCTTCCTGGCGCCGCGGTGGGTCTTCAATTTCAATTTCGGTTTTGATGCGTTCCTTGGCATGGCCTAATTCCCTCGCCTTTAGACTTGCTGGTGCGACCGAAGAAGGGCCCCGCCGCGGCGGGCGCCCCTAGGTGATGCCCACATAACATAAATCTTGCGGAGGTCTTCTTTTCCGCCGATTACTGCGACTGCTGGGCGCTCGATGACGGCTGTCCCGCGGGCTTGGCCATGCTCACGCCTTTTTTCGGCGCCAGCAACGCCACCAGGACGTTGCCTTCCATGCGCGGCATGGTTTCGATCTGGCCCTGGTCGCCGATCTCCATCAGCAAACGGTTCATCTTGGCGCGGCCTACTTCCTGGTGCGCCATTTCGCGCCCGCGATGAAAAATCATCGCTCGCACTTTGTGGCCTTCGCCGAGGAACCGGATAATCTGGTTCTTGCGGACCTGATAGTCGTGTTCGGCGGTGGCAGGCCGAAACTTTACTTCCTTCAACTGCGAGCCGCGGCTGCTCTTGCGCTGCTCGTGGGCCTTTTTGTTTGCCTGGTAGAGATATTTGCCGTAGTCGGTGATCTTGCAAACCGGCGGATCGGCCGTGGGCGAAATTTCCACGAGATCCAGCCCCTTTTCCTTCGCCAGCTTTATGGCTTCAAACGGCTGCATGACGCCGAGCTGGCCGCCCTCTTCATCAATCACCCGGATCTCGCGCGCCCTTATGCGTTCATTAACGCGAATACGGTCGCTTTGCCGGAAGTTCCGTTCTGCGATAAGTCCCCCTCCAAGCACGTGCTATTCGTGGGCACGAAGCGGCCGACAACAACCTGCTTTCCCGCGACATCCGGGGGGCTGGCCCCACTCGAGACCCCACTGATCACCGCCAAGCGATGAACCCACCCCACACAGCTCAAAAACGACTGGGGACGGGCGTCAAAGTATAGCACGTGCCAGTGGCTGCGCGGCAAGGGGCAAAAAGGTGCGACCACGGGAGTTGGCCGGGGATTATGAGTGGGAGCAGATGGCGCAAGAATCGAGGCCCAAGCTCACGTGCTCAGCCCCAGGTCGCCCTTCGGCCCGCTGATGAGCGCGCGGAGCCGTGCTTTGTCACTTCGCTCGACGGGGAGGTCCAGTCCCATGCGTTTGAAGGTCAAGGAAAGTTCCTCCGGATCCGCGCTCATGATTTCAAAATACTCCAGGCGGCAACGCGCGGGAGCGTCCTTGGAGGGGTGCGTCGAGTCCGCGCTCCATTCGATGAAAAAGGGCAGGAGACCGTGGCGGTCATCGGCAAGGTTGACGGTTTTCCAGGTGAGCACGTGGCCATCCGGGCGTTTTCTGGAGCCGTCGTCCGGGCCCTGGAATGCGATTTGACTTTCGTGGAGCTGCTTGGCGATGGCCGCCATGTCCGGAGGATGGACGGCCCAGCCGATGAGGCGCGGATCGTTCATTTCGCGGATTTGAGGGTAATGCACGATCCGGTTCTGGGCTGGATCGGGGGCCATGATTTCCAGGTAGCGCCGCTCGCCGAGCGAAAGCAGCGCGTTGCGCGTGCCGCGGCCGGGATGCACTCCCCCCATGGCCGGGCGCACACCAGTTTTCTCTTCCACGAAATCGATTCCGCGATCAAGATCGCGGCAACCGACAATGAGGTGATCGAGCAAGGCGGGCACCTCATCGTCGTCTTCCGCGTCCGTCGCCCAGGAAACAGACGGCACGGCAAGCGCGCCGCCGATTAGCGCGAGAAAGACACGCCGTGAGAGCGGTTGTGACATTGGTGACCTCCGGTCGGCAATGCATCATCGTTTGGCTAGAGCGAAATCTCCGAAGTGCGCTGGCCGCGCTTGCTCAAGTAATGATGCCAGAACAGACGAGCGGCAACGGCGCGCCAGGGACGCCAAGGCGCGGATATCTTTTCAAGGTGTTGGGGCGAAGGACGCTGGCGAAGGCGTTTTACTTCCTGCACTGCTGTGGCCAAGGCCAGATCGCCCACCGGCCAAATATCCGGGCGGCGAAGCGCACTCAATAGATAGATGTCGGCTGTCCAGTTCCCGATGCCTTTGAGGGCGGTAAGTTTGTTGTGCGCATCTTGATCTGGGAGGGAGTCGAGGTTGTTCAAGTCCAGCCGTCGCTCGGCGATCTCCTCTGCCAGGAGCCGCGTGTACAGCGCTTTCTGGCGGCTGAAACCGATGCGCTTCAACTCTCGGCCGGTGAGGGTTAGAAAGCGTCCGGGAGTCAGCGGGTTCACCTCTTGCTCTAAGCGTTGATACGCTGCGCGGGCTGCGGCCAGCGAGACTTGCTGCTCTAAGATGATGTAGACGAGGGTGGGGAATCCCGGATCGCGCACCCACAGGGGCGGCGGGCCGTACTTTTCGAGGACTTCAGCCAAATGGGCATCGCGATCCGCCAGCAGACGCACGCCCTGGGCGAAGACGTTTTCGTTCAGGATGATTTGCGAGATTTGCACGGCCGCTCGAATGAAGAGTGGTGATGACCATTCAGCTGGTGGCTCGCGAATTCGCTTCGCGCTGGAGCGCTTCGATGAATTCGGCGAGCGGCCTAGGGCCGAGGTCGCCTTTGCTGCGGTGGCGGACCGAGACGGTGCCGGTTTCGGCTTCCTTGGGGCCGACCACGAGCATATAAGGGATCTTTTGCAACTGCGCGTCGCGGATTTTTGCGGGTAATTTTTCGTTGCGGTCGTCAAGATGGACGCGCAGGCCCTGGCCCTTCAGAGTTTCAGTGACGTGCTTGGCGTAGTCGGCCGCTTTTTCGCTGACCGGGCAGACTTCCACCTGGACGGGCGCGAGCCATAGCGGGAAAGCGCCGGCGTAGTGCTCGATCAGGATGCCGAAGAAGCGCTCGACGGAGCCGAGCAGCGCGCGGTGCACCATGAGCGGCTGATGCTTGGCGCCATCGGCGGCGACGTATTCGAGGCCGAAGCGCGCCGGGAGGTTGAAATCGAACTGCACGGTAGTGAGCTGCCAGGAACGGCCGATGGCGTCGATGAGCTTCACGTCAATCTTCGGACCGTAGAAGGCGGCTTCGCCTTCCATCTTTTTGTACGGGATGTTCATGCGCTTCATGGTGTCGGCGAGGGCGGCGGTGGCGCGCTGCCAGTCTTCGGGCTTGCCGGCGTAATTCTCCGGATGCGCGGGATCCCAATCGGAGAGCTCGACTTCGAATTTGTCGAAGCCGAAATTTCTCATGACGGCAAAGGCAAAGTCGACGCAGGCCTCGACTTCGCTGGCGATCTGTGAGGGCATGCAGAAGATGTGCGCGTCGTCCTGAGTGAAGCCGCGGACGCGTAGCAAGCCGTGGAGCACGCCGCTGCGTTCGTAGCGATAGACGGTGCCAAGCTCGGCGAGGCGCACCGGCAAATCACGGTAGCTGCGGAGCCTGGACTTGTAAATCAAAATGTGGCCGGGGCAATTCATGGGCTTGAGCTGGTAATCGGCTTTCTCGACTTCCATCGCGCCAAACATATTGTCCCGGTAAAAATCGGTGTGGCCGCTGGTCTTCCACAGATCGAGGCGCATGATGTGCGGGGTGTAGACCAGGTCGTAGCCGCGTTTCTGCAGCTCGTCGCGCAGCCAGCCTTCCACGATCGTGCGGATCAAGCCGCCCTTGGGATGCCAGAAAATCAGCCCGGGGCCGGCTTCTTCCTGGATGCTGAAGAGGTCCAGCTCGACGCCCAGCTTGCGATGATCGCGGCGCTTGGCCTCCTCGATGCGATGCAAATGCTCGTCTAGCTCTTTTTGAGTAAAGAAAGCCAGGGCGTAAATTCGCTGAAGCTGGGGATTGCCTTCCTGGCCTTTCCAGTAGGCCCCGGCGACGTTCATCAGCTTGAATGCCTGGATGCGCTTGGTGGAAGGAATGTGCGGGCCGCGGCAAAAGTCGATGAATTTCCCGGTGGTGTAGAAGGAAACCATCGGCTCGGTGGCTTTTTCCTCCACCAGTTCGCATTTGAAAATCTGGTTGCTCCTCTTGTAGAGGTCCAAAGCTTCCGGTTTGGGGATGAGTTTGCGCTCGTTGGGCAGATCCTGGGCTGCCAGCTCGTGCATTTTTTTCTCGATTTTGGCGAGGTCTTCCTGAGTGAACGGCTCGTCGCGCAGGAATTCGTAGAAAAAGCCGGTGTCGATCGGCGGACCGATGCCCAGCTTCACATTGGGATACAACTCCGTCACCGCCGCCGCGAGGAGGTGGGCCGCGGAATGCCGAAACACAAAAAGCGAATCGGGATCTTTTTCGGTCAGGATATGCAGCTTGACGTCATGGTCGAGCGGACGCCGCAGGTCGATCAGCTCGCCTTCCCCGTTGTTGGGTGCAGCCACACGGGCAACCAGGGCGGCATCGGCGAGCCGGGGAGAAATCTTCCGCGCAATATCGGCAGGGGTAGTGCCCTTGGGCACTTCCTGAACGCTGCCATCCGGCAAGGTGATATGAATCTGCTCCATGTGCGTGTTCACCTGGAAGGAGAAACACTAAGCTTATCGGCGGCGTTCCGCGCGGTCAAGGCGCAGCAGACAAATTGCCATCGATTCGAAACCGGTGGCTAAATCAGCGTGACGCCGGGAAGCCCCGGAAAACTGCGCGTCCGACTTGATCAGCTCCGCCCGGAGATTTGGCTGGATTTCCCGCAACCCCGGGAGTCCCCAGGGAAATCTCGCGGGTCAGCTGATCCTGCTCTTCGAATTCCTGCCTTTCGCGTTTGGCTCGACCCAGGCTACGGGGTAGACTTTCTTATTTCGGTAACTTGTGCGGAAACGCTCTGGGGAAAACGGAATGAAAAAATTGGGCGAGATATTCGGCTTGGGGTGGGCACTTCTTTCGTTGGCAATCGCGAGTGCGGCGCAGGAGCCCAAAGCGCTTCCTTTGCCGGACGAACGCTACAAAGCGGACATCCTGCTCGTGGTTGCACATCCCGATGACGAAGGCGCAGCTACTCCCTATCTCGCGCGGGCGCTCGACGAGCACAAGCGAATAGCCGTTGTCTTCGGCACGCGCGGCAGCAGTGGCGCGAATGAAGCCGGAGCCGAGCAAGCCGCGGCGCTCGGCGTCATCCGCGAGATCGAAGCGCGCAACGCCCTCACATCGCTGGGCATTACCAACGTGTGGTTTCTCGGCGGCAAGGACACGGCATCGCAGAACGTCTTGCAGTCGCTGGCGAACTGGGATCACGGTGTTTCGCTCGAGCAGCTTGTGCGCCTCGTTCGCCTGACCCGTCCGGAAGTCATGCTGACTTTTTTGCCGGGAACATTTATTGGTGAAGACCACGGGGACCATCAAGCCTCCGGGCTGCTGGCCACGGAAGCATTCGATATGGCGGGCGATCCCGCCTCGTTCCCCGAGCAGCTGGCTGGCCCAACCAAACGCCTCGAACCCTTTCTGGAGAACTTACGGCCCTGGCAGTCCAAGAAGATTTATTACTTTCCGGATGCGGACCGCAAAGATATTTTTCGCGAGAAAGGCCCGGACTATTCCGTGAAGGAGATTTCCAAATCAAGCAAGCAGCCCTACTGGCGAGTGGCGCTCGATTCGTTCCGTGCTCACCAGACGCAAGCCAAGTCCTTTCTCGACAAGATCGCTCAAATGGACGAGGCCCAAATCGAAAAGATGGCCACCTCCGACGACGCGTGGACGGAGGCATTGCATTTCGTGCTCGGCAAATCGCTGGTTGGCGGCAGCCTGACCGCAGATGTTTTCGATGGCGTCACGCCGGGCGCGATTCCCTTTGCCAGATCCGATGTTGCTCCTGAACCTGCACGGCCGGATTTATCGGTGGAGCTTGGCGGCCCGTGGAGCTTTTACAGCGAGTTTCGGCGGGCTCATGCGCTCGCCAGTCTCCCTCATCCCGAGCCGCCGGAGATCGCTCTTCAGGTTCCCGGCACACTGGTGATTCCCTTGTGGGTTCGCAATCGAACCGCGAAGACTCAGGAGATCACCGTCTCTGCCGTGCTACCCGCGGGGTGGACCGCCGAGAGCGGCACCGGGAAGTTTACGGTGGGGGCGAAGCAAGTGGCAGCCGCTCGCATCGAAGTGAACCTGCCGGCGCTAGTGGAGAACAACGCGAAAAAACCAGAGCCGCAGGAAATCAGCGTTCATGCAGAATCCCGTGCGCAATCTATCGGGGAGATCAAACTTCGGGTTGAACTTCGGAAACGGGCGCTGCCGCAGTAGGCCGCTTCAGGATTTTTTCTGACGGGCGGCTTCCATCGCTACCCAGGCGGCTTCCGGCAGCAACAGCAAGTCGTTGAACTCGCCGGCGCCGCGCAGCCATTGCGCGCCGTCGATCACCACGCATTCACCGTTGATGTAGTCGGCCATGTCGCTGAGGAGAAATGCCGCGAGATTGGTCAGCTCCTCGTGCCGCCCGAAGCGCTTCATGGGATGCTTGTCCTTGGCGTGATCTTCGAAGGGCTTCGATGGCATCAGCCGCGACCACGCGCCCTCGGTTGGGAACGGCCCCGGGGCGATGGCGTTCAGCCGGATGTGATACTTCGCCCACTCTACGGCCAGCGAAGTGGTCATCGCCAAAACACCCGCTTTCGCGCAAGCCGACGGCACGACAAACCCCGAGCCGCAGTTGGCGGCCGCATAGGTGGTCACGATGTTCACTACATTGCCGCCGAGCTTTTGGGAAATCCAGCGCTTCCCAAATGCCTGTGTGCAGTGAAATGTTCCGTTCAGGACAATGCCAACGATGGCGTTGAAAGCATTGGGCGTCAGTCTTTCGGTGCGCGCCATGAAATTTCCGGCGGCGTTGTTGACCAGCGTATTGATTTCGCCGAATTGTTCCTCGGCCTTGGCTGCCGCGGCTTCGACGGCGCCGTAGTCGCGCACGTCGCAAGTCGTGTAGGCAGCTGCGCCGCCCGCCCGGTGGATCTCATCGCACGTTTCTTTGAGCGGTTCTTCCCGCCGGCCGACCACGAACATGCGCGCGCCTAGCTCAGCAAACCGCAAGGCCATCGACCTGCCGAGTCCCGTTCCCCCACCGGTAAGAAAAATCGCCCGGCCCTTCAGTAAGTCCTTTTGGAACACGTTTCACCGCCTCGTGCCGATGACGGAACGGGCGCGTCACCTGCCGAACGCGATTCTAATCTATCAGCGAGACTGCGGAAGACTTTTTCGAAAGTCCAAGGATAGCGGGAGGGAAGGCAGGTGAACAAGCTTAGGGATGCATTTGTGAAGGAACGGGTCGTCCCATGGCTTTTGCATATTCGGCGGCGTAGAGCCCACTCTCCGGAAATTCCTCACTCAATTCGTGGAGCAGTTTCTGCGCCAGGCGCTCTTGTTTCTCTCTGCGAGCCGCCAATGCCAGCAAGATCTTGGCAAACGGCTGCAGGTACCGTCCGTTTTCAATTGTTTTTCCAAGCTGCTGCATGCCGAGCGTTTTGTCGCCGTGGATTCCTCCGAACCGCAGGAAGAACCGCGCACCGCCCGAGAGGCTTCCGATAATGTAGTTGGCCGCTCCCAGGGCTACGTATGCATCATTGGCGTCCGGGTGCTGTGCGAGCAATTGCTTGGCATGTTCGTTGGCCTCCTTAAGCCGCTTCAAGGCTTCCAGGTGCTGCTTCCTGAGAATCATATCTGCGTCGGATTCCATCCCCGCCGACAGTGCCAGCGCGAAGAGCGCTTCGGGGTCCTTGGGGTCTTTTTCCAGGCGCTGCCTTGCGAGCTTCCGCGCGTGCTGGACGGCCTCCTGAAAATTCTTCATTCGCTCGGGATCGGGTTGGCCGTCAATGCCGCGCAGGAATTTTTTCTCGTTCAAGAAGAAATCACTGGAGAGGACATCCTGGCGGTAAAACTCCTCGAAGAGATAGCTGGCCGCAACAGCGACCCGCCCAAAGGGCTCGTCGGGATGCTGTAATTCCCAGTCCGCAAATTTTTCGCGGCCGGCGGCGAAGTCCTGAGTGTAAAGCAGGTGAAATCCGGAGGCCAGTTCCGGCACCTTGGTGAACGCCGGCCCATTTGCGCGGGTCTCCGGCCGCGCGCCGCAGATGGCCACGGAGAGCAACAGCGGTAATGCGACGCGGGAGGTTCGCCAACGCATTGCAGGCCGCCCTTCAGAAGAGTCCGGGCAAGAAGCGTGGCTTGCCAGTCATCGCCGCGCGATAGTGGGGATTGGCGAAAAGCACGCGCTCCTCCGTGGAGAGCCGTTCGGCCAGGACTCCCATGTGCGCAATGGCTCCCGCAACGGCGGTGATCCACGCCGTGTGGATGAGCGGAAGAGCCAGCATCTCCGCAAAAACGGCCGCATAGTTAGGGTGCCGAACGTACCGAAAAGGTCCCGAGGTAACCACGCCGAAGCGCGTGGAATCCACTACCTGCACGTTCCAGTGTTGGCCAAGAGCGCGGATGACCCACCAGCGCACGGCATTGGCCGCCAGGAAGACGGCCAACATCGGCGCAGCCAGCCAGGGGAGGAAAGCACGCTTAAGCAGCAGTACTTCGAGCGCAGCGCCAAGCAGCACCGCGATGTGCAGCAGCACCATCCAGCGGAATTTCGGCTCATCGACTTTCGCCGCGCCGCGCGCGGTCATTTCTCTCTGGTGCCGCCTGGAGATGCGCAACTCGGCCAGCCGCAGCAAGGCTACGGCAAGGAGCAGGCCGAGAAACACGATGACGCTCAGGTCCATTGCAGTAGCAGAAACTCCGCGCTGAAGCCCGGTCCAAACGCCGCTGCCAGCGCGTATTCGCCGGGCTGCAGCGGCCTTTTTTCCAGCCACTCCTGTAGAATAAAAAGGATCGTCGCGCTGGAGAGATTTCCGACGTTTCCGAGAATGTCCCAGGACGGCTGGGTGTCGCA
The DNA here is from genome assembly GCA_003225295.1 of Acidobacteriota bacterium. Classification (GTDB taxonomy): domain Bacteria; phylum Acidobacteriota; class Terriglobia; order Acidiferrales; family UBA7541; genus Acidiferrum. Next base: position 61,493 of record QHYZ01000065.1, on the reverse strand, counting down.
CTTGCACAGTCCGAGCTCCGTCTCGATGTTTCCGAGCAACCGTGCCCCACCGGGATGCAAAATCCAACCCTTGATCTCCTCGCGCTTCCGGCCGTGACGATCGAGGAAGCCCTCGACCAGTCCGGCGATCCTTCCGCCGATCATTTCGGGAACATCCTTGGCCAGCAGAATGTGGAATCCGGAATCGCGCAGGTCAAATCCCATGGCACCCAGCGAATCGGGAAACGTATAAGTCTCCGAAACAAGAATCTTTGGCCCCCGGGTTTGTTTTCCGCTGACCACCGCGGCCGCGGCCCCGTCCCCGAATAGAATCGAAGAAATCAGGTTGGCTTGCGAAATGTCCTTGCGCTGAAACGTGAGTGAGGGCAGCTCCACGGCGATGATCAGGACGTTTCCGCCCGGTTCGGCCTTCAAGTAATCGGCTGCCCGTCCCAGCGCCATGGCCCCGGCGGCGCAGCCCAGTTCCGTGAATGGCATGCGCCTGACATTGGAACGGAATCCCATCAGATTGATGAGGTGGGCGTCCAGCGACGGAATCATGAAGCCCGTGCAGGACACCGTGATGATCATATCAATTTGATCGCTCTTCAAGCCCGCGCGCTCCAGGCATTTTTCCGCCGCTTCGCGGCCGAGCTTCACGGCGTGCTCGATGTATTCATTATTGGTTTGCGACAGCGGGCGCGGCTCGATGGTGTAGTCGAGAGGGAAGATGGCGTGCCGGTTGTGAACTTGCGCGTTATCGACGATACTCATCATCGCTTCGAGGCGGCGCTCGGGGATGTCAAAGACCCGTCCCATGTAGACCTTTACGTCATCGCGGGTGATGGTGTGGGGCGGCAGCGCGGTGGCTGTTGCGGCGATCCTAGGATGCGATGCCACGGCAGATTCTGTCTGTCGAGAACTCACGGATTCCATCAGTCTCCTTGATGAACTGCGCTGGAAGAGGCAGTCTTACGGCCGGGCACAGCACGCCTCCCCCTGGATTGGCTGCATAGGGCTCTGACTTTATATCATTCTTAGCACGCAGCGTACTAATTTGCCGTCGCCGAGGGGTGGCCGTCCGCGATCGCGGCCTGGCTGGGGGCCGGTGGCACTGATTCCCCGCGTCCCAACTCTCGCGTCTCGCGTTGCCGCTCCGAAGGAGACGCTGCGGCCGAGTGTGCTAGTCTTCCGTTCGAAGAGGTGCATGATGACCGCTTGTTCCCTTGGCTGTTCCCTTTTTGTGGCTGCTGTCTCGGCTTTTCTGAGCCTTCCTTCAGCCGGGCAGCAGGCGGCGCTTCCGGTGACCACCGAAGGCGATTTCATCGTCAAGAATTTCAAATTCCGGTCGGGCGGAATGCTGCCGGAACTGCGCTTGCACTACACCACGCTTGGGAAGCCGCTGCTGAACGCGGAGGGCCGCGTCACAAACGCCGTTCTGATTCTCCACGGCACCGGCGGTTCGGGCCAGCAATTCATGCAGCCGCAATTTGCCGGTGAGCTCTTCGGTCCGGGACAACTCCTGGACGCGAATCGCTACTTCATCATTCTTCCCGACGGCGTCGGCCACGGAAAATCCTCGAAGCCCAGCGACGGGCGGCATGCTCATTTCCCTGAGTACGACTACGACGACATGGTCGCCGCGCACTATCAGCTTCTCAACGAGGGCCTGGGGGTGAATCATTTGCGTCTTATCCTGGGCACCTCCATGGGCTGTATGCATTCCTTTGTCTGGGGAGAAACCTATCCAGCCTTCATGGACGCGCTCATGCCGCTGGCCTGCCAGCCGGTGGAGATCGCCGGACGCAACCGCGTCTGGCGCAAGATGGTGATGGAGGCGATTCGCAATGATCCGGAATGGAAGGGAGGAGATTACGCGACGGAACCCCGGCAAGGATTGCGCACGGCGCTCGACCTTCTGCTGATTGCCGGCAGTGCGCCGCTGTACATGCAGAAAACTCTGCCGACGCGCGATGCCGCGGACAAATATCTCGACGACTATTTCAAGACGCGCATGACCGGACTGGATGCCAACGATCTCTGGTACGCGGTGAACGCTTCGCGCAATTACGACCCTGCGGTGCACCTTGAGAACATCATTGCGCCGGTCATGTACATCAATTCCGCGGACGACTTCATCAATCCGCCCGAGCTCCAAATGGCCGAACGTGAAACGCAAAGGGTGAAAAACGCACGCTTCGTGTTGATCCCCACGAGCGACGAAACGCGCGGGCACGGCACGCATACCAGGGCCGCCGTTTGGAAACAATACTTGGCGGAACTGCTGGAGGAATCAGCACACTGAGAAGACTGCCGGCTAGGTGGTGGCCTGACTGGCGCGAATTTCCTGCCAACGGCGCGGCCGTTTGTTGGCTTGCAGGACCTTCTTGCGCAGGCGAATGGATTTCGGAGTGATTTCCACGTACTCGTCGTCGGCAATAAATTCGATGGCCTGCTCGAGACTCAGCTCGCGGTGCGGAATCAAGCGGATCGCTTCGTCCGCGCTGGAGGAGCGCATGTTGGTCTGCTTCTTTTCTTTCGTCACGTTGACATCCATGTCCTGTTCGCGCGAATTTTCGCCCACGATCATGCCTTCGTAGACATCGATCGCCGGCCCGATGAATAATTCGCCGCGTTCCTGGATGTTCCACAGCGCAAATGCGGTGGATGGTCCGCTGCGGTCGGCGACCAGCGCGCCCGTGGGACGCAGCGCCATCTCTCCGCCGTATTCCATCCAGCCTTCGAAAATCGAATGAATCAGCGCCGTGCCTCGCGTGTCCGTGAGCAACTGGCTGCGGAGTCCGATCAATCCGCGCGAGGGGATCTTGAAATCCATGCGCACGCGGCCCGAGCCGTGATTGCTCATCTTGATCATCTCGCCGCGTCGGCTGCCGGTCGTTTCCATGATAATTCCGATGAAATTCTCGGGCACGTCGATCACCAGCCGCTCGAGCGGCTCGAGTTTCTTGCCCTTTTCCGTACGGGTGACAATCTCGGGCTTGCCCACCATCAGCTCAAAACCTTCGCGCCGCATCGTTTCGATTAAAATCGCTAGCTGCAGTTCGCCGCGCCCCAGCACGCGGAAGGATTCCGGCGTGTCCGTGTCTTCCACGCGGATGGACACGTTGGTCAAGAGTTCTTTTTGCAGGCGATCGCGAAGGTCGCGCGAAGTGAGATACGTTCCTTCTTTACCGGAAAGCGGACTGCTATTGACGGTGAAAATCATCGCCAAGGTGGGCTCGTCAATCAGCAGCGGCTCCAGCGGCATGGGGTTCGCCAGATCTGTAATGCTTTCCCCGATGTTGATGCCCTCGACGCCCGCAATGGCCACCAGATCGCCCGCCGGGACGGCTTCGGCTTCATCCCGTTCCAGGCCTCGGAAGGTATACAACTTGGTGATGCGCGTGGAGGTCAGCTTGCCGTCCAGCTTGACGATGCCCACGTCTGCGCCGCGCCTGAGCGTGCCGTTGAAAACGCGCCCGATCGCGATGCGTCCCAGGAATTCGCTGTAATCCAGGTTCATCACCTGAATCTGCAACACGCCCTGTGGATCGCCCGGAGGAGCAGGAATGTGTTTCACGATGGTCTCGAATAACGGCAGCAAATCCTTCGAATCGTCACCCGGTGTGCGGTGCGCCACGCCGTCGCGGGCATTGGTGTAGATAACGGGAAAATCAAGCTGGTCTTCGCTGGCGTCGAGATCAATGAAAAGATCGTAGATTTCGTCCAGGACTTCCTTGGCGCGCGCATCGGTGCGGTCGATCTTGTTCAGCACGATCACCGGCGGGAGCTTCGCTGCAAGTGCCTTCTGCAGAACGTAACGCGTCTGCGGCAGCGGCCCTTCGCTGGCGTCGACCAGCACCACAACACCATCCACCATGCGCAGCGCGCGCTCCACTTCGCCGCCAAAGTCGCTGTGTCCCGGGGTGTCCACGATGTTGATCTTGACGTCGTGAAAAAAAAGCGCCGTGTTCTTGGCAAGAATGGTGATGCCGCGCTCGCGTTCGAGGTCGTTTGAATCCATCACCCGCTCGACGACGGCTTCGTTGGCGCGGAAAATGCCGCTTTGCCGCAGCATGGCATCCACGAGCGTGGTCTTGCCGTGGTCCACGTGCGCGATGATGGCGATGTTGCGAATCGCTTGACTCATATGATGCCGTCCAATGACCCCGACGCAGTCGGGTTCAAGTTCTCTAAAGACAAAAATAGCTGCTGAAACAACCAGCAGCCTTGACGAATGTACCTTTATTTAGGCTGACCGACGGGCGGTCACACATCCTTAGGTGCGGCGCAGCAGTCCATAGTTTAACAGACCTGCCCCCGTCGAGCGGGAAAAGTAGGACGACGGTATGGGATCCGGTAACCCAATGGCTCCGGGCGTCGGCAGGGCGGACGCTCGCACACGACCAGGACGACGGTCTCCCGCACTATTCCGCGCGCAGAGCGATGATGGGGTCTACGCGCGCCGCGCGGCGTGCGGGCACGTAGCACGCCACCAGGGCGGCGGCACCGAGCACCGCCGCCACACCGACAAACGTGGACGGATCCGTTGGTGCGACTTCGAACAGCAGTCCTTCGAAAAGCCGCGTGAGTGCCAGGGCGCCCAGCAAGCCGAGCGCCATGCCCACCAGGGCGAGGGCCATGCCCTGGCGCAGTATCATGCCGAGGATTTCCACCGGACGCGCGCCAATGGCCATGCGCACGCCGATTTCATGCCGGCGCTGGCCGACGGCCAGCGCCATCACGCCGCCGATCCCCGTTGCCGCAATTGCCAGCGCCAGCAATGCAAAGAGTCCCAGCAAATTGGTGGTCAACCGCGGTGCCGCAACCGATTCCGCGCGCACCTGCTCGAGCGATCTCACGCGCGCGGCCGGTTGATTCCGATCGACGCCGTGCAACAGCTCGATCACGCCACCGGCAATGCTCATCGGTTCCACCGCTGTCTTGATCACCAGGCTGGCCTGTCCCATGGGGTTCTGCGCCAGGGGCACATAAATCTCATCGGCCACATCTTTATCGAGACCGTACTGTTTGATGTCGCCAACCACTCCAACCACTTGTGTCCAGGTTTTCCCTCCATCGGTGGAGAACCGCGTTCCCACCGGATTCAGCGATCCCCAGAGATGGCTCACGGCGCTTCGATTCACGACCGCCACGTCCGGATGGCCCGGCCGGTCGGTTTCGAAGAATCCCCTCCCGTTGATGATGGGAATGTGCAGCACTTCAAAGAAGGATGGGCTCACAATCCTGAAATCCGCTTTGGGCATGGCCTGCCCCGGCGCGTGCCGCTGTGCTTCCATCTCGAAATCGCCGGTCATGGTCATGTCCGCGGTAAAGGGAATCATCATGGAGGCAGCTGCCGATTTGACGCCGCTTTGCATCTGGACCTTCTCCAGCAGAGTCTCAAAAAAGGCGCGTTGTTTGTCGCTGGTGTCGTACTTAATGAAGTCCAGTGCCACTTCCATGGTCAAGACGTTTTCCGGCTGGAAGCCGGGGTCCACATGTTGCAGCTTCATGAAGCTACGCAACATCAGCCCCGCGCCAATCAGCAGCAGGAAGGAAACCGCCACCTGCGCAACAATGAGCAAGCTTCTCAAGCGGTGCTTCCCGAGCCCCATGGTAGACTGCTGGCCACCTTCTTTCAGCGTCCCGCCCACCGTCTCGCGCGCCGCCAGCGCCGGCGCGGTGCCAGAAAGCAGGCTGGTCAGCACGGCCACCAAAAAAGTGAACATTAAAACTCCGGCGTCCATGTGAATTTCCCGAGCCCGCGGGGTGAAGCGCGCGGCAAAACCGACCAGCAGATTCAGCGCGCCCCAGGAAAAAAGCAGGCCCAGGCCCCCGCCGACCACGGCCAGCAAGAAACTCTCCGTCAGGAGTTGGCGGAACATGCGCACGCGCCCGGCGCCCAATGCGGCGCGCACCGCAAGCTCCCGCTCTCGCCGCACCATCCGCGAAAGATTCAGGTTCGCGACATTCGCGCAGGCGATCAATAGAACGAAGCCCGCGGCCGCCAGCAACACGAGCATGGTCGGACGGGCGTTGTGCGTGAGCGCCTCTTCGAGCGCTATCGTTTCGACCGCATAGTTATTCCCCTCGGGATAGTCTTGCGGGTAAGCCTTCTCGAGATTCGCGGCAACACCACTCAAATCCGCTTGCGCCTGACGCACGCCCACTCCGGACTTCATTCGCCCGAACACCTGCACCATACGTGCCTGCCGATTGGCGACCGTCGCGGGGCGCGACCGGAAAGGACAGGCGGTCGTTGGCATGTACACATCGTTCTCGTCCGGGTATTGCGGCACCGGCGGCAGCACACCGATCACCGTGTGAACCCTGTCGTTCATCGAGAACGTCTTGTTCACCACCGTCGGGTCGCCGCCAAAGCTTTTGATCCAATATTCGTAGCTAAGCATCAGCACGGCAGGCGCACCGGGCTGCTCATCTTCCGGCCGGAAAGTGCGCCCGAAGAGCGGCTTGACGCCGAAAACATCGAAGAAATTCCAGGAAACCACCCCGGTTTCCACGCGCTCCGGCTCGCTGCGACCCAACAAGATGAAATTCATGTTGTGGTATTCGACCAGGCCATCGAGCGCGCGGCTTTGCCGCCGGTAGTCGTCGGTGTCTGCGGCAGAGAAACGCTGATCGATCGTTCCCATGCGTTGCTGCAAGACCACCAGGCGGTCACCGTGTTCGTAAGGCAGGGGCTTCAGCAGCACCGCGTTGACCACGCTGAAGATTGCCGAATTCGCGCCGATCCCCAGGCCCAGCGTGAGGATGGCCGCAAGGGTGAACCCCGGGCTCTTGCGCATCATGCGCAGCGCGAATCCGGCATCCTGCCGAAACATCGCCAGGTGCTCGCCCGGAGCCGTGCGGAAAATTCCCACAATCGTCTCCCACCATAGGCGCAGAACACCGGCGCCTCCGCTGCGACGTCCCGCTTCCTGGTGTTGTTCCTGGAACGCCGTTTCCATGGCGGGGCCGAAGTCACTCCGAAAATCGAAGGGAAGAAGCCGTAGGAGTGCCCGATAGACTCGTGCTGCTCTCGAATCAGTCCCTGTCATGGTGTCCTCCTGCGGCGCCCCCCCGCACCGCTCGTCGGAGCACTCGCTGTTTCCGGAATCCTCAGTTCCTTTAGGCCGTGCGAGGCTTCTTCAACAAATTTCTCGACCGCGCAAGGGATAGGATTTCATCCATCCTCTCCGCCTCTGCGCTGGCCACCTGCCGGCCTTGGGGCGTCAATCGGTAATAACGGCGCCGTTCGTCGTCTTGGGATTCCGCGGGTCGCGATCGCAGCTCAACGATCAGGCCATCGTTGAGCAAGCGCTTGATGATGCCATACAAGGTTCCCGTGCTCAGCCGGACTTTGCCGCCGGTGCGCAGCTGCACTTCCTTCAGAATGGCATAGCCGTGAAGATCCTCGCCTGCCAGCGCCAGCAGCACATGGAACATGGAGGGCGTCAGTGGCCCGAACGATTCGGCGTTGCTTTGCGCAGCACTCAAGGGGTCAGCTCCGTAGAAGGGTATTCTGTCGTCATACGCTATATCGTCACACGCCATAGTGTCAAGCAGGAAATTTGCGGGATATCTGCCCCCGCGGCCGCGAAAGAAACTACGGCTTGCTGACCGTCGGTTGCCGTTACCCGGGTGGGCTCCTAGATCCTGGCGGCTCTCCATCTCCGGGTGGAAGGAAAAACTTCACGCCTATGCTCTGCGAATGGGTGCTCCCAGGGGAAAGCCGGGAATCGGAGGGGAAAGGACTTACATTCTGAATCGAAATGCCCGCGTCCGACACTGGGTAGGATTGGTTCAGAGCGCGCGAACGCGGGTATTTCGACGGTTCTTGGGACTACGGGCTTTCAAGAAATGTAATTCTCCCAGGTCCTCCTATTGAGTTCAAAGATCCCGGCGCAGCTCTTCGAAATGATCTGATCTGCCACGGGGACGTGCCTTTTCCTAACTCAAATCCTGCCAGAGCGTCAAACGAACTAACCCTGAAAATTCTGTGACCCAATAAGGCTAGTGTGATCAGTATGTTATGTCCATACATGAACTAGACTCTTTCCTCGCGGCAGCTCGCGTGGTATAGTCCGCCGATTCATTCGGGGGACTTCTCCAGAGTGGAACACGGTGTTGACCCCAAACTCGCCCTGCGGTTCGGCCTCTACGAGGTCGATCTGCTCCAGGGTGTGCTTTTCCGGCAGGGCGTACGCCTCAAGATTCAAGAACAGCCCTTCAGAATCCTCACGCTGCTTTTGCAGCGCCCCGGTGAAATCGTCACCCGCGAAGAACTCCAGCAGTCGCTATGGCCCGAAGGCACGCACGTTAATTTTGACGGCAGCCTCAATGCCGCGCTGAAGAAACTTCGTGCGGCCATCCAAGATGACGCGGAGAATCCGCGCTTTATCGAAACCGTTCCCCGCCAGGGTTATCGTTTCCTCGCGCCGGTCCATACCGCCAACGGTTCAGCCAACCCCATTTCTCCCTGGACAAGTGTTTCTTCGGAGAGTTCTGAAGAGTCCATCGAAGTCCGCATGCGCCTCAATCCGGAATTCTCTCCGGAGCGGGCTGCCGAGCTTTACCGGGAAAGGAAAATGGCGGGGCGCGCGGCGCGGTGGATCGATTTCAGTCTTCTTTCCTGCGCGATTGCCTTTGGTTCGTGGCTGCTCTTTTTCATCGTGTACCCCATCCCCCGTCCCAGCGTGCAGCGCATGACGCGCATTACCAACGCCGGAGGAATCGATGAATGGGGCGGGATCGTGTCCGATGGCACGAGGATTTTTTTTCTCGAGCATGACGGCGGCCACTGGAATCTGATGCAGACTTCGGTGGAAGGCGGCAACGCGGAAAAAATGCCCGCTCCTTTTGAAAACACCCGGCTTTTCGCCCTCTCGCCCGACCATTCGCAGTTTCTGATCGGGCGGTTCACCCGGCGCGATGATGAGATGCCGCTGTGGCTCTGGCCCGTGCAGGGCGGTGAGCCGCGGCGCATTGGCGAAGCCGTTGGCCACGACCCCGCTTGGTCTCCGGATGGCAGCCAGATCATTTATGTTCGCGGCCGCAGCCTCTATACCATCCGTCCCGACGGGACACAGCTTCGCGAACTGGCGCATGGTCCGGGACTGCCGCACTTCCCGGCCTGGTCTCCCGACGGCGAAACCATTCGTTTCAACATGGACAAGCGCGAGGATGGCACCCAAGCGGTCTGGGAAATGGCCGCCGATGGTTCCGGTTTGCATCTCATTCTTGCCAGCGGAAGGCAGCCGGCCTCTCAGTCCGCCGGTGAGTGGACAGCGGATGGCAGGTACTTTCTTTTCTCCGGCTGCGAAAACTACGATTGCAATCTCTGGGGCATCCGCGAAGCGTGGAAGTGGTTCCGCCGATCGCACCATGATCCCGTGCAATTGACGCATGGCCCTGATTCCTTGCACGTAGCCATCCCCGCCGAAACGGGTTCCCGCGTATTTGCCTTCAGCTTCCGCTCGAATCGCGAACTGCAGAAAATCGAGCCGCCATCTCATCATGCCGATACCTTGATTCCCAATGCCAACGCGGAGCTAGCCAGCGTCTCCCCCGACGGCCATCTGGCTTTGTATACCGATCGTCCGGATGGCTCGCTATGGAGGAGCAGCATCGATGGCGCTCAGCGGCTTCGCCTAACCAAACCTCCGCTGGTCGCCTCGGCTCCGCATTGGTCGAGGGATGGCAAGCAGATTCTATTCACCGGCGCGCGTCCCGGCTCCATGCACCAGATCTATTTCCTCTCCGCGGATGGCGGCGCCATGCGCGCGGTCCTTCCCGAGAGCCGCGAGGCTTCCGACGCCGATTGGTCACCGGATGGCACGCAAATCGTGGTCAGCATGCGCGAACAAAAGACGCAGCCCAAATTTGGTATCTATTTGTTCAAATCAAGCACCGGTGAGTGGACACTCTTGCCGGAGTCCCGAGGTTTGGTCGCGCCTCGGTGGTCTCCCAATGGGCGCTATGTCGCGGCTCTTGACGAAACAAATCACCGACTGCTTCTTTATGATTTCCAGATGGAAAAATGGAGGGAGATGGCCGAGGGCGGGCTTCTCGGCGCTCCGTACTGGACTTCCGGCTCTGCCGCGATCTATTTTCAGGATCAGCTGGACAGCCAGCAGGCCATCTATCGCGTGCAGATCGCCAATCGCCAGGTGGAAAGGGTCTTTAGTTGCGGCGAGATCCTTCGCAGCAGCCCTGCGCATTGCATCTTCAGTGGGGTTGCACTGGATGGATCTGTTTACGTGATGGTGGAGCGCGGTTTAACGGATATCTACGCTCTCGATCTCGACTTGCCCTAAGGATGCGCTTCCCGGGAATCCTATTTTTTCCGGTTGTAAGTGAAGTCGTACTCCACGAACCAGGTCTTGCCATTGTCGTTCGAACCCTGGCTGAATTGACGGACCGTGTCAGGTCCAAGCTTGAGGAATTGCAGATGCCGTTTTAGTTTTTTCCCGTCTGGTTGCGGGAGCTCATCCGTCCAGTAATCCATGATTCCGTCCTTCGACCCGCCATAGAAAAAAATGTTGCCGCCGGCGTTGTCCACCCAGTATTGTTCCCAACGCTGGAGCGCCGTGTTGTAGATGTTGTAGCTCTTCCCGGAGTAGCCGGTGTTTCCCGCACTGGTCCAGTTTTCCTGTACCACGCAATCCCCGAGAATCAATTCGATACGGCTGTCTCCCGCGGGCCTCGCGCCCGTGCTCGTGACCACGGTCCATTGGCCCAGCCAGAAGTCAAATTGGCGATTTTCCGCTGCATAAGCGCATGGTTTTTGGTTGCGTGTCACCATCTCGAGGATTTTTCGAAAGCGCGGGTCGGACTTTAGTTCTGCCAAATCGGCATCCGTTGACAATTGCTCGGGTCGCAAGCCATTTTGCGCCGCCTTTTCCAGGTGTTCAAACGCCCTATCCTTGTCTTTTTTCGACACGAAGACGGCGGCAATTCCATATTCAACCAATTGCGGGGGCAGCCCCTGCGCTCGGCCTTTTTCAAAAGCTTCCATGGCCTGCTCTTGTTTCCCGCTCTTATAGAACGACATCCCCAAGCGATACCAGGCGCGTGGATTCGGCGCCGTTTCGACCATCTGGCCGTATAACTTGGCAGCCTCGCTCCAATTTTCAGCCTCATAGGCCGCCGCCGCTGCGGTGCCCAGCTGAGTTGTGGAGGCTTCTTGCGGTGCACCCCCCAGCGCCATCGCTGCCCCGGACAGAAGAAGCCAAGCATTTACTGCATAAAGCGTCATGACACGCCGCATGCTCTTCACCTCGCATGGTAGGAAAGCCCTGATTTTGGGGTTTTAGACGCACCTGGCCACAAAATGGCACTTCGCTGGAGGCATGGAATTACGCTAATTCATATAATGGGCTTCTAAATTTAGACGATTTCCTTCTGTAACATCCCGATTCTTAGATTCCTCCGGCCTCCCTGACAGATGCGGTCCGGGTTCAGCGATTTCATGGAACTAAGGATGAAATTTTTCGTAACAATAGAAAACTCTCGAGTGGTTTCTACGTCTATATACCATAAGGGTGGGCGTCTATGTCACCGGAAGTGATCTCCATGCGAGAACCGGATGAGCCGACGGCTTCGGAGCGGGTACTGTTGTCGTCCGGCCGCTATGTCCTCTTTGGGCCGTTCCGCATTGACCAGCAGCGGCAGGAAGTTACCCGGAACGGGTCCCGGCTGAAGCTCCAGGGGAAGGTTTATCAGGTTCTTCTGACCCTTCTCGAAAAACCTGGTGAAGTCGTCACCCGCGAAGAACTGCGCATGCGGCTCTGGCCCGCCGATACGCATGTCAACTACGACGCCAACGTAAATACCACAGTCAACAAACTCCGCCAGGCGCTCGGCGATTCCTCCGATCAGCCGCTGTACATCGAGACTATTCCCCGCAAGGGCTACTGCCTCTTGGTGCAACCGGAAGTTTCCGACAAGAGCCCACATTCTCCGTTGGCCCACAGCCAGCCATCTGCTGATTCCGCTCCTGAATCTTCTCGAAGGGCAGGCGGCCTGGTGTTTTCAAGATCGGATATTGCCATTGTGCTTGGTGTGATCGGCCTGATTCTTGCCGGGATGCTCCTGGGGGCCGGAATAACCCGGCTGTGGATTAGCCACGCCGTGCCGGTGTTTCCTTACCCCCTGGCGACGTTCTTCTCCCACAGTTCTGCGACCGCGCTTTTTTAAGATCGGTCTTATTCTTTCTGGGCTTGGCCTGACCGGAACTCCGTCCATGGACCCGCCTTCATATCCCGCAAATAAGGCTCCTGCCAGGCATACTCGGGATGAGCCGCGAGAAACGGCTTGGCGAGAAAATCCCCGCCGCAGGGATGCCCCATGCGTGCCAAGATGTGCATTTCTCCTGCCATCGTTGCGTCCGTCACTTTTCCTTGCACCGCTCCACCGGGATAGTAGGGTTGCCAATCCCACTCTGGGACGCCGCGCGACGATCCATCCACGTGCCCGCAGAGCGTGCGCTCGTTGGCTTCTTCCTTGTGCTGAGCGGTGTCTCGGTGGTCGCCCAGCATCTGTTGCGCAAGCGCTACGTCGATCTTTCCTTTGTTTTCCTTTAGTAATTCATCCCACCTCGCCCGCCTGGCGTTCGGCGAACTCTCCTTATCAGCCGGATCAAATTGCGGCGCGTCTTCTTTGAGCACCTGCGGGTCGCGCGCCCAGTTCGATCCGGCGAGCACGCCATCCTTGGTCTTCCACAGCTGGTGCGCTCTTAACCCAAGTTCGAGTTGCGCGATTTCACCGGTCTTCCGGTCACCGAGCAGCCAGTCGTTTGCATATCCCCCGTTGTTCCCGTCCAGTATGATATTTGTGTATTCGTCGATCGAGCCCGCGTACTGCAGCGCCTTCCTGGCGCGCACGAATTCCGGCTTGCCATTCGGGTCCCAGCCTTCGAACTGCGTGATGGTCGTTTCCGTCACCATCAGCCCGTCGCTGTTGATCCCGAAATCGTCGTCGCTCGCGATCACTCCCGGGAAACCATCCATCAGGATTCGGTAACCGTTCTTCGGCGCGATGTCGAACACGATCCGCCACCGTTCGCCGTTCCGGTAGCTCGTCCAGTTGTTGTGCGCCATCACGATCTGGCCGTCTTTTGTCCAGCTTCCCGTGGCCACGAAAGCGCTGCAATTCCCCGGGCTCTTCAGGTCCGGCGCCAGCCCCGTCTTTTGCTGCTTGTTCAGCCACGGCAGGTAATAATCTGGCAGCTCTTCGAATGCATTGAACGCCACAATGTCGTCCACATCCAGCTTCGACCCGGTGCGTGCGCGCAGCCCCTCGACGATGCCCTGCAGCTCCTGCTGATACTCCGTATCGATCTTCGGCCACAGCATTTCGCGCGCGGCTCTGCGGAAAAATTCCCAGTCTCGTTTGGTCGAATGCCTCATCCCCGCGCTCACTGCCGCGAACGCGTCTTCGATCTCCGGCGCCAGAAGGTACCCATGCTGATATCCCATCGCGCCCGGAGGGCCCTCGAGATGCACGTAGATCCAGCCGCCCTGCTCGAAGCGCAACGCTCCCTTCAAGCGCGAATCGTTAGCTGCCGCACGCTCTCGCGCTGCCGCCATCGTCGCCACCATGGCGTCATTCGCCGATGCGGAACCCGCCGCTCCACTATCCGCCCACCACAGCGCCGCCCCTCCCAGGATCACCAGCAGAACCGCCGCCACGCGCCTCATGGAATCGTTCATGACACTGGCCTCCCGAACATCCAATTGTGGGCTAGAGTCTATTCTGGCTGGGCTCTACCTTCAACGTTTCCTGGAGCGTTCTCGTGTAAACTCTCACCACCAGAATGCTTACTGCCATCACACGGGCGGTCAGCCCGGCCATCGTCGATTGCGAACTTTCCTTCATCGACCGCCAGCCCATCGATCTGGTCACCGCCCAGGAGCAGCACCACGCCTACGAGAAGCTGCTCGGCAGGTTGGGCGCCCGTGTTATTTCGCTTCCCGCCGAGCCCGACCTTCCCGATTCCATGTTCGTCGAAGACCCCGCCGTGGTTCTCGATGAATTGGCAGTGATCCTGTCGCTCGGAACGGAAACCCGCCGCCGTGAGGCGCCTTCACTCGCTCAAGCGCTCGCCCAATTTCGACAGCTCGAATACGTTTCTCTTCCTGGCACACTCGAAGGTGGTGACATCCTCCGTATCGGCCGAAAGCTCTTTGTCGGCCTCACCCGACGCAGCAACGCCGAAGGCCTTCGCCAGCTTGCCGTCACTGTTGCGCCGCACAACTATGAAGTGATCGCCGTTCCCGTCAACGGCTGCCTGCACCTGAAATCGGCCCTCACGCATCTCAGTGGCAACAAGCTCCTCGCCAATCGCGCCTGGTTTGACACCACGGCGCTCGCCGGCCATGAGTGGATCGACGTTGATCCCGCCGAGCCGCATGCCGCCAACGCGCTGGCGCTCGCCGGCACCATCATTTTCCCTGCGTCATTCCCGCGCACGCGCGCCCGCATCGAGGCGTGTGGCTTACACGTCACTCCGGTGGACATCTCGGAACTCCAAAAAGCTGAATCCGGCCTTACCTGCTCCAGCCTGATTTTCACAAACACAAGTTCGGTCAGTTTATGAGCCAACGCACATGAAATTTGCCCGTCCTAGCCGTACAGCCCCGGCGTTCAGGCCGGGGATATAAGGCTGCCTTCTTGTTTGTGCTATCTGGATATGTGTCTCTGCAGGAAAACTGCTTCCCCCAGACGAAGGAAAAAACGATGGAGCGGTCAGCTAGGTCGCTCTTCGCACTTCCGCCACCCTGCTGGAAGACTCTGACCGGGCAGCACGACCACCCGGATCCTCCCGGGTGGCCGTCATTTTATCACTGTGAGTCTCTTGCCAGACCGTGTCAGTTGGGAAGTTCTTCCACGCCGCGCGCAACAAACACTGGCTGGCCGCTGATCGGATCCTTCAGCACCACACCGACAACGCGCAACGGATTGGTCGGATTGCTGCTCAGGTCGCTAAGGCTCTTCAGCCCGCCGCCAAATCGCGTGAACGGCGTGACGTACACGGTCACCGGTCCATTGAACAGCACGCCAGCCAGTCCATTCGAATTGAACTGAAATGTGCTGGCATTGAAGTTCACGCTGCTGGCCACCAACGTGCCGGTGTGCCCTTCATGCCGCAGCACCACGCGCTTCACCGTTACAGCCCCGCTCGCAAATGGTCCACCGATGCTTACATGCTGGCCGGGCACCATCAGCCCGGCGTTGAAGAAGTGGTTCGTCCAGCTGTTGTGCATCCAGTAGATGAAGTACTTCTCGTTGCCAGTGAGATCGATGGTGGAGATTTCTCCCGACTGAAAGCCCGTACCCGAAGGCAACACGCTTCGCACATACAGATCAAAGTCCGTGGCTGTATTCGTGGGCGGATTTACGTAGGTGATCAGGCCGTCCGCGTAGAACCGGTCCTGCGAGAGGATTCCCACCGAGTCCGCAAGGAAAGTCGCCGTCGTGCGGTCC
Source organism: Acidobacteriota bacterium (assembly GCA_003225295.1). Taxonomy (GTDB): domain Bacteria; phylum Acidobacteriota; class Terriglobia; order Acidiferrales; family UBA7541; genus Acidiferrum. The sequence goes on along the minus strand of QHYZ01000065.1, from coordinate 46,025 downwards.
AGTGTCCCGGAGATTTCCACGATGGACGTCGAAGTCAGATTGCTGATGGTCTCGCTGCCTTCCCATTCGGTCTGACCATTCACGTTCACCGTGAACTGGTGGCCGTGCGGCCCCTGAATGATGAAGGAATTACCTGGCGTTCACACTCACCACACCGGCGATGAAATCATCAACATAGGCGTCGGCGTCATTTGGGGTGATGGCTTTCAGATCCAGCATAGGGGTGACCGCGCCGGTGATCTGTCCGCTGCTGTCGACAGCGATCGACTTGCGAAGGTCGAATTCAAACTTCAAACCGATGATGTTTCCCGTGCTCACGACCAAAGGAGTCGACAGGGGAATGGTCACGCTTGATTGCGTCAGAGTCACTGCCGGCGAGGTGGTTCCGTTCAGTGTGCTGATCGCCGGTCGCGCTGGCGGGTTCACATTCAAGTATCCAATCTGCGGATTCGCCAGCGTGGCAGTAACACTGGTATACGTGCCGGCGGGAATCGTGTTGATGTCCAGCAACGTCCGCAAGCCATTCAGCCGCGCGAAATCCACGGTCTGCGTTCCGCTGAGCACCGATTGCGTGTTGTTGCCGTCCGTGACCGTTATTCCGGTAATGTCCACTTGAAACGAAACCACGCTCGGCAGCGGTGCGTCCGTTCCCGTGACGAACACGGTGCCCGATTGTGCTGCGGTCATCGGGGAAGAAGACACACCGCCGCAACCGCTCAGGAATGCGATGCATGCGAATGCGAAGACAGCACTTAGCCACTTCTTGTGGTTCATAGGTTTTCCTTTCCTGCTGTTCGACTGCGGTGGTGCTCCAGGCACGCACCGATTCATGGGCATCGAAACCCCAGGAGATAAAAGAAGTTGCGGTCCTTAAGACACGTAGATTCAGTATTTTACAGATGTAGTACCAAGACCATCCTGGGGGTTTGGACTCGGTTAGCGGTCTCCCCCCAGCGCGTTCCTGACCTTTCCGGCACGATTCCCCATTTCCGATTTATCCCCTTTCCCCAACCACCGGAGCTGTGTTATCTTGGCGCTGGTATGTTGTCCATCGCCACTAAGCGAATTATTGCTAAGTCGTCCAAGTCGACTACGACTATGACGACTATTTCCGCTTCGGGCGCGTGGAGAAACAGCTAGCGAGCTAGAAAAAGTTTCCAACCCACCGCCAGAAGCGAACCTGGCGGTGGGTTTCTTCTTTTAAGCCCCCTCCAGAGACGCTCCAGCGGTGGCCATCGCACGGAGAAACCAGGAGCGCAGGTCATGAGCCTTGAAAACATACAGGAAGAGTCAGCAGCGGAAAGACACCCCGCCGCGTTAGAAGAGCGAGTACATTGGGCCGGTGGGGCGAGCAAGCCACAGAGCAACGTCGTAGCCTTCAAATTCGGCGGCAGTTCTCTTCTCGGTGCGGACCGCATGCTCCATGCCGCAGGTCTTGTTCTCGCCGCCAGGCGGGCATCCAGCGTTACCGTGGTGGTCTCCGCCATGAAGGGCCTCACCGACCACCTCCTTTCCATTGCCCGGGCTCTCGCCGATGGCAGGCTCGCGCCGGCGCGCCGCGAAGCCGAACTGGTCCTGGATACTCACCTCGATGTGCTTCACGATCTGCAGCTCAGCGCGCCGGATGACCTTCGCGTGCGCCGCGAGTTGCAACTCCTGGGACGCGACCTTCTTCACGAAGTCCCGGCTCGCGGCAGCGTCGCCGCTGGCGCCGAGCTCTTCGACCGCCTGGCATCCTTTGGCGAACGCTTCAGCGCAAGGCTCTTCGCCGCCGCTCTGGAAAAGTCAGGCGTCTCTGCGGTGCCCGTCACATCCTCGGATTTCGTGCTGACCTGCGACACCTTTCGCGACGCGCAGCCACATCTCGAACAAACAAAACAGCGCGGCCGGGAGGTTCTTCTGCCACTCCTCGAAGCTGGCATCGTGCCGGTTGTCACTGGATTCATTGGCGCAACTCCCGATGGCCGCATCACCACACTCGGCCGCAACAGCTCGGATTTTTCTGGAGCCATCATCGCTCATGTCGTGGACGCCGACGAACTGGTCATCTGGACCGATGTCGATGGCATCTTCACCGCCAATCCCCACGAATCCGCCGAAGCGCGCCTTCTGCATGAGCTCAGCTACGATGAGGCCCGCGCCCTCGCCGCCAGCGGCGCGAAAGTTCTCCACGCGAAAGTGCTGCCTCTCGCCGCCGAAACCCGAATGGTCGTCTGGGTTCGCAATACCTTCAACCCGCAGGCGCGGGGCACACGGATTGGTTTGCCGCGAGTACGGCAACATCCTGCTACTGCCCCGATGCAAAAATCTCAGCACGGCGGCGCGGCATGAGTTCACAATCTCAATATGGGGGTGACAGCAACATGCAGTCGAAACAGTCGGCGAGTTCGAGCGAAAAGCACGTAGAAAAAGCAAGCACGCCGGGAAGACGAGCTGAGAAAAAGTTGCGGGCGGGCGTCCTCGGCGCGACCGGTATCGTTGGTCAGCGTCTCGTTAGTCTGCTGGCCGGTCATCCCTGGTTCGAGCTCACCGAAGTTGCCGCCTCCGAGCGTTCCTCCGGCAAGACCTACGCCGAAGCCGTTCGCTGGCATCTCGACGCGCCCATCCCCCAAGTGGCTCGCAATCTCGTGGTCAAAGGTCTGGACCCCTCCCTCGATTGCGACTTTGTCTTCTCCGCGCTCGATTCTTCGGTCGCTGGCCCCGCCGAGGAGGATTTCGCTCGCGCGGGTTACCCCGTGGTCAGCAATTGCAGGAATCACCGCATGGATCCCGACGTTCCCTTGCTCATTCCGGAAGTGAATGCCGCCCATCTCGACGCCATTCCCTGGCAGCAGAAGAATCGCGGCTATGACACGGGCTTCATCGTCACCAACCCCAATTGCTCGACCGCCGGCCTGGTTCTGGTATTAAAACCGCTCGCCGACGCCTTTGGCCTCGAGAAAATCTTTGTGGTCACACTTCAGGCCATTTCCGGCGCAGGCTACCCCGGCGTCGCCTCCATGGATATCCAAGGCAACGTCGTTCCTTTTATCAGTGGCGAAGAGGAAAAAATGGAGGCCGAGCCGCAGAAGCTGCTAGGCAAATGGGATGGCTCGCGGTTCGTCGACGCCGGCATCGGCCTCAGCGCCCATTGCAATCGCGTGCCGGTGATCGACGGGCACCTCGAATGCATCTCCGTCGGCCTTAAAAAAATCGCCTCCCTCGACGAAGTTCGCGAAGCCATCCGCAACTTCGAAGTCGACGCCGAGCTGGCATCTCTCCCGACCGCCCTGCGAAATCCGGTGGTGGTCCTCGACGAAGAGAATCGCCCGCAGCCGCGTCGCGACGTTCACGCCGGAAACGGCATGGCCGCCGTCGTCGGCCGCATCCGCGAATGCCCGCTACTCGACGTCAAACTCACGCTGCTATCGCACAACCTCGTCCGCGGCGCCGCCGGCGCCGCCCTGCTCAACGCCGAGCTCCTGGCCGCCCGCGGCTTCCTCAAGCACCGCGTCACCTCGAGCGAGTCCCACCTCGCCGAACCCGTGTCACAGTGAATCGTGCCTTCTTGATCGGGAGGAGTGGGGGTGACAACTCTGGCCTTCTCCCTCAAAACTCCTTGGAATGTGTGCTTACCTGTGGGCCGTAAAGCCGCGGACTTCAGGCCGGGGACATAAGGCTCCTCAAAACGTCAGCGTGGCGTCTTCTGCTGCTCGCTATCACTCTTGAGAATGTTCGAGGGGGGCACGGCACCAGCCCTTAGCCCCTATTCCCCTGTCCTGTCGCCCCGTGCTCCTCCCGCCGGTTTTCCCCGGAGCAGATCCTCCAGATCGCCCATCTTTTCCCCCAGCAGATTCAGCTTCCGCGCGAGACCCTGAATCTCGGATTCGGCGCGGCGATTGACGGAGTAATCCAGTTCGGTGCGCACGCGATCTTTCATGTCCTGGCGATTCTGGCTCATCATAATGACTGGCGCCTGGATGGCTGCCAGCAGGGACAGGAGGAGATTTAGCAGGATAAACGGATAGGGATCCCACGCCGCCTTGCGCAAGCCTATGTTGATGGCTGTATAGATGCTGCCGATCACCATAAAGCCAATGATGAAGGTCCAGGATCCGCCGAACTGGACCATGGAGTCCGCGATGCGCTCGGGAAGGGTCGATTTTTCCTCGATCACTTCGTTGGCGTTGCGCATCGCACGAAGGCGCACCAGTTGCTGCGAGGCATGGAACTGTCGCCCCAGCACGGTCAACATGTCCATTCCCGCATGCGGCTTGCGTTGCAGCAGGGTCGCGATGTCTCCCCGGCTGATTTCCAGACACACGGTTTCTTCGATGGCCGTCGCATTGGTCTGATGAGGCGTCTGCTCCAGCATCGACGCGAATCCGAAGAACTCGCCGTGAGCCGGTTCATCTACCACGACTTCTTGTTGATCCTCGTCCACAGTCGTGACGCGGACCTTCCCGGAGACCATCACGTAGGCTTGACCGCTCGGATCACCCATCTTGTAGATGCGTTGCCGCGCGGCGAAATTCTTGAGTTGCACTTGCCCCGCCAACACGGCGGTCTCTTCTTCGTCAAGCAGCGCAAACAGCGGAACGTGTTTCAACACTTCAGGATTGCAGGCCATCGGCCACCTCTTCCACGCTAACTGGATTGGTTCTCAGTCTCCCAAGGGTTTGGACAGCGCGCAACAGGCAACAGCAGCGCTCATAGTAAACATGATGAAGGGTGCAGCTTCAAGGAGCATTCGGCAAAGCTGGGAGATGATCGGGGCCGCCAAAACGCAGCAAGCCACAGCGGATACCTCACTAGATCAGTTGCATCTGCAGGTCTTGTCCCGCAGCATGTCGCGTCAACAGCGCGGACATTCTCTGTGCCCAGCGCTCGAGACCTTCCTGGCCACCAAACGAAATGATGATCCCCAGGATGTGCTTCGTTGCCGTCGTCACCATGGTTCGTTCCGAATCACTGGTCGGACTTCCGTGCGGCCCGGCGGCGTCGCAGAATATCGGCAATCCTTCCAGATTCAAATCGTATTTGCCAATCCCCTTGTAGGTTTCGCCCGCTCGTCCCGCACGAAAAACAATTTCGCCGGTCACATGCGTCAGGTCGTATAAACCAATCGGCAGGCGGCTTTCCACAGACACCAGATTGATAACGTCCACGACGGCATTGATTTGCGGCAAGCCTTTTCCCGCGACCACCCGGCGCAACAGCGCCTCCGCCGAACCGCGGTACCGCGCTGGATCTTTACCCAGCGCCTTGTACGCCCTGCGCGTGGCTTGCACTTGCGGGGACTCCAGCACACTGCGCGGGAAGGGCAATCTCTGAATTTCCGTCTCTCTCGTCTTCATCTCTTCGAGCAGCGCTGCGGGCGATGCGCTCGCCTCCACGCGCGCCGTCACGCACGCCAGCGCGGTCCGCGGGCATTTCTTTATCAATCCGGCATCGATGGTTATCTGCATGGGAGATTCATCTCCGGCATGAACGCCAGGCCATCACCGTTTGGTGGACATCGCTGCAGATCTCGAATCCGTCAGCTAGTCCATCAGAATCGGAAGCCGCCAGGTTGTAGCCCCCGGCCTGCGTGAGTTTCTGACCTTCCTCTCGCTTGGTGCAGCGGATCGCCTCGAGGCTCTTGACCCGGAACGGTTCGATAATCGCCTTGATCGGCATGCTCTTGCAGGTCTGTCCCCCGGACACACTAGCACACCGTCTGAATTCTCGAAGGCAGCATCATTCAGTGGGTCAGAGTGGGTCAGAGCGGTCGGTCCGTTTTGACCCGGCACTCGTGCTAAACTTTATGGATTCTAGGCCCGTAGCTCAGTTGGTTAGAGCGCTACCTTGACACGGTAGAGGTCTGGGGTTCGAGTCCCCACGGGCCTACCATATCTTTCAATGGGTTAGCCTCCACAACGTCAGCCCACAAGGATACAAATGGCTCCATTAGGGACAAGGTGTGCGGATCTTAGGGGCCGCATGTTTCCCACAATGGGTCTGGCCCGCAATGGCCCTACATCCTCTCGCCGCCGCACACGACTATCTTCGCGTGAGCCCGAATCACCCCTGACAGAGACGGCACTTTTGTAACTAAACAACTACACTTCACATGAACGTCATTTCGTCTCGACGCAGCGTCTTGGTTTCGCCGCAGAAAGCGCACTTGAGATGATACTCGCGCAGAAACCGCGATACCCATTTCGCAGTCATCCCCTGTCCGCATCGACAATTATAGGGAATGAAGAATGCCTGAAAATGAGACTCCAGGCGCTTCATCATGTCTTCGCCTGGTTTTACTAGGTTGAAAAACAGGTCCGTTCTGATGTTGAGCCATTCTTTCACTGCCGGCGGAGTTTTGTAGTCATCGTAGGTCAGCTCCCAGTCTTCTTTTGAACGGCATCCCAACAGGGGGTTGCCATTGTCGGGCATTCCCAGGAGAGAACTGTAAGTTGGTTCGCGGTCAGCAAAGTGGGGCCGCATCAGCGCAAAGATGTGTTTAAAGTGCGTCTGCACGTCTGGGTGCCAGGTTCGTTTTCTATTAAGCTCGATCATGTTGTCGATTGCCTTCCGGCAGTTGAGAAGTACTTCGCCGATCGGCTTTGCGTGCAAGGCCGCTGCCTGTTTCGACTCGTCGAGCACCGCCAACGCCTCGGCCGAGCTTGTAAATTGAACGTTCAGTGTTCGGCGGGCGATCCCACGCCAGAACAGAAAACAGGCCCAAAACCGGAGAATTGGATTGCCGATGCGTTGATCCTGACCCTTCAAGAAAGGCGGGGCCTGCAGGGCGTACCAGCAGATCGTTGAGAGAATCAAGAGCGTCGACTTCAACATTTCAGGATTGTTCAGCTTCAGCAGGGCCTCAAAGTCGTTCGCTCCGTAGATCCGGGCGCCCAGGTCCAACACAAAAAAATAGTCCTGGGGAAGTTGCTTTTGACGCTGCAGATACACCCTCTCGTAGTAGCGGTGGCAGATCTCGGGCCCTTGTTTGCCAAACAGGTGCAGGATAAAAAGCAGAGAGTTTACGATCGCTTTGGTCTCGAAAATGGTGAGCGGTCGCAGATACCAGAGCTTGTCCTTTCCTGAAATACGAAATGTGTGAAACATGCGCAGGAGGGTGATTGGCTCCATGGCGATTCCCACTCCGAACAGGTCCGACGTACCCTTGAAATCGTCGCTCCAGCCCTCTTCCGCATACTTTCCCAATGGCACGACGTTGCTTGCATCTCCCCAGGCATAGAAGTTGTGAATAATCCCCTTGAGCTCCGGCCAGAGCCCCTTTATTGCTTCCCTGTCGGTTACATCGTCCGACAAGCCGACGATGAACCTCATGCTGTCGACAGTCTTGGGATCATCCAAGACTTGTGGAACGAATTCCTGAAGGTGCCAGTATTCGCGCAACGTATTGACATAATATTGGAGGCCAAACGGAGAAATGAGAAAGTCGATTCGATGCGTGAGTTCATGCACAAACAACGTAATAAAGGTCAGAATCTCTAGTTGTACATCTGGATCGCATTTGTGGAAGTAGCCGACTGCAAGCTGATCATCCTTCCAGGCATCACCAGTTAATTCGAGGATTGTGTAGCCTTTTTTGCCAAAGGCAATCTCAAGAAATGCGCGGGCCTTTAGAGACAGACTCTTTGTGAGTTCGAGTGGGAGGTGGAGTTCCAGCGTTCGGGGTGTATATCCCAGGCCGTCTGCAGCCGAGAGTAATTCATTGAGAGCCATGGCTACTTCTTCGGAGCGGTGAACTCACAAAATGCCTGCAGGCCGGTGTTCGTAATGATCACTGCGACCGGAATGATGACGCCGAGAGCGGCCAACGGAATTCCTAGAGTGGTGACGATCGCGGTCAACACCGCTCCAACGGAGGTGTCCAGTCCCTTTTTGATGAGCTTGCTGAATTCGCCGTGCGGCGTGCAGAGGCTCTTACGAATCAGCTTGCCGTAGATTTCGAAGAAAGTCCTGGCGTCCGCGCTTTTCAGCGAAAAGCCCAGTTTGGCGTCCTCGCCTTGAGGAATTATGGATTCCAGGGGGTATCCGTCGTCCTTGAACACCTGCAGGGCGGTCTCCAGCTGCTGGTACGCATCGCCCGTTTGCCCGCCGATCCGGGCCTTCAACTGTGTGGCGGCTTCTATGGCCTGCTCCATGGTCAACTCTGGCATGGTGGCGCCCCCTTCCGATTCATCCCCACTGTGGTTAGAGAAAATGCAGCGAAATTCAGCATACTCCCGAACCCCGAGAGCCGTCATTGAATGTGGAAATATCTCCTAGAAATATCTCCTGCTCAAACTACGCTTGAACGAAGTTCGGCCATGGCTGTTGAATAGTAGTGGCTGCGGACGGGGCAGCGTTTCAGGTATTTATGATTGTTTCGTCCACCGTGGGTTTATCCACAAACGTTAAAACGGGGTTCGAGGAGATCCCAGGCGCGAACGGCAGGCAGCCGCGCCACGTTTCCCCCAACCGGACTTTTCGGGGGAGTCAGGGAGATTTCACTTGTCTCCTGACCGTTTTTCAACTGCGACTCCCTGGCGATTACGCTGGCGAGGCGATACAAACTTGTAATGCTGGAATATTCGATGCGTAAAGGGCGAGTTTGCGCGTATTGCGGTGAGGGGTCACAGCTAACGAACGAGCACGTCTTTCCGAATTGCTTTCAGAAGACCTTTGAGCCAATTACACCTACCAAGACGCCGACCGGGGAAAAAGCCATCCTCTCAGCCCTGGAAATACACGACGTTTGCGCTCGCTGTAACAACGGGCCACTGTCCCGGTTGGACGCCTACCTCTGCGAACTCAACGATTTGTACTTTTCAACGATCGCTCACGCCGGAGATTTCGGGACCTTTTTTTTGACACGGTAGAGGTCTGGGGTTCGAGTCCCCACGGGCCTACCATATTTTCGAGTGGGTTAGCGTCCACAACCTCAATCCAAAAGGCTCCAAATGGCTCCATTTAAGGACGCGGATCTTTCCAATCGCCTTCGACACGTGTCCACACCTCGCAATATATACCTCACGAGGAGACAGCGTTCGCAGAGATGAAAACGCAAGCGCCCGTTTGATAAAACCTCACTTCCCCCATCGGGCCCGGGTCTTCAACAAGTCGTGTGCCCAAATGTGCTACGTTTTCGAACTCTTCTGGAGTCCTGCTCCCAGGTAAATGGGCGTGCCACGGGACGCCCAGTGCCCAGAATGCGTCCTGGGCACCTCTCCTCTTTTGCGATACCTCGCATCCTGTCGATCCCCTCGCAAAAATTAATAACTGTGAAACGAAGTTGCGCTAGAATGCACCATCTCACACGGGTGCCAATACCCTTCCCTATTGGTCAGCTTGACCTCCGGCGCAAGCTGTAACAGGTCAGCCGTTTTAGCGGCTCGGGAGGCTCCATGAGCCCAGCCCAAATCCTGATTCTCGATCTACATCACGATCCGTGTGTCGGCGGCAACTGCGGGCATCTTCGAGGACTGATCGAGAAAGCCTTTCTGACCGGGACCGTGCGTGTGACCGCAACCGCCCAGATTCCGGATTCGGCGTCCGCTGAGCCTGATTTGGTTGTCCTGCGTTCCCCAGCGGCTTTGCCGCTCGCTCAAATTGTGAATTCACTCCGGGATCGATGGAAATCGGCCTCTGCAGTAGCCGTACTTTGCCACTGGTCGCAGACAGCAGGCGAACTCCTGGACTCCCTCCTGCATGGCTTAGACGATTTTTTCTGCTGCCCAATCCGCGACATCGAGCTAATCCCACGTGTTCGCCGCCTTCTCCCAAGCGAAAATCCCAGTTCCGCCGCGCATACGCGCCTTAGGCTGGACACGCTGGTAGGTGAGAGCGATTGCTTTCTTGCTGTAGTAGCAAAAGTTCCACTCGTCGCGAAATCCGATGCGACCGTACTGATCGGCGGAGAAACCGGGACTGGCAAGGAACTCTTTGCCCGCGCCGTTCATTACAACGGGGCGCGCAGAAGCAATCCCTTCATTCCCCTCAATTGTGGGGCGCTCCCAGACCATCTTTTTGAAAATGAGTTGTTTGGCCATGCTCGTGGAGCATACACGGACGCCTCCTGGGCCGAACCGGGCCTCTTGGCGGAAGCCGAAGGCGGGAGCCTGTTTCTGGACGAAGTGGATACAATGACGCATTCGGCTCAGGCCAAGCTTCTCCGTTTTCTGCAGGATCGCGAGTACAAGCCGCTAGGAGCATCAAAAAGTCTGACGGCCAACGTTCGCGTGATCGCTGAGACAAACACCGACCTTCGTGAACGCGTGAAAGCGCGCTTGTTCCGCGAAGACCTGTTCCATCGCCTAAACATTCTCGCGCTCGAAGTGCCCCCGCTCCACAAGCGCAAGGCGGACATCCTAATTCTTGCGAACTATTTTCTCAACCGCTACGGCACTCAATACGGCAGGAGCAAACTGACTTTCTCGCGCGCGGTGCTTTCGAAACTCATGAGCTATGGGTGGCCCGGAAATGTCCGCGAATTGGAGAGCGTGGTGCACCGCGCTGTCGTCCTCGCTTCCGTAGACATTTTGCAACCGAACAACATCGAGTTGCCTGTGGCCATCCAAGCCGAAGAAACTGAAACTAGCTCGCTGCAAATTGCTAAAACGAGGGTAATCGAAGAATTCGAACGCTCGTATCTTTCGAATCTGTTGGGCCAGAACAACGGCAATGTAAGCCAGGCAGCGCGTGCCGCAGGTAAGGATCGCCGGGCACTCCAGCGAATGATTCGAAAACACGGCATCGAGCCACCAGCCTTCCGATAAGTGATAACCCACCATGAAGTTGCCGAAGCAGACGCTGCGCCGCCGATGCGAGCGACCATGTGCACGTCAACGCCGATTCGTACTCTGAGATTTGATCTCCACTGAATCCTTCGACGCTAGCGGCCGTGCTTTGCGCAAGCTTCGATGCAGGGCTGCCACGAATATGCCGCGCTCTTTTGCCGCGAAAGCCGCATGGCCTTGAGCCCATATTTCCAAGAAGTTGTGACGCGTGAGTCTCGCGCAGGTGCGACGCGAAAGCCGCACCTCCTCAGATGCGCCTCTGAAAACAAAGCGGTTCATCGTGGTAGTTCAATTGCTTTCAAGCTGCTGGAGGAGTGGAAGCACATTATTGCTAAGCCCGACAATAGAAGTCAGGTGCAGCGAGGAATTCTCAACTACCTGACCCAGCATCCACATGCGAAAGACACGTTGCAGGGAATCATCGAATGGTGGCTGGTGGATTCGCGGCAAACGCCGGGTGTCGCAGATGTGCAAGAGGCGCTGGACGAGCTGGTGCAGCGAGGTTGGATTCTGGTCACCAAGCGAAGCCCCAGCAGCACTCTGTACGGTTTGGACGAAGCGCATCTCGATAGCATCCGGGAGTTTCTGAACGACTGAACTATGGCCAACGTCTTCGCAACCCACTCAGTCGGCAATTCGTTGGTGACCTATCTGCGGAATGCATATCCGGAGCCTCTACGTACCGATCACCCGATGGACTTTCGATTGATATCCAGCGGCGAGTTGGCGGAAGGTCCCGATCCGAGGAACGCGCTATCACTCTTCTTGTTTCGAATCACGCAAAACGAGTTTCTGCGCGGACGGCCCCGGCCGAACGATCGCTCGGATGCCGGGGCGCCGCTCTCCATCGATCTGCATTATTTGTTGACGGTCTGGGCCGACACCGCTCTGGTTGAGCACACGGTGTTGTCCTGGGCGTTGTTGCAATTGCAGATGCATCCCGTCCTGGACAGTTCTTCACTCTCACCGGAAGCGGGATGGAACCCCGGAGACATCGTGCACATGATTCCAGCGGAGCTCAGCAACGAGGAACTAATGCGTATCTGGGACCTTCTGCTGCCCAAGTATCGTTTGAGCGTTTCGTACACGGCGCGAGTCGTCCGCATTGACCGCGACCCGGAGACTGGCGGACCGCCGGTGGTGGAAAAGGATTTGCTCTACAGCGAGGTCTCGTCGTGATGCCTGACCTGGCACAAACCCGAGTGATGGGCGCGGTGCGCTTCCTGGATGGCACGACGTTGACAAAGGTCAACGGCAACTTGAACGTGCAGTCCCCAAATGTTCTGGTGCGCCGCAATCGATCAAACTTGTTTGTAATCTGGGATGCTCCCGCGAGTGGCGCAGTGGTTTTTACGGTTAGCGATCCCACATCGAACTATTTGTCGCGGCAATTTACGGTGACGCTGCCCCGCGATCCTGACCCAACGCATGCGAGCCAGGCGACTTCGATTTTTCAGCCGCAAGACGTCCTTCTGCTTCCCTCTCCTTTGGCGCCGGCCTCTCCCGGGTGGGCCATCATCCGCGCCAGCGTCAAAAAAGCTGGCACAGCTACGGTCCTGGCGGGTGCACTCATTCGAGTAGCAAACACCAGCGATCACACTCTCCTAGCCAAGGGAATGTCCGACGCTCGCGGTGAAGCACTGGTGCTGGTCCCTGGAGTTCCCGTGACCACGTTTGATTCCGGAACCGGCGCGGTGATGGCCACAGAGATTGATGTGAGTATCCAAACCATTTTTGATCCGGCACTGTCTGGCGTTCCGGATCCGGATGATTTGGACGCGCGCAAGAGCGCGCTCCCGTCGTCCACGACAGCGGCGAAACTCGCGGCGGGCAGAGTTTTGGTTACAGAACTGAATGTCACGATCGCCTGAAACTGGACGAGTGGCAAGCTCTTTTGTGAGGAGGTAGCACGTGCCTGAATATCTAGCTCCTGGTGTGTACGTCGAAGAAACAAGCTTCCGAGCGAAATCGATCGAAGGCGTGGGAACGAGCACAACCGCGTTTGCGGGCCTCACTCGCAAGGGGCCGATAGGCGGAACTCCTGAGATTCTCACCAGCTTCCCGGATTTTGAACGGATCTATGGCGGCATCGACAATTTGTGGGGCCTAAGCGATCGGATCAACTACCTGGCGCACGCGGTCAACGCTTTTTTCGACAATGGAGGCAGCCGGCTTTATGTGTCGCGCGCCTTCCTGGCTCGCACCGACGGAACTGGTACCGCTTCAACAGCGGACCTTACCAATGGCGGAACGGATGTCACCAAGCAGACTTTTTTCAAAGCTCGCTTTCAAGGAGACGCGGGCAACGGCACGATCAGCGCGACGCTGCAGTATTCACCAGCCACAAAGCTGAGCATGGACAAAGCGGTGGCGGGCACAATGCTGCGCCTCGGTGGGGACACGGTCGCTCAGCCGGCGCAAGTTTCTGGGGGTATGGCGCCCTTCTCACCTCCGGAAGATAGCACTCTGGTTTTGACGGTGAATGGGACCGACGCACCGGCCATCCACTTTCACGGGGAGCCGGCGGAAGCGGTGGCAAGCATCGCCCGTGCGGACCTCGTGGACTTCGTCAACGCAGCGCTCATTGGTGGATATGCCCACCGCACGGCAGACCAAAAATTGGCCATTGGCAGCGACAGGAAAGGAAAACTCTCCTCAGTGATCGTGACCGCCAACGCCACATTTGGTTTTGCGGCGAATACAACGGCTTCCGGGGCGAGCATTGCAGCCAATGACGTCGGGGATCTAAGCAAGGTAACGGCAGACGAGATCAATAGTCTCCTTTCGGCGGCTAGTGTGGCAGTCCGGGCCAGTCTCGCCGCAGCATCCGGAAAACTCGTTCTGACCGGGACGGATATCGGTGCCGGGAAGACCTTGGCAGTGAAAGCAGGAGCTGCACAGGTGGCGCTGGGTCTCGACACGAATCTGGCGTCAGGTTCCGGCGCGGGAACCAACGCGTTCTATGTGAAACACGGAACGACCTGGATGGACGCGAGCAACACCCAGCTTGACTTGAGTGGGTTGCAGCCAGGCGACACACCCAAGAAGCAACCTGCCGATTTCGTTACCGTTAATGTGCTGACCACCGACAAGGACCTGCATACAGCATCCTTCCAGGGCATGGGGTTGGACACGCTTCATCCGAGCTTTATAGGAACGGTGATGGCGATGAAGCAGACGCGGCGGGTCGCCGACCTTGAAAATGCGTTTGGTATTACCGTCGGAAGTGCGGTAACCGCGTTCGATTTGCGAACCGCTTTCTTCGGTGGCGGCCAACCGCCCACATTTTCGCTCACCGGCGGCAATGACGGCAGCGACCCCATACCGCAAAGCTACGTGGATGCTCTGGCGTGCTTCGAGAAACTGGACGATATCTCCATCGTCGCAGCGCCAGGCCACTCCGCGTTTGATAGCGCATACGAAGGTGCGCAGAACGCCCTGATCAATCACGCCGAAAGACGCCGCGCCTACCGCATCGCGGTGCTCGATTCCAAGCATGACCAGGAAGTATCCGATGTGCGAACAGCGAGAGGTAAGATCGATTCCTCTTACGCGGCACTCTACTATCCCTGGGTCGTAGTCCCCAATCCGCTGTTCCGTCCCGGCCAGGATCAGATTCCGCGAGAGTTGTTGCTTCCGCCTTCCGGGTTCGTGTGCGGTATTTATGCGCGGACGGACGTGGAACGCGGAGTCTTCAAGGCTCCGGCTAACGAAGTTGTGCAGGACGCCCTGCGTTTTGAGAAGGACATAAATTTCGCTCAGCAAGAAGTGCTCAATCCTCTGGGGGTAAATTGCCTGCGATTCTTCCCCGGCCGCGGATATCGCGTGTGGGGAGCGCGCACGGCAAGTTCGGATCCCGAGTGGGTTTATGTAAACATCCGGCGGTATTTCAACTACCTCGAAGCTTCCATCGATTACGGCACCCAGTGGGCTGTCTTCGAGCCCAATGGTGAAGCGCTCTGGTACAACATCCAGCAAACAATCTCTTCCTTCCTGTACAACGAGTGGGTGAGCGGAGCGTTGCTGGGGGCAACGCAACAAGAGGCTTTTTTTGTCCGCTGCGATCGCACCACCATGACGCAAGCGGACCTCGATAACGGACGGCTGATTTGTCTCGTCGGTGTCGCCGCCATCAAACCCGCGGAGTTCGTGATATTCCGCATCGGGCAGAAAACTGCGGATGCAAAGAGTTAACGGTAAAAATACAAGAGAGGAGGCAATGAGAAATGGCGCGGACTACACCCTATGCAGCATTTAATTTCATCGTGACCGTCGGGACCGGTGAAGCATTCGGCGGATTTTCCGATGTTTCCGGATTGCAAACGGAAATTACGGTCGCTGAATACCGCACCGGAAACGAGAAGCTCAATCACGCGCGCAAGGTGCAAGGAATCCACAAAGTGGGCGATGTGACCCTGAAGCGCGGCATCGTGAACTCAGCCGATCTGTGGTCCTGGATCCAGGATACGAGGATCAAAGGTCCGGACGCCAAAAAGGAGGTTTCCATCACGTTGCGGGACGAAGCCGGAAAGAATGTCCAGACGTGGAACCTCCACAGTGTAATTCCGCTGAAATATACCGGGCCAACCTTAGCCGCAAAAGGCGGAGGCGACGTTGCCATGGAGGAGTTGGTGCTCTCCTCGGAAGGCCTGGATCTGGCCGCCGCCTAAGTCTGGAGAACCTTTAAATGCCCGGACTCCGATTCGACGAGCAGGCTCCCATCGCTCCCAGTGCTCCGAACCGCATGGACATTGCGCTGATGGTGGGGTTTGTTCCGATGCGCAGCGGGGCCATCTTGCCAGCTTCGATTTTGCAGTGGCTGAAAGAACGTGGCTGGACGGCCCCGCGATACGCCAGCCGCCTCAATACATTGTTGGATATCCCGATACTCCTCGAGAGCTGGAAGCAGTTCGATCAGCTCTTCGCCTGGGAACAGAGAACGTCTTCTGACCGGGACGGTTCCACTTACCTGGGCGCAGCGGTCCGTTCGTTCTTTTCCCAGGGTGGTCGACGTTGTTACGTAGTCCGAGCGGGCGATCCAGCGCCGCTCGAGGCGCTGCGGCCAACTCGAATGCAATCCGTGAGTCTCCTGATTCCCGGGTATCCGTTTCACTTCGATCCCTCGCCAGCGGATCGCGAATCATGGCACGGCGTTGGGCACCTTTTTGGCTTGCCGGACGTTTCCTTTATTTGCCTTCCTGACTTAACGGAAACAGTTAGCTTGGATCGCACGCGCGTACCCTTGGCCACCCCACCTCCCGGCCCTGCCGAAGTTTTCGCAGAGTGTTCCGTGGAGCTTCCCGCTCCTCCGCCGGACCTAACCGTGCGCGATATCCGCGCTCCGCGCTGTGACGACGCGGGCTACGCGGATTGGGCAGCGGCGGTGAATCTTGTCACTGATACTCTAGCGCGGCGAAACCGCGAAACGGAATTCGTCGCAGCCGTTCCGCTGCCCCAGAAGTCCATTAATTTCACAGGACTCCGGTCGACTGCGTTTCTGCAGCTCACCTACCCCTGGGTCCGCACTTCCGGATCAATTTCGTTGGCGGACAATCTTGAACCTCCTGACGGAGCGCTCACCGGAATCCTGGCGCGAAACGCTTTAATTAGTGGCACCTACCAGACCGCCGCTAATTTTGGTGTGGGGGACATTGCCGGCCTATCTCCGGAACTAAGTCGGGAGGAACAAAACCGTCTGGAGAAAAACATTTGTCTGGTGGGGCCTACACCTCTTGGCTTGCGTCTCCTTACTGACGTAACCATGAGCAGCACTGAAACTTTCCGCCCAGGAAGTGTCAGCAGATTGCTCGCCACCGTAGTTCGAACGGCGCGGCGCATCGGGGAGGACGTCACGTTCGAACCATCGGGCGAACAAGCCTGGGCAACAGTGCGCCAGCGGTTAAATACTTTTCTACTCGGGTTGTATCACGCGGGAGCATTGCGCGGAAGCTCACCGGACGAAGCGTTCAGCGTGAGATGTGATCGAACCACGATGACCCAGAACGACCTGGACGTGGGTCGCATGATCGCCATCGTACAGCTCGATCCGGCAGCGCCAATCGACACGATAACGATTGTTTTGGTGATGAACGAAGACCGGCAGGTATTAGAGCCGGTGGGCGAGGCCGCATGAGCAGCAGGCCGACTGTTCCCGCGAACATTCCGGAAAACCGGCTCGATCCCCTGCATGTGTTCCGTTTTCAAGTGGACTTTGATACCGACCCCATCGGTGGCGGTGCTGCTTCCGCCGTTCCTTTGTGCAGCGGAGCCTTTTCAGAGTGCACGGGTCTGGAAGCCACGATGGAACCCAAAGTAATCAAAGAAGGCGGGCTGAACTATGGCGTCAATCAGCGCTCCGGACCAGTCACGTTTGCAACAGTAGTTCTAAAGCGAGGCATGACCAAGACGCGGGATTTGTACAAATGGTTCGAGATGGTCGGCAACGGCAGTTACGCATACCGTCTGGTTGCAACGATCACGATGTTCGATACAACGGGAAAAGGAATTCTTTCCTGGAAGCTTCAGAAAGCGTTGCCCGTCAAATTCAAAGCGGCCGACCTGAGTGCCAAGAACTCGGAGATCGGTGTCGAAGAGCTGCACCTGGCGCATGAAGGACTCAGTCTTATCGACGTGAGGATATCCACGCTATGAGCGGAATTCCGCGTATTGCCCTAAAAAAGGCGACGATTACGCCGGTCGTCGGAGGCCAGGCGCAGAAAGCCAAGGAGATCCCAGTCCATTTCAATCCTGTGTCCTTGCAATATACGGCCAGCAACACTCTGAAAGAAGAAGGAAGCGGAAAGAACAAGAAGCAAGTCATTACGCAGAGCACAGGGAAGCTGTCCATGGATCTGGTCTTCGATGAGACTTCTACGGGCCACGATGTGCGGGTAACCACCTCTCAAATTGCCGCGTTCATGAGCCCGGATGCCAAGGCTTCGAGCGGGAAGAAGCTGGTGGCTCCGATTCTTATTTTCGAGTGGGGAATTTACAAATTTCAGGGAATGATGGAGTCCTACAAAGAGACGCTGGATTTTTTTTCAGCTGACGGCGTACCTCTGCGAGCCAGCGTCAATATTTCCCTGGTGCAGCAAGACCGAGTGTTTTCGTCCGACGCTGACAAAACGGCGGCTGTGGGACAGCCGGCGGACTCCAGCATCGTGGATGTTCCGACTGGAAATGGTAGTGGCGGCGGAAATAGTGGCAGCCAGAATGCTCAATCGGCCGCGACGCTTGCCGGCGACCCGAATGCCGCGAGAGGGCTCGCAACGCTCAACGGGCAGGCCAGCATGAGGTTTAGTGCCGGGGCATCTCTGAGCGTAAGTGGTTCTATTCAGCTCGGGCCGCCAGTCGCCTTTGCCACACGCGGAGCAGGTATATCCGCTGGAGCCGGAGCAGGAATCGGAATTAGCGGTGGTGCGGGAATTGGAATTTCCGGCGGGGCAGGAATCGGAGTCAGTGGCGGAGCGGGGATTGGAATTGGCGGCAGCGCCGGAATTGGCGTTGGCGGATCCGCTTCGGCCGGCATTGGCGGTGGAGTCTCGGGATCAGCGGGCCTCGGAATTTCCGCTAGTGCGGCTTCCGCAGGCGTGTCCGCCACGGACGGCGCGTTTGCCGGATTGCGCGTTTCCACACAAGCGCCTACTTTCACCCTGAACACCAACAATCTCTTGCCTCCTACTCCCTCTTTGCCCCTCGCCACTGGCAGTAATGCGAATTTCCAAGTCGGAGGTCAGGCGACGGTTGTGGGCACTGCTGGACTGGCCACAGATGTTGGCGCCACTGCTGATTTGCGCGCGCGAATTCAATTTGGGGGTTAGGTGAATGGGAATCGTAATCGAGGAAATGGATGCAACGATTGTGCCGGCGTCGGAGAGCGCACCCGCCAACACTCAGGAGCAGGATCAAAAGCCTAAAACGTCCACAGCAGATACGCTGGCGTCGAGTTTGCACCATTTGATGCGGCGGCAGCTACGCGTGAAGGCGGATTGATACATATGCCCGAAGTCGCGATATCTAGAGACGCTGTCTATTCCGCGATACCGACCTTGCGGGTGAACGGTCAGGAATACGCGATGGTCAGCGAACTGCTG
This sequence comes from Acidobacteriota bacterium, assembly GCA_003225295.1. Classification (GTDB taxonomy): domain Bacteria; phylum Acidobacteriota; class Terriglobia; order Acidiferrales; family UBA7541; genus Acidiferrum. The sequence goes on along the minus strand of QHYZ01000065.1, from coordinate 27,166 downwards.
CTCGCTATGGAGATGACTGAGAACGAAGGTGGGATGTCCACATTGGAACTGCGCATGAGCAATCTGGCCAGCAACGACCGGAGCAGCGCCGAGCTGGCTTTCGAAAACGATGGCATCCTGAAGTTGGGAGCCAAGATCGCGGTTTACACAGGGGATGAAAATGCTCCCAAGGAAATTTTCCGCGGCACGATTACGGGCCTCGAAGCGGAATTCCCTGAGCTGGGACCGCCGGAATTAGTTGTCCTTGCGGAAGACGCGCTTCAGCAAGCGCGCCTCTCCCGCCGGACCAAAGTTTGGGAGAACACCAGCATCGCAGACGTTGCAAAGGAGCTTGCCAAGCAGCTGAATCTTTCTCCGGTGATAACTGGCTTGACCGACAAGATTGGGACCGAAGTACAGTTGAACGAAAGTGATCTGGCTTTCCTCCGGCGCTTGCTGACTCGCTTCGACTCCGACATCCAGGTAGTGGGAAATGAATTGCACGTCTCCCCGCGAAAGGACGTGAGCCGGGGAACAATCGAGTTAGCACTTGCGGGCCAACTGCGCCGCGCGCGAGTCCTCGCTGATCTCGCTCACCAGGTAACAAAAGTCACCGTAACTGGCTGGGACTATAAACAGGGCCAGAACATCAGTGGCAGCAGCACCGGAACCAATCTCCAGCCCGGCGCAGGACGCGGCGGCGCGCAAATTTTGCAGGACGCCATCGGCGATCGCGCTGAACACGTAGGGGATCTGGGCCTTTCGAATCAGGCCGAGGCCCAAGCCTTAGCCGATGCCATTTTCGACCACCGGGCCAGGCCATTTGTGGTGGTCGATGGTACGGCAGAAGGCAATCCAGCGTTGCGTGTAGGAACGCAATTGAAGCTCACCGGGCTGGGCGGCCGATTCAGCAACACGTATTACGTCGTGCGGGCACGCCATAAATTCGATCTCTCCAACGGGTACAAAACTGAGTTTGAAGCCCAGTGCCCGTTTCTGGGTTCCGGAGGCGGCGCATGATGTCCGCAATGGATCATCTGCTGCACCACTCTGCCGCCGAACACATGCCCGCCAGCTATTTGGCGCGCGTAGTTTCCGTGGACGACAAAGAGAATCTATCGCGCGTACAGGTCCGGCTGCTGAACTACGACGGGCTTTCGGAGCAGGATGGGCCGATATGGGCGCGCGTAGCGCTTCCGTTCGCCGGAAGCAATCGCGGCGTTTTTATGTTGCCGGATGTAAACGATGAAGTACTGATTCAGTTCGTCAATGGAGATTCTCGTTTTCCTGTGGTGATTGGCGGACTTTGGAATGGCAATGCCCAGGCACCCGATTCGTTGGGCGGCGACGGCACAAAAGTGGACCGTTGGGTGATCAAAAGCAAGGCGGGATCAAAGATCGCCATCACCGAACCAGACTCCGGTCAACCTACGATCACGATTGCGACTCCGGGGGGAGTCAGCGGGACATTTACAGATGCCAGCGGCGGCAGCATCGAGCTTGCACTGCCGGGCGGAACGACCAAGGTCACGCTGGATTCCAGCGGAGTCTCGGTCATGACCGGCGGTAAATTCTCAGTACAGGCGACGGAGGTCGAAATCAATTCCGGAACGGTCACGGTCAACGCAGCCACATCCACTTTCTCCGACATGGTGCAGTGCGAGACTCTTCTGGCGACAACCGTGATCGCTTCGACGTATACACCGGGAGCGGGAAACGTATGGTAACCGAGCACGCCATCGTACGAGGGTTGGTGCTTGACGGAAATCGCTCTCCCGTAGCGATGACGCAGCCGGTAATCATCGCGCGCACAGACAAGCAGTTTATTCCTGGTCTTTTGCAGGATCTTTCGAACTCTCCCGCTACGTTGAGTTCTTCACTGGCGCAGACGCGGGATAGCTCCGGCGTTCTAAAACTTTTTCAGCCCGTGCATCGCGTCTTTCAAATAGCCGTTTTGCAGATTGATTGCGATAGCTTTGGTGCCCCGCGGCTTGACCCTACGAAAATTGACAGCCTCGGCCTGGTTGTCCGTCGCATCTCGGTTGACACTCCCAACACCATAGAGCGTTGGAGCAAACAGGACAGCAAGATTGCCGGCTGGGTGTCATGCACCGACGCCGAGCTGGACATGGATCCCGACCCCGCGAGGCGCAGACCAGTCGCGACTTCGGGCAACGCCATTATTGATCAGCACCTCCCTGTTCCCTCCTCGGGCTATGCGCCGTACTCAGAGAGTTTTGCGCCACTTTTCGTAGCACCACCGCAACTCTGCAAACAGATTAAGGCCACCGTACTGTATGGACTTATTCCGGTGACCAGTGTGGAGAAGAGCGAGGTGATTCCTCCTCCCAGTTACGATCCGACCATGGTTCAACAGCACATGCCTTACTTTCTCCAGCTCAGCACTTCCCCGGTTCAGTCCAGCAGCCTGGCGCTTGCAAATCGTGTCGTCACGTACTCATCGGCGACCGACACATTTACTTCGTCCGATCCGGACGCCGATCAAAGCACGGTTCCGGACGCGCTTACGTCTCTCATTAACATCCTCCGCCAGTTGGAATTCGAGCTGAATGCTTTCAGCGACAATTTCTCCGACGGGGTCGCGCTGTTCCAGGCCCTCAATCAATTCACGGTGCAGGACAGCAACGGAAACGTTCTGGCGAACCTTGGTGATTTTCTGAAAGGCGCTGCAAAGATCCTTGTGGACAAGCAGGACGGAAGCATTCAAATGCCGGACCAGTGGCCGCGGATCACCGACGATCAGAGCACAAGTATCGCACTGCTGTTCCAAAATGCGATGGAATCACGAGTCAAGGATTTGATTGCCGGTGAAGCTAGGTATGAGGTGCAGGATCCTCCGCGCCAATATCGCCTGCGCGCTTTTGTCCGCATTAAGCGGCCCGATGGCTGCCCTCCCGTTCTGCTGTGGAGCGCACCCAGCGAGCCTTTTACCATCGCGCCATGGTACGACAGCGCCGGGCTCCCGCCGGTCAAGATCACTCTTCCAGGTATCGCCACTCTTAAGAATCTTAAACCGAATGTCGCATTTGCCATGCCGCCAGAGTTGTTCAACGTCCTGCAGAAGGACGCCAAGAAAACACTCAAAGGTCAAGATTCATCCGGTGGAGGCTTGGGCATTGCGTGGATCTGCGCGTTTAGCATCCCGATCATCACCATTTGCGCGTTCATCGTGCTGAATATCTTCCTGTCGCTATTTGACCTATTTTTCCAGTGGATGTTGTTCATCAAGATTTGCTTGCCGATTCCAGTTCCAAAGAAAAAGCGTCCGTAAAGCAGCAATGGCTAATCTCACCATTCCGACTTTGCCCATCAACTGGCCGCTCCTGCCTCTGCCGGACGAGAACGGCCGGATCACGTATCCCACTCTGGAAAGCAGTGTGCGCGACTCCATCAAGGTAATCCTCACCACGCGCCCGGGCGAACAGCTGATGCGGCCGCAGTTTGGCGCCGGGCTGCAAAATTTTCTGAATGAATCGAACACCCTCACCACGCGGCGGCGCATCAACGACGCCATCTCCGATTCCATCCAGCAATGGGAGCCGCGCGTGATTTTGGACCGGCTCGATGTGATGGAAGTTCCCGATTTTCCCACCCAGGTCCACGTTGACCTGGTTTACCGGATTCGCAGAACGGGCCGCGTGCAACAACTCGGAATGACCCTGGACCTGGGAGCGTAGTCGTGCCGATTCGTCCACCTGCTCTTGACGATCGAACCTTTAGCGATCTGACAGACGAATTACTTGCGCGAATTCCCGCGCACACGCCGGAGTGGACCAATCCCCAGCTTGGCGATCCGGGGCGAACGATCGTTGAGCTTTTTGCCTGGCTCACGGATGCGCTGCTCTATCGCGTCAATCTGATTCCGGAGCGCCAGAGGCTCGCGTTTCTGCGCCTGCTGGGAGCTCAAATGCAGGCTGCGGTTCCGGCGACCGGCATTGTCGCGCTGCAATTCAAGGACGATCAAGCCACTGGCGCACAAATATTGCAGCCTCTGGCCACCGTCAAAGGACCTGTCAACTTTGAAACCAAGTCTGAAGTCACCGTGCTTCCTCTAACCTGCAAAGTGCATTTTAAGCGTCCGCTCACAGCCGATGAGACCGCTTCGGTCCAGGATCTTTTGCCGGGTCTTGCGCAGCTGTATGGGATTCCCTCGACCGGCACGCCCAGACCCTACGCCGCCTCGCCACTTTTCCCGAATGGTGAAGCAGATCCCGTGGGATGGGATCTCACCAGCAGCACGGATGGCGCCATGTGGATCGCCTTGCTTGCGCCAAAAGATCTCGTGCCTAAAGTGCGCTCTTCGATCGCCGGGCAATTGCTCACGGTCGGCATAGTGCCGGCTGTAGAAGTTCCCGCGTTGTTTGAAGCGATCGGCCCACGCGGGCGGATTCCACATGTTTGGGAAATTACCACACCCGGCAGGGACCCCGGGGTCCCTGCATTGCTCGCGCTCGACGTCATTGAAGACTCAACTGGCGGTTTGCGAACGACCGGAACGGAGCGCCTGGCACTGCCCCGGGTCGAATTTATCGGAGCTCCCAGCAACGATGTGCGTGTAAATCTGAATGCCGGAGTGGGACCAGACCAACCACCTCGCATTGATGATCTTGACGAGGCTGCCATGATCGTCGCGTGGCTACGCTTGCGTCCGACAACACCCATGCACCAGTTAACGATCACCTGGGCCGGCATCAATGCCGTGCAAGTGGAACAACTACAGACGCTGACGGGCCGCATCGTTGGACAGAGTGACGGCAGTTCCGATCAGGAGATGCAACTTCCCGCGACTTCCGTCGAGCAAGAATCTTTCGTGCTTCAAGTGGAAGAGCCGGGATTGAGCTTTGTCACCTGGCAGCGAGTAGATGACCTGGCCGCTGCCGGCACGGACGCACGTGCCTACACCCTCGACACCGAAGCTGGCGTCGTGCGATTTGGCAATGGACTCCGCGGCAAGATTCCGGAGAATCAGCAACGCGTTCGTGTTGCCCAAATGCGCGCTGGTGGCGGAAAAGCCGGCAACCTGCCCGCGGGCTCGCTCACGGACATCACCGGCCTGGATGCTTCGAACAACGCTGTGCAGGGAACTCTGAAGGTTATTCAAACCATGGCCACTCAGGGTGGCGATGATTCTGAAACTCTTGCCCAGGCTGAGCAACGCATCCCTGCACTATTTCGGCACAATGACCGCGCGGTCACAGAAGAAGATTACCAGCGCATCGCCACGGAAACTCCCGGCGTGAATATTGCCCGCGTCATCCTGATGCCGCGCTTCAAGCCGCAGCAAAAACAATTCAATGTACCTGGCGTCGTTTCTGTCATGGTGCTCCCGCAAAAATCGCCCGTCGGATCACCCAATCCTCGCGCTGACCGGCCGACACTCGAAGCCGTTCACGGCTGGTTATCCGTGCGCACTCCCGTGGCAACGGAACTTTACGTCATCGGCTGCGATTACGTTCCTGTCAGCGTGACGGTAGGAGTTACTCTTCTCGACGGAGTCGCGCAGGAAACAACTCTCGCTGCGATTCGCGATGCCGTTCGTCTTTTTCTCTGGCCACTCACAGGCGGTGGAACCGATGGGCTTGGTTGGAAGCTGGGCCGCTCCGTCCGCGACCGTGAACTTGACGTGATTGTCGCGCGTGTTCCCGGTGTAGACACCGTTAACGGCGTAAACCTCTTTCAAATGGTCAACGGCGGATGGCAAAGCGTTTCGAACCCGGGCGCGAGCGGTCCCGTGGAAATTCCATTGCGCGCGTGGCAGCTTCCAGAGCTGCTTCATGTGTCGGTGGTGGCCGACACCACGGCTCCAACGAGCTTGGATCCTGCCACCCAAGGCACAGATGGTGCCAGTGATGTCGCCATCCCAGTCGTCCCGGAGGTTTGCTGATGGACTCCAATGGACTGAAATTCTGGAGCCAGAATTGGAGCGCACTCTCCGGACTCGAGTACGAGTCTCAGAGTCATGTTTTGCGCCTCGCTAACCAGAGGTCTGCGCCCGTTTGGCCCGCCTCTGAATCCGTGGCCGTCGCTTTTCTTGATAGCGCTCCGGGTTCGATCGATCAATTCGGCACGCGCGCGTATCTTTCCACACTTGGAACCGTGATGGGCACCGGCGTGGCCTCTGATTCCGTGCCGCTCTTCAAACCTGCGCCCGGCGAAACAATCACCGACATCACGATTGGCTATGACGGACTGCTCTATCTGGCGCTGGCGGGTGGAGTCGGGATCATTGACCTTCTTGGCCGCTCAGACATCGTGAAAGCCGCATTTCCGAAAGAGCTGCCCTTCAGCGCGTGGCGCTTGGCGGCCAGTCCGTCGGAAGGCGTTTGGGCGCTCGATGCCACCAATAATAAGTTGGCTCGGCTAAATGGCTCGCCCCTCTTCGTGCAACCGCATCCGGAGTATTCACCAAACACCGTGCGGCCATGTGAAGAAAATCCCGATCCCCCGCGATTGCTTCTTGAACCGAAAGCCGTCTGGCCCGCAGATGAACGCGCGGTAGCGATTGCTGCCAGTCCGGATGGACGGCTCGCACTTCTCACCTGGACTAAATTTGATTCGGCTCGCCTTAGAATCCTTTCTTCCGCCGGAGTTTTCGGCGATCCGGTAACACTCTCGGGCTCCCTGCGTCCTTACAGTCTCACTTGGATTTCAACAAGTCTGATCGCGGTGATGCTGCCGAAGTTGGGCGAGGCCATCGTTTATTCGCCGGACGCGTCAGGTGATGCCACGCTTCCCTCAGGTGACGTTTACCCGCTAAAAGATCACGATGGCGGGCCGTTCTTGCATGGCGTGAATGTTCCGCCAAACTATCCCACCAGCGGCGGCGTCGCACTTCTGGTAAAGCTTTCGCTTCCGGCTTACGCGCGGAAAGGCTCAGCCGTTGGTGCTCTGCTCATGGACAGCGGGTCCCCCTCCACGGTTTGGCATCGCCTCTATCTCGAAGCCATGATCCCGGATCATTGCGGCGTGAAAATCCACCTCGCTGCCGTCAATGACGAGGATGCTGTTCCTTCCCAGTGGTTCCCTCACGTTTTCGGCAAATACTTTTCTCCCGATGGGCAAACCCCGCGTGGCGCGTGGGTTCCCGGAAATTCGGAAGTTCCCTTTCATCCCGGCATTCTCGCCTGCCCGCGGGATCCCGATCGTTCCGGTCTGTTCACCGTGTTGATCCAGCGCAAGGGCCTAAAAACGCGGTCCCTGCGGGGGCGGTACCTCAAGCTCCGCATCGAGCTGATCGGCGATGGCCGTTCCACACCGGAAGTCGCTGCGGTCCGCGCGTACTCCTCACGCTTTTCCTATGCCGAACACTACCTGCCGGAGCTGTATCGCGAAACTCTTTTTGCGCCAGACGCCGATGTCGCTGCGAACCAAACCACTCCCGCCGATTTTCTGGAAAGATTCCTCGACAACTTCGAGGGCATCCTTACTCCCCTCGAAGACAGGATCGCCGATTCCCATCTCATTACCGAGTCCGAGACCACTCCACAGGAAGCTCTCGAGTGGCTCGGCAGTTGGATTGGCGTGACTTTTGATTCCGCTTACACCTCTGCGCAACGCCGTCTACTCCTCCGCTCTGCTCCGCAACTTTTCAAACAGCGTGGAACTCTGGCGGGCCTGAGCTTCGCACTCGACATCGCTACGGGAGGCGCTGTAACGCGAGGTCAAATCGTGCTCCTCGAGGATTACCGCCTGCGGCGAACTATCGCCACGATTATTGGTGCCGATCTCGCTGACCAGCAGGACCCCTTGCTGGCCGGCTTGGAAACGAGCGGCAATTCTTTCGTTGGAGACACACTCTTTCTTGGCGACCAGCTTCGCGCTGAAGTCCGCGCTCTTTTTCAGAATGCTTTTTCTACCAGTCCCGCCACGAGGGCGCAGGAGCGGGCCGCACTTGATGCGTTCTATGATCTTTTTGCCGATCGCCTCACGGTTCTGGTTCATCAGCAGGTTGCTCCTCAGGACCTGAAATTGATTCGCAGGATTGTGAATCTTGAAACTCCCGCCCATGTCCTGGCGCGAGTCGTGACCGTCAGCAATGCATTCCTTGCGGGCGCTGCCTCCCTGGTTGGAGTGGACACCTACCTGGTGCCGAAACCGCCGCGCCAGCCGGCTCGTGTGGACGTGAGCTATCTCGGGCAGCACTATGTCGAGGGTCTCGCGGCCCTGGATCCGCGTCTTGGTGACAGCTCGCTTCCTTCCGCGCCCCCGATTGCAAATCTTGCGGTCCCGCCGTTGGACCAACCGGGCCAGAGTTTCACATTGGATGGAAGTGCGTCCACCGCCACTACTGGGAAAGCGATCGTGAAGTATATCTGGACTCAGTTGGATTGAACTTTTAAGGAGAACAACGATGCCAACGTTTAAAAAAGGGGTTCCCATCACAACCACACCCCCTGCGGGAGGGGCGATTGAGGTCACTGTCACGCCCACAACGCTCATCCCGAGTGGCGTGCATCACTTTCAATTGGTTGTGGAGGATGACTCCGGAAATCAGTCCGACCCAGTGGTCGCGACTGTGACCGTAAAAGATACGATCAAACCGACCGCCATCATCACCGCGCCGACGCAGGTGCAGCCCGGACAAACCTTTGTGCTCGATGGAACCAAGTCTTCCGACGTTGCTCCCGGCGTTGTCGCGAAGTGGATTTGGACCATGGTGGACTAAGAGGCACCCGCATTCATTCGTGTCGCGTAACGCTTCGTGGGTGAAAAGAGATGGCCGTCTTTGCAGTCAATCAACCGATCACCACCACCGTTCCAACGGTCACGGTGGAGAACAAGTTGACTGCGGGTCCACATCATTTTCAATTGGTGGTGGAGAACAGCGCTGGCGTTCAGAGTGATCCGATGAAGGTGACCGTGGTGGTAAGTCAAGGCATCTTGCCCATTGCGGGGGCAGTGAAGGGCAAAGCGCCCGCGCGGGCCACCAAGAAGCCGACGAAATCGGCTGTTCTGAAGGATGCAACCGCCCCGCTGGCAAAAGCGCCACCGCAAGTAGCAGCGCCCGCCAAAGAGAACCCGGCAAAAGAAAAGTCGGCCAAGACGCCGGCCAAGAAAAGGGCGAGAAAGAAAACTTCGTGAGGGATATCTCATGAGCGTGAATAACGAGAGCGAACCACTGGACCAGAATTATTCTCCCGATCGCGTGTTCTACGCTTTCGGCAGGATGTTAAGCGTCCAGGATTTCGACGACGAACAAACGTATCATCGGGGCCGCCTGGCGCGCGCCATGGCCTATCTGGAAGGCAGCGGCACGGTCGCAGGTCTGAAAGTTTTATATCAGGGGCCGGTTGGTCCGGACGAAGAAATCGAAGTCACTGCGGGAATGGCCGTTGACCGCTTGGGACGCATCATCGAAGTTCCACGCCAGGCGTGCATCCGTCTGGATCGCTGGTTCAAGGCCCAGCAACCCGGTGACCTCGTTCAAGGTTTTCACGTCGCGGCAGGAGGCGTGATCGCCGACGTGTTCATCCGCTTCGTTCCCTGCGAACGCGGCAACACTCCCGCCTTCGCTTCGGGACCGTTTGACGCCACTGACGCAACTTCTCCATCCCGCATTCGCGATGGCTATCAACTCGACTTGGTCATTCGAAAGGAAGGCACTCCCGGCCTGCCGCAAAACCCGTGGCCCGACCTGGCATCCATTCCTGCGATCGCCGACCGCCGCGCCGCACTGCACAACGCCATCTTTGCCGGCTGGCACGAGGGAACAGACGCGCGTGATGAGAATGGTCATTTGAAACCACTGCCCGAGCATGCCGACGGACAGGACACCCTCTCACTTTTTCTGGCTCGCGTCGTCATCCCCGCCGCGGCTGCAACTGGCGGAGCACCTCCCGTCCGGTCAGGTCCGTTGACGGGCAAAAATATTGACAACGAGAGCCGCACATTTCTCTATACACCGTTGGCGTTGGGACGCTGGATCGGGATTTAACGGAATAGGAGTTCACTATGTTTGCTTCAACTTCGTTTTGGCTGGCACAAGGTTCCTCTCGGGACCTGATCAATACCGATGAGCTCGCCAAATTGCAGGTCACCCAGACGGTCATTCAAGACGAACGCCGCCGCCGCACGCGCTGGTTTGACGGCCGTTTCTTTGCCGCGAAAGACCAAATTCGCGAACAGGATTACATCCTTACGCGCTTCGCCGATCTCGGACGCGCGGGCGGGACAGGGGTAATCTCGGGCCTGCTGGTGAGTCATACGGCTCAAGCCACCGTACGAATTGATATGGGACAAGGCGTCACGCCGTCCGGCGAGCAGGTGTTGCTTCCCACCTCCGTCACAATTGATCTCACTCAGATTGCAAACTTCCAGCAGTTGGACGCCGCTTTTGGGCTTAGCCGCCTGCCTAGCGAGCCCACCATAAATCGTTCCGGACTTTTTATTCTTGGACTTCGACCCGTCGAATACACCGGCAATCCCATCGCCTCGTATCCCACCTCTGTAAATGGCACCAGAGGTGTCCAGGATGGCGACATCATCGAGGCCGCGGCGATTATATTGGTTCCCTATCCGGATGAAGGCGCGACCACCGAAATCCTTCAGCGCCGCTCCCGTGTCGCGCGCCGCATTTTCGTTGAAAATGCCGCCTTAGGCGTTCCCGAAAATGTTCTCCCATTGGCCATGATCGCCATGGATCGCGGAGTCATACAGTGGCTGGACGTTTTTCTTGTGCGTCGCGAAGTCGGCATGGAACACGGCAGCATTTTGGGATTGGGATTCGCCCCCCGCGCGCTGCGGGAAGCGCACGTCTTGCAGTACCTGAGCCAGTTATCCGAAGTTATCACCGAGCGAAACAATTCGAATCGCGGCCAGAGTTTTTCCGCATCCGATTATTTTGAGGTTCTTCCTCCCGCGGGCATGTTGCCGTCGGCGACGATTCATTCCGCCGACTTCAGCCAGCTTTTCTTTCCCTCGCAGATTCAGTGTGATCTTTCCATCATTCCCGACGACGAATTGTCGCCGCTCATCGAAGGAAGTTTGTTACTCTCCCCCGTCAATCTCACCTTCCCGGGCGACGAACTGGAATCTTCCTCAATCTTGATTCTGGTGCCCGTCCCGCGAGCGCAGATTCCAAGTTTCAAAGCTAAACTCACCACCCTGGTAAATCCTCTCCGCAGCGCGGCCCCTGGTATGGTCTTTCAGCGCAAGCCGATTGAATCGCTGACCGCTCTTACGGCTCTGCGTCTCCCTCCTCCCGTGCTCAATGTTGTCTCTCCCATTGATTCCGTCTGGAAGCAGGCGCTCTCCACCAATCCGTTGCTTTGGTATGTGTGCCGGCGCAACCTCCAGATTCGCAAGGACGTCATCGGCAAGCGCGTCACCGCGGACGCCGTCACCAGTCTTTTCAATTTGACCGATGCACTTGCCAAGTCAACTCCGCAGCTCACCGACCGCTTCACCGCTCTGCGTCAGAATCCCAAGGCCACCTCAGATGGCATCGCCTCCATGACCGGTTTGCTCACCGGGACGGTTTTTGTTGGTTCGTCCACCAACTCCCGGATGTTTCTCCGCGGCGCGATTAAGGAATTCGAACAACTTGCTACGCTGGATTTGTCCGGAGCGAACTCCATCGCCCGGCGTTTCGGCGACCCAAATCTTGGGCAGGGTCTCACTCGGGTTCAAGCGTTAGTTCCCGATCTCATCGCCACTCCTGCCACGATTCTAACCGTCGCCGAGTCAGGCGCCATGCCGGAGTTGGATTTGCTGGGGCAAAAGTTGTCGGATGCCGACCTGAAAACTCTCGGCACTCAAGTGGTGACCATAGCAAAATCCGGCGCGGCGGATGCTCCCGCACAAATTGCTAAATTACTGCGTGCCGGGCCGGAAGTTGCGAATTTGGAGCTCACTTCATGAAAGTTCTTACCGTACTGAATCCCTTTGAGGGTGAGCACGTCATCGGCCTCAGTCCGGTGCCGGCTGCAGAAATCACGGACTGGAATCGCCGGTTAAACCTTTTCTCCGGCCGGGCCCTCACGTTTCAGGCGCTCACCGTCGAGCAAAATAGTGTGGCCGGCCGCTTTGCCCTGCGAGGTCAAATGGTCTCGCCCGGTGTTGTCGCAGGATTGGAAGTCGCCCTCAATCAAGACAAAACTTCCCTCTCCATCGCCACCGGCTTTGGTGTCACCGCCTCCGGAGAAGATGTATTCGTCCCGGTTGGCCAATCCGTAAAATTGACCGACATCTCCGCGCATGCGCCGGCGGTGCTGCTAGATGGTGGCGCCGCGCCCACTCCCGGAGATTTGGTGGCCCGCCGTCTGGGCGATTCGCTCGGCGCACTGATCGCCAAGAATATCCAATTGTCGAAAGTTGGTATCTTGTTGCTTCAGCCCATCATCGCCGAGGCAACTCCCAATTTCGATGCAGCCGATCCATGCGAGCAGGACCCGCAAAATGACGCCTTCAGCGATGCGCAGTTCATTGACGGTTGTCGCGTGGTCTATTACGCCTGGCCTGAGGAATGGCTGCCTCTTCCGCCCGTCAGTCCAACATGGCGCAACGCTGTTGCCTATTCAATCTTCGCGAGAGAAGCGCAAACTGGTGCCGATGATCTCCTTCCTTGGGAGCAAATCGGCTTGCCGGTTGGCCTGCTCGCTTTCGATGCCACCTGGAACGCCCTGTTCATCGATCGTTTCGCCGTCGTCCGCGACGGCGGTAAAGCCAAACGCCGGACTGTGCTCTTCGCCAATTCCGGCGATGAGTTTCTCTGGCAGGCTCGCATTCAACAATTCATCCAACAGATTGTTGATTCGAATCCTTCGGCCACTGCGCCCGCCACTCTTGCTAGCGCTTTCGGTCTTTTTCCCCCCGCAGGCGTTGTTCCCAAGAATTCGTTTGATTTCGGCAGAGGACTCCAATCTCGGGTTCTCTCAGCGCCCTTCTTTCCAACCGGCTGGACCGTAAGTGCGGTGCCCATTCCCACCGAACAATTGGATTACGCGATTCAAGCAAGCGCGCCGCTCGCCGCTCTGGATGCCTCGCAACCAGAAGATGTCACCGTTTTTGTGCCCGTCCCGCAGATTTGGTTTGAACCGGATTTGCTCCAGGTGTTGCAGGTGGATCCGGCTTTCCAGGCAGCAGTGGATCAGTTCTCGCACGCGCGCGCGATTTGGCTCAAACGGCGGCAGGATGTGCGTGCCAGTTTTTCCGCGCTCTATACTGCGGTCAACGGAACACTCCTCAAAGGTACTCCACCTCTGTTCCCCGATCCTGACCCCGACGCGGTAGAGACTGAATTTGTCTCAACCACCGAGATCGATGCCAGCATTGACGCCTTCACCACCGCCGAATCGAGCTATGGAGTCACAGGCACCAGCGTAGACAGAATCGATGCACTCAAGCCCAACCTGAAAACAATTCCAGGCGTCCAAGGCGAGAAGGACATCGATCTGCTCGGTGTCCCCGGCACCGTGGACAAACCCGAGTTGGGCTTGCAGCAGTTCACTGATCACTTGCAGGCAAAAGTTAATGCCGCGAATGACGCGATCGACTTCGGCTTCCTGCACGCCCAGACCGATATCTACCGAACACGCCAGAATGTGCTCGGCGATCAAGCGACCCGTCTGGTTACCTCCCCCGTCCTCTCGATGATTGCGCAAGGTGAAACTGCTCTAGCCACCAAGGAAGATTTGAATAATCTCCTCACTCGACTCAAGCCCCCCACCAAAACTGCCGTGGCCGGTCCGCCACCTCAAGCGCCCGGGGTCGCGGGCGTGGGAAGCAATGCGATTTTCGTTTCGAATCCACGCAACCTTTTCATTGCGGGTGCCACGAGCCGGTCGGTGGTGTCAAAGTCCAAAACACCAGCTTCATCGTCGGTGGATTTGAGCAAAATCGAAGGGACCGTTCCGGCTAAGTCCACAGCCGGCCAAATCAATCGAGTATCTACAACAACTGGCGCGCCCGCCCTATTTGCGGCCGCGCAAGCTTCTGTAGGTGATATACAGCAGCAGCGCCCCATTATCGGGGCGGACTATGAACTTCGCTCGACAACTATCGGCGAGCGGCTGAAGGATCCACAATCCACTCAATCCAAGCAGTACGCAGTCGCCAGCAAGTACACTGTTTTTTCGACTTTCGTCAATCTTGCGACGGATCCTGTCACCCCAGGTATCAACATTGGCGACATTTCCGTTCCAGGTTTTCTAAAGTTGGACGCTAACGGCAACGTCCTTTTGGACGCTAATGGCCATCCCACCGAAGATCGCAAGCTCTTCTCTCAGCTCGATGCCACGGTCCTCGGCCAAGTCCTCAGTGGCCTCTACGACCCTGTCAGTTCTCAAGATGAAGCCGGATTCTTCACTGCCGGCGTGCGTGCCGTGGAGAATACTGTAGAAACTCTGCGCCTCGTCGAAGGCCGCGTGCGGGCTTACCAGAGCGCGCTCGACCAATGCAATGCGGCGCTGAACGATCTCAACGATCTGATGAACCAGGCAACCCGCCGGTTGAAAACCATTGCCGACGAACTGGGCACTTCGCGCCACGACGTCGCATTTTCCAAAGGCCTGCTCGCGGAAGAAACAGCGCGCGTGAAAGGAATCAACAACCGCCGCGATCAAATTGTCTCCCAGCAAGTGAAATTCCTGGCCTTTGTCCGGCCGCGTTCCACCGAAGCCATCATGGACATGCAAATCCGTTCACTCGATCCTGCGATGACGGAATCTCCCATCCCAGCCTGCCTTGCTCGCAATCTCACCGCGCCCCCCGAGTTGCGCGCCATGATCAATCTTCTGCGCGAGGCCCCTTTGAAGTGGTTTATGCAAATTCCCCCGCTACTCAATTATTTGAATCGCATCGATATTCTGCAAACCACGATCGCGAATGCCAGGCTTCGCGCCGGTTTTAAATTGTTCCAGGCCCCGGAGCCGGATCTGCGGACCACTCCTGGGCCACTGGCCCCGAACGTCCTCGATCTCTACAACTCTCGGCGGCAAACGATCACTAATTCTCGTTTGGCCACTTCAAACTTGGACCTCACCCAATTGGCTGGACAAACCTGGGAGATTTCCCGCCAGCTCGCCACGCAAGTCGTCTCCGTCGGAGACCTCATCGACAACGGGCACTATCATCCGGACGTTCCACGCGTTTCCGCGCAAGAAATCGAGAATATCTTGAAGGTTTCGGCTTGCCTCTATTCCGATTTTGCCGCCGAGCTTCCTGCTATCCGCTTGGATTGGGCCGAACGCCTCATCCAGATCAGCGGGCCGCTGAATCTTTCCAATCTCGGCAGTCTTCCAAACTGGGCGCTGGTTCCCATCCTCGACCGCAAGGAAATGCAGGCCATCGTGGATTGGTTGTTCAGCCGCGTGGTTGCCACGGAATTCGACGCGGTGGCTCACATCAACGACCTGATACGCCTGTGTCTGCTGCTCGCCAGTCACGCTCCCGTTGCCGACATCATCGCTGGCAGCGTCATCCGGCCAACGCCCATCATGGTGGATACGAGAGTTGATCTTGCCGCCGACCTTTCCCGTGTCAGCATTGGCATGCACGTTCTCATGTATGCCGCGAATCAAGTCGTCGCCCGTGGCGTGGTTGAGAATCTTTCCTCGGGCACTGCCACCGCGCGTATCCTGACTACCACCTCCGCCAATTTTACGCTGGCCGCCAATTCCAAAGTTCACTTTGCTGCTCCCGATGCTTTCGAACGCAATCCGTTCACGGCGGGACAACTGCTGTAGGTTTCTATGCCCGCGCTGCGAAAAGTTCAAACTCTCCATTTACGCGCCGTTCAGCCAAGTTTGCTTCAGCGCGGGGCAATCCTCATTGAAGACGCCTTGCGCACTGCTTCCATTCCCGGCGCTGATGGCTCTCGTCTGCTCCTCGTGCGCCACCTTTCGTTGGGAAGAATTGGGAGCGCCTGGTCTCCCATGTCCGTCTCCTTGCTCATCGAAAACTGTTTTCGTCAATTGCGCTCTTCCGCGGTGCACGCTGAAGATCCAGACGCTGCGTTTGCTCCCGCGGTTTATTTCAGAGACGAGGTTGAGCCTTATCTCTCTTTGGCGCTGAGAATCGCGCTTGGAAAAGACACTACGGCCTGGTTCTGGGCGCGGGCGGTAAGAAATTGGCAGCCCGGAATGACCCGCAAGGAAGCTTTGCGAATCCTCTTGTTTTCCATTCTGGCCACTGCTCCCGGGTCTCTCGCCATTCTGCAGCTGATGCAAACGCTACTTCGTGCGCAATGCCTGGAAGAGTTGCTCTCCAGCCTCGAACCCGGCGACGGGAGCATGTTGCTGAGCGCCTTCGGTTGGTCCACTCCCGCCTTCTCCACTCCCGATCTGCCCTTGGACAATCACCCGTTTTTGGTTCACACATCCCCAAGAATTCAACTCTTGGCCAATGCTTGCCGCACTTGGGGCCAAGCCGACGAACGCTCCCTTTGGCTCTCTTCCGTGCTCCTCGTCTTGGAACGGCAACAACTCGCAAGGACTCTGAACTTTGAATCTAAGAAACTGCTCGACGCCTCGAGCGACAAAAATGCGTCAGCTCTGCATTCTGATAGCCAAGAATCATCGGGGTGCGGACTACAGGGCTCAGCAACTGCACCGGCTGGGATATCCAACTGCGACCCCACACAATTCGCCGAGAAAATTACCTCCGAGAAGATCCGCAGTACTCTTAATCCTAAGCTCGATCTTACCTACCGTGCTGGTCTCTTCTTTTTGCTGCCGGTCATGGAGCGAACGGGCTTGCCCAGGTGGCTCGAAGAGAATCCGGAGATGGAAGGTTCCAGTTTTGCCAAGCAGATTCTTCTTCACTTTCTCCGGCGATTGAAAACGCCTCCCAGCGACGCGATATGGGAGGCTCTCGAAGAAATCGAAGAGCCTGCTCCGCGTGAGTTAATTCAGTTCTGGGTTTCTCCTGTGCGTTCCTATTGCCGCCGCGTAGCCCACATCGGCCTGCAATCTCTCATCTGCCGCGCTGGTCGCATCTCGGCAACGTCCACCCATCTCGAAGTGCAATTCCCCGCCAGCGATGCAGACATTCGAATCCGCCGCTGCGGTCTCGACATTGATCCTGGTTGGCTGCCCTGGTTTGGCCGTGTCGTCCATTTTCAATATCTTTCCCGAGGGGATTTCGATGCCTAGCGCGTTGGGGCCAGCCGTGGTTTCCGCACGACAAGTCAGTTTGTGTTCCTTCGCGCTGGCGGCAGTTGCTTCTGAATTATTTTCTGATGGAAGAATCGAGGCAAGTTCGCCAGAGATTCAATTCTTGCAGCACCACCTCGAAGCTATCCGACTCGATGACGCCGCTTGGAGCGATAGTTTCCACAGTTACCTGGATGATCCGGCGCCAATTGATTTGCCGTTCTTCAAGCTTGCACAAGTGCTTGAACTCAATGATGTGGAGTTGCTTACCATCGCCTTGGTGCTGGCGGTCGAAACAAACGTCATGGCTGGTCGCGCTATCGCCTTGGTTCAAGCGCCCGTCGGCGGGTCGCGTCCCACTCTCGGCTTGCTTTCTTCTTCACTGGCGTCCTTGACTGGCTCTGCCGCCGATTCAATGAATGCAATTCTCACGGGAGCCGCCAACAAATCCGGATTGATCACGTTGCTCAACGAGGGCGCTCCCCTGGCGGAGCGCGCGCTCTCGATTCCGGTTCCAATCTGCCTGGCGCTGAACGGACATGACTCGGATTGGCCCGCCGTGCAGATTGGCATGGGCCCGCTTCCAGACATCCCTCTCTCCACTTCAATTCTGAAACAGGCCAAGGCAGAGGCCGCCAGTTTGAAGAGCGATGTCCTCGTTTTGCGTACCGCCTCTGTTTCCGAAGGGCGTTCCGTCGCCTGCGCCATAGCCAAGGCGCTGAATCGGCGGGCTGCCTATATAAGGGATGCCGCCATGGCCCCCGGTTTCGCCCCGTGGCTCCTCATGAACGGCTTGATTCCCGTTTTCTCCTTCGACCTGAGTCCCGGTGAGAAAAAGTCCATTCCTTCTCTACCTTATTATAGAGGACCTGCCCTGGCCCTCTGTGGTCCAGACGGAATCGTCGAGTTTCGCGACGAAACACCACGTAGCTGGGTTTTGCCCGTTCCTTCCGTGCAAGAACGCCGCCGGCTGTGGCAGAACGCGCTCGGACCTTCATCCCTGGCAGATGAAGCGGCCAACCACCACCGTCACGGGTGTGGGCGCATCGCCCATCTCGGCCGTCTGGCCCATCGCCAGGCACTTTTGCGGGGGTCCGTGACGCCCGAGCACCGCGATCTTGCCGAAGCATCCTGGACCGGCGAAGGCGCCGGCCTTGAAGCGTACGCGCAGCCTCTGCGCGACCGGATCACTGATGACGCCCTCGTCATGCCGCCCTTGCTCCGCCAGGAGCTCGATCAACTCTTTCTCCGCTGCCGCTCTCGCGACGGCCTCGTGGATGGCCTCGGAGCCTCCACCGTCGCGCGCTATCGCCCCGGAGTGCGTGCTCTTTTTCTCGGTCCTTCCGGCACAGGCAAAACGCTCGCCGCCGGCTGGCTGGCCACGCGCCTCGGCCTTCCGCTTTATCGCGTGGACCTGGCCTCCATCACCAGCAAATACATCGGTGAAACGGAAAAAAATCTTGCGCAAATGTTGGCGCGCGCCGAGCACGCCGAAGTCGTCCTCCTTTTTGACGAAGCAGATTCCCTATTCGCCAAACGCACCGAAGTTCGCGAAGCCAACGACCGCTTCGCCAATGCCCAGACGAATTATCTCTTGCAGCGCATCGAAACTTTCGACGGCATCACTATCCTCACTAGCAACAGCCGCGCCCGTTTTGATAACGCCTTCGCTCGCCGCCTCGATCTCATCGTCGAATTTCCCATCCCCGGCCCCGAACAACGCCGCGCTCTCTGGCAATCTCACCTCGGCACCAAACATTCCCTCACGCAACGCGAGCTGAATCAGGTTGCCGCTCTCGCTGACTTATGCGGAGGAAATATCCGCAATGCCGTTCTCGCGGCGGCCGTTCCCGCCCTCACCGAAAGCCGCAACATCAATTACGCCGACGTTGTCGAAGCACTCGCTGCGGAGTACCGCAAACTCGGGCGTCAGATGCCCGTGGAACTGATGTCCTGATGGAAGGCGTCCTCACCGCCAAGTCGGAAGAAAAAAAGCAGGCCAGCAAACCCGCCTCCGACTCCTTCTCCGAAAGCGCGCCCCGCCCCGCCGCACTCGGCGCCTCCGCCGGCCTCCCGCTATTCTTGGGTGGTGGAGTTCAAAAGAAAATCGCAGCGGGCGCCAGTGAGAATTCCGGCGTCCAATTTAAGTGCGATTGCGGAGGTTTTTCTTCCGGCGAATGTGAAGAGTGTCGCAAGAAACGTGAAGAAGAGTCTCACTCCGATCATCAAGTCCAAAAGAAATGCGCCACATGCGAAGAAGAGGACGAACAGGTCCAACACAAGCAAGCGGCCGGTGGTCAGGCTGCTTCCGTTCACGGCACCGCGCGAGCCGGTGTAGCACGCGCGAGCCAACCTCTGCCCCATCTTGACCGAATTCAAAGTTCCTTCGGCCGCCACGATGTCAGCTCCGCTAGAGCAGAGATTGGCGGCCCCGCCGCGCACGCCAACGCGAGCATGGGCGCACTCGCGTACACCGCCGGCGATCGGATCGGTTTCCGCCGCGAACCGGATGTAAAACTCGCCGCGCACGAAGCCGCCCACGTCGTTCAGCAGCGCAGTGGCGCCAAGCTCGCCGGCGGAGTCGGCCGCCCCGGGGACGCCTACGAACGGCAAGCCGACGCCGTCGCCGATGCCGTGGACCGTGGCGAATCCGCCGAGCCAATCCTCGACCGCACGATCTCCAGCAACCCAAGCGGCTCCGAACCCGTCGTCCAACACGCCCTGGCAATCAACGCTTTCCATCTAACCGAACCTCCGATCGCCATGACGCGTCCGACAATCGGCAGTGCACCCGAACCGATCGGAATTGGAGGTCGCAGCGAGGGAGCTACTCCAGCTCAGGGCGCATCGCAAGTCGCTCAGAGCGCAATTGCTCAAGCGGACAAAGGGGCAGCACCGGCGCCAGCCTCACAACCTGCCCCACCTGTAGGCGGCACTGAAGCAGACACAAGTACCGGTGGGTCCTTCCGGGCCTACTGCTATAACGCCGACTACCCTGTACCGGACGATGATAGTGACGAGGAGCCCAAGGACCCAGACACAACAAAAGCCAAAGAAGAGGTCCATCCCGACCTTCCCCGGCCCGATGAAACAGATATCTGCCCGATCGAGGTAGCGGTCAACGCCCAAGCGCCTCTGTCTTCAACCTCTGCGGCCGGAGAGTCGAAAGCAATCTCAGCTGCATCAACTGTTCCCTCCGCCAAGCCGGGCTCGCCGCCGAGTGGAGAGGCAGCGCAGAAGACCGCACCACTTGGCGAGGAAGAAATCCAGTCCGGAACCGAAGCTGCAGCCAATGCACCTTCGCCGCTTGAGGATGCCATTGCCCAAGCGGAAGCTGGCCGCGATAACGCAGTCGCTTCATTCGCAGACTCAGATGCCCTCACAGGTACGCTCTCACCTCGCATCACCGCCTTGGCTGCACCCGTGCAATTCCTTTCAGATTCTTCCACCGGAGGGGATTTGGAGCAGAACCGGACGGCGGAGGCCCGCGTCTCCGATTTCTTTGGAAACGCATCCCAACGCCTTTTCGAAGGTCTCACACTCGCTACAGACGTTGTTCCCGATCAATTTGGAGCAACGGCCGAAGTCATCAAGTCGAATATCGGCGAGGCCATCGGGCACCAGAAGGATGTTCTCTCGGCGAATGTCGAGACCGCGCGTGCTCAGGCTTTGTCGACTGCGGACGCGGCGCGCGCCCAGGTTCATGCGGACCACAACGCAACCGTCGCTGCTATCAACGAACAGGCTGACTCAGCTATTGATGCCTTAATTTCTTCGCATGACGGATCCATCGGCGCCATCGACGAAATTGAGAGCGCCTCGCTCGATGAGGTAAATGCCACTTACTCGGAGAGCTACGATGCCCACGTCGCTCTCGGCCCCGAGTATGCCGATCTTGCCGAAGCTCGCGGCCAGCAATACGCAGAATTCTATCAGGGATGTAAGAAGTACAACCCCGATGGCACCGAGTGGAAGGACGGATTCTTTGCGGGCTATCTGACAAATCGTCGTGCCCAAGCCGAGGTCAACGCCGCGAACGAGACTGTCAAAGGCTATCGCAAGAGTCTCACCGAGACGGCCAACGACCAGGCAGCTCAGGCCATGAAGGGGCGCAAAAAAGATCGTTGCGGCATCATTGCCACAGGCCGCCGCACTCGTACGGCTGTTGACGATCGTCTCACAACCCTGATGGACGCTTTGGAGGCTGGTCGAGAAGAGTCTATCGGCCAAGCCAACGCCACCCGTCACACCATGCTTGCGTCGATCACTAGTGGCTTATCGTCGGCTCTCGCCGCGCTGGATCTCTTGGAGCACGACGGAAAGCAATCTCTCGACGATACGGGCTACCTCCAGCAGCTTGCTGTCGAGCAGGCGGCCTACGCATCTGCGACTGCCGTTCAAGAAGCGGTCGCTCAAGCTGTCGAAAATGTCGAATCCGCTTTGGCTGGCTTGCGCGCCACCCTCGGTGAAAGCCCGGCACCTGCTCTCGAGGACCTCGATCGAATTCTCGCCCAGGCTGCAGTCGGTCTCAATGGTGGAATCGATCTTCTGCTCGCCTGCGTTGACGCTAGCATCACCAGTGCAACGGCGCGGTTAGAGGCATCAGGAAGCGCTGCCTTCGCCGCCCTCGATAGCGACGCAAAGACCAGTTCCGATCGCATCAACTCGCAGAGTGAAACTTTCTCCTCTCAGATGGACTCCCTCGCCGCCGGCGCGGCTTCGACATTCGGCACGATGCGTGACCGTCATGCAGAGCAAGCTCAGCAAACTTCGGACGCAGGCGCTGAAGGTTTCACGGAGGCCGAAATCGGCTTCCAGAATGCATGCGACAAGACGCTCACTGCCATTGATGCCACGCTCACTCAATCCGAGCAACATCTCGCTCAGGACTTCCAGAAACAGGTCGGCGGTCTGGACGACGATACAAAGACAGGTATTCCATTCCAGGCGCGCCTGGCCGCCTCCAAGGAACAGCCCGCGTGGAAGAGCGTTGTCGCCATCATCCTCATCATCGCGATCATCATTGTTGTCGCGCTGGTGATCGGCCCGGCGGTTATTGGCGCTGTCGGTGCAGCTGCAGCCGCCCTGGGTGCGAGCGCCGGAGTCGCTACTGCGGTTGGCGCGATCGTTGGAGGCGCCATCGTTGGCGCGCTCTCATCAGGTGCCATGACCCTTGTGCAAAATTGGGCCAGCGGTCAGCGCTTAACAAAAGGGTTGGGGCACGCCATGTTGATCGGCGCCTTGACCGGCGCAGCTGGTGGTGCGATCGGGCTTGGAGTGAACGCCGGATTGAATGCCGCTCTCTCTGGCGGTCGCCTCGCCATGAGCGCCGGCGCACAATTCGCCGTTCGTGCGGCCGTGAATGTCACTTCTGACTCGCTGCTGAACATTGGCCAACAGATGGCGCTCACAGGTCACGTCGATTGGGGCGAATTTGCTCAGGGCGTCGCCATGTCTCTTGTTCTCCACGGTTCGCGGCGCGTACAGGCTTTCCAGGCGCGCGTTACTGCCGTGGGTGCCCGCGGAGTAGCCGGAGGTGTTTCCAGACTCGGCGGCGGAGTCGAACCAAGCGCAGCCTCTGCCCGCGCCTCCGAATTTGCTGCCAAGATGGAGCAGCACGCAGCCACCGCCCAAAAGGAATCCAAGGAACCGCTGGATTGGACCCGGCCCACTCGAGCTCCCGAGCCCGCTGCTGCCCCACCGCCGCCTGAATCAACTGGAAAGGCAACCCCCTCCGAAGCGACACCACCGGCCCCGGCCGAAACTAAAGCTGCCGCGCCACCTCCTGAAGCTGCGACGCCGCCCGCCGCTACCCCCGAAGCTGCTGTCACACCAGAACCGGTGGAATCCGCCGCGACAAAAGTCACTGGGGAGCATCCCTCTCCGGCCGCGGTCCATGAGGCGGAAGCAACAACTCCATCAGGTCCAGCCGCTGAGCCGGATGTTGTTCCGGAAATCGGTCCGGAGCCCCAGAGCGCCACGAAGGTTGGCGTTGACGATCACGAAATGTATGTCCGTCGTGGCTCCAAAGGCGTCGAAGTCGGGATGTGTAGCGGTGTGTGTGGCCCACTGAAAGCAAGAATCGACGAGATGCAAGCCGCCCTCGGCGAGCCTGACTCTAAGCTGCATGGGCAGTTGGAAGATCTCAGAACTAAAGCAACCGACCTCGAGCAAAGGATCGACCGTGGCGAGTTGACGAAAAATGAAATCGAGCGCGAAATCACCGACCTCGCTGCCAGGCTGCGCCTAGCCGCCGAAGAGCATCCTTTGCTGGGGCGAAGCCTGGAACCAGATGTGCCGGCCACCGCCGGGCCACTACAGGCAGAAGCACTGTTCGATGAGCCGCTCACAGAGTCTGAAAAAGGGCTTACGAAGGGACAACTAAGGCAGAAGCATATTTTGGAAGTTCAAGCCGAAAGGCAGCACGCTGCGCGAGGCGCGTCGACTGAGCCGGAGCCTGTCGGCCGGATTCCGGAGACGCCAAAGGCCCCGCTGGATCTGCCCGAATACCAGGAATCGATTGAGGCCGCCCGCCGTGCGCTGGCGAATCTCCCCGAGGCCCCCGGGGTGAAGACTACCGCTGGGGTAGAAGGCAGCTCGCCGACGCGTAGCGGCTACAAACCAACGAAGCAATTCCCGATGGCGGAAGAGGCCACCGAGCGCGCGGTGGCTGAAGGACACGAGGCTGGCCGAGCGCCTGAGCCACATGAATTTGACCGCTCCGCCACCGCAGGTAGTGCGGGCAAGGTTCGCGGCTCGCACGCGGAGAAGCAGGCCGCCGTTCTCTCCCCTGACGATCCCGTTGGCGTTTCGAAGCCTATGTGTTCAGACTGCCAAGCTTGGTTTCGCCAGCGCGCGATTGACCGTGGCGTTCCCCAGGTCGTAGCCGATCCGGACGGGACCCGAGTGTTTATGCCTGACGGAACCGTGCATTTTCAGCAACATCCCGAGGGATTTCCTGGACCTCGTGGAAACCGGTGATTCCGTTCCGGAGGAGGACATGGAGGACATGCGCAAAAGGCCCGACCAGCAACTCGTGTGCTATCCTAAGGGGTTCGAGGAACAGCCATGAATGTTCATGAGCAACTTGCGTCGTTCGCGAGGAATGAGCGGCGCGCCCGAAACCTGGACTTCGGAGGTGCTGATCTCGCCAGCGCGGATCTCTCACGGCTTACGGCTGACGCGTTGGATCTGCGCTTGGCCGACCTGCGCGGAGCGAAGCTGGGTCGAGTGCACTTCACGGGTTGCCGTCTGGAGAACGCACGGTTCGACGACGCCAATTGGTCCGGTGCCACTCTGCGCGTATGCGCTTTGGAGGGCGCACATGGCGTGGGCGCCCGCTTCGATGACGCACGGGTCGAAAATAGCACGGCGGAAGGTGCCGATTTTACCGGCGCCAACTTTGAGCGCGCGCGGCTCACTGAGACGGTATTCGCCCGCGCCCTGCTGCGCAATGCCAGCCTCACCGCATCGCAAGGCGACGGCGTGGTGTTCCGTGGTGCGGACCTCACTGGCGCTTCCCTGTGCAACGCCAGCCTGCTCGGCGCAGACTTCCGCGGCGCCGATCTCACCGGCGCCGACTTCTCCGGTTCCACGCTTAAGGGTGCAGACTTCCGTGGTGCGATCCTCGAAAATGTTATCTGGGAAGGCGCCGTGTTACCCGGCGCCCGCTTCGACGCCGGCACTCTAATCCCCGGTGAAAAACCCCCCGGGCAGACTCCTCCACAAAACACTCCCGTCGCTCCAGCATTGGAAGCGGTTCAAGATTTGATCCGCAATGCCGTCACCGACCCTCGCCTCGCCGCCCTCGGCGCGCAGCTGGAATCCCAGCTTGGCCAATCCACCACAGTCGATCCGCGGCTGCTCTTGGAATCTCTCCGCCACGAGATGCAGGCGCGGGGCGCGGATGTCTCCCAAGTCCTTCAGCCCTTTGAGCAAGCCCTCGTCGCATTGCAATCCGCGCAAGGCGACGAACCTCCCGAGGAATGGAAGCCCATTCTAGAGCCGCTCATGAAGATGATGAACGAGGGACGCCCCCTTGACTCAAAAACTCTGGTCGCCGCGCTCTCGGCGTTCACGCAACCGCAACCCACAAACCCAACTCAAGCGCAAAAATCAAAAACTTCTTCGTGATTCTCAGTTCGGCTGCGTCAGAATTGGAATAGAGCTAAAATGCAACCCGGTTCTGGAAGCATCGCCATGAAGCGCGCACTCATCTTTTCTCCACTGCTCTCTCTTTGCTATCTTTTCCCTTCTCGCTCAATCCAAACTCCCCACCAAATGGGAAGAACTCACCGCCGCCGACTTTCGCGCGGCCATTCAGCAATCCAAGAGTTGTCGTGCTTCTGTGAGGAGCAATCCTAAGCTAATTGCCACGTCCCAGCAGCAGTTACTCGACGCCTATCGCCACTACATCGAGCAGATAGAGCTTCCCAAGCTATTCGGACTGCTTCCAAAAACAAGCGTTGACGTGCGGCCTGTAGAGCAGTACCGCGAGAAGGAATTCGCCGCTGCGGAGTATTACCAGGGCTTTTCTTGCCGAAATAGGGCCCAAAATGCCGAAGGTCACCGGTGATGAGATGTATCGTCCGCGCGCCCATCGCGGCAAGCAATATCTGCCGATCTTTTTCGGGCAAGGAAATACCTGCAGTGAGCCCTGTGATGGGACAAGCAAATCGCGGATGCTTCCCGTTCCGAGAAGCATGAAGGTTATTTCCAACCCACAACCTAACCCAACCCAACCCAACCCACAAAAAGTATGTCTTATATGAACTTCCGCGTACTTTGGCAGTCCCCGCGGTCTTGTAAGCTATTGTAATACCTATCCTTGCTACCTTGACGGTAGAGGTCTGGGGTTCGAGTCCCCACGGGCCTACCATATTCTTCAATAACATACGAACGCGGCTGGCGTTTTGCATTGCTCCAAATTGCTCCAACAAGAGCTGCTAAAAGTCGGTCGAGCCACTCGCCAACTCACCCCAAGGACCGCAATCTCGGAACAAACCCGCTCACCGCCCGTCGATTTGCGAGCCGCACGCCAGCAGGGGTTCCCGCACATCGGTCTCCTCGGGGAGTATCATTTGCACCACGAGCTGCTGCGCTTGGCGCTTGGCCACGATTCGGGCTTGCGAATATACCTCAAGCGTGCAGCAGCTGCTGGCATGACGCATCAGCTCCTGGACCACCTTTACGTTTTCACCATTGGCGATGAGAATTGTTGAAAATGAGTGCCTACTATACAGGTGCGCATAAATAAAGGGACATAGCGACTCGCACTATGGCATACTTCCATCGGAGGACTGCCATGCTCCCTCGATTGCTGCACCTGCGCCCGAATACTTCTCGCCGTTTGATCCGATTGAGTAAAGAGGCGGAACGGGATGGTGCTTACCGCGTTGCCAAACGACTTAGAGCGGTAGTCTTAAACTCGCAAGGTCGCACTAGCAGCGAACTAGCCAACATTCTCCAAGCGCCGCGGTCCAAAGTTTCCGAGTGGCTCGCTCGCTATGAAGTCCACGGAGTCGACGGTTTGCTCGAAGGCTATCGATCGGGCCGCCCCGCAAGCTTGAGTCCGCAACAACGGGAACAATTGAGCGACATTCTGGACAGCGGCCCAGTGGCTTATGGGTTGGACACCGGAATCTGGACTTCACCTATGATCGCGTGGGTTATCGAGAAGGAGTTCGGGGTTCATTATCATCCCGGACACGTCCGCAAGTTGCTTCATGAGTTGCATTTTTCTGTGCAACGACCCCATCGGGTGCTGATTCGGGCCAATCCCACCGAGCAGGACCGCTGGCATCGCTACACCTATCCCAAGCTAAAAAAAAAAGCCCAAGAGAAAAACTGGGCGCTAATTTTCACGGATGAAGCCAGCTTCCGCCAGGATTCCACCCTGCACGCCACCTGGAGCCGCGTCGGTCATCCTCCCGAGATTCCCGTTACCGGGCAACGAAAGAGCGTCAAAATCCTCGGCGCCATCGAGTTGCGGAAGGTACGGTTTCATTATCTGCGGGACTGCGTATTCAATGCCGAAACCTACTTGGCCTTTCTGCAAAACTTGGCGCGGCGCTATC
>QHYZ01000187.1 GCA_003225295.1 Acidobacteriota bacterium | reverse complement strand
TCGCGGTGAATGAACGCCCTCTGAAGCGATTGCTCTCCGAGTATGTTCGTTACCACCATGAGGACCGCACGCATCTCGGGTTGGGGCAGGGAACCCCGGACTACAGAATTCGCCCCACCACCTCGGGGCGCGTTCTTTCTCAGGATCGACTGGGCGGGCTGCATCATCGTTACGTCCGGGCTGCCTGATCCGGACCAACGTTTCGCCCATCCTTATATATGTATGCCGGATGTGCCCAGGTCCCTGCCTAATGAGAACCTTCGCGCGCCCCTCAAAGCAACTCTTAACCGAACCCAGGCTCAAATTCGTCGGCCCAACCCAGTACCACAACGATCTGCTTGGAAACAGCCGTATCCGGGGCCTCATCTTTGATCATCAAAAACCGCCGACCGTCGGCACTGGCGTCGTAGTTGGACGAAGTCGCACCCGGCGGCCCGCAAGAAGTGCTCATGCCGTGCGAGTAGTGTCCCTCCCAGAGGGTTTGTGGGTGCCCCGATGTAAATGTGGGAGTGGTCGAGACAGCCACCGCCATCATTTTGTCGCCGTTTCGGAAATAAAGCTCGCCACCGGTTCTCTTCCACACTGGATCGGTGCCGCCATCGCTTGAGACTTGGATTTTCGGTCCCGGCCCAGGAAACGCTTGCACGTAAACCTGTGGCTTCTTAGTTTCATTGGAACAATAGGCAAGCCAGCGGCCGTCCGGCGAAAACTTAGGGGAGCCGGCGGCGGCTTTAATATCGGCGAAGGGGCGAGACTCGTGGTCCCCCTCGAGCGACTCAACCATAATGTGCGAGCCTGCCTCCGGCGTGATGGCTGTGTACGCGAGCGCATGGCCGTCCGGGGACCAGGACTCGGCGCTTTGTGAAGTCCCCGTGCCGGGAAGTTGTGCCGCCGGACGGCTCCTATCGGCAGGTATCTGCCACATCTTGAAGTGGCCCATCACCCCCGAACGGTATACGAGTTGAGTGCCATCCGGCGACCACACCGGCCAGTGACTTACGCCATCTGTGGTCATGTGGGAGAGGACCTCGCGAGCGAAATCATAGACATAGAAGTTATGATTCGGGCCTTCGATCTCTACGGCAAGCTGGCGCATGTCCGGTGATATCCGCGGATGAAGGTAGGCTTTGAGCGGCAGTTTGAGCGGTTCAGCGTTCCCGTTTCGATCCACCCACACAAGGGTTCGTTCTCCTTTATCCGCGACCCCGGGAACGTAGACGAGGTCGCCGCTGGCCGAGACGTCGTAGTTCGCGACACCGCTGTTCCGGCTCATCAGCACGTCCTCCAGAACGGGGAAGGCCTGGCCGGTCGTCTCCAAGCGATTCGCGTCGAAACGAACCGCGAAAACTTTGGCATCACGCGCGTAGAGAAGATGGCCAGAGGGCGAATAGCGCGGGTGAGTGCCGCCTTCCACAAGCGTCTTTGTCTGTCCGGTCTCGATATTGAGGACAGCGATATGGGCATCGTCGAACGTTTCGGTGTCGGCTGTGCCCACGGTGAGCAGGATCGCTTTGGCTCCGGGCAACGCGCAAGGGTACCTGTGCTGACGCTCGCCTTTCGCGAGGTCGATCTTGACAACCTCCTTCGGCTCGCCGCCGGCCGCCGCGACGCGCACCAGCCCTCCGGGAACCTCCGACACGAAATAAATCATGTCATCAGCCGCCCACGTCGCGCCCACATAGCCTCTGCCGCAGACAGTTACAGGTGGGCCCCCGTCGAGGGCCATTTTCCGAAGCTGCGGCCTTCCCGACGCTGACCCGATAAATCCAATCCATCGGCCGTCGGGGGAGAAAAATGGGGCCCCGGCGTCGAAGGGGAGCGCCTTAGGTTCCAGCTCGCGGAGGAAGTGCAGGTAGAGTTTATCGCCTCCGAGCGTGACGTAATTTGACAAGCCGCCGCTGATGACGTTGAACGCAATATGCGTACCGTCCGGCGAAATCGCCACCCGCTTGTTGAAGCTCGCCACCGCTACTGCTCCCTCTGGGAGCGGAATGCGAAACCGCGTCACGTTGCGGGGCACGGCGCCGCGATTTCGGCCGATGGCAAAGATGCCCATCGATGCCGCGCCGACTGCGGCACCCGCCAAGGCACTGATCGCTGCTCGACGCGTGATAACAGTCGGCTTATCCTCGATAACGTCGTCCCGCTCGCGCCTTGAAAGGACGTCCTCGAGCTCAATTCGCGCATCGCCGATGTCCTGCAACCGGTGCTTGGGATCTTTTTCTAGGCACCGGCGCAGCAGAACGTGAATGGAGGTGGTAGTGTCATGCGGCAGCCTGTCCCACCGCGGCTCGCGCTCGAGAATCGCCGCGATCGTATCCGATGCTGTCTCGCCCGCAAACGCCCTACGGCCAGTCAACATCTCGTATAGCACGCATCCGTAGGCCCAGATATCGGTTCGTTTATCGACGATCTTGCCGCGCGCCTGCTCCGGACTCATGTAGGCGGCTGTGCCGAGAATCGCTCCAGCAGACGTCGCACCCGCGGTTATCGTTGGCGATTGCTCGAGATCGAATCCCACGCCATCATTGGACGCCGCCTTGGCCAGTCCGAAGTCGAGCACCTTCACGGTTCCGTCCGGCGTGATCTTAACGTTCGCGGGTTTCAAATCTCGGTGGATGATCCCGCGTTCGTGCGCTGATTCGAGCGCCTCGGCAATCTGGCGCGCGATTGCGAGCGCATCGGTAAGGGGCAGTGGTCCTCGGCGCAGCCGCTCCCCGAGCGTATCGCCCTCGACGAGTTCGAGCACGAGCGCGTGAACACTTTCCGCATCTTCGACACCGTAGATGGCTCCGATATGTGGATGATTCAGTGCCGCGAGCATTCGCGCTTCGCGCTCAAAACGAGCCAGGCGTTCCGGATCGCTGGTGAAGACCTCAGGCAGGATCTTGATGGCCACGTCGCGGCCGAGTTTCGTGTCCCGGGCACGATACACTTCTCCCATGCCGCCGGCGCCGAGGGGCGCCTGGATTTCGTATGGCCCAAGCCGTGTTCCGGCAGAAAGGCCCATCCTTTAACCTCTGGGAAAGTAAGCCCATTCTACCCTGTGAGATTCTGTCAATAAAGGCGAAACAATCAAGCCGGACAGCCAAACTCGGCCCGCTCGCAGCAGTGAATCTCAATCGCAATACAACAGGCAACTCTTACATGTGGCAAGCCGGTTCGCCGGTCGTCCCGTGCGCAGCGGATCCGACGATTCTGGACGAGTGGTTGGCATTAGCGGCCAATCTCTGCCCACTTTCAGTGTGTCCCAAGGTGGCGGGCTTCGCTGAGGATTTTAGTAAGCCGGTTGGAGAGGCGGTCGAGGCGACGGCGGGAAGTGCCGTTTGGCAGCGCCCGGCGAAACATCTCGAGCACATGTTGAGCGGCGAGCAAAGAATCGATCAGTCCATCGAGGCCAGCTCGGGGAGTGAACGGTGTCCTCGGCTGCGGAGCAAGATGCCGAGGTTTGGCACGAGCCAGCTCGAATTCCCGTTGCAGATCGGTCAGGGCCACGTCGAGATAGCGCATCGTCATCTCGGGAGAAGTGTGACCGAGTAACTTCATCACGGCGAGAAAACTAACACCGGCGCGAAGCATCTCTGTGGCATAGGTGTGACGAAACTGGTGCGGGACGATGCGGGTGGGAAGGCCGAGCGCATGACAGACTTGATGCAAGTAATCGCGGAGTTGACGAACGAGTGCCTCTTTAGAACGCGGACGGGCCAGAAGCCGTCCATCGACAGGCAGCGGATCAAGAGAACGAAAGAATTGGAGGCGTCGGACGAGTTCACACACAAAGGAATCCACGGGGACCATACGTTCTGTTTTGAGTTTCCCGAGTGGCACGTGAACGGCCCATTGATTCGAGCCGGTAGAGCGCAGGCAATCGAAGGACAGATCGGCACACTCACCGATGCGCATGCCGGTGTGGCGAATCAGCAGGAAGACGTTGCTGCCCAGGTCATTGCGCAAGCGGAGTTCCTGCTGTAGGAGTTCATCCTGTTCTGGCGTGAGTGGACGTGGGAGTCTCTGCGGGAGGCGCGGAATGTCCTCGCGGCGGATCAGATGAGCGAGTTCAGAAAGCTGTTCGGTCCAAGCGAGCTCGTTGAAGATGCCGCGCAGAGCGATAAGCAGATTGATACAGGATGCGGTCGCGAGTGGCGGTGTTTGCGAACGCAGACGGGACATCCAGCCAAGGATATGAGGTTCGCGGCGCAATTGGTTCAGGAGCTTCACTGCGGGATGGGCAGTGCCGAGATAGCTCAGGAAGTTGCGAGCAGTCCCACGATAGTGACGAGTCGTTTCGGGACTGAGTGCCACGACGAGGGAATCGACCGCGCGGTCGAAGAGAGGAACCAGAGGATGTTGAAGCGGAGGGCGTCGCGCGCGGTTCATGAGGAGGCCTTCGGAAGGGGACGAATGTGCTGCGCCACGGCGCGTGCATACTCCAGGTAGACGTCTTGTGGGGTGACCGACACATAGAGCAGCGTAGTTTGGATGTTGGCGTGACCCATCAACTTCATCAGTGCGGGCAGGCTCATGCCAGCACGGACCATGTCGGAGGCAAACGTGGTTCGAAAGCGATGGGGGTTGGCAAGTTTGATGCTGGTGGTCTGGCGATGGTGGCGGAATAAGGAACGCAATCCCGCTCGGGTCATGCGAACTCCACGCATGCGTCCTTTGAGTGAGACAAACAGCGCAGCGGAGCAGGGATCGGGTCGTTCCAGGCGCAGGTAATGTTCGAGCAGTTGCACGGTTTCCGGCGCCAACGGCAGGAAGCGAAATTTGTTACCTTTGCCACGAACGCGAAGCTGGGCTTCGGAAAGCAACGCGTCGTCCCGATTCAAAGCCAATACTTCGGCGGACCGTAGCCCTTGCAAAAGCATCAGTCCCACGATGGCCAAATCGCGCGCGGTGCGGAAACTGGACCAGAAGCGCGCCACTTCATTCACGGAGAGCGGCACAATGTTGCGTTTGGGGACCTTCACGCGCAGCCGGCTCATCGCTACTTGCCGCCGGCCAAGGCCCATGGGCTTTCGCCGCAAGAACGCGTGATGAAAGCCGCGGGCGATCTGGCAGGGAGCATCGGGGAACTCATTGCGGATGGCACGATCGGCAACAGCGACGCGGTCATTGATGATGGAAGGGGAAGGCCGCGGTTGTTGGCCGGACTGGAAGCGCACATATTCCAGGAGCGTGGACTCGGTAAGGTCGCCTTCCCGAATGTCGCCAGTGTGACGAACACTCTCCCACCAGCGGACAAAATGCAGCAGGTTGTAAGCGTAAGTGCACAGGGTGGTGTTCGCCAGGCGGCGAACATATTCGCGGTCCAGGTAACGATTGATCCAGCCAACTCCCTGGCCGGTGGTCTGCTCGATGACACGAACCGGACTATGTGCGTTGTGGGAGGTCTGCTGGTAGATTACGCAGAACTTCATGGCTGAGCAGCCTCCAGTAGAGATTGGAACTGTCGTGCATCACCGCCCTGGACGAAGAAGGAGTTCGGATCGTGGCCATCGGGCAGGAGGACAACGCGAGTGGAGATGCCCCGCGCCCGGAGACGATGTGCTAGCTGCTGTGAGGCTTGTTGGCCGCTGCCGTTGGCATCGACATCGAAGGTGAGATAAATCGTGCGCGGGCGATCGCACAGCTGTTGAAACTGGTAAGTGTTGAGATGGGTGCCCAACGAGCAGGTGACGTGGTGAAAACCCGCCTGCCACAGCACGGCATAGTCGAACAGCCCTTCGACAAGAATCACCTCGGGGCATTGTTGAACCTGCTCCCAACCATACAAGTCACCCTTGGAGCGCGGGAGGAATCGATGGGCGAAGGCGGCAGCGATACTGCGGCCGTAGAGGTTGATGACGCGCCCGCCCTGGCAGCACGGGAAGACGACGCGCCGGTAGAAGGCATCGTGACCCTGCAAATCGAGCAGACCGAGACGCTGCAGGAGATCGCAAGAATAGCCTTGAGCGGTGAGATGCCGGCGCAAGCTCCCACCAGGGGCATAACCGATGCGCAGTTCTTTGATCAGGGCGAGATCGTGCAGTCCGCGTTGCTTCAGATAGTGCAGCGCCTCTGGGTAACGATCCAGTTGCTGTTGATAGAAGGCAGCGGTTTGCTCGAGCACATCAGCAGGGTCAGTGAGAGGAACGCTTTGCTGCTCGAGGTAAGCGAGGCTTTGGCGAAAAGACAGATGGCGGGATAACTGGACAAAGCGAAGGAGATCGCCGCCCTGGCCGCAACCGTGACAGTAGAAGAGATTTTTGCGGGTGTTGACATAGAACGAAGGGCGGGTTTCCGGATGCAGGGGACAGAGTCCGACGAACTCGGGGCCGTGACCAGCAGGCTTGGCGACCCAGTTCTGCTGCCGCAGATAATCGAGCAGCGAAAAGCGCTGTTTGAGTTTTTCGAGGTCCTCGCCCACGGCGCTGTTTGCCTCTGACGTGAACGTAGGAGAAGGTGGCCAGCATTTCCAGGCAAGG
Organism: Acidobacteriota bacterium; assembly: GCA_003225295.1. Classification (GTDB taxonomy): domain Bacteria; phylum Acidobacteriota; class Terriglobia; order Acidiferrales; family UBA7541; genus Acidiferrum. The sequence goes on along the minus strand of QHYZ01000187.1, from coordinate 2,176 downwards.
ATGGTGGGTGGAGAAATTTTCTCAGCACCGCAGAGGCCAGAGAATTTGCAGAACCGGAGTCAGCCAAGACACAGGCCCAGCTTGGTGATCGGCCGGATCACCAGGCGTAAGCCAGTGATGGACGCACGCGAGTGTTTGCCGGAGAAAGGAAAGATCCGGTTGGGAGGGGTCCAGATGCTGGGCCCAGCGACGGAGCGTAGAAGAATCGGGCGTCCGATTCGGGTCCTTGAGCGCAGGCGTCGCCTCTTCCCAAGAGTAGTGCTCCACAAAGCGCCGCCGCAATGCCTGACAGCGAGTCAGCAAGCTGTACTGGGTGTAAGGGAGAGAAAGCAGCGGCAGGAAGGTGAAGGTCTTTCCGCAACCGTGGCAGCGACCGCGCCGGATCTCGATCCAATCATGGTGTTCATCGTGCGCCTGTTTGCGGCGGTGTCCATGGCCGATAATCGAATCGCGTTCACAAGCGGGGCATCGCCGCAAGATGACTTCGGCGCAGCTCGCGGCCCAATCCGTTTCACGCTTGTACGGCGGGACAGAAAGTGGGATAAACAGAATCGTAGCTCATTGGAGCTCTGTCCTCCGGCGTTGACCCGACCAAGATCTCGGCCGGAAGCGGAGCTCCTTCCTCCTGAAGCAAAAAATCCAACTGGAAGAGAATACAGCTTCTCGCCTATGACTTTTTAAGGGTGTGATTCACGGAATTGGCCGCTAATAAACGGCAACACGGAAGTTATCAGCTCTCCCGTTGGGTTAGTACGCAGAACAGCGATTGCGGACAAGTGAAATCCGTCGCAGAATCGGGCCGGACTTCTACTCATCGGGAGTTGACCAAAATTCCGACAACAATTCACCTATACAACGGGGAACATGGGTAAACGGAAATTTTCCCTCGGGGATAACGCAACCACGTGCACCGGAGAAAGCAGCAAAAGACGTGCACCAGACCCTGCACCAAGATCCAGGAGCCGAAAACTCTCGTCCGCGCCCCAAACGCGGTTACGGCTTGCTCGCCGCTGGTGCCGACTGGCCCTGCTGCTTTTGTTTCTGTTGTTGCTGCTTCACCGCTTCGTCCACCGCCTTCTTGAACTCACCCACCGCAGGCACCTCCGGCGACTTCAGTCCATTCTTCCGCGCATACCGCCAAGCCACCGGGCGGTTCAACGCCGGCGCATCGGTTCCCCCCCTGATATACCGTAAACAGATCCTCAGCCGGGCCATCGTGTCGCCCGTCCCCTGCACAATCACCGGCCGGTTATTGGTCGGCTCTCCACCAACCGTCGGCTGCACCGGCTGAGTATTCCCTTTCCGGATCACGATCACCAGGTCCGCCAGACTCATCGTCATTACCGGTTTCAGCCGGCCCCAGCGCATCAGCGCTTTCTCCACATCCTCCCGCGCCATCTGGTTCCCCTGCGGATCATTCACCGCCGTCCCCCGCGTCCGGATCAATCATCACAAACACCGTCTGCGCCTCCAGCACATACGCGGGCAACGTACTCTTCTTCTCCTTGGCCGCCGAGAAATTGCTGGCAACAGTACAAACTGCCAGAGCCAGAATCGCTATCATCGTGAAAGGCCGAGCGGATTTTTCCATGGCGACCTCCTACTCGAAGGACTTCGAGGCCTGATAGTAGGACGCCCGCGGCGATCCAGCAGTTTCGCGGCAGGGCGCGCTGACAAAGCTGGCCGAGCGGCGTCCACTCCTACAGTAGGTCCCGGTAAACAGCGATTGCGGACAAGTGAAATCCTTCGCTAAAGTTGGCGGTTCAAATGATGGACGGGAACCCCACCTGGAGTTACTCGGTCGAGCAGCGATAGTCGTTGCGGACAGATGCCGTGTGAACTACTGACTGAAGAGGAATGGCGCGCAAATTCTGCTTATCGTGTTGGCGGTTCGCACCCGAGCCCGGTGCCGAGGAAAATCAGGCCTGCGTCGTCGCTGAAGGCCGCAGTTCTGCACCAGGTGCTCTTGTCATTCCCGTCGTACGTCATCTTTAGAGTAATTTGGTAGTGCATTCCATCTTGGCTCGTTGTGATCGCCAGTTCGTAAGGCTTCGGATTCTCAAGGTCTATCGGTGACCGGCTCAAGGCGCCTTTCATTCGGAGAAAGGTGAGCAGCTCCTCCCGACAGGCGAAACGACCAGCCTCGTTCCGATACACATACTCTTGCGTATTTAGG
>QHYZ01000368.1 GCA_003225295.1 Acidobacteriota bacterium | reverse complement strand
AACATCTCAACCGACTCACATCTTGCGGCGTAGGCTACAGGTCATTCACAGAGCAGTATTTCGATTCGTGCGGCATCTTTAAGGATGCCGTCATCTCAATCCTGGCCACGATTGCCAAACAAGAACGGGTCCGGCTATCAGAGCGTACCAAGGCTGGACTAGCCATTGCGCGGTCCAAAGGCCGACAAATCGGACGCCCACGACTCAAGGTCCATTCGTCCGAAATCACCCGCTTGCGGTCCTCTGGTCTCTCCCTGCGTGCCATTGGACGCGAGCTTGGTATCTCTGAAGGTTCAGTCCGCCGATTGGCATCTGTTGCTGCGTAAAAAACGTCCTTCCGAAAGCCCCGCTAAGTCCTTTGGATTCGGCGTTGTTTTTGTTCTACATTAAGTGCGTCAAAACCGAACCTTTGTGGCGCGGCCTGAAAACCCATCCGCTTCGGCTGCCTGGTCACATTCTCCCGGCTTTTACTCATATAATATATAACCCATGTGCCTAGGTATCTCTCCCGTGGTCCTAGAGCCCAGCAGCGGGCTCCAGTGTGCCTCCTTGGGCCATTCCTTGGTCTTTACCCTGGACCGTCACGCGGAAGGCGGCCCGTAACGTGTCCGAATTCCCCCGACGATCTGCTATCTCGCCCAGAAGAAGCGCTAAACCCTTGTTTTACATTACGATACGGAGGTTTGCCCCTATCCGGTCTCCTACGCGAGTCGATTTTGCCGGAAAATCCTAGTCGAACCATCTCTCAATGAGTTGCCGGGCAACAATGCCGCGCCCACTACAACACTAAGACCTATACCCGCACGTAGGGACCAAGATAAGGGGTGCTTTTCCATTACAACACCGACTGTAATACTGAGGTAATAGTGGCGTTGTAGTATCTTTCTAATCCCAATAGAATCAACGCAAATATTTTCAATTACTACCCTTCGTGCGGGTGTAAGAAATGTTGTAGTAGTGGAAGGGATTCCATTGTAATCAGACGGCGGTGGATTCCTTTCGCCGTCTCCATTGGCTCTTAGCCACAGGTCGATACGTCCGCCTCTAGCCAAGCTTGCCAGCGCTCGTTCGGCCACGTTCGGACCTAGACGCTCCTCCAGCCGGAACAGGTGCTGCTTTAATCGGCTTATGCTAACCCATTCGGCTCCATGCTTGTTAGTCCAATCGAGGGCTTTGTTGGCAAACATCGCCTCCGGCGTCACCCCGGCGTTCGGTCGGAACATCTGTCGCAGCCCGACCTGGTAAAGCGCCAATGGCTCTAACGGCTCGATGTCCTTGCCCGTGATCTCTGGACGGCCATCTACGGAGGCAAAGATGCTGGCGATACGGCTGCAAACCTCTGCGATACGTCCCATCGATGGATTCTTCTTGCCCCATGATTTCAGTACTTCAAAGACCGATCCATCCAGGCGGACTGGCTTGAGATTCCAATTTGCCCACTGCTTCGTTCCTTCGATTGGACAAGGACGGTAATTCCACCTGAATCCGTCCGGCGCACGTCCGAACAGGAAGCGGTCGTATAGCCCGCCCAATGTGTTTGCACCGAATACGGTGTCGAAGTCCTGTTCAACGATGCCGCCGATGAAACTCAGCTGGAGATTAAGCGCATACTCTTTTCCGCCGTCTGTTCCGCCTAATGTGAAGACTTGATTCCGACGATAAAACGAGGTCGTTAGTACAGTCGGGAACGAAGCGTCAGGGATCGCCGCCTTAGCAAACAAATGTGCCCACTCATCTGGGTTTACAAGAACACTTTTGTTTGCGAACTGCTGCTGTTTCCTGTGCAGACTCTTGAGCATTTGCTCGGCGCTGCCAAATTTTCCCTCAAAGTAGAATGAGCCAACGGGTGGTTCATAGATACCTATCGCAGTTGCAGCCCAATTGATTACCTGTGATTTTCCAGCGTTAACATCGGCGATCAATGCCGTGTAGAGATTCGTCATCGGCTCGTCGCCGACAAGCATGCTACCTTCCTGTCTTGGTGGACGTGGTACGACGACGGATGCAGCGGTCACTAGTGCAGGCAGCGCCAGGGTCAGCGGCCAATCGTGAGGTTCGAATGACTCCATATAGATGTCGCCCAAACGCGTGCTAGTTAGAACCGATGAAGGAAGATAATCCAGCGATTGTGCAGCCGACTGCGACGGATTGATTCTTTCATCCTCGGTGACGACCGCGTGTGTTTTGATCTGTCGAACTAAACGATGAATCTCCTGTTCATCCAAACCGGGATTAACTAAACGGATCGCGGCAACCAATCGGTCTGTTTCTGCCGTTTTCACCTGAGCAGAAGCAGACTGATTTGTTGACGCAGTTCCCACAGGAACGCCTGCAATCAGCGGAGTTTCGTTAATCTTCCTGGTGATGCTGTCCGGCTTCTTCGCATACCCCACGACGGACTTGAAGATGGTGTTCTCCAATTCCGTATCGGAAAGAGGCGGATCGCACCTTTCAGCATTGATAGTGCGTATTCTCTCCTTGACCTGATCTACGGTTTCGCCAAGGTCGATATACGTTCCGGCGATACTGTTAAGAGTCGAGTTCCGCTGGCCGGATGGAATCCTCGCCTGCTCGTCAGGTTTGGTTTCTGGCTTCTTGCGTTCTGAATTCCAGAAGGCAATCTCTTCAGCGGTGGGTTGCGTGAGTTCCCCGTTGTGCACTGCAACGCGGTATTTTCGCTTAGTTACGGGATGAACCGATCCCGGC
>QHYZ01000186.1 GCA_003225295.1 Acidobacteriota bacterium | reverse complement strand
AGACATTGCCGGAACTTGAAATCACCTCAGGCTTAACTCTTCCCTTTTGCATATCGCACCTCATAGTCGGCCCTAGCATCATTAAGCCGTCTACCAATCAGCTCGGCATCTTTCCGTGCGGTCTTTATCCCGCTCGTTGACTTCTTTTGGAAGGCATGAAGTACGTAGATGGCGTTCTCGAATTTGACCGTGTACACCGCTCGATAGGTATCTCCGCGATGGTCCTCGACTACTTCGAAGACCCCTGGTCCTTCCCCTCGCCAAGGTTTCGCGCTTGGGTGCTTGCCACCAAACTGCGCAACGCTGAGAGCGGTTCCAATTTCATCGATCACCGCCTCCGGGAAAGTCAACAGGTCATCCTTGCTGGATCCGGTCCAGAACAGGGGCTTCTCGCCGGGGACGCTCTTCGGTCTCGTCATGTAATTATCCCAGTTTTAGGATATCGCGTCAAGCGGGCCCCGTCATTCGTTAGAATCCCACACTGTCACGGCGCGGTCGCGCACAAATCCCAACGTTCCGGCGATTGTTTTCAAGCACTTGCATGAAATCGAGCTGCCTACGCCGGACCAATCTCGCCCCAGTCCTTATAGTTGCGCAGGTCCTTTATATGTGTTGGTTTCAGTCGCGCTCGGATCCCCGTCTCCGTACGCCGTCGGAGCCAAGAGTGACCGCGCTCACACTCTATGTTGCTCAGCTGTCATTGATGCTTGCACCTGCGAAGACCAGCGTAACGAGGAAAGCAACGCGACACAACAAACTGAAGACACCACGACAGCAAAACCGAGGGCCGCAAAAACGGAGCGCCTGAGGATTATGACACCCATCGTTGCGCCCGCAAACATCGCCAGCACCGAGGCGAGTCGTCGTTGCCAACGCGGGTTGCTTCCGTGGGCGAGGGAAGAATCCGCTGCAAGGCCTGTGATGGTCAACGTCAATACCGTGGTCGTCAGGTCCGGCACGCCTAGCTTTCGAACCGCCGCGTTCCTCATGCCCATGGCTACGGCGGTGAGACCGATCAATGCGTAGAGCTGAAGGACAGGTGACGAAGAAGCAGACTTGTACCCAATCGCCGACAGCGTGGCCGCTGACAAGAAGGCAATCTCCAATCCAAATGCTGAAATTGCCGACCGGATCTGTGACTGCGCACCAGCGTCGGCCAGGATGCGACCACCAACAGCAGCGCCCACAAGAAACGCGCAGAGGGCGGTTAGGGAGCGCGCCACGGACACTTCAGGTACACCCGTACTGGCGAAAGCGAGAAGTACGACGTTTCCGGTCATGTTTGCCGTGAACACATGGCCCAGAAAAAGGAAGCTCACGGCGTCGACCACACCCGTAACCGCGGTCATCCCAAGCAGCGCATAGGGGAGAGTCTTGTCCAAGACGGGTGGCTTCCACATGAACTACTCCAAACGTTGCATGACAGGTCTGCGCACTGGCACTCGAGCTCATTCTAACGCCTTGGCAATAACGACGGCTGAATTGATGTACCAGCGATGAATATCAATCCACCCCATATAGCCACATTCTTCGAGAAATTTATGAGCTGCCCGTGGAACTGAGGCGTGCCAGCCGCCAGCCAGAACGAATGCGATACAAATGTCGCGGGGAGTAAAAAGGCAAACAGGGCCAGCGCACACCATCGCGGAAATAGACCGAGTGCCAATCCAAACCCGGCAACAATTTCGAGAAGTCTGCCCGCAATCATGAAGAGCGGCACAATGGCGGGCGGCACACCGCGTTCCATCATCTCCTTCGCTGGGATCGCCTGGTTGATGATGCCGAACCCATTCAAAATAAATACCATCGCAACTAGAATCCGCGCAACGATCATTAAGCCTCGGTTGTAACGATCCACGGTACCCTCCTCAACATTTTGTTACGTTGCCAGTCCTTGCAGAAAAGTCGCCCAAACATTCGGTACAGCTAAAACTTGTAGCCAGCCCACAAAGCCCAGTAGTTGAGATTGCGACCGGGTTGTGTCTCTTTCAGGAACTTCCCCGCATAGAAGATCCCGTAGTCGGCCTGAAACCACACGTGACGGTTTGCTTGCCAGCGAATCTCTGTGCCGGGCCTATGCCCGACGAATCTTGCTAGGCTCCCATCCGCAGCTCTGATCAAGAATCCGGGCACCGCGTACACCCCATCCTGCAAACTCTCGCGCCACTGAAAAATCCAGTCCACCGATACGGTCACGCCATGCGGAAATGTCGTTTCGACATGCGGATGAACGTCAATGAAGTTAATCGGACCGGGACCCGTTGTGGCCAGGACTCCAAAGTAGTTCCCCTTCGGGAAAAGGGGATTGAAGGTCCCCAGAGTTTTTGAATTTGGATGATCTCCGCTCGAGATGTCCGCCTTTGCGCTCAAACGCGGTTTCAGTCGAACTGTCGGAAATCGATAGCCCGTTTCGGACGCCACGGTCCATGCCCGGATGTTCCCTGAACCGAACGTGCCGAACTGCCAGAGGCCTTCGTAGTCAAAATCCAATCCAGGCTGTTCGGTCGCGACGGGGCGCGAAATCCTCGCGCCCAGGGTGTGCCGCTCCTCTAAGGCCGTGCCTCGCTCGAAAGTCGTCTGCTTGCGGTCGAGGCCCAAGTAATAAACATCTAAGGACACTTTGCGGGGCAAGGATCGAGTGGCGTACACGCCCCAGAAGCCAACGCCGTGATTTGGTGCGTTGTCGAAGTATCCGGGCTTGTCCAAGTCGGGACGGACAGCAAATCCGTCGATTTGCCAAGAGTCGATCTTGCTTTTGACCATGAAGCCGTCGAAGCTCAGCCGAACATTCGGACCTTCCCGCACATCAAGCAAACGCCCGGAGCCGTACTCGAGTTCCTGCCTGCCAACGCGGAGTGCGATGGAGCCCGCACCTGTGGAAGTGCCAACCTCGAGGAACCCTGCTTGAAAGTCGAGCTTCTTTTCGTCGATCGGACGCGGGCCGCCAATCCGATACGAGTTCAAGCCGCTCTTCAGCTCGATAAAGGAGCGAACGTGTTTGCCGTAATGGACATCGAAATAGAGCATGTACCGTTCGTTGAAATAGGCGTTCATGAAGGGCTGTTGGCCCCAGTTGTCGTTTCCGATCTGTTCCCAAATTTCGCGAGCTTCGCCGCCTATGGATAGGAACCAGTCATTTCGACATGGCCACAGACGAATATATTTGATGGGGTCCCAAAACTCCTGCCGCTTAGCCGGATCAGCGAGAAAACTCCAGTCATCCTCCTCACGAAGCAAGTGATAGCTGCGGTCTTGCTTGGGCGGCGGAATACCAGGCGTTGGAGCCTGTGGCAACGCCGGCGGGCAAAGAAATGGGCCCAGCAGCAATGAGAACACAGCAACGCTGCGAGTCATCCCCGATTCACTTCCGAGCTTCGGTGGCAATGGCTTTTTCGATTCCTTCTTGAGTGCTCGAGGCATACTGGGGCCCTGCGAGGTAAGTAAGATCCTTAATGATTGGCTGCGGCGCCTTTCCCTCGGAATTGAGGAGCTTTTCGGTATTTGCAGCCCGGAAGAACCCTCCGATCACTTGCTCGGATACCTGGCCGGTTGTGAACTTCGTCACGCCTCCATCGAGGATGGTCGGCGCGAAAAAAGGATGAGCCACGCCGAGTCGGCTGGCTTCCCTGTAGGCGATTGCTCCAACGAGTTCCATGCGTTCTGGTGTAAAGGTCTGCGAATCTCCAAGACCGACCATCAGAACCCGCTTTGCGGTCAAGCTGCCAGTCGGTTGGAGCAAGAGCGTCTCGCCGAGCTCGCCGCCGAACAACGAGGGCTTGCGAATTCTATCGAGCAGACCTTTTAGCTTTTCGTTGGTTTCAATAAGCGACCCGTGCAACGTGTTCGAGTTATCCGAGCGGAACAGGCAGATGATCTGCAGGTCTGCTTCGGTATCGGCCGGGCTTTGCACCAGAACCCGCATGGGAATCGGCCCGTCTTTGATCGCGATTTCGACCGGCTTCGGCGCACTCGCCGGTGCCGCAGCCTGCACGAACGCAGGAACAGTGGAACTCTGGAAGGATTGCGACCCCAGAACGAACAATAACAACGGCACAACTGAAAATCTTTTCATACGGTTGTCTCCTTCAGTCATTTTTGGATGGAAAAATCTGCTTGGCGTGAGGCAAGTCCTCGCGGGCCTGAATCGAGCGCGCCGCGGACGTCTGCGGCCCGTCGTAGCGCTCGCCGACAAGGCACACGGATGCGGCACGCGAAACGTCGAGCTTCTTCGTCTGAATCCAAATCCCGAGCTGTTCGCCAAGCACCATCCCCAAGAGGCCTAGCAGTGCGACGATGGGCGGTGCCGGGCTCTTCACCCGGATAAGTCCGTAGAGGACACCCACTCCGAGACCAACGGCGAAAGATAGAAACAACACTTTCATTTTGCTCCCTCGTCGAGTCACGCGTAAATCAGAAAGCAAAGCAATCGCAACCCAGCTCCCATAAGCCAAGGTTACCCAGCACTTGAAGGTGCGATCGCGCCCCGCCATCTTCCGATACCTCAACATGCGAACACGAAGCGGAGTGAGATGCGCCACGAGTGTGGTCCAGGCCCTTCGCGTATCCTCCATACTCTTTGACAGGAGACCAGCTTGGGCTCACTGGCAGCGCAGGCGGCGCGAGTTTTGAGAATTCTTCGGTGGCATAGACGATCTTCCCACCCACGATCGTAAGGACCGATTCGAGATGCTTGATGTCCTCTTCAGGAATGGAAAAATAGTCGCCAGAGAGGACAGCCAAGTCGGCCAACTGGCCAGGAGCGAGAGCTCCCTTTTTTCCGTCTTCCGTAGAAAACCAACTGCTCCCGAGCGTGTAGAGCTTCAAAGCTTCCTCTCGATCGAAGCGGTTCTCGGGTGGGTAAAGGCTCAAGCCCCCGATGGTCTTACCTGTGATAAGCCAGTAAAGAGAGAGGAACGGATTGTAACTGGAGACTCGTGTGGCGTCCGTTCCGGCTCCCACGGGGACCCCCATCTTGAGCATGCGCCGGATGGGTGGCGTTCTCTTAGCCTGCTGCGCGCCATAGCGCTCGACAAAATATTCGCCCTGAAAAGCCATGCGGTTCTGCACGGCAATGCCCCCACCGAGCGCTTTCACACGTTCGATGTTGCGATCGCTGATCGTTTCGCAGTGATCAAAAAACCAATGCAGGCCGTCAAACGGGATCTCGCGATCGACCTCTTCGTACACGGTCAAGGCTCGCTCGATTGTCTCGTTGTAGGTGGTATGCAGACGAAACGGCCAGCGATTTTGCACGAGATGCCTGATCACCGCTTTCAGTTCACTCTCCATGACCGGGAGCATGTCGGGCCGTGGCTGGAGGAAGTCCTCGAAATCGGCGGCTGTGAAAACGAGGTTCTCACCCGCGCCGTTCACGCGGTAAAAGTCGGCGCCCGCGCCGGGTTTCGTCATCTTTGTCCAATTTTGGAAATCGGACAGTTCCTGTTTGGGTTTCTGCGTAAAGAGGTTGTAGGCAAGACGAATCGAAAGCTCCCCGCTTCGGTGCAGTTCGTTTACGACTCCGTAGTCGTCGGGATAGTTCTGGAAGCCACCGCCGGCGTCAATCACGCTGGTAAGGCCAAAGCGGTTGAGTTCCCGGAAAAAGAGACGCGAGGAGTTGACCTGGTCCTCGCGCGACAGCTTCGGTCCCCTAGCCAGTGTGGAATAAAGAATATTCGCGTTGGGTTTTGCGATAAGCAGACCGGTGGGATTTCCGCGCGAATCCCGCTGCACTTCTCCGGCGGGAAATTCCGGCGAGTCCTTGCCGTAGCCCACGGCACGCAGGCCCGCTCCGTTTAGCAAAGCGCGGTCGTAAAGATGGAGAACAAAAACGGGCGTGTCTGGAGCGGCTTCATTGATTTCGTCGAGCGTCGGCATGCGGCGTTCTGCAAATTGGAATTCTGTCCAGCCCCCGACGACCCGCACCCACTGCGGCGCCGGTGTACGTGCAGCCTGCTCCTTTAACATGCGCAGTGCATCGGCAAGAGACGGCACGCCGTCCCAGCGCAACTCCATGTTGTAGTTTAGGCCCCCGCGAATCGGATGCATGTGCGAGTCATTCAGCCCAGGAATCACCGTGTGGCGGTTCGCATCGATGACTTGCGTCCCCGTCTCTCGCAGACGGAGAATCTCGTCGTCATTGCCGGCAGCTGAGATCTTTCCGGCGGATATTGCAACCGCCTCGACAAACGACGGAACCTGGTTCGTTGCGATTCTTGCGTTGTGAAGTATTGTGTCAACAGACATGACCATCTCCTTCCGCTATTAAGATTGAATTCTGGGAGAGCTGGGGCTTGCCAGCCCTCCCAGTTCGCTAGTTGTGCGCGGCTGCAGCGGCTGGAATTACGTATTCCGCAAACTTCGTTGCCGGTAAACCGTGCACCATGGTGTAGGCGTATTCGACCCCGACGCCGTAGGCACCGAAGTGTGTCTTCACGATGTCCATGACCGCGTCATAGGTTCCCCTGAGAGCCCAATCGCGCTGCCATTCGAGCATCGTGGAGAGAGCCGTTACGGGCTTCGCGCCCGCTTGGATCACGCGCTTCATCGCGTTGTCGTGCGCCAACTGGCTTACGTCACCGCAGCAATCCTCGACGACGTAGACTTCGTAGCCGTCGTGTATCGCCTGTACCGTCGGGAGAGCTACGCAGGTTTCCGTCCACAATCCGGCCAAAACGATCTTCTTGCGGCCAGTTTTTTCGATCGCTGCCACGAAGTTCTTGTCATCCCAGGAGTTCATCGATGACCGCTCGATGGGTTCCTGGCCGGGAAACACCGCCCGGAGCTGAGGCCACATATTTCCGCTGAAAGACTTCGTTTCGACAGTCGAGAGTACAACCGGCAGTTCGAACACTCTTGCCGCCTTAGCGAGCGCGATCACGCTGTTGATAATCCCCTGGCGGTCGGAATTGCTGACTCCGAACAGCATTTGTGGCTGATGGTCGATCAACGCCACAACGCAATTGTCAGGAGTCAAGAGTCCCTTTTCACTTAGTCTGGGGCGACCTCCGCCTGATGATTGTTGAGCCATGCTATTTCTCCTTTGTTTGAATGTGTGAATCAGTACCCGACATCTCTTTTGGCGATGCCGAACTCTTCGCTTCCGCGAAGGTACGAAGCAACCTTCGCGCTGTGAATGACGTTTTTGCTTGGCAAGCAGGCGATGTTCGGGCACGACCCGCCGATGTATTTGCGTTCGATGACTGCGACGCGCTGCCCGCGCTGAGCAAAGGTCCAGGCAGCGATTGTTCCTCCCGTGCCGCTGCCCAGAATTAGGAGATTCAACCTTTCCGAGCGACAGCTTGACTCTTGGCTTGCCTTGATTTCATGAGATCGGCCGCTGAAGCTCCTTCGAGCGACAGTCCGTATCCGACTTCTCGCACAATCCGCTCCTTTAGCGGTTGAATGAAGTGAACGCGCGTGTTGCGGCGCGTCACTTCCGGAGCCTTCAAGTACAACTCGGCCAATTCCCGCGCCCGGCTGAGCGCTGTCCCGTTTGGTACAACTTCGGCAACCACTCCCCATTCGTGTGCGGTGCGCGCCGTCAGCGGCTGTGGGTTCAGCAGGAACGCCTCCGCTCGTCCCGCTCCAGCGCGATAACTCCAGGTGGTAAAGATTCCGTCGCCGGGCGCAATGCCCGCGGAGAAGTGGGCCAAATCCTGGAAGGTCGCACCATCCGCCGCCACAATCACACTGGCAAGTAGCGCGTAGTCTGAATGCACATGCGCGCGTCCCTCGATCGCCGCAATGACCGGCACGCGTATGTTGGCTATATTTTCCAAAACCTGAGCGCCTTCATCATGAACTTGGCTCCACACGCCGGGATCGGTGACGTCGCCAAAAGATGACCAATCGACATCAGTAATGAACTCCCCGTCGGCGCCCGCCAGGATCACGATCTTGTTGGCTCGATCTTGCGAAATCTGATAGAAGGCATCGACAAACTCGGTGTGCGCTTGTGCGGACATAATGAACGGTCCGCCCTTGCTGTGGAATTCGGCTACCAGCACACCTTGGGCGTCTCGGGTCAGTTTTAGGCTGCGGTAGGCGGTAAAATAATTCGGTTGTGACACTTCAAGTTGTTTGGACATGGTTCGCTCCTTCTTTAGATTGTTGGAAATTCCAGCTGAGGCCCTGAATCGAAGACCTGTTGTGTGAAGGTCGGTCGTTCCGAAATCTGCATAACGACTTGCGTAGGGCTGCTCGGGCATGAAACAGGCGCGCCTTGGTTGCAGCCGGGGACACACCAATAATGTCAGCAGATTCGCGGACAGACCGTTCGCCTATATGCGCAACTTCGAGAACCCCTCTCAGCGACGGGCGAAGCCTACTGATGGCGTCGCGGAGAGTTGCCTTCCGTTCTTTTTGCAAGTATTGCTGCTCGGCATCGGGGGTTGAATCTGTGGGTTCTTGAAACGCCTTCGACTCCCCGAAGTTGCTTTCGCCATCCAGCGAAACGATCCTGTCAGTTTTGCGTTTGCGTAGAATCATGAGGGCCGAATTGATGGCGATCCTAGTGAGCCAGGTTGTAAACTTCGAGCGACCATCAAAATCCTCGAAGTGCGTAAAAGCCTGCAGAAACGCGTCCTGCTTGGCATCCTCAGCGTCTTCACGGTTTCGTGTGATCCGATAAGCTACGCGGAATACTTTCTGAACATGCGGTGCGATGAGCTCATCGAAGAGTGCGGGATGCTCCAATCCCGTCGTGTTTGTTTCGCCTTGTGTTGCCGTGTGCATTTTCCCTTCGCCTACGAAGCGCTCCGCCGTTCAGCTATCCACGCAATTTCATACGTAAAAGCGTGAGTTACTTCGGCGCACTCCCGCCTATCCCAATGCGAGAGAACTTGGGTTTCGTAATACGCACTCACGGGGCGCTCATCGCTCTTTGGTATCGGTATCGAGTGCTTAATCGCTATTCTGGTTTCTGTGCTCATTGCCGTTCTCCCGTGATCCACTCCCGGATGTATGCTGGGCAATTCTTGAGGGTGATGTTGTCCGCTTCGCAGCGCCTAAGAAAACTGACAGCGTCTTGATCCACAAGCTTTAGGTCTTTTAAGTCCAAGACGATGCGGCGACGGTCCGCTTCTGCGCTGATCAGCTTCTCCAACTCGCCTAGGTTTTCTGCGCCCATCCGACCGCTCAGCCTAATAACCACCTCTCCGTTTGCTGCCCTCGTGATCTTCAGCATCCATCCTCTCCAAAATTCTGATCACCGAGACGTCCTTCACGCACACCTGTGATGGCAATCACAGCGCCAATGTTAAGTAATGGGAAAGTATTGAAGTGGGATCTGCTTAGGGATTTGTTTTGAAGCGATTCTTGTTGATCTTCAGTGACCTGATCTTTGATTCCAGAGTGGATCCCGGTATGCCCAGTTTGGCTGCCGCGCCTGACGGTCCGGACACCCGTCCTCGACTCTCGCGTAGGGCAGCCTCCATCATCTCTTTCTCCTGGGCAGCAAACTTCCGAGATAGCTCAAGCCGGCTTGTCAGCTCGCTTGCAAGAGGCTGCCGCGAAAGCCAACTCTCATCCACCGAGAAATTCTCCGTGTCGGACACGATTACGGATCGCTCGATGACGTTCTGCAATTCGCGAATGTTACCAGGCCAGGGGTACGACTGAAGCACTTCCAGGCTCTTTTTATTTATCGCGCGGATATTCTTTCCTGCTTTACTCGCGTAGCGATCGATGAAGTACTCAACCAGCACGGGAATGTCTTCCCGTCGTTCCCTCAGAGGAGGCACCTCGATGGGAAAAACGTTGAGCCGGTAAAAGAGGTCGCTGCGAAAGGTACCCGAGGCGATGGCCGCCTGCAAGTCACGGTTAGTGGCAGCGATCACCCGAACATCGGTTCGAATGGAGCCAGTTCCCCCGACACGCTCGAATTCATGTTCCTGCAAAACACGCAACAGAGCGATCTGGGTCTCGGCAGGAAGCTCTCCGACTTCATCGAGGAAGATCGTACCTGCTTCGGCCAACTCAAAGCGCCCTAACCGCCGTTGAGTTGCCCCCGTGAAGGCGCCCTTCTCATGGCCGAACAATTCTGACGCGATCAGTTCGCGTGGGATGGCGGCGCAGTTAACACTGACAAACGCGCGCGAGGCGCGGTGCGATCTCCTGTGGATCGCGCGGGCCACAAGTTCCTTACCAGTTCCCGTTTCGCCGGTGATCAGAACAGTGGAATCCGTGGGAGCGACCTTGGACACCCGAGAAAGTACCGCGTGTAGGGCCGGGGAAATCCCCACGATCTCCTCAAACATCGATGTCCTATCGATTTCTTCGCGCAACGCAACGTTCTCGTCCTGGAGCCGTTGCTCAGCCTGTTTGCGATCCTCGATATCGGTCGCGGCGGCATACCAACGCGCAATGCGTCCCTGTTCGTCTCGCAGCGGGTTGCGGCGGATAAGGAACCAACGATACGTACCGTCGTACCTCAGCAACCGCACTTCTGTTTCGTGAGCACATCCTCTTAAGAATTTATCTTTCATTTCTCGCATCGCGCGTTCCCTATCGTCTGGATGAAAGAACTTAAGAGGGATCCCGTCAGTTTGCCACTGCGCGAGGGGAGGCTGCTCCCTCAACTGATCCGTGGTGAGCCCGTGATACTTGAGTGCCACCTCATTGGCATAGACAAGACTCCCGTCAGCCGCCAGCACGCGGAGGTGCTGCGGTGTTAGATCCAGTACCTGTCGGAGCTCTTTTTCGTTTTGCTGGATTCTCGCTTCGCGCTCTTCGAGATCAACGTACAGGCGCGTATTCTCCAGGGAGATCGCGGCCTGGGAGGCAAGGAGTTTCAGTACCGTTATTCGATTCGGAATGAACACGCGCGGAGTCAGGTTGTTTTCGAGGTAGAGCACACCCACCAGTTTGGCCTGATTCATCAAAGGTAAGCAGAGAATGGAACGTGCATGACGTTGCCGGATGTACGCATCCGCGGAAAAGGGATTGCCGTGTGTTGCGGCATCGCCGAGGATCACACACTCCTGGGTGCGCCAGACAAAGTGGACGATCGATTCCGGCAGTGCACTCACGGCCGCTTCTCCCTGGCGCACAATGACACCGGCGCCTCCCATGGTGGCTTCCGCCTCAATCCGCAGTTCATCACCTCGGGGAACAATCAACAGTCCTCGCTCAGCGCCCGCGTGCTCAATCGCTGTGCGCATGAGTGTCTCAATCAGCTTGTCGAGAACCATCTCGCCCGAGACTGCTTGGGAGACTTTGATTACGGTCGCTAGATCCAGGAGTTCGCCCCGTGCCATGATCGTGCTCGATGTGCCGCGACCCGGGTCCTCTTTCGTGAGGTGGGAATAGAGCTCGTCGAGTTGCCTTACTTTGCCGTCAGCCCCCCAACGGAGATAGCAATAACGGGCGTCCCGCAAATACATCTCCGCGATCTTTTCGAAGCCTCGTGCCCCGTAGAAGCGGGCAGCAACCTCGTAGGCAACCGCCTCATTGTGGACGAATCCATTGGCGTGCGCCGAGCGGATGGCCTTTTCGTAAAGGCCTTCGGCGTCGACCAGGCGGCCTTCTATTCGTGCGATTTCGGCAGCCGCCAGAGCAACAGCGTTTTCAAAATTCTCCGGACAATGCTCCGCCCATATGTCGAGCTGTTTGTGGTGAGCCTTTAAACCATCGAGATGCTCCTGCTTCTGAACCGGCGCAGCGGAATCCCATGCTGCTGCATGCGAAAGCGCCCCATAGAATCGGAATATTGCTTGGGTAAGCGCTGTTGGGTCTGCCCAAAGCAGTTCTTGTGCCTTCAATGAGGCATCGACGGCGGCTATATAGTCACCTGCAAAGAACCGTGCTGCCGCCTTAAGAATCCAATACGCAAATCCAGCACACGCTAATGAGGAATTACTTGCTAGCTGTCGCTCACACTCAGTTTCATCAAAACCTTTGTCGTTGAACGAACCAAAAGTATTCGTCAATCCCCGGAGGGTCCGGATTAGCTGGATATCCGATCTGAGCATCTCGACAGCAAGTCCGACTCGTGCTCTCTCGGCAAACTCGACTCCTTTCTCCGCTTCCGCGTGCGCCTCGGCAAGCGGATCTCCCACAACCAGAAAATTCACAATCAACTCCGCAAAGCTATATGCCGCGTATGTAAAATCGCCCATCCGGTAGGCGACATCAAAGGTATGACGCACTAAGTCGCGGCCGTGCCTTGCATGTTTCGTCCACGTAACAACGACTTCGAAATACAGACAATTGCGAGCCTCATAACGCTTCAAGCCGCGCCTTTCCATCAAGTCGTAGCCGAGTTGGCCAAATTTGAATGCACCTTCGTAGTAGCCGAAGCGCTGTCCGGCTACGATTCCAAACCACAGATACGCAACGCACGACGCGTCACTATTGCCGTGCTCGAGACTAAGATTCACCATACGGCAAATTGCGAATGCGCACAGATCCTGGTCGAAGAACATTGCAGTCGTAAGAAATTCCGTCAAAACGTCTAGAACATCCAGGATATCGGGATTGGCGACCAAGGGCGCGTCAAGGAGGTCCTCTATATTCCGGTCCCCGAGCAGTGACCAAATCCGTTCGTATTCGCGCTGCAGGTCGTCCCCGCTCGGATGAGCCAACCAGTTCGTCCCGTCCCGCCGGAGATATTCAAGGCATATC
The DNA here is from genome assembly GCA_003225295.1 of Acidobacteriota bacterium. Classification (GTDB taxonomy): domain Bacteria; phylum Acidobacteriota; class Terriglobia; order Acidiferrales; family UBA7541; genus Acidiferrum. The sequence goes on along the minus strand of QHYZ01000186.1, from coordinate 2,762 downwards.
TCTACGCCACGATCGAGCCGATCCAAGGCCGTGAATAGCGTTAACTGCAAACAGGTGACAACAGCCAAATCATGGGGGCTATTGGCACGCGCGGCGAGCATCGAAAGGCGCTTTTCAGCAGACTCCATATCGGCGGTCAGCAATTCACATTCAGCTATCAGATGTTCAAGCGAAAAGACAAGCTCGTAATCTGTGTTCCAACTCTCTTCTGTGAGTAGCGCCCGACCGGTCGTCAGGTAAGAAAGCGCTGAGGCATAGGCGATCGAGAGCTTTGCCCGCTTGGCCGCGATCAAATTCAATTCTGCGACGCGCCTTCGCTCGTCATTTGACGTAATGAGGTGAGTGGCGCGATTGAAGTGGTTCACGATCTCGAAGATCCTCTCTTCGCGCTCTAGTGAAGGAGTTCGCTCTGCCAGCAGCCTTCCGATTCGGAGGTGCGTCTCGGCGCGCAATTGCGACGGGATCAAGGAATACGCCGCTTCTTGTACACGGTCGTGGAGAAAACGATAGGAATTCTCGGAGCGGAGGACAAGGCCCGCTAGAACAGCTTCCCAGAGCTGCCGCTCTAATTCCTGATTCGAGTCCCGACAGATCATCTTCAGCATAGTGAAGTCCGCACTGTTACCCAGGCAGGCCAGCTGCTGTAAAGCACTCTGGGTTTCGACCGGAAGGCGATTCAACTTCCCGACCATAAGGTCCGCCACGTTATCGGTGTAACCCTTGGCGTTAATACGATTAAGATCCCAAGACCATCGCGCTTCACCATCGTCGAACCTGAGCAGCCCTTCGTCGGCCAGCGCCGTGAGAAACTGGATCGCAAAGAACGGATTTCCGCTAGTCTTGTCGTGCACCAGTTGCGCCAAAGGCTGGGCGGCATTTCGCTCGCAGTGCAGCGCATCGGCGACCAGCTGGTCGATATCGTCAACCCCGAGAGGCGCCAGAACGATCTCCTGCATTCTCCTTCCGACCTTGCGGATCGCGTCCAGCGTTTGCGTGAGCGGGTGAGAAGGGCTCACCTCGTTGTCGCGGTAGGCCCCGACAACCAGCAGGTGCTGGACGTCCGGATCGGTGATCAGGTGCTCCAGCAGTTCACGCGTTGCCGCGTCCAGCCATTGCAAATCATCGAGGAACAGCGCGAGCGGATGCTCCGGCTTGGCGAACACGCCGAGGAAGCGCCGGAACACCAGTTGAAAGCGATGCTGCGCATCTCGCGGTGGCAGGTCTGGAACGGGCGGTTGTTTTCCGATGATGACCTCCACCTCAGGGATGAGGTCGGCGATCAGCTGGCCACTCGGACCCACCGCCTCCGCCAAGGCACGCCGCCATTGGTCCACGTCCGCTTCGCTCTTGACGAGAATCTGACGGACCAGAGTCTGGAAAGCCTGTGCCAGGGTCGCGTAGGGAATGTCGCGCTTGTACTGGTCAAACTTGCCCGCCGCGAAAAGCCCGCGCGGCGGAACAAGCACCTTGTGCAGCTCGTTCACCACTGAGGATTTGCCGACGCCAGAATAACCGGACACAAGCACGAGCTCTGGCCTACCCTGCATCACGACTCGGTCGAAGGCTGCGATCAATGCGTCGACCTCCCGATTCCGCCCGTAGAGCTTCTCAGGGATCAGCAACCGGTCTGACGCGTCGTGCGCACCCAGCGGGAATGGATCGATGCGACCATGCGACTGCCATTCCTCCAGGCACCGACGAAGATCACTCTCCACGCCCGACGCAGTCTGGTAGCGTTCCTCGGGAGTTTTGGCGAGCAGTTTCATCACGATCGCAGAGACGCTGGCCGACACACTTTCCACTCGTTCGTGAGGCGGCACCGGATGACGTGCGATGTGGCAATGGACCCACTCCATCGGATCGGAAGCTGTGAAAGGAAGGATACCGGTCAGCATTTCGTAAAGGGTGACGCCGAGGGCATAGAGGTCGCTTCGCGAATCTATCGAGCGATTCATCCGCCCGGTCTGTTCAGGTGCCATGTAAGCGAGTGTTCCAGCGATGAATTCGGGAGGTTGCAGCGGTCGCCGTTCGCGCACCAAACGTGAAGCGATTCCGAAACCCGTAAGCCATATTCGACCGCTTTCACGCGCTACCATAATGTTCGAAGGCTTCAGGTCTTTATGGATGACATGGCGCTTGTGTAACAGGCCCACTGCATGCGCGATAGCAACAGCGAGGCGCAGAAACACCTTCGTTTCCATCGGTCCGTCAACGAGCCGATTGAGTGGCTCACCCCCGGGATCTTCGAATACAAGTACGCTCCGCCCGTTGTACTGGGACAAAGTCATTGGCCGAATGCCTTGCCTTAGACGTGTCTAGCAATCTTTCCGGGTGTCCGCCCTGACGCCATGCCGCCGCATTCCTTCCGACTCGAAAAATCAAGCGGTTTCTGCCATCCCGCGAGCATTCCAACTCGCCCTAGCTTCCTTGGCTGCCACAACTGGCGTCAAATCAGCGGCGTACTCGAGGGCAGATGGCGCTTTACGGAATCGCTGCAGGACCATTAATGCCGCTTCGCCTCTAGCTGGCACATGTGTTAGGATAAGTCCCGCATGAGCGCACGAATTCTTATTGGCGGTTTATTAGCGGATTTGGCAGGCAGCTGCTACCGTATGCACCGCAAGCGAACAGTGCGCTGTATGCGAATCTTGCAAAGCCCTTATTTGCAAGGTTTTACGCTAAGTTGTTGATTTCACGACTGGGGACGTAGTTCAGTTGGTTAGAACACTGCCCTCTCGTTGGTTAGAATCCCACACTGTCAC
>QHYZ01000185.1 GCA_003225295.1 Acidobacteriota bacterium | reverse complement strand
TCACTTCTATCTGCGGCCTTATGCCTTATACACCCTCGCAGAACTAGTTCTGCGCCGCGACTGCGGACAGGAACTCCTTGGCATGCGCGAGCTCGATGCGATTGGAGTTGCCGCCGGCGCAAGCTTTCAACAGTTGATGGTAGTAGGCGGTGGCTTTGCCCGGTTGCTTGGCTATTTCAGCAGCCTGCCCGGCACCGTACAGTGAGTCGAAACGGTTGGGACTGAGCTTCAATTCCGCTTCATATTCGATGAGTGCCTGTTCCGGCTTTCCCATTTCACTGAGAATATCTCCCAGCATTTCGTGGGCAGCAATCCCTCCGTCGGGTGCAAAAATGCCCTGCTCCTTCCCTGCGATCTCGCGGAGAGTCTTCAGCGCTTCGTCGTTATGGCCTTCAGCGTGGTTGATCCAAGCGGAGACCACGCGTTGATCTTCTTCTACCGCATTGATCGAAATCGGCAGTTTCTGCTCCTTCATCAGTACTGCGTGAAGGTCCTGAATCGCTTGCAGGTTCGCACCTGCTGTCGCTAAGTCTCCACTGCGGGCAGCTCCGATCGCCCGCGCCTTGTAGGTGACGGACACGTCGGCGTCATCGACCGGGGAAATAAGCGGCAAGGCCTCGGCTTCCTTCCAATGGTGCAACTCAAGCTCACAGAAGGCCGAGTAAATCGTCAGAGCGGAAATTTGTGGATCGTAACCACCTCCATACATGTCTTTCATTTTCGGCAAAGATCGGACTTCTTCGATGAGCCTTTTTGCCTCTGCCTCGCGACCGCTCTGCAGGTAGGCATACATCAGGAACTCCATCGCATGGTATTGGTGCCCTTCATCCCCCATGTACGTGGACACGGCGTTGCGACTGGCAGCTACGGACGCCAAATTGGAAGCGATGTCTTCCTGCCACATTCCCAAACGCGCGAAGATGTGCGATGGCATGTGCAGAGCGTGCGGAGCTGCGGGAGCAATCTGCGCGTAGCGCCGCGCCGCCGGAAGTCCCAACTCGGCCATTCCCGAACAGTCGTACGTATGAACCAGGTAATGCGCTACTCCTGGATGGTTCGGCTCCAGCAGGAACAGCTTTTCCAGGATAGCGGCGGCCGCCTTCCGGTTGGCATGGGTTGGGTCGTCGTCGCGATCAGAATCCTTCAGTGCGAGTGCATAAAGAGCCGCGCCTTCATGATCGCCAGGGTAGTGGCGATAGAGCGCTTCCATTGCTTTCAGGTACTTCTGCTCTCGCTTTTCGTCTTTCTTCTCCGGGTGGGCATAGAGCGCAGCCTGTGCCGCGATGTAACTCCGTTCGCGCGCCGTCTTGGCGCGAAGGGACTTCGCAATCTTGATCTCCTCCCAACCATGCTGCAGCTGTTTGGGGTTCGGGGTTCCCCAGCGGCTGAACGTCTTAGCGATCCCCCAGTGCGCCATTGCACAGTGGGGATCATCTTGCGCAACCTGCCGAAACGTAGCTTCTGCGGTCTCGAACGCGAAAGAGTGCAGCAACGCAACTCCGCGCTCAAAATTCTTCTGAACTTTGGGATTGCAGGAGGTTGGGAAGTGTACCGACCCGAACTGTTGTTCGCTGAGGTCGTCGTGGTGGTGGCCTTCGTCGGCAAGCGCGGGAAAGGCCAGCGCAACGAAAGTAAGCAGGAATGCGATGGACCGAACCATGGCCTTCTCCGACCAGAGTCTATCGCCCAGTGTCGCGGGGGTCAATTTCGAGCTGGAGAAACCGATTCTGAGCAGATAGTCGCCGACTCCGAACCCAGCCGGAAACGGGCTTCGCGGAGGTAAAGCGCGAGCGACTTTTGAGAACACCTCACTTCCCCCATCGGGACTTCCGGACAGCAGAGAAAGACCGCACTTGATATCCGCGTTTTTATCGAGAGTCGAGCTCCCGGAAGACGCACAGGCACTCAACTCACAGTGGGATTAGCTTATACTCCGCGGCGTGGGGCAATTCGTCGAATTGTTGGGTGGCGCAATCGTTAATCCGTTCTTCGAGGTCCGGGCCGGGACACTGACGGACTATGCGCGATAACATCGCATTCAGAAACTGGTTATTCGCATTCGCAGCTACGGCGATTTCGGTGGTGGCGTGCATCGCATACGTCGATCGCCCGGTGGCGGAATTCTTCGACGGACATCTTCGCCACACGACGACATGGGTCTGGCTTGACCGCGCGTTGACTCCTCTCGATATTGCTGTCGTGACGGCGTCACTGTTCCTGCTCGGCTGCGGGACCTGGGTTATGTGCGGGCGCTTGCTTAGTTCATGGACTCGAACACCGCTGCTCTGTAGTTGGGCCGCGATGTGGGCAACTACAGCCGGCATCATCTTGAAGCGCATCTTTGGTCGCGCTTCGCCTGACCCGACGTACATTCAGAACCACCTCTACGGATTCCGTCTGCTACACGACGCTCCCCACTGGCAATCGTTCCCGTCAGGAACGGCGGCGATCTCCGCTGGAATCATGTCGGTTCTCTGGATCATAATGCCGCGGTGGCGGGCGACGCGTGCGTTGACCGTCGCCCTGCTGTGCATCACAGTAGTTATCACCAACTACCATTCGGTTGGAGAAGTGATCGCCGGGACATTTCTGGGCACGTCCATCGGCTGGATGACGGTTCAGCTGGCAGCACCCGCTCGACTCAATTAAGAACGCCAGAATCCAAGACCGATCGACCCTCCGCGGGTTCCGTTGTGAAGAGAAAAGCAGCGCTTTTGGGCACGGCTTAGCTATCATCTACGGGATGAGACGGCTTCTGCTCATATTGCTTTGTATGACGCGAGTTTCTCTCGCTCAGGAATCCCCCTCCGGAAAGATGCCCGGCAGGTCCGACCTGGCGGCCATTCTGAGCTTCGAGGCAGAACCTTCCGCTGGCATGCCCGGGGGCTGGGGTGGCGGTCCACCAGGAACAGTCTTCGCGGACGACAAAGTTGTCCATGGTGGTCGATGGTCAGCCCGAATCGAACGCAATACCGACAGTCCAAGCAACTTCTCCACCATCACCAAGTCCATCCCCATGGACTTCTTGGGCAAGATGATTGAGTTACGAGGTTTCCTACGCACCGAGGACGTGAGCGACTTTGTGGGCCTGTGGATGCGTGAGGACGGAGAGTCTCCCGCTCTCGCCTTTGACAACATGCAAAGTCGGCAACTGAAAGGAACCACGGCTTGGACTGAATACTCTGTCACATTGCCAGTCCACCCAGAAGCGCGGCAGCTCTTTTTTGGTGTCCTCGTCAGCGGAACCGGAAAAGCATGGGCGGACGACCTGCAGTTATTGGTAGATGGCAAGCCGGTCTGGGAAGCACCCGAGCCTAAAACAGCCCTCGATTTTGACCATGAATTTGATAGCGGCTCTGGCATCCCAATCAATAAACTCACGGACGCACAAACCCAGAATCTCGTGACCCTCGGGAAGGTCTGGGGTTTTCTCAAGTATTATCATCCCCAGGTCACCACTGGCCAGCGCCACTGGGACTATGATCTCTTTCGCATCCTGCCGGCAATCCTCGAAGCACGTGATCGTTCGGCTGCGAATGCTGTTCTCCTACACTGGATTGCAAGCTTGGGCGCTGTTGCCTCATGCAATCCTTGCGCAAAGCTGGAGGAAGGGGATCTGCAATTCGGGCCTGATCTCGATTGGATCACGAATGCAGCAGTTCTAGGAGCTGATCTCAGCCAGAAATTAAGGTTCATTCGGGACAACCGCTTACCGGGCAAGCAATTCTATGTCTCCTTGTCGTCCGCGGTCGGCAATCCTTCATTCGACCACGAATTGAGCTACCCAACCCTCAAAATTCCGGATTCTGGATTTCAGCTTCTTAGTCTCTATCGTTTCTGGAACATCATCGAGTACTGGTCCCCCAATCGCAATGTACTGGGACAGGATTGGAACGGGGTGCTGGCACAATTCATCCCTCGAATCGCTATGGCGAAGAACGCCGATTCCTACAATCAGGAACTGCTAGCACTGGTCGCCAGGGCTCACGATGGCCACTCCAACTTGCCGGGCTCGCTCCTCGATTCGAGGCCTCCCACTGGTAAGTGTCAACTCCCCGTTAATGTGCGCTTCGTCGAGAATGTTCCAGTCATCAGCGAATTCCAATCGGCCGACCTTACTAACCGGGGAGAACTGAAGATCGGGGATGTGATCACAGAGCTTGATGGTGTGCCGGTCAGCAAGCTGGTCGAGACCTGGAAGCCGTATTACGCAGCTTCTAACGAAGCTGGGCGGATGCGGAATATAGGTCGCTTCATGACCCGCGGGGAGTGTGGAGAATCCGACATCGCTGTTCGCCGCGAGAATCTGCAGGTCCACTACACGGTTAAACGCGTACCCGCCGGGAACTCCGATCCGGTCCTACCCACACACGACCTGCCCGGGCCGACATTTCGGCTGCTTTCGAAAGACGTTGCCTATCTCAAGCTCTCCTCCGTGAAAGCGGCTGACGCTGCACATTACATTGACAGCGCAGCCGGCACCAAAGGACTGATCATCGACATCCGTAATTACCCTTCGGAGTTTATGGTTTTTGCTCTAGGGTCGTTCCTTGTTGAAAGCGAAACTCCCTTCGCGCGATTCACGTTTGGCGATCTCTCAAACCCTGGCGCCTTCCACTGGGGGGAACTCATGTCACTGAGTCCGCAGAAACCCCACTACTCCGGGAAGATCGTGATCTTGGTCGACGAGATTTCCATAAGCCAATCAGAGTACACCGCCATGGCGTTTCGTTCCGCTCACGAGTCCCTCGTCGTGGGCAGCACCACAGCGGGGGCGGATGGGAACGTATCACATTTCGTTTTGCCAGGAGAACTGCGATCGATGATTAGTGGTATCGGAGTGTTTTATCCGAACAAAGCCGCGACCCAACGCATCGGCATCGTGCCGAATGTGATAGTGAACCCCACAATTGCAGGAATCCGTGCTGGGAGGGACGAAGTGCTTGAGGAAGCGTTGCGTCAAATCCTGGGTGGGCAGGTGTCTGGCGCAGAGATCCAGAAGATGGCCAAACCATAATTAGTTTCGCGCGAGCGGCGCAGAGTGCGACCGAATCAGACATCCGGCTAAAATATTTTCGCAATTTTGTGCGGCTGCGGCCCTTGTGCGCCGTTAATCAGACGGTAGAGAGCCACCAGCCATTGCCCGCACACCAACAGCTGTCGTCAGGTTTTGAATTACGTCGTAAGGTCCGCACATTATTGGAATCACCGCGCTTGAATGCGGCAGACAACTTCTGTGCAGTCTCCTCATCGCGCGCTCCAAAGCAGGGGACAAACATCGCGGCGCAGACGAATCATGCATCAAAGTGGTCGGTGCCAGTGCGCGTTACAAGAATCATGCCTCCCGCACCGGGCATTCCTCCGGGCCCGTCGGCCGGGGTAAGGGGAAATAGCAAGCGACCATTCAATTGCAGGGCATCTAACCAAACATCCAATGGCGCTGTCGCCCCCGCATTCACATAGATCGCATCGCAAGCTGGCAACGGCGCTTCTGAACCAGAGCGTTCCTGCACGGTGACATTTGAAAGATCGCTGAGGTTTCGGATAGCGTTCTGCGCCAGGTCATGCTCGACCTCATAGGCCACAACCGTCCCCGTCTCGCCCGTAAGCCTCGCCAACAGCGCCGTGTAGTAACCGGTTCCAGCCCCCACATGGAGGACCTTCTCCCCTTGTTTCACGTTTAGCGCCGCAAGACTAATTGCGTGAAGACTAGGCTCACCGTTGTTGATTCGGCGTTCCGGCGCAAGAGCCACGACGACGTCTTGATACAGGAACGCAGGGTCATCGGTAGGAGTCTCGACGTAATTGCCCCGGGCAAATACTTTCCACGGTCCGATACCGATAAATCGCTCTCTCGGGGTAGATGCAAACGCGTGTTTAAGCCGTTCGTTCTTCGCTGCTCCGGCGCTCGTGGTGACCAACTCTGCGTAGAAGTGCCGGTATGCTTCTAATCGGTTCACGTACCACCCCCAAAGACATTTGCAAATTGTCGGGTCCACCCACTACGTCAGGAGGATTCTAAACCTGACGGTGAGTAGGAGCGTTAATGAAGTGCGAGATGCCTGGACTCATGTGGACGTGTAGTCGCCTCTGCCCGTCACGGTCCGGAAACGGCGTTCGAAGAGACGAGAACGCAGCGACCTTCAACGAAACCTCGCTTCCCTCAAACGGGACTGGACCGTTTCACAGGACCGGCAGCTAAGTGGCGAGCGAGCGGACTCAACTGGCAGAGTAACGTCCGTTCGCAACCGGCGGCCACCGATCAGCGAAATAGCTGACCACGGCAACAACACTCGAATGCATCGCCCTACCAGCTTCGCGAACTACTCATTTCTCAGTGCCCGTAGAGGATCAATCCTCGCAGCCCTCCTCGCCGGCAGATAACAAGCCAGCAGTGCAGCGAACGCCAGCAGAACTGCGACCCCACCGAGCGCGATGGGGTCGGCACGTTTCACGTGGAAGAGGATTCCCTTGAGCAGAGACGTTGCCGCTGCGGCTCCCGCCGCGCCGACGATCAGTCCTGCCAGCACCAACTGCATTCCGTTCCCTATTACCAGCCGGAACACGTCACGCGGGCGCGCTCCCAATGCCATGCGCACACCGATTTCGCTGATGCGCCGTGCCACGGAGAATGACAGCAAGCCAAACAAGCCCACACACGTCAGCCCGAGCGCCAATCCGCTGAACACACCGCACAGCGCGGCGATTAGCCGATCCTGATGCAGGGACTCGTCAACCTGCTCACGCAGCGTTTCCATGTGAAGGATCGAAATGGAACTGTTGAGCGACCGAACCAATTGGGCAACCGGCCCCGAAAGGCTGCTAGCATTTTTCTGTGCGCGCAGCACCAAGAACTTGAGATACCGGTCTTCCCCCCGGGTCGAGGGAAGGTAGAAAAAATCAGGTGCTTGTTCGCGGAGATCGTTGTACTTGGAGTCGGCCACGACGCCGATAATTTCCATCGGAGGGCGATTTCCTTCCACGAATCGGAATCGTTTACCAAGGGGACTTTCCCCGCCGAAATAATGCCGCGCCATCGCGCGGTTGATGATGGCCGCCGATCCGGGTCCTGGAGCGTCATGGTCAGTGAAATCGCGGCCCCCAAGCAGCGGTATGCCCATGGTCTCGAAATATCCTGGGGTCACGGAATTGAATAACGCGTGCGACGTCTCGAGGGGCTCGCGCCGGCGGCCCTCAACTGCGAGGTTCACGCCCCGCACAAATCCGCTGACGGGCGGAAACGACGCAAGCGCGGCGGATTGTACTCCAGGAAGATTTTTTGCCCGTTCAAAGAGTTGGCTGTAAAAACCGCGAATTTGCTCGGTGGTGATCGGGATGCCCCCAACATCAAAGCTGACTGCGAGCACGCGATCGCGATCAAATCCGACGTCCAGCGTTTCTAGGTTCACGAGGCTGTGCATCAGCAAGGCAGCCGCTGCGAGCAGCGTGACGCAAAACGCCACCTGCGCGATGATCATGGCCCGCGCGGCTCGCGATTTCGATTGCGACTGGCTCGATGCCGAAGATTGAACCTTGAGCTCCTGTGCCAGATCGGCGCGAGTGGAAAGGAGCGTCGGCATCAGCCCGCTCAACACTGTCGTAAGAGTCGCGATTCCCGCGGTAAACCACAGGACTCTGCCGTCGAGCCCCGCCTTGATCAGAACCGGATAATTGGCGGTCGTGAGAGACGCCGTCAGCAGGCGGTTTGCCCATAATGCCGCCAGCAGGACGAATGCCGTTCCAGCGAGGGCAAGCAGCGCGGACTCGACGAGGAGCTGCCGTATTAGACGCACCCGTCCAGACCCAAGCGCAAGCCGCACGGTTATTTCTTTTCGGCGCGCCATTCCGCGGGCCAATTGGAGGTTCGCGACATTGACGCA
>QHYZ01000369.1 GCA_003225295.1 Acidobacteriota bacterium | reverse complement strand
CAAGAAGAAGGAACAAGCGGAGAAGGCACGTCTGAAGTATCCAGAACGTGTGCGCAAGACGATTGGGATCGGCGTAATTCGAATCAAGGGTTAGGTCGGCGTTCCGCGTATCGATAATTCGAAACTGTTCTGGTGGATGGCCGAGGACGTGGGAAGATTTGACACTCACCCGATACTCCTCCTGAAGATTAAAGGATTGTCCGTCAGACAATCTGCGTATGTCCTAATTTCAGAACTCCTGACATAGTACCTCGGAAACCTGTCCGCTTTTTGGAGTTCAAGGGCAGGTTGCAACCGAATAGCGCATTTGCAGATCGGTTCCGGGAAACACGGTGTTAGTCTGGTTCAGCGCCGCGCAGGCAACGCTCACTGCTGATGCGACGGCGAAGCCCAACCGCGCAGCTCGCCTTTCGGGGCCGTCAGCCCGTCGGCGAAAACGAGGGCACGCTGGGCAGCCACAGCGGCGTCTCGTTGCGGCCTCGCCCGGCGTAGAGGGCGACGAGGCCTCCCGGAAGCTGGCTGCAGCGCCTCCAGTTTCTCCGAATGGGCCTGTGACCCTGCGCTCGCCCTTGAGTGTTGGCAGGCAACACGCTACCTCGCGTCACGAAGCTCGCGCTTTTTTGCTTTCATCGCATACATAGCCACGTCTGCTTTCCGTAGGAGGGCTTCGATTCTTTCACCGTCATGGGGATAAACTGCAACGCCTACGCTGACGGAAAGTACTGGTCCCACGCCATCATTGGCAATACTTTCACAGATACGTTGCGCCACTTGGTTTGCCGCCTCTGTGCCTGTTTCCGGTAACACAACTGCAAACTCGTCGCCGCCGTAGCGCGCCGCCGTATCGATGTCCCGGCAGAAACTCAAACCATCGGCCACCCGACAGATCGCATGGCTTCCCGTCAGATGCCCGTAGCGGTCGTTGATTTGCTTCAATCCATCCAAGTCAAACAACAACAGGGCAAACTCTCGCCCGGTGCGTGCTGAACGCTTGATCTCCATATCCAGCACTTCCACAAGATGGCGGTAGTTGGCCAGTCCTGTCAGTGGGTCGCGAGTCGCCTGTTGACGCAGATGATCCTCCAACTGGCGCTGTTTGGTGACATCCTCAGTGATAACCTCATAGGCGTCCAGCTCGCCATGCTCACCCAGGACTTCTTGTCCGCTGAGCCGGACTTTCAGCGTTGTGTGGTCCTTCCGCTTCCATTCTATTTCGAGGGGGTCGACTTCGACTGATCCTTGCTGGTCAGGTTGCCCCAACAATTGGGCTCGTTTGCCAGGATCTTGAATCAGGCCACTCGCAAGGTTTACCGCCAAGAGCTCCTCTTTTGAGGCGTAGCCGAGCATTTTCACCATGGCCTCGTTCACTTCGAGAAATTTGCCGTCAAGGTCGCAGCGGCAGATTCCGTAGCTTAAATTCACTGCCAAGGCGCGGTAACGTGCTTCCGAGTGCCGCAAGCTGTTTAGGGCTCGGTCGCGTTCATCGCACAGTGCTTTCTCTCGCAGCGCCCGATGAACGGCTACGGGAAGGTGACCAATGTGGCCCATTTCAATGCAATCGTAGGCGCCTCTGGTAATGAACTCCGCCACCGTCTCCCGTTGCAGGATGTGACCGACGAAGATAAGCGGGATCTGCCTCTTCGACTGGTCCAGCAGTTCCAGTGACTGCGTTTCCCGCCAACCGAGACTCGGATACTCGGCAACAACAAGGTCATAGGCGTGTGAGCCCAGCCGCGCGCTGAACTCCTCGGGAGTGACAACTACCTCCGCGCTGACTGTGAAATGCACCTTGTCGAGTTCTTGGAGGCAGCGTTCTACTTCCGCTGCGTTAGTATGGACAAAGAGGACGTGCAAAGGCAGATGTCGGCCTTCCGGTCCGCTCAGGGCGTCTCGCTTGAGCCTGGCTTGTGGCGTCGAAGCCATCGGAAGGTAGGAATAATTCACGGGAGCCAGTCCTTCCCATTGCCATACTGGCCCCCGAGAATCTATGAATTCTAAGCATGTCAAAGCTATCGTGGGAGCCTAGTGACGTCTGTTCTCTATTGTACAGAATCGATCTTTTTGTTAACTCTTGCGGCAAATCTGAATCAAAGCGGGCGGAGTTTTGGCGAACGAAAGAGGGAAGCGAGTTATTAGAATGGACTCTGGTGCTTCTTATCTTAAGGAGTTGCTCTCCGGTGCTGCCCAAAAATTCCGTTTAGCTTCGACTTGACCGATACGATGGGCAAACCGGCAAAACCAACCGTTTAACTGATGTTCTCAGGAATTCGTGGCCGACCGGCTTGTGACTTCCATTTCCAAAACAACTCGAAACCCTTGCGCTGCCAGCCAATCAGGGTCTCGGGTTTGACGATGACCAAGGCCTCTTTCCAATCGCAGAGGCGAGACCAGAGGATAAGAGAGAAACGGGAGGAGTCGTTCAATCGTCTCGCTTGGATCTGCCTCTCCTCATAGAAGGCCAGTTGCTTTCGCAGGAAGAGGACCTCCACGCTCAGGGATGGTCCCCGGCCTTCTGTCAGAAGTACTAGAATCCAGACCAATAGAACCACTATCGACCCGTATAGTCGGGATGATCGAGGCTTTGGTAGGGGCGCTAAATGGACACAAGAATTGATAAGCAATGCTTCCGGGCCAAGTTTATAGCCCCCTCGCTGGCATTCCCATGTTCTCGAGCGTGTCCCGAAGACTGTCAGACTTGCCAGTTGATGCTCCAGGCGTCAACTCCTAACATCGACGCATTCTGAAGCCGTGCATCTGCCGACACCAATCCTACCGGTATCGGCTTTTGACCGGCCTGAGGAGCATTTTGTGAAGCGCGCCATACAGACTATCATCTGGATTAGCTTGATAGCGCTTCCTTACGGAGTTGGCGCACAGGAGGAAGGAGAGGGGACCGAAAACCCATCCGTTACGACGAGCCTCGGCGTACCTCTGATCGCGCCTCTGAATCCAACCGCTCGGCTTGTGGGCGCCGCTTGGGGAGTTACTACCGGCGTCGGCTACAATTTCAACCGTCGCCACGCATCGATAGGCGAGTTCATGTGGAATTCCCTTTATCCCACAAACCAGGCGCTACAGGCGATCCGAGTCGCGCTGCAGTCCCGGGACGTCAGCGGGCATGGCAACCTGTTTGCCTTTACAGGCAACTATCGATTCGAGTTGCGTGGCAGAGTATTCGGAGGTTATTTGATTGCCGGTGGCGGCTGGTATCACCGCACTGCGGACCTCTCGCGGACAATTCCGGCTGGCATAACCATCAGTTGTGATCCCGTCTGGCTTTGGTGGGGCTATGACTGCACAGCAGGGATTGTAACGACTAATCTAACAATCGCTCATTCCAATTCAAGCGCCTTGGGCGCTAACGGAGGCATGGGGCTAACATTCAGAGTGGGTGTGGAAGGTCTATCCGGGCAATCAGCATGACAGCCTCACCTTTGCCCAGGCCTTGCAAGAACTCACCAAGCGGTACCAGGTTTTGGCCCGCCATTGCCGGTCCATCACCTTGATCTTTGATAAGGGCAACAACTCCGCCACCAATCAGGAGATTCTTGACGCTAGCCATTT
>QHYZ01000184.1 GCA_003225295.1 Acidobacteriota bacterium | reverse complement strand
CAAGTACTCGATTGGGATTTCTTACGTCGGATCGCAGGGTCGCAAGCTCGGCGCCTTTCTGGATGGCGATGAGCCGACTGTCACCGCCGTCGTCGACCCAACCAAGCGAGGCGACCAGGCACCGAACCAGCGAACCTTCCCCTTCCAACAGTACGCGGGCATCTTCCAAGGGGCGTTTGTCAGCAATTCGACTTACAACGGGTTGGTGGCCACCTTCCATAAGCGGGCTGTTCACGGCATCAGCTACACAGCTTCCTACACGTTTGGCCACTCCCTGGATGACAACTCCAGCTTCTTTGGCTCCGATGGTGAGTTTGGCTCCTACGCGGATCCACGCAATCGCAGGGCGGAACGCGGGCGGTCCTCGTTTGACGTGACTCATCGCGTCGTTGCGACTTATATCTACGAACTTCCCTTTGGTCCGCATCGCCGCTGGCTTAACGGTGTTCCCGGCGTGTTGGGCCACGTGATCGGCGGGTGGGACACCTCCGGAATCTTCAACTACCGGTCCGGATTCCCTTTCACGATCCTTGCGGGAACTTCCTTCGACTATAGCGGCTTGAACCAGTTCGCCGACCGCCCCAACTTTGCTCCGGGCGTGACTGACATCGCTACCAATTACTCGGACCCTAGCAACGTCTTCAACTGTCACAACGCGGCAAGCGGTGGCTGTCCGCTGTTCATGCAGCCGATTGCCGGCACCACTGGAAATGTCGGCCGCAACCGCTTCACCGGGCCGGCGCTGACGAATATGGATTTCGCGGTCATGAAAAACTTCCCCTTCGGGGAGGCGCTCCGGTTCCAGTTCCGGATGGATTTCTTTAACGTATTCAACAAGGTCAACTTCAATCTGCCTTCGAGCAACCTGCAGTTTTCCAGTGGCGTGCCCACCTCATCCACCGCGGGCACAATCACCAGTGACAGCAACGCAAATCCGCGATGGATCCAGTTCGGATTCCGCTTGGATTGGTAGAGCCGATAGACGAGGAAGGGCCTTTTTTGATTTTGCGCTCTGCCAGTTGGGCGCGACAGCGAAGCGGTCAAGTCCCGTTCGGGGAAATGCGATGCTGCTGAGAGCTTCTTATTCCGATCTCCTCGAAGCCCATTTCGGAAGCCCCACTCCTACGTGACAATCGGTGCTTGTGCGACGCCGGCGGGGTCAAACACCCGCTGATAGCGCTGAATCTCATGGCGGGGGCCCAGGGCTTTTTCAAAGTTATCGGAAAGTTTCACTGCTGGCTTGCCATTGGCATCGTTGAGCTTGCACACCAAACTTACAGGATCGAAATCGCCACCGCCCTGAGGATCGCAGTGGCGAAAATCATTGGTCAGCAACGTGCCCCAACCCGCGCTGAAACGGATACGCCGTTCGGGAATCCATTTCCGCTCATCGAGAAAGTCGCTCGCTTGCCTAAAATCATCACGAGAAGTGCCGTTGCGAATCGTTCCGGAAAAATGGGCATGCAATCCCAGAATCGTGTCCACATCAAGGGAGTCGGAAGCAATGAATAGCTTTTGCCGTGGATCGCGCTTTCTCTGTTCAAGCCACGCAATGTATTCGTCGCCAGCCAGGAAAGGATCTTTACTGTCTGCACGCTGCCCCGTCCAGTCTGCCACCCAGTCCGGAGCATTGCGGAGAAACTGGGTCGTGCCAAAGGTGTCTGGAAGCAGGATGAGTAACTCGCCCTGATAGGTCTGCTGCCACAGCTCCAGCAAGCGGTATTGCGCTGTTAGGAGTTCTTCGTCGTCCTTGGCCATCGCTGCCAGCGCCGTGGGCAACTCATGCGCATTCGTACCAATCGCTTCCAAATCGTGCTTGTAGGCCAGATATGTATTCGAGGTTCTGGTGAAGCTGTTGCCGAGCACGTCGCTCATGGCTTTTACGACGTACTCCTGCCACAAGAAGCTGTGCCGGCGTCGCGTTCCAAAGTCGCTCACTTTCAATCCTGGGATGCCGCGCAACCGCTCCATTTTTCCCCAGAGTTTAGTTTTGGCCCGGGCATAGAGAATATCGAGCTCGAATTCGGTGAGACGTTTCAGGCTGGCGCGTGTCTTCAGTTCGCTAATGGCCGAAAGCGCATAAATCTCCCACATCGTCGTCTCTGTCCACAGGCCGGGAAAGGAAAGGGAGAACTGCCCGTGTTGAATGGACAACTCATAATCAGAGAGCCGGAATTCGCGTTCGAGCCACTCCAGGAAAGCAGGTTCAAAGATGCCGCGGCGTCCATAAAAGGTGTTGCCTGCGAGCCAGATCAGTTCGGACTTATGAAATCGCAGCTTTCTTGTCTGCTCCAGCTGTTCCCGAAGCTCATCGGCATCGATCAAATCGCCAAGGTGTACTTCGACGGAACGATTGATGAACGAAAAAGAAGCAGTTGTCTTCGGGAACTGCTTCCAGATGAACTGTAGCATCAGCAGTTTGTAAAAATCGGTATCGAGCAGAGACCGCGTAATCGGGTCCAGTTCCCAGTTATGGTCATGTGCACGCCGCGCGAGGTTGATGATCACAATGTCACCACTTTACCTCACTCGGAACGCTCTTCAGCAATAGGGTCCGGTTGCACCGGTCAGCGGGATTCTCCATGTGTGACGCGAAGGCGCAACTCAGGGAGTTGGTCATTAGAGTCAGGGCGTTAATTCTCTCCGTTAGTTATGAACTCCACTTCACGGGCCCGATCTGGGAAGTCAGCGAACCGGACAAATCCAGATTGGCTGAGGTCGCTTGAGGCGAACGAGTTGCCAGGGGGGAATTTTTTGTCAGAGATGCCATGGGCCAAAACCTGTTAAAGCCAATGACGGACAACCAAGTCGCTGGCTCGGGGTAAGAGCAGTCCTCGCCTTTATTCGCCTTTTTCCTTGAATTCTCATCCCTCAGTTCACCGCACTGTTCAGAAAGCGTCCAAAATGGAGGGGAATAGTCAGGGATGGGCGGATCTACGGCACAGGCAATGGGCGGTACAAGAATCGTCTCTTCGTTTTTAACGCCAACTTTTTCGAGCACCTGACATCGATCGGTAACCTGTTTCTTGTCATTGAGTTTCCTGTCATTGAGGCGCCCATCATTGAGCAAAAGCCGGAAGGCAACATAAGTGCCTTCGGCAGTATCTGAACCAAATACCCGGTCGGCGGCAACGAGTGATTGATGCTCCGTCCAGTCGCGTTCCAGGGGAAAAAGTGGATACGTGCCGAGAGTCATGACGCCGCTAAGTCCCGTTGCACCGCGTTCCCGGATGAACATCAGGTCGGGACTGAAAATCACGATGCGTCCATCGGGGTAGCTGCGGCGAAGAAAGTTGGTCAGGAACAATTGGTCTAGGGTATTGCTGCTTCGTAAAAGAATGTATCGGGCGTGAAGCTCGCGCAATGCGGCCACAATTTCCAAAAGAAATGCTTCTTGATTCAGTGGCGTTTGATTACCGCAAGCTGCGAATCGAATCATGCACTCTGCCGGTTGGATCGGCCAGATCGCTGGGAAGATTTCTTCTTTGCGTGTCCGCGGACTGTGGAGATGTTCCTACGTCGAAGAGCGACTTGGTTTGATAAGCGCCTCGCAGTGCCGAAATATCGCGAGGATAGTAAAGCTTCAGCGCTTGTTTACGACAATCGTTTTCGTCCTTCCCTAACTTCACTCCGGACCCACCATACGCGGTTTCGTCTTCGGAGATTATCGCGATTCTGTTGGCGTCAAATGTAGGTTGCTCTTTCTCTATGTAGCTGCAGAATCGATGAAGAATCTCATCGTCATTTTGCACAAAGCTGTGAAATCTAACATGGGAATCGAACGTGTTTTGAAACAATCGTGCAGCACTATTTCCACTCACGCTGCCGCTGTAGATCGCGAGTCGCTGATCATCCGGAGGCAATTCCAACTTTGCCTTTATTTCTGGTTCGGAGAGGACTTGCGCCAGAGAAGGCAGGGAGCCCGAGAATGTGGGGCCGAGAATGGCCAAACGCTTAATCTTGGATTCCGCTCCTGCCTGTAGAGCCCCGATCCACGCCAGAGCGTTCTGGAACTGATCCCTGTGAATTCCGTGAGGGGCTTCCTCCCCGACAACGAAAACCACCAGACCCTGACGATAAGGTTCTGAGAGTGCGCCCAAATCTTCCTTACAGCCGCTCTGAAGCTTTCCTGCAATCTCGGGGCACTCCAGCGACTTTCGAAAGAGAATAATCCCGGGCTGATTCTCCCTCTCTGCCTTTTCCCGATTGGAAGCCTTCTCGTCGGCGAACAGCGCGTAATGCGGATCAGCGTCATCCCAGGGAAGCCAGGAGCTAGCGAAATCGTACTTTTCGTCTTGCGAGCCTTCCTGGATGGCCGCAGCGAACTGGTCGAAGAGAACGGATAAGTGCGTGTGGACCGGGTCGGGAAGCAAGGCGATGACGAACTTCAATTCGGACGTTTTCTGCGCTACGTTCGGTCCGGATTCTCCACGTTTAACACCTGTTTCATAGCATTGCTGGGGAGGACTCAGCCTATCGGTGTCGGTGTCGGTGTCAAGGTCAAGAAATTCTCCGAGTTCTTCTTTCAGGATACTGCAACCTGGAAGGTATTCCTGATCCGTAGCCTTTCCCGCTGCGGGCTTAGTCCGCTTCATCGCACTCGCTACTTCGACTTTCCGCCTACCTCCTGCTTTGGTCCAGATTGCAGAGAAAAACCCACCACTGCCGCAAGGGCGAGGAATGTGGCCGTTCCGATAGTCCCTTCTCTCTTCGTCGGCCGATTTGGACACAACGATACTGTTTACAGCGCCGTTAATCCAGCTTCTAATTTGGGCTTCTAATTTGGGTAGTGAACGACAGCTACGAATCGTTACAGCGTGGGACGTTCTTGTTTCGACATCCAGAAAGTTTTCCACAGGAAAGATGTCCCAGTACCGAAACGCACCGTGCACTCTTCACACTAACCAACATCTGGCGGATACTCGCATCGCCTAACGAGTCAGGCCAGCGCAGCAGACGTCTCCGATGCCATCCCAGCTATAATAGAAGCGCGGCTGCGTGATCATTTGAAGAGGCACGAAAGCAAGATCGAACTGCTCTTTGTCAGCCGCCGTGGGCGTCCATTCTCAGCAAACAAGCTGCGTGACAAACACCTTCAACCACTGTTGGTGAGGCTAGGCATTCCACGCGGCGGGTTCCATTCGATGAGGCACGGTGCGGCGAGTGCCCTCGTGGCGCATTCGGACGTTATTCCGCGTCGTGGGCGCTCGCTCGGACTTGGCTGCCAGTTCTGCGAAAGGGTCACCTTTCGCTTGCAGCCCTCATGCTGGCAAACGAGTGGCAAGTCTCCGCTCTTCCTTTCGTAGTATTCTCTCGCCTATTAGCCCCCATTTTCGCAACCTGAACCGACAAGGAGAGCAAGCTTTGTTCAAGTACAGATATAAGTATAATTTCACTTGACAGTTCCTTAGTATTGGTCGTAATTATGTGATTATTTGTTCTGTTCGATTAACATGGCGTTTGTCATGAAGACAAAATTTTTCTCTTGGCAGACAATTGCCCTTTTGGTGTCAGCTGCACTCCTGGTGTTACCTGCATGGAGGTCATCTCAATTGCTTGAATCCCATTTATCGCCGGTGGATAGGAAAATTGACGAACTCGGCGCAGAGACTCGAATTCGCTCCCACAAGGATGCGGAGGCCTACATTGAAGCTCTAGTCAAGAGATTTGGCCTCGACGAGGCCCGCTTGCCTGACTTGGACGAATTGAAATCACGACTGGCACGAGCCGAATATGCGGCGGTGCACGAACCTTCAAGGAGAATCTCAGAAGCCAGGGTGGCCAATGTCTTTGATAAATGGATGGGTGAGATGAGCGCACCGAAATGGGCTCGCACTTCAGTATCGCAGGTTCGTGATCTTAGACTCGGGGTGGCAAAGATTTTGCTGCCCCATGTGATCCGCCGCTCCCCCCAGGGAGACATACCAGACACTGTTCGACCCGCAGAAGCTATATACCTCCTCTGGCTTCTCGAATTCCAATTCAGGAGTCCGCATACCACCGAAGGGGCCGCTCTTAACCCCAACACTGCGGGGATGCCAGATCGAACGGAATCTCTGCGTCCATTTCAGGCATCCCGTCCTACGGGAGAGACCCTTCAGCGACAGCACTCCTACGAGACAGCCCGCGAAAACTATTTCAATCGGCATTCAGGAGCTGAACTGCAACTACGGGTCACCCAGCTTTTCGACACCTTGGGCATAGATTGAATTGAAGGGAGGAGACCGGTGAAACAGATCATTAGGATTGGCGTTGCTACCTTATGCGTTCTGGTCCTCTTCGCGACGGCTGGCTGCTTTGACAACGGGAAGCCTCAATCGGGGTTTAAGGTTACTGCTGCAGAACAGGTTTTCATGCCCGGTATTGCTCCGTTCAAGATTCCTCTTGCAGGGATAAACGTCACCGGGTCGTACAAGAGTGATCTTCCCGGGACTGTCTATGGCAATCGGAGAACCTTCGGCGACGTGACTAATTTCAACGGATGGTTCGTAGTACTTGATGGTCGAATTCCTGCGGTATGGACATCCGGGGTCGTTGACCCTAATGTTCCACCCGTATGCTCGGCGAATGTTCTCGACTTCAATGTCACACTGGAGAACCGATCACTAGATTGGATTTGTCCGAAGATTGTGAATGGGGCAATTCCGGCGTTCTCCATAGCATCCGCCCTTCCGCCCGCTTTGAGCATTAATGCTTCTGGATACTCCACTGGGTATGGAATGCCGTACCTCAACTTGTATGGATCTGACGGTCTTTATATCTCGTCGAAATCGTCGAGCGCTGTGTCCGCAGACGGAACCAATGCGACTTTCCCATTCCCGACCCAGGCAGGCGGGGGTTCCCTTGCGTCAGGGCTCTACACTTTTAACATCTGGAATCCCGGACCCTATGCACAAGCCCTGTTCCTTGGTGGAGGTTTCTTCTCTGTCGGATCGAACGATACGTCGATGCAGACGCCGTATGGCGTGGATGCAGGCAATGTAACAGTCTCGACCTGGTGGTGCGACCCTGGAACGGGGGGAACAAGATGTGCCGGGCCGTCGTACACTTCCACAGTTACAACCCCCACGCCAATTTTGACCCGGTCCTCCGCGAATCAAGCAGTTTATAGCGATCAGACATATGCTACAGGGACGCAACCGGTTGCGGTGAAGCTCTATGGGTCAGCCACAGTGTCGATTTCTAACACTCCGACATTTAGGCAGTCCCGCACAGGACCAAGTAAGGCGATCGTGGTAAATTTCGGTTCGAACTCTGTTAGCATCTTGAATTTAGTGAACAACACGGTAACAACAACCATGGGAGTAGGTGCGAAGCCTTCGGCGGTGACGATAAATTCGAGTGCCACAAAGGCATACGTGGCGAATTACGGTAGCTCCTCGATCTGGGAAATCGACTTGACGTCCAACACGCAATCTCGCGTCGCATCGGTTGGCGCGCAGCCTGCTGCCATCGCCATGGACCCTGGAGGCACAGCCATCTGGGTTGGCGGCTACAACTACATCTCCAAGATAGACCTGAGCAGTTTCTCTGCCATCCAAACCTTTTCGGTGTCGGGTCAGGTAACTTCAATGGCAGTCTCGTCAGGTCAAAACTCACTCGTATATACCACCGTGGCGACGGCTGGCGGCTCAACCACATTTACGGCTCAACAAGCCGCAATTAGCAACGCAGCGATTCAGGGGACTTACGCCCAATACACGATGTCAAGTTCTTCGTATTATTATGCCCAAGAAATCACCAGCGGAGGTCCGGCTCCAGGCGCCCCCGGATGGCTCATGTCAAGCGGAGCTTTGGTGAGCGCCAACTACGGTAACGGTGCGGCCGTTGTCGGCACACCGACCGGATTCGCCGTTCTCGATCTGGTCGCGAAGACGCAGATAATGCAGGGCAATACGCCAAGCGCAGTGCGTGGTATAGCTACGAATCCGTCGCAAGGAATTGTTTATCTCGCGGCGCCTGATTCCAATTCGTTCATTACCGTGCCACTTCCGGCCCCGCAGTGATTCTCTGGGGTGGGCACAGACTTTGTCGGCACGGGCAACAGCTGGCGATGACTTTCTTGTGGGCTCATGCTTGCGGTGCTGGTACAAAGCTGGACCTTCCTTCTGGAATCGTTCTGCCTCACTCCGCCGATTGCGGCGGCTCAGATACTTTACAGTGATCTGAGATGGGTCCTCAAATCATTCCGTGTGCAAGTTCCGCAGAACGCGGTCGGCTCCGTAACATACAGCCGAGAGCGATCAGCCAGTCACAAGAGGGACGACCTAGGCGTCGGCCCGTCTTGCCGCCCCCCACGGAGTTCGCTATGGCCGTGCCCGGACAAATAGAAAAATTCGCGGGCGGGCACGGGAAGAAGCAAATTCGATCGAAGACTCGTTTTCTGGCAGTCTCAACGTTAGTCTTTCTCTTTCTGGGGCCGTGTCAGGCTTGGGCACAGGCTGCCTATTCGCGGTTTGAGGTTGGAGTTCAAACCTCCTTGACATCGGTTTGGCATAGCGCTGCAACGGACCACGACATTGGCGTTGGTGGCCGTTTTGCATACAATATTTCACGCGTCTTTGCGCTCGACGCGCAGTTCGATTTCTACCCCCGGAACGAAGTGCCATTCCCAGCTATAACCGCGCTGCAAGAGGGAGGTCGTAGGTCTGTTTGGATCGCAGGATTAAAAGCTGGGTGGCATCGACAAAAGGTCGGGTTGTTCGGCAAGACGCGTCCCGGGATAATCAGCTTTGGCAAAGTTCAGCAGCTGAACGCTCCGGGCCAATTTGATCGTCGCACGCACTTTGCGTTGGAGTTGGGGGGCGTGCTAGAGCTTTACCCTACGGAGCGCACAATCCTACGCTTTGACGTTGGCGAGATGTTGGCGCGATACGGCGAAAGAGTTGTCCAGTTGTCGCAGGGAGCATCCCTGATTGCACCAGGCTACGTGGCTTCATTTTTTCAGACCAGCGTCGGTTTGAGCTACCGAATAGGACGACAAGGAGAGGCCCAGCTTCAAAGTGGCAATAAAGGGCGGTTCGAAATTGGCGGACAGTTCAGCTGGTTAAACATCCTAGGCTCTTTTTTCCGGCTGCGTGACGAGCCTGGTTACGGAGGCCGCTTTACATACGACCTGTACCGGTGGCTGGGTCTTGACGCCAGAGTGAGTTATTTCTACCGAGACCCGCATACAGTAGACTTTCAGGAGGGGGGAAAGATTTTGCAGGGTTTCTTTGGCCCTAAGGCAGGAATACGCCGCAGCGGGATGGGAACGTTCCTCAAGTTCCAGCCCGGCTTCATTTCCTACGGGACAACGTTGACTGACTTTCGAAACTTTCCTCACCCACCAATCCCCTTCGAGCGTCAGACGCATTTTGCTTTCAATGCTGGAGGCGTGCTGGAGTTTTATCCGTCATCGCAGGCGACACTTCGATTCGATGCAGGGCATGTACAGATTTTCTACGGTCCGAAAACCGTTTTTCTGAATCAAGGAAGCGTTACAGCGCCCAGCTATCAGAAGACAGGGATTGAGGTCAGCACGGGTTTCGGGTGGCGGTTCTAGGGCACGGCTTTTCCACCTCCTGTCTCCGAGTAGAGGAAAGCACGACGGGTTGTAGGTGTTCCTTGGCTCTATCCGCCGTTTCCAGCTTCGTGCGCGTTTAGGTCCACCATGACGTCGTCGGCTCTCCTGTGCCTCTCGAAAATCTCGAAATGTTTGAGCGCATGGGAGTTAGTTTTCTTACAATAATTCTCGCCGATGATCATTTTTCTCACGACACTCCTCGCAACTCTGTGGTCGATCTTCCGGTCGCGTGCTTCCCTGGGGCTCGAGAAACTGGCTTTACGCCATCAAATCGTTGGGGAAGGACGCGCCGGAGTCACGAGCGATTCACCCGCCCGAAATGGGATCCGTCGTAGCGCTACCCCTCGTCGGCGGACTGCACCACCGCTACGAACGACGGGCTGCCTGAACGAGCCAGAATCAACCCTGCCGGTATTGGCTTTCCGACTCTCTAGAATCACAGCGAATTTGGTATGTGCACCTGTGCGCGAGCACTCTTCCAAATGAATCGCAAAGGTCGATGGGCTTGCGGACCCTGCTTGAATCTGGTGAAGCTCATACAGTGGGGGAACCGGGGAAAGTTCCTACGGCGGGAGTAGCGCAGACCCACCAGGCGGCAATGGGTCGTCAGGCGCAGGCGGTGGCAGCGGCGGGACATCTGAACTCCCAGCAATTCCCGTTCCGGTTATTTGCTCATTCGAAGACGACAACCCCAAGTGTGAAGTCATGGAGCGCATTGAGTTGGTCAGCGAAATGAATGAAATATTACGTGGACATGGCTCTAATCCGGTAGAAGAAATCGAAAAACACATTGGGATTCTAACAGGAGTCCAGCCAGTCCTTGTTTACATGCCTCTTTTCGGGGAAGTTTGATGAAACAGATGGTCATCATTCAGGTGAAAACTGCGAACCTCGTGGCCAGGCAGCTCCGGGCTGACATCGCTAAGCTTTCGCCCTTTAAGTGGGATAGTGAAGAGGTCAGAAGACAAAAGTGGCAAGCAGTTCTGTATGATGATTACCAACGCCGCATAAATTGGGGACTTGCGGTTGAGGCCTCAGTGACGGTGAAGGTCTCTGGCTCTGTTGATGGCCACAGCGACAACAAGGTTCGACTTCCAGACAACAAGGCCCTGCGAAGCTCACTGGAGATGCACGACAGCCTAGCCTTAAGACAGGCAGAGTTGGCAAGTAAGGGAGAAGTGCAGCGCGGGGAAGCGTACGACGGCCGAAAGAAACCCTAACCGAAGTTGGCCACAAATCCAGTGTAAAGGCTAACCGATCTTTCGCCCTGGTGGGCCGATGCGGACTTGAATGACTGCGATTTCTGCGGACGGAAAAGGCGCACACGCCTGATCGCGGCGCCTGTGGCTGACGAATTGTTATTTCTCCAGCCACAGGGCATGTAACGTTGTTACATCCTTTCGCTGGGTTAGCCGGGTTGTACTGGTGGTCGCTGATTTTAAAGGCATTCGCGACGGATAGCATTTTCGGCAGAGACAGGTGGCACATCCGTATCACTTCGTCGTTCCGGCGAATGGAAGACTGAACGCCGTCAAATTCCGAGAGTTTCCGCCCATCCGCTTGAGACATTGAGGGAAGACGCTTCAGAGGCTTGTCCCCTTCCCATCGACCACGTTCGCCACGCAGCGTCCCTCGCTCAGGCCGCGCTGCTCAAGAAGTTCGGCAAGAGCGACGTTTGCGACTTCTTCGCGGAAATCGACTTTCGGCACTGTAGCCGATTTCGCAGATAATCGCCCAATTGTTGGTGCGGAGTTGGGACAACGGTTGGGACAATCGAAGGGGTTCCACACGCGACCGGATCGCGCTTAAACGACACCAGAGAAACGACTTAGTGGGATTTGAGCTTTTTCTTCGTAGCCAGATGCTCTATCCAGCTGAGCTACGGGCGCGCAGCGAAACACTTCACTGTCAACAGTTTACGGCAAGTTCTTATTCGATTTCAACCTCGAGTTTTGGCTCATTCTGAGCACTTGTGAGAAATCGCAGGGTGCGCTATCTATCTCATACGAAAAAACTTAAATAAATTGAATTCATGCATGAGCGTCTAACTTTCTACCAGACGTTCAATTCGCTGGGAGCAACCGGGCCAAGGCGATGAAGTGGCTGAACAACCAGATTGCAATCGTAGCAGGACGGGAAATTCTAGGAATCATGGGTGAAATAACAATTCGCCAGAGACACGTCACGCAATTCTAAACGCTATTCACAATCTATATTCAGAGGTGCTTCCGAGACCCTTCCACTTGAGTCTCACCCTCGGCCATGCGGAGGCGCACGCGCGGTACGCTGGAATGTTGCTCGATCCGGTCAGCTAGCGGTTCCGAATGGGTAGTAATCCACAGCTGGGTATTCTTTGACGCGCGAACTATTAGGTGCGCCAACGCATCGAGAATGTCTGGATGCAGACTAGTCTCCGGTTCGTTGAGCGCCAACAGCGACGGCGGACAGGGGCTGAAGAGCACCGCACAAAGGCATAAGAACCGCAATTGTCCGTCTGAGAATTCCCGCGCTTGCAAGGGACGGAGCAGTCCCGGAATTTGCAGTCTCATGCTGAAGAGCGTATCCATGGCTTCGATAAGGAGAGTTGCGCCGCCAAAAGCCTCCGCAACCGTCTGGCGAAGGGCATCACCATCGCCAATTTCCAGAATCGTTTCCAGCGCAGCCGCGACGTCCGAACCGTCGTGATTAAGAACTGGTGTATAGACCCCGATTTGCGGCTGCCGCAGGGGAGACTCAATGTCTGTACGGAAATGATGATAAAAGCGCCAGCTCAAAATTTGGTGGCGCACCGCGGAGATTTCGGGGTAGAGATGCGGATCAATTATCTGTGACAAGACGGACTCTTGTTTCGAGATCTGGAAGGGATAGGTAACCATGCTGCCTTCAGCATTGCGTAACCATGCCGAAGGTTCGTCGCGCTTCAACATCAGGACACGACGGTTCGTTTCCGATGGCCAGATGTACTCTTCCTTCACACGAGGATCGAGCGTGAACATGGTTCCGAGAGCATGCTCGTTTAGTGATGGGAGTCCAACCTGTAACTCGTACCCAAATTCCTCCGCTTCAAACCCCAGTACGACCCGTTTTGGAGGTTTCTTGCGCTGGTAGCGAACGCGCTCTCCTCCGGCCCAGAAGACGCTGGGCGTGCCACCCTCCTCCGCTATGGCCCGCGCCAATTGCCCTTGCGCCGCCCGTCCTATCAACACAAGCGAGTTGTAAAGATTTGATTTTCCGCAGCCGTTGGGGCCAGTCAGAACATTTATTGGCTTCAGATCAAGGGCCAGCTCTCGAATAGATCGATAGCCCGATACATGGATTTGCTTGATCATTGTTTCTTGGAAACAATACCAGAACTGACGTTGGACGCCGGCCCCGGTCGCGGTTTTCTTATCGCCTCCCTTGATACTGGAACAAATAAGGCTCGAATCCAATGCAGTGCCGAACTGTTCA
>QHYZ01000064.1 GCA_003225295.1 Acidobacteriota bacterium | reverse complement strand
TCGATGA
This sequence comes from Acidobacteriota bacterium, assembly GCA_003225295.1. Classification (GTDB taxonomy): domain Bacteria; phylum Acidobacteriota; class Terriglobia; order Acidiferrales; family UBA7541; genus Acidiferrum. The sequence continues at coordinate 75,340 of QHYZ01000064.1, read as the reverse complement.
AGACGTCCGTTGCCGTCTTCAAACGGATGAATGTAAACGAATCCAAACGAGAGGGCCGCGGCGACCACAACGGGATCAATGCCCACATTTGCGACACGCTGGTCATACGCTACAACACCATCCATCAGACTTTTAAGATCTTCAGCCCGCGCGCTGATATGCACCGGGATGGGTTCCTGCGACCGGCGGTCATGCGTGCCCACAAATCCGCCCTCGGTCCTCAGTCCCAGGCTAACGAACCTCGTATCCCCGATGACAATCCGCTGTAGTCGCTCAAGCTCGGCAAGGCTAAGCTTCCGGAAGCCCGCTTCACTGATAGCTTTTGCCCAGCGTTCCGCGCGTTGTGGAGACGGTTTCTCCCCTTCGATCTGGAACGACGCTCGGCTGTCGTCGAGCAGCAAGAACGCCGCGGCGCGCATCATAATGTCCGCAGGCGTGCGCCCGACGATTTCCTGCGCTCGACGGTCGAGACCTTTCGAAAGATAGGTCTCGATCCTGTCGGTTCGACGAACGAGGGGGCAAAACGCAGACGTCCCGGGAAGATTGTCCAGTACCTTATGGCGGCTGGATGAAACTCCTTTCGCAAGCCCGAATTGCTGACTTAGATCAATGACAGGAACTGCCCGGACCTTCCCTGGCTCGGGAACGTCCAGTAGTCGTTGCGTGAGCCATTCGTGTAAGAACCACAGGCGCCGCGTATACGCGCCAGTTGGCTCTGTCCTGAGCAGCGCACTGACCTCCTCGTCGGGAACGACTCGAAAGAGTGCGGATAAAACCCCAAGGTCCACACCTTCCCACTTCAGGGCGAACTCTAAGTGGCCGCGCAAATCATCCGCTGGTGCGTGGCGGGGTGTCAGGAGTTGCCAATCGTTCGTCTTGATCCGGTGATGCCGCTCGGCGATCCCGGTCAGTCGGCCGGGCAGCGGAACCCTCAAAGCATAATGGTCAACGAGGGCGGCGTATCCAGCCGTTCGCATCGGCTCAGGGGACGGTCGACCGTGAAATTCATTCACCAAACGTGAAAACTGATCACTCTTAGCCATTTCTTGTCTTTTAGATCACTGGGTAAAACTGGTTGAACTCCCAGGATCGTGAGATTTGATCACCGGCTCTGCATTATAATCACCATACGCCGTATATGTGAATTATAATCACCACGACCGACCTTGGCAAGTTCGGTCTCCTACCCTACGCAGACCTCCGCGAAGTGAACGCGGGCGGTTGAACGTGGTCCCATCGGCAGATGTCTCTCGGCTTGAACTTCATCGGATGGATGCCTTTTCAGAGTGGCGGAGATGGTTTTGTTGCGGGTGCCAGAGCGCGCTCAGGGTCGACAAGCAGCCAGGCCGCGGCACCAAGCACCGACAAGCCAGCAGCAACAAAAAAGGAAGTAGTCCAGCCAAACCGGGCTGCGATTGCGGGCGTGAGCGAAGCGGTGAGAGCTCCTCCGAATTGATTGCCCATATTCATGAAGCCGGAAACGGAGCCTGAAGAACCGGAAGCAATATCAGCCGTGAGCGACCAGAATGAGCTTTGCGAAAGATACAGTGCGCCTGCGCCGCCGGCGAGAACGATGCTGGCCAGCCCGGCGCCCTGCACCTGCGAGCCAAACGTAAGAAAGACGGCGGTCAAGAGGAGCGCAAAAACGGCGATCCCGCATCGTCCGATGCGTTTTCCGTGCAGTTTCGTGAGCTTGTCGCTGATCGCGCCGCCCAGCGGACTGCACGCGGCCATAGAAAGGAACAGCAGCGTCGTATAGGACGCGCTGGCCTTCAAGTTCAATCCCCGGACTGTGGCCAAGTAAATAAAGAACCAGGTAAAGAAAATCCAAGCAACATAGCCGAAACAAAAGTAGGCGAGCGTGACAGCCCAGACGTTCTTGGAGGAGAGGATGGTGCTCCAAAGAATGCGGTCATCGGCGGCAGTAATACTTGAACTCGATTCTTGGGCCGCGCCGGAGGAAGCAGAGCGTCCAACCGTTCTTCCGGCCTGAATATGTCGCAGTTCCGCAGGGGAGACCCTGTTGTGCTCTTCCGGAGTGTTCCGCGCAATGACGTACCAGACGACACCGGCAGCCAATCCTATGATGGCGCTCATCCAAAAAGACCAGCGCCAGCCGTAGTGAACGATAATGTAGGTAATGAGGAAAGGTGTGGAGCCGGCACCTACACCGACGCCGGCGAAAATCAGACCATTGGCTTTTCCCCGCTCCTCGGAAGGAATCCAGCGTGAGACAAATTGGTTGGAAGCCGGGAAAAGGACCGCTTCCCCAGCCCCCAGAAGAAATCGTGTCGTTGCAAGAACTAAAACTGCAGAAACAATCGCCGGGGGAACGGCCGCAGTGAGAGAAGTGAAAATGCCCCACCACAAGACCCCGGCAGCGAGTACGCGGCGCGAACCGAGGCGGTCGGCCAACCACCCTCCCACGGTTTGGAAGAGCGCGTAACCCATCAAGAAGGCGCTGGTAAGCGATCCCAACTGAACGTTGGTGAGGCGGAATTCCGCCGCAATGAAACTTCCGGCGATCGAGAGATTGATGCGGTCGAGGTAGGCGACCGCACTCAGGACGAAGAGCCAAAATACCAGGACCCAGCGCACGCGGCTTTCCACATGGTCAGCCATGGAGGCTCCGGCGACGCGAAAAGTCTACGAACATACGGAGAGAAGGCCTGATGACCCAACTTGCGAAGAATGGGTCTAATTCGTTCACGCTGCGTGTGACTTCAAGACCTTCACCAATTCCCGGGCGATGATCTTCTCTTCCCCCGGCTGCAACATAAAGGAGTTCATTGACAAGGCTTCGCCATGCTCTCCCGAAGAAAGAACGACAGACGGTTTTCCACTGCGCAAGGCAGTGGTGGCTTCGCGGGGGGTCAAGGCAATCCGGGCCGAATCCCACTTGATGTGCATGTGGGGGACATGGTTCGCGATTTCCGGGGCGGGGAATGAAGTTGTCACCCCAGGAATCTTGGTGACTTGGCCGGAGATGAAATCCAGGCGGCGTTGCCATTCCTTGTTCAGCACTTCATGATCTTCCTTCAAGTAAGATTCCAGAGCCTTGACCATCCCGACGATTTCCTCTTTCCCCACTTTCTGACTGCGGCCGAGTGTGTCCTCGTGCGGGCTGTTGTTCAGCAGGGCGTAGGCGACCAGATCCTTTTTGCCCACCAGCAGACCTGCGCATTGCGGCCCGCGAATCGCTTTTCCGCCGCTGAAGGCGACCAGGTCGTAGCCCATGTTGGCGTAATCCCACAAGTGGGAGACGGGAGGCGTATCGGCCGCGGCGTCAATGAACGCCGGGATCTGATTCTCATGCGCCAGCTTGACCCATTCTTCGACCTTGATCTGCCCTTCCGTATCAGCGAAATTTGAGAAGTGCATCATGGCGGTTTGCGGATTAATGGCCTTTTTCAGATCGTCGCGCGATTCGATGACCACCAGCTTCACCCCGGTGGAGCGCAACTGATGGTCGAAAGGATTGCGATGCGACTTTTGAATGATGACTTCCGATTTCATGCCGGTTAGATCCGGCAACTGCTCGATAAACTTCGGATTGTCCCCGGTGAGGATGCCGGCGAGACCGGACTGCATCGCGGCGGCGGCGCCGGAAGTGACCAGGGCGCCGTAACCCTCCGGCAGCTTGAGCATTTCGGCGATGCGTTTGCCCGCGGCGACTTCCAGCTCAGGAATGCTGACAAAGTGGCGGCCCGCCATAGCCATCGCGGCCTCGACTTCGGGTCGCATCAGGGAGCCGCCCAGCACCGTCATGGTTCCCTGTCCGTTGATGACCGTGGTTACCCCCAATTCTTCGTAGACGTTTCCGGTTGCGCCAAAGCCGGAGACGGAAGCGGCTTTGCCGCCCGGAAAGGCAAACGCCTTGCGTCCGCTGAAAATGGTTCCCACCAGCGCACCGAGAGTGCCCAGGAATGTTCTGCGATTCCAGCTATCGTTGAAGGCCATCGTTTTACGCCCCTTTCTTTGCGTCGCGCACGACAGCAGCAATACAGTTAATTTCCACGAGCGAATCGCCCGGCAATCCGGCAACGGCAACGGTGGTGCGAGCCGGACCGCCGTTCGGAAAGTAAGTTTTGAATACCGAGTTCATGCCATCGTAATAGTCCAGCTTCGCCAGGTACACGGTGAGTTGAAGAATGCTGTCCATGGTACCGCCGCCCGCTTCAACGACGGCCTTTACCCCGTCCATTACCATTTGCGTGTGCATTTCGATCGTCGGGGTCTTGCCGGCGTCCGATTTGTTACCGCGTGAATGAGCGCCTTGCCCGGCAATATAGATCAGCCCATTGTGAATGATCAGCGGAGTGATAAAACCCTTTCCGGCAGGCTTTCCATCACCGTCCAGTTTCTGGACGCCGCCAGTCGTCTGCGCCGCGCGTACTGGGGCCATTCCCGCAAAGCCCAGGCCCGGCAAAAACGCGGCCAGACGAGCGGCAAAGCTTCTTCTTGTGCTGCGATCGAAAAACATTTCAAATTCCTCCTTGGAGTAAAAATGATTTGAAATCGTTCGTTCCTAGGGCAACCCAAAACTGAAAATATCGCTCCCCGCGGCGATGGCCACGTATTGCTTCCCGTTCACCGCGTAGCTCATCGGCGAGGCGTGCATGCCTTGGCCGGTGTTGAAGTGCCACAGCGGCTGGCCCGTCTCTGCGTCCACGGCTTCAAAGGACTGCGCGTCATCGCCAAAAAAGAGCAGGCCGCCCGCGGTAGACATCGTTCCGCCGGCGGAGTGCCCCGAACCCACCTGGGGAAATCGCCACGCCGGTTTGTCGGACTCCAGGTTGTAGGCCAGCAGGATTTTCTCACTGTGATCGCCAGGGCTGTGGCGCGCTCCCGTAGAGTAATATGTCTTTCCTTCAGCAAACTCCTCCGGCTTCAAAAAGAAGAGATTGCAGTTTTCCTCCGCCAGGAGATAGAAAAGGCCAGTCGAGGGATTGTAAGAAGGCGAGTACCAGTTGGTGGCACCGCTGAATCCGGGGCAAGTGCGCATGCCCTCTGCCGTGGGTTGCACACCGGTTCGAATCGGCCGGCCCTGAGCATCGATTCCTTTGGCCCAGTTCAGTTTTTTCACGAAAGGAAAAGCAGAGAGAAATTTTCCGTTGGTGCGATCCAGGATATAGAAATAGCCGTTGCGATTCGCTTCGAGGAGCAGCCTTCTCGGCTGGCCCTGGTAGCGGGCATCGACCAGGACGGGAGTTTCCGTCGCGTCATAGTCAAAGAGGTCGTGTGGCGTAAATTGAAAATACCATTTGAGCTTTCCCGTGTCGGGGTCCAAGGCGAGGACACAATCGGTATAGAGGTCGTCTCCCGGGCGCGGGCCGCCATCGAAATCCGGAGCGGGATTGCTGGTGCCCCAATAAATCGTATTGAGTTCCGCATCGTACGTGCCGGGCATCCAGGTGGTGCCGCCGCCGCGCTTGTAGAGTTCGCCGGGCCAGCTTAGAGAGCCAAACTCGCCTGGCCCCGGAATGGTCCAGAATCGCCACACAAGTTTTCCCGTCTCGGCATCGTAGGCGGCCACGAATCCGCGCACGCCATCGTCGCCGCCGGAAGTCCCCACCAGGACTTTGTCTTTCACGACCAGCGGCGCGCTGGTCGCCCCGTAATTCTTGTTTCCTTCGGCGTAGGGGACGTCCCATAGGAGATGCCCGGAGCGCGCATCCAGGCAGAGCAGATGGGCATTGTCCGTTTCCATATAGATGCGCCAGCCTAGAATCCCCACACCGCGATTGTGATGCTGCGAAGCGTCGTCAATGAGCCCTTCGGTGACCGGCCGCGAGTAGTGCCAAATGACGCGGCCAGTTTGCGCATCGAGAGCATAGGCATCGTTGGCGGAGGTGACAAACATGAGTCCGTCGAAAACCACCGGCGTGACTTCCAGGCTATTCGAATTGGGCGCGTGAAAGACCCATTGCGCGCGCAATTGCCCGACATTCTTAACCTGGATCTGATCGAGGCTGCTGAAGCGGCGGCCGGTATAATCCCCATGGTAGGAAAGCCAATTCGCCCCCACCGGCTGTGCGGCAAGGGCTTCTGCCGTCACGCGGACCGAGGTAGAAACGGAAACGCTGCCCGCTTCTTGCGCCCGCGCAGCCGCCAGGAATCCGCAGACGACTATCATCCAGAGCGCTCCTAGACCGAACCGCATCTTCTCAGGAACTCCTGTCCGTTGCTGTGACCCGGGCTTCGCCAAGCAAACCCTGGTCGTTCCCCTGCTGATCCATCAGATGAAGAGAAACCCGCGCGGTTTGTGCCGGAACTTTGAGTTCCACGCGCAGCTCTATGACTTCGGCTGGACTCACCGGTTGCAACGGGATGTTCGCAATCGGCGCTCCATGCCTGTCGAAGAGCCGGGCCTCCAGCTTTCCCGGCACAAACACGCCAAAAATGCCGGTAAGCAGGATGCCGCTGTCGGTCCAGGAAACCGTCAGCGAACTCCCCACCACACCGGCATCCATCACGGTCTTGAATTCTTTCCCCATCCGCGTGGGAAACCAATGGGTGTCCAGCGCGTACGTCTCTCCCGGCTCGAGCCGCACCATCGGACTATTCACCTCCGCTTCCATGTAGTGGAGCGGGTCTTCCGGATTCGCAGGCGTGAAGTAGGGAATTCCCTTGTCGTCGAGTTCCAGCGCAGGACCGTTCTTGTAGAAAATCACCGTCGCTTTGCCAGGATACTCCGCTCCTTCGAAGTGAGGAAAGCGTTCCACCATGGCGTAATGCGCCGTGCCGTCGACGACCGTGAGCCACTCACCCGGGGAATCCACCCACACTTCACTCTGCAAATACTGCCAGTGCAGGGTGAACAGATCGTTTTTCACTGCAAAGGAAGAATCATTCGCAAGGCCGGAGCGCACCTGATACCGACGGAGGTACGCGCTGTGTTGGTTTGCTGGGGTGAAGGCCCAGAACTCATGATTGAACTCGCTGGGGTTCCCAGCTTCTGTCGTGTCGAATTGCGTGACCGATTGCACCGACCACCGAATCGGGTGACCGGTGATGTTTTTCATCACCGCATGGAATGAAATCTCCGGTGAATTCCCGCCGATCTCGATTTCACGGGCGTATTGCAGCCCCGTTTTCGGATCAGCCGGCCCGTCCAGCCTCACGGTGCATCGGGAATCCTCGGACAGAATCTTGAAAGAGTAGTCGCCGTCGTCGAGCGCGTCCGAGACGGGGCCGGCCCAATGCTGCTCATCCTCTGTTCCCTCCGGCATCGGCCAGATTTTGTCGCCGCCATAATTAATCCAGCGCCCCTTCGCTGCTTCGCTGCCCGGGGGGAGGTATTGTCCTTTGTACTTTGGATTCACAAATAAATACGCATGACCAAGAAAGGTGACCTGCATCACGCGTCCGCCGAGCTGCGGCACGATCACGACGTTTATCCACGGATTGCTCATCTCTTGGGCGCGCCAGCCCTCAAAGTTCTTGGATTCGATCCGGCAAACAGGTGAACTCGGCGTTTGCGCCGACGATTGTCGCGGAAAGAAGCTTGCACAAAGCACCGTGGCAACCAGCGAGAAGGCCCGTAGCAACACGCAAAAATCCGGTGCCTCCACCGACACGATGAAATGATCAACCATCTGGTGAGAGTCTCTATACTACGGCGTTCTTCTAAGTTCCAGCCCCAATCCTATAAGCCAATCACTCTTTCGCTGTCTTAGTTAGAGACGTCCAAACTTCTTGACTGCCTCCTGGATGGACTTGAGCTTTTCGATCCACGCGTACATGGAGTGCTCCTTAAAGTCCATTTCTTCTGCCAGCGCGAGGACTTGCGCCGCGGTGGGGCGAGGAACCACCACCACGCCATCGGCATCCGCGACCACAATGTCCCCGGGATTCACCGCGACTCCGTCGCACACGACCGGAATGTTCGCTCCTGCGAAGCGGTAATGGCTCACTGAAGTGGACGGCACGATTCCCAAGGCGTATACGGGGAAGCCGATTTTCTGCAGATAGGCGGTGTCTCGTACGCCTCCATCGATCACTGCGCCCGAAAAATTGCGCGATGCCATCGCCGTTCCCATCAAACCGCCCATGCCCGCTATGTCTGCGCCGTCCTCGACCACCATGACATAGACGGAATTCCGAGACCCCTCGTCGATGGCCGCCAGCATCCCTCTGAGCGCGTCCGGATCATGGTTGCTTTCTTTCTTTAACAGCACCGTCACCGCCAATCCGGCAAATTTCGTCGGGAAAATCGGCCGCATGCGATGCGACATGTACATCTTGCGTCCGCTGATTTGCTCCAGCGCATCCGAAACCGAAGCAGCCTCGACGTGCCGGAATCCTTCGAGCAAGGAAGCATCGTCACTCGACTTCGCAGCTTCTTGACCCAGTCTTGCGGAAGGCGACCAGGCCCATCCTGCAATTCCCGCCAGGAAAAGGCCCACAGCGAGAAATACTCCCGAGGCGAGGGCGTGGCGAGGGAAATGAATGAATCTGCTCATGGACTCCTCCTGGAAGCCAGTCTGAAGCGCGGACGCTAACACCGTTTTGCGCAGCTGCGGTAGATGCGCGAAGTCGGGGACGCGAATCGGGGGAACGCCAACTCCGCGCCGCCCGGCGGGAATTTCGCCGCTGAGAAACAGGTTGACATGCACTACCCAATGAGATATCACGGCGTTCCATTGTGAACGGGATTTTTCATAATCCCAACGTTATTTTCAACTGCTGAAAGTTCACAAGGGAGCGCGACCAAGCCGCTATCCGCCGCCACGCGCCAAATGTTGGCCGTGCGTTTTGCGCACCGGGACCAGCAGGAGGGCAGCTTTCATCTTGCAAGCCTCGCACCGCTTTTTCTGTGCAGCGATCCTTACCGCAGTCTTTGCTGCTTGCGCATTGCTCGTGCCTGCCGAGGCGCAGAAGGGACATCCCGCGGCCAGAAAAAATCAGCCTGGCCGTTCTGCTGTGGCGGATGGGCGCAAATTGTTCGATTCGGTCTGTGCAACCTGCCACGGCCTGGACGGGCGAGGCGGCGAGCGCGGACCCAATATCGCCACACGCCCGGAAGTGCAGCGGCTGTCCGACGAGGAAACTCTGCGCATTCTCCAGGCCGGAATCCCAGCGACGGGAATGCCCGGGTTTGACGCGCTGGGGGCGCCAATGCTCCAGGCCGTGATGGGCTACTTGCGAACTCTCCAGAGCGTTAGCCACGCTGTTCCTATCCCCGGCAATCCGCAAAGAGGCAAATTACTTTTCGTCGGAAAGGCAGGCTGCGCGAACTGTCACATGATCAACGGCGCAGGTGGATTTCTCGGAGCCGATCTGTCCTCCTACGGTTCAAATGTTTCGCTCGAGGAAATTCGAAGTGCCATTACCGATCCCCATAAGGACCTGGATCCGCGGTCCAGGACCGTGCTTGCGACCACTCGAGAAGGCCGCCAATTCACGGGCATCGCCCGCAACGAAGATAATTTCTCCCTGCAATTGCAGTCGCTCGATGGAACCTTCCAGCTGCTCGCCAAATCGGACCTCGAGCATCTCGAATATCAGCCGAAATCACCGATGCCGTCCGATTACGGCACCGTGCTGAGCGCCAGTGAGCTGGATGATTTGGTGAGCTATCTGGTCAGCGTCGCGCGGACCACCAAGCAAGCCCAAGCATCGGAAACAAAATCGCCGCGCAAGGAAGAAGAAGATGACTAGCCGCTGACCTCGTTATTGCTCTCTCTATCCGCCTGGTCAGCTATTTTGAATTTCAAGATATGCTCCGAAGATTGGACCTCGAAGGTGAAAAAAGTATCTTGCATTCTCACTCCGTTGCTGCTCGCGGTGGCCGCTCTCAGTTCCCTGACAGCCGGTGCGCCGGCGCGGCGCTTCGAATTGCTTGCCGAATCGCCGCAATTCTGGAAGCTGCTGGATCACCATGCGCAACTCACAACCGTCGCCACAGGGTTCGGATTTACGGAAGGCCCGGTCTGGGACCCCTCGGGATTTCTTTATGTCAGCGATGAAGAAATCAACAAGATCTTCCGCGTCTATCTGGCCGACGGGCGGAAGGAGGAAGTCCTCTCTCTTGGCGACCCCGACGGAAATACCTATGACCGGGAGCGTCATCTTCTCGACTGTGCCAGCGTTTTGCGCGCCATCATCCAGGTCGAGCCGCAAGGACATTACCAGATTCTGGCCGACCGCTATCAAGGGAAACGCTTCAACAGCCCCAACGATGTGATCATCGGCCCGGACGGGGCCATCTATTTCACCGATCCGACGCTGGACTTGGTAAAGGGAGAGAAGCAGGAAATTCCATTCCAAGGAGTGTATCGGCTCGATGGGCATGGCCAAGTACGCTTGCTTACAAAGGATCTGACCCAACCGAACGGCCTGGCCTTCTCCCCCGACGGGAAAAAATTCTATGTAGATGACAGTCAGCAAAGAAACATTCGCGTTTATGAACTGATGCCGGACGGGGCCCTGGCCAATGGGCGCATGTTCGGAGAAGAGCCGGGCGGAAAGGGCGATGGCGTGCCGGACGGAATCAAAATAGACAAACACGGGAATCTTTATGTGACCGGCCCGAAAGGAATCTGGGTGTGGGACGAACAGGGCCACCATCTGGGGACGATCGCCATGCCGGAGCAGCCCGCCAACCTCGCCTGGGGGGATGCGGACTATGGCACGCTGTACATCACGGCGACGACATCCGTATACCGTTTGCCGACCAAAACGCACGGCTTCGTCCCGTATCTGCCGACATCAAAATGAAATTGCCGGTCGAGACTCCGAGGATGGGTTTCGAGTCTAGCTCAGGGCGTGTTTCAGCCGCTTCGCGGTTTTCTGCAACTGGCGCTTGAGAGCATCGACTTGCTTCGATATATCATCAAGCTCTTTTTTAGCCAGCGATCCTGCTCTTGCGACCTTTTGAACTTTGCGATCCGCCTTGCCCATGGCGGTCCCAATTCTCACTGCGACTCGAGTGAGCCTACTCTTTCTAGCCATCCGGATCCTCCATTTGTGACCATCCTATACCGGAACGATTCCGGCAGTCATTAAGATAACCTGGTCGCTCACCAGGCTTGATTACAGCCGAAAGCCTGATACACAATCACCGCCCGGTGAGAACCGCAATCGTTTTCGATAGTCCCAGTCTCGGTAATCGGCGGTGCATTCCTGATGTTCCGGCCTGCTTCCGTCTCGATCTGCCCAGACAAGAAATGCAGGACAAAGTTATGACCAAGATTGCTCAAGAGCCATCGCAGTGCTGGCGGATCAGGCGGTTTTCTTGTCTCTTCGTGCCAGTTTCACTTCTCCTGTTGTGCGTCTCGGGCCCGGTCCACGCGCAGTGGAATCCCCTGAACCCCGTAATCTCCGTCGAGCGGGAGTCGGGTGGCGTGCAATTGGCGCTCGAATACGGAGCGCTAAGGCTCGAAGTGTGCTCGGACTCCATCATTCGAGTGCGCTATTCGCCCACGACGTCATTTCGAGCGCGCCCGGAATTCGTGGTGATCAAAGACCGTTGGCCGGCAACGAAGTGGGAAATGCAATCTGCCGAGGACGCCATCGTAGTGAGCACTTCGCAACTGAAAGTCGTGGTGGCGCGCAAGGACAGCAGTGTCACCTTCCAGGATTCCGCCGGTAAGACCCTGTTCGAGCAGAATGAAGTCAGCATGACTCCGACGGTGGTGAACGGCGAGCAGACCTATCATGCAGAACTTTATTCGAAATTTTGGGGCTCCTATGAGTCCTTTTACGGCCTCGGACAGCATCAGGCGGGGGTTTGGAATTACCGCGGCGAGGCCGTGGATATTTCGCAGGACAACACCAACATCAGCATTCCTTTGCTTCTATCGAGCGATGGCTATGGAATCTTCTGGAACAATGCTTCGCGCAGCCGGTTCAACAATCGCTTTCTCAATGCCCTTTATCTCAGCTCAGAAGTCGCCGACGTACTGGACTACTACTTTCTGTACGGTCCGGAGTTCGACAAAGTCATCGGAGGATACCGAGAGCTCACCGGTCGACCACCGATGTTCGGCAAATGGGCTTATGGATTCTGGCAATGCAAGAATAAATACAACACGCAGGAGGAGTTGCTCGGCGTCGCTCACAAATACCGGCAACTGCACATCCCCGCCGACAATATCGTGCAGGACTGGTTCTGGTGGTACACCATGGGAGAACCGGTGTTCGACAAAGCCCGCTATCCCGATCCCCCGGGGATGATAGAAGACCTCCACAAAAACAAATTCCACCTGATGATTTCCTTCTGGCCCTACTTCCGTCCCGGCACGAAAACCTATGAGGCCATGGAGGAGCGCGGCTTTTTCATCGATAAGACGAAAGTCGGCGCTTTTCATCCGGCTCAAATGGGCCTATACGATGCGTTTAATCCTGAAGCCCGAAAGTACTACTGGAATTTGATGGACCAGGCGCTCTTCAAGATCGGTGTGGACGCCTGGTGGTTGGATACCACCGAACCAGAAACCGAGGACCGGGAAACCAACATTCTGGTGACGAATAAGACCTACCTGGGGAACGGCGCTCGATACGCCAATATGTTCCCGTTGATGACCACGAGTGCGGTTTATCAGGGCCAAAGAAGCGCGTCCGACCAAAAGCGTGTTTTCATTCTTTCCCGTTCCGCGTTCGCGGGTGCGCAGCGAAACGCCGCCGCCGTCTGGTCAGGAGACGTGAATTCGGACTGGGTGTTTTTCAAAAAACAAATACCGGCGGGACTGAATTATTCGATCTCCGGCCTTCCGTATTGGACGACGGACATTGGAGGATTCGTCTCCGGCAATCCCGACGACGCGGAGTACCGCGAACTGTTTATTCGCTGGTTTCAATTCGGCACGTTCAATCCGCTGGTGCGAGTGCACGGAACGCGTTCCACGAACCAGAATGAATTGTGGTCTTATGGTTCCGACGCCCAGAAAATCCTTGTAGGTTATGACACGCTTCGCTACCGGCTGCTGCCTTACATCTATTCCCTGGCGTGGATGACCACAAGCCAGGGCTACACGCCCATGCGCGGATTGGTGATGGATTTCCGCGCCGATCCGCGCACTGCGACAATCGGAGACCAATTCATGTTCGGCCCAGCCTTCCTCGTGAATCCCGTCACTGAACCGGGCGCGAATACCAGGCGCGCTTACCTGCCAAAGGCGAAATGGTACGACTTTTGGACGGGAACTTCCGTGGAAGGCCCGCGCACGGTTGATGCCGCTGCGCCGATAGAGAAGCTCCCGCTGTTTGTACGCGCGGGATCGATCATTCCGATGGGACCGGCAAAGGAATGGTCCACAGAGAAGCCGGAAGACCCCATAGAATTGCGCATCTATCGGGGAGCGAATGGCGATTTTACCCTCTACGAAGACGAGAACGATGGCTACAACTATGAAAAGGGCGCATACGCCACGATTCAGTTCCATTGGGAGGAAGGGAAACAGACTTTGACGATCGCCGAACGCCAGGGCGAGTTTCCGGGGATGCTAGCCGACCGCAGCTTCGAGGTGGTCTTCGTCGGCGCGAACCACGGAGTTGGCATCCTGGCCGAAGGCAAACCGGACAAGGTCATCCACTACGCCGGCAAGCAGATTACCGTTACCCCGTAGCATCTCGTTATGAAGGCGCGCACGTGCAGCTGCTACTTCGCCTGCTCCGCACAATGCTGATCCTGGTGGAGCTTCAGCTTGCCTCCCTGTAGGTAAAACCCCAGGACTAGAGGCCTTTTGCCCACGCGGATTCCCTAACATGAAACACGCGTCGGCAGTGACGTGCATCCGGATTAAGAATCTGGATTAAAGAATCTGGATTAAATCTGGATTAAGAATCGTTGACATTCAAATTTCAGGTGACTATACTCCCCGCCAAATAGGATAGTTAACCGATTTAGCTGAGGGTGCTAGGCCATTTCGAGGATTCTTTTTGGGGTGAAGGAGCAAGTCATGAGCCTATCTAGATTCTCTCTCAGGATGTTTCTGTCGTTGGCCTACATGGCCGTTCTCGCCGTCAGCGTTTGCGCTCAGTTCAAGGCTAGCATCCAGGGTACGGTCCTGGATTCTAAGGGAGGCGCCGTAGCCGGAGCGAAAGTGACTGTGACTAACCAGGCCAACGGTGCGATGCGTGACACAGCCACATCCGAAGAAGGCTTTTACCGTATCGGCGAATTGCCACCGGGCAACTACATTGTCACTGTCGAAGCAGCAGGCTTCAAGAAGTCCACTTCGAAGGATGTGGAAGTGCAAGGAGAGGCGCCACGCGGATTGGATATCACATTGGACGTCGGTGCGGTTACCGAGCAGGTGACCGTTTCCGCTTCGGCCCTCGCACTACAGACGGAGGACGCCAGCCTGTCCACGACGATTTCCTCCCAGCAGTTCGAGCGCCTTCCCCAAGTCGGTCGTGATCCCTACGAGTTATTGCGTTTGGCCCCAGGCGTATTCGGTGATGGTGCTCGCGCCGCGAACGGCACCGCCGCGAATTTGCCCAACGCTGGCGGACCGGGGGGTTCCAACTCTTCCATCTTCTCAGTAGAAAACCAGGTACAGGTCACCGCGAATGGCCAGCGAAACAGCGGCAATAATTTTACGATCGACGGCACGAGCGTCAACAGCCTGACTTGGGGCGGTGCGGCAATTCTGACGCCAAATCAAGAGTCTATCGAGGAACTGACCGTTGTCTCGAACAGTTATTCCGCCGAGGATGGGCGGAACACCGGCGCCCAAGTCAAGGTTGTGTCTAAGAATGGCACTAACCAGCTCCATGGCAGCGGCTTTTTCAAGGATGACTCTCCCGGCCTGAATGCTTTCAACAAGTGGGGCGGCCCGGACGGTCAGTCGCCACAAAAGGTACGCCAAAATCTGCGGCAATTTGGAGGTAGTCTCGGCGGACCAATCATGAAGGACAAGGTGTTCTTTTTCTTTTCCTATGAAGGGGACCGCACCAGCGACATTCAGTTTTCAGGAGGTCAGTATGTGGAGACGCCGGCCTTGCAGCAATGGATGGCCGCGAATCGCAAGGGCACAGTAGTGGGCGATTTGGTCACGGCAACTGGATGGCAGCCAAGAATCGCGCAGGTTTTGCCCTCAAGTTGCTCAGACTTCAATTCCGTAGGGCTTGGCTCTGCCGCCAACTGCCAGGTCGTTTCCGGCGGGGTAGATTTGGGTTCGGCAGCCCAAGGGACCTGCAGTATGAGTTACGGCCAGTATGCGGACATCTTCTCGGGAAATCCAACGGCCTGCGGCCTCGACGGGGTGGCGGATTTTCAGAAAGTCATCACGGTAGCCCCCACGCGGTCCAGCGGCAACCAGTACAATGCTCGGGTGGACTACGCTCGCGCCAGAGATCTGTTTGCAGTCAGTTTCTACATCACGCCTCTGAACAGCGTCGGCGGCGACATTGGTGCCAATGGCCGGCCGATGGCAGACCTTACCTTCGACCCGCGGAACAAGTATGTGGCCCTGATCTGGAACCGCACCCTCTCCTCGACAATGATGAATGAGGCCCGCTTGAATTGGACGCGCTTTTTTGCCAACCAATTGGCGAGCAATTCGGCTGTGGCGTGGAATCTGCCGCGTTGGCAGATTGAAGACGTTCCTGGTGACCGCACGACGTACGGCGCAAACCAGGGGACGAACTCGCCGGGAGTGTTCGCGCAGAATCAGTTCGAATTTCGTGACACCTTCAGCAAACTACTGGGACGCCATGGTCTCAAGGCGGGATTTGCCGCCACCTTAAACCAGGACAACAATGACTACGAATTTGGGGCCGCACGCCCCGTATACGTGGCCCATGGCATCTGGAACTTTGTGGATGGCACTCCCATCTACGAAGGTATCAATGTTGATCCGCGGACGGGTGCTCCTACCGACGTCCACAAATATTACCGCCAGCACGACTATTCCTTCTTCGGGCAGGATGATATCAAGCTGAGGCCGAATCTGACTCTCAACGTTGGCTTGCGATATGAGTACTTTGCCCCGCTCAATGAGAAATTTGGCCGCCAAAGCAATCTCAGCCTGGGCTCCGGTCCCAACCCCCTGCAGACCGCGACGCTGAAGGTGGGTGGCCCTCTCTACCCTGCCGACAAGAATAACTTTGCGCCGCGTCTAGGTTTTGCCTGGACACCCTCAAAGTTTATGAATAAGACGGTCATCCGTGGCGGTTTCGGGGTGGCCTACAACCGCATCACCGATACCATGACGGGCATCAGCAGGGTGAACCCTCCCTTCTTATTCCGGGAAGGATTCTGCTGCGCGATGAGTGCGAATGACTTCGCGGCGAACTCCTGGGGTGTTCCGCCTTACGACAACGGACTGATCGTTGTCACCGAAGGCCAGAACAACAACCCGCTGAGCTGGCCTGCCAATCCGCTGATCGCCGCCACTTTCAATCCGGCCACCGGCCTGCCAGTCGGCGGCGGCAACGTGGAGATCTGGGGTGCTCCTCAGACCACTCGCACCCCCTATGTATACCTGTACTCAACGGAAGTGCAGCATGAACTGCCTGCAAATTTCATTTTGACGCTTGGCTACCAGGGCAGCCAGAGTCGTAAGATGCTGAGAATCGTTGGCCTTAACCGGGTTTATCCCCAGGTGAATCCGGTTTTGTCCCCTGTCTATTTTCCCACCACTGATGTGAACGGCCATTTCAACGCGCTGAACGTGAGTGCTACCCGGCGTTTTTCTCACGGGTTCCAGTTCTTTGGCAAATATCAATATAGCCGCAGCATGGACGGAGGCTCCTGGGAGGGAGCTGGAGGCAACAGGGATCCCTTCTATCCGCTCAACCAGAACTATGACTATGGGCCGTCCGACTTCGATGTGACCCACAATATGCTGTTTACGGCGCTCTATGACATCCCGCTTCTGAAGAACCGCCATGACTTGGTGGGGAAAGCCTTGGGCGGCTGGCACGTGGATGGAACTTTCCAATACCACACTGGTTTTCCCTGGTCGCCGATCGAAAGCAATAATTGCCCCCCCATCCCTGCTGGAGGCACGCTCTGCCCGGCTCTCCCGGCGGCATACCTCGGCAAAGCTGGAGGCGACTACAGCACGGACACCCTCAAGCAGCCCAATGGCAACTTCCCAGGCATCGTCTCCGGTGGAAACTGCACCGCAGCGAATGGCCCAGTCGCTGGAACGCCCTACTTCGATGTCTGCACGACAGGCCCGCCGTTTATTCACCGCAATTCGTTCCGCGGCCCGCGGTACCAGACGATTGACATGAGCTTTGCCAAATCCACGCCGGTGCCCTTTTTCAAAAGTGAATCGGCCAAGCTGGACCTCCGCGCCAATTTTTTCAACCTCTTCAACAAGCTGAACCTGACCCCGTTCGCTCGTAACGCCAGCAACGTGTCCATCAACGATCCGCACTTTGGCCAAGCCAGCGGCGCTTTGGCCGGCCGCGTGATTGAGTTCCAAGTTCGGCTGAGTTTCTAGCGAGAAGTTGCTCCGGCCCCGCCTGGGGAATTCCAGGATTGCGCAGAGTTACCTTGGCTCTTTCACCGGGATTCCGTGAAAGAGCGCTCATGGGAAGTGGAAAAAGGCCGCTCTTTCGGGCATAACTGGGTTATGGAAACGTGACCGATGCCCAAAGGAGAGCGGCCTTTTCCATGACCGAGTATGGCCCGCCGCGGTATTTGTCTAAATCGCATTCTTCTTGCCCGGCGGCACGGCTCGACGGTACGCGGGTGATGGTGGAAGGATCGTCTCATTCATTGAATCGTGTTCTACTTTGCTACCTCTCCTTGTTCTTCTTCTGCGGATCGGGAACTTCCCGTTTGCTCGCCCGGCAGAGTACCGAAGTCCCACCAGCCTTGGCTGCCGATGAACTCTCACGGCGCTTGGAGGCGGCGATGGAGGCGCGGAAGGCGGGCGAGCTTGGCGCTATCGGTCTGGCCAGCGAGAAGCTGATCGCCCTTGGCCTTGTGGACATGGCCAAGCTCCGGCTGGACGCGAAGGCCTATGAAGAGGCTGCCAAGCTTTGCCGGGAATCCCTGGAGTTTGAGGACACGCCGGAAACCCGGGTGGAGCTCGCGATTGTGAGTCTTTACGCCAAGAAACCAGCCGAAGCGGTAGAGCAGTCTTCTCTTGCCGCCGAGAGGGATCCGCGAAACGCCCTCGCCTGGAACATCAAGGGCGAAGCCCTGTTACGGCAGGAGGACTATGCAGGCGCCGCAGCGGCGCTTAGCAATTCCCTGGAGCTGAAACAAGACGCGGAGTCAGTCTATGCCCTGGGGATCGCCCATCTCGGGATTGGCGAAAAACAAAAAGCGGCGGGTGACTTCTCGCAGTTGCTGGCGCTCACCGGGGAGCACGGCTGGTCGCTAGTGCTTGTTGGGCGGGCATATCGAGAGGCGGGGATGATCGCGGAAGCCGAGTCGGAATTTGGCAGCGCTCTGCGGCTCGATCCCCGCACACCAGAGGGGCACTACTATTTGGCGCTGACCCTGCTGCAGTCCAACGCGTGGAACCCCACTCCTGAAGTGAAATCGCACTTGCACGAGGAGCTGAAGCTTAATTCCCGCCACTTTTTTGCCAACTATCTGCTCGGTTTCTTTGCCACCAACGAAAGAAACTACGACGAAGCGGACCGCTACTTACAGCTGGCGGCAAAGTTGAACCCTGCGCTTCCCGAAGTCTGGCTTTATCTTGGACTGAACGCTCATGACCGCGGTGCCAACCGTCTCGCGGAAACATATTTCCGTAAGGCCATTGCGCTCGCCACGAATGACATTCCCACGGAACATCTGTCGATTCGGAAAGCCTACTTTGGTCTGGGCCGCATTCTGTTGTCCACTGGGAGAAAGGCGGAAAGCGATAAACTATTTCAGAAGGCGCGAGAACTCCAGAGGGAGGAGCAGGCAGAAGGACAGAGGAGAATGGCTTCGGAGAATGCGAAGAGCGGAGCGGGCGTGGCTGGCGGTTCTGTACCGTATATCCCGGAGGCGGATAGCCGGAATTCAGTTGCGACCGCATCGCGACAGGGCCTGAACGGTGGAGAAGAGGCGCGGACGGTTTCGCGCAAGGCCAGCGATTCGCAGAGTCCCGCAGGGAAGGGGGAAGAACATCTGCGCGCTATTTTGGGCTCCTCGTTCAACGACCTTGCCACCGCGGAAGCCCTGCAGGAGAAGTATGACTTGGCCTTCAGGCATTATCGCGAGGCCGAGAGATGGGATTCCAGAATTCCCAACTTGCAGCGCAATTTGGGCCTGGCCGCGTTTTTTGTCGGCAAACCTGCGGAAGCGATTCGCTTGCTTGCGAGAGTTGTTACGGAGGAGCCCGGTGACGCTCACGCGCGAGTGGTTCTCGCGCTGGCCTATTTTGCGGCCGAAGACTTCGCGAAGACGGCGCAAACCATATCCCCTATCGCTGATCGCGCCCTTCAGGACCCGCAACTCGGATTTGCATGGGCCAAGTCCCTCGCGGAGACCGGGAATAAGCGCGGAGCGGCCCACGCGCTGGAAACCATGGAGAAAGCCGACTCGCGTCTTAGCGTGGAGAGTCTGATCCAATTTGGCCGGCTGTGGAGCGAGCTGAGAGAAATAGCGCGTGCTGCCCAGTCTTTTCGTCGCATACTCCTCGTTGATCCTGCAAACGCCGACGCCAAGTTTGCGCTCGGGATCGCTTTGATGAGCTTATCCAAACAGAGTGAGGCTGCTGATCTGTTTCTTTCCGTTCTTGTGGATCACCCAGACCATGTAGAAGCTCGTTACCAGCTTGGCCGGGCCCTGCTGCAGTCGGGGAATTTTCCCGAAGCTATTCGCAATTTGGAAGAAGTTACCAGGCTGCAGCCCGCCAGGCTCTCCGTCCATCTTGATTTGGAGGCAGCGTATCGGAAGGCTGGCCGCGCGGCAGAAGCTGATCGTGAGCGCGTTCTCTGCGGGGCTCTAAAGAATCGCCGCCGGCCGGCGAGAGAGCATGAACTTAAGGCGTCACCGATATGACCTGGGCGGTTCTGCTTAGGCGGTGTGAAATCCCACTTTCTGCATTGCGGATTGCGCTTCGGGATTCTTCATGAACGTATTCCAGATAAGACCAGTGCGATGATTTTCCGCCATCAGCATGGTGATACCGAGGTCAATTCCCAGCACGTCCGAGTCATACCAGCCAGTTAGCGGATTGAAAGCATCAACAAAGCTGTATTTCACCCAGGCCTTTTCCCGGTAATGCCCGCGTAGATTCCGCAGGACGCGCATACAATCGTCAAAAAGAAAGGGAAGAGAGCCGCCCGTGGCGCAAGGCACGATGCTTCCATCGATGGGCCCTTGCGGCGGCGGGCCGCCCCAGGCCGTGTATCCGTTCACATAGTCCGAGGCGCTGATCCCCCATAGGCTTTCGCTGTAGTCCGGAAACTTGTCGTCGAGGGACATACAAAAAAGTTTGTGCGCCGTGGTGGCCTTCACGGAATTCTCGAAGTAATCCGCGTAGGCGTCGCGTTTCTTCCTAAAATCAAACCAGGCTTGCGAGTATTGATGCGTGAATATCGGATCGTTGCCGGAGATATAATCGATTCCCTGGTATTGAATCCTCGGACGCGTCCAGGCATCCCATGAACTCGCCGGGATCGGATGCGTCGGCGAACCAACCGCCAGGAGATAAATCATCATCAATTCGCAGTAGTGTTCCCATCGGGCGTTCAAAAATCCCGATTCCGGTGTCCAGCCCATGGACAGGGTCGAGGCGCCATCGAGCATC
This sequence comes from Acidobacteriota bacterium, assembly GCA_003225295.1. GTDB lineage: Bacteria > Acidobacteriota > Terriglobia > Acidiferrales > UBA7541 > Acidiferrum. The sequence continues at coordinate 54,680 of QHYZ01000064.1, read as the reverse complement.
CACGGCCAGTCGATCCGCTCGTAGATTTTCGTCGCCAGATCTTTGATTTCCTGATCGGCAAAGTATTGCCGGGCAGTAAGCACGCCACAAAGCAAGAGAGAAGAATCGATGGAAGACAGCTCACACTTCTCCCAGCGCTTGCCGGTTTCCATGTGAATGAAGTGGAAAAAGAACCCGTGCTCGTTTGGCAAATCGTTGGCCAGGAATCGCAGCGTCTTCTGCACGCGTTCAACAATCTCAGGAGACTTGCCATAACCACGCTGGTCGCCAATGCACAGGCTGGTCAGGCCGAATCCCGTGGCGGCGATGCTGGACATCATCCGTGAATCGTTGCCATTGGCCAGAGCGCGATCCTTCACCTGTCCGGTTTTCTGGCTTGCTTCATCCCAGAAGAATTGGAAAGTCGCACGCTGAATTTCGTCCAGGAGTTGGGCGTCCGTTCCTTCGTAAGGCGCGCCTTTTGGCTCCAGGAAAGCTCGCCGCGTTTGCTTCCCACAACCAGCCAGCGTTACGAGCGGTCGGGCCAGCAAACCGATTCCGCAAATCTTTATGACTTCTCTTCGGGAAAGGGAGCGCTCGCCAATCATTTGCGAATCCTTGCCTATTTTGTGATTTGGAGTGTGGCTTCGGAACCACTACTGGAGTCCGGACTTGCCCACAGCGTGATGCGCGCCGGCTCGGCGGCGAACTTGTTTTGATCGTTCCAGATGGCAAACGCTTCGGGCCCGAGATTGAACGTCACTTTTTTCGTTTCACCGGGAGCAAGCGCAATACGCTGGAAACCACAGAGCGCCCGGACCGGCTGCGCGATGCTAGTTCCTTCGAACCGCAAGTAAAGCTGGATGGTTTCCTCCCCCGCTCGTGTTCCCGTGTTGGTAATCTCAGAGTTGACGCTCATAACTGTCCTTGCGGCTCGCTCGCTCAGTTGTTCATTCAGCGCCTTCGCGCTCAGCTGGGGCTTGTCGAGCTTGAGGTCCCCGTAGCGATAGCTGGAATACGATAGCCCGTAGCCGAAAGGGAACTGCGGGGTGTTCTGCTCGTCGATGTAACGCGAGACGAATTTGTCGGTGCCATTCTTCGGGGGATGCGTTAAGTCGCTTTGACCCGGCGGGCGCCCCGTACTCAGGGCGTCGTAGTACAGAGGCTCTTGTCCAACGCTTCGCGGCCAGCTCACCACCAGCCTCCCGACTGGATTTGCGTCGCCAAAAATTGTGCGCACCAGGGCGGGCCCGGCCTGGACGCCCGGAAACCACGCGGCCAGAACCGCGGGCACCCGTTCAAACGCCCATGGAAGTGTCAGCGGCCGCCCACTGAACAGCACCAGAACGACAGGCTTCCCGGTTCGGACGACTTGCTCCAGAAGTTGCTGTTGCTGTCCCGGCAGGCCGAGATGCGCGCGCGACGCCGCTTCACCCGTCATCTCTGGGGCGCTTTCTCCTAAGGCCAGAATCACGGTATCGGATTGCTCCGCAGCTTTGACCGCCTCTGCTATTTGCTCAGCCGATCCGCCGATGATCTCCGCCCCTTTTGCATAACGAACGCGTTCCGCCCCAAGTTTTTGCGTGAGCGCAGAACGCAAAGTGATGACGTCTTCGGGCCGCGCTTGCCCGGACCAGCAACCCAGCATGTCGCGGGGATCGTCAGACAGCGGGCCGATCAGAGCAATGGTTTTCGCGTCGGCCGAGAGCGGCAAAACAGGCGTTTCCCCCGGGAAGCGCGCATTCTTCAGCAGCACGAAGGACCTTTCAGCAGCGGTGCGCGCCAAAGCCAGACTCTCGGGTTGAACCATCGCCCCCGCTTCGCGGGTCTCGTCTGCATAGGGATGTTCGAACAGACCCAGCCCGAATTTCACGCGCAGCACGCGCCGCACGGCCTCGTCCACGGCGGCCTCCGGAACTTCCCCGGAGCGCACCAGTTGCGCGAGATTTTCGTGGTAGAGACTGCTGGCCATGTCCATATCAACACCGCCGAGAAAGGCCTTGCGTGCGGCCGTCGCACCATCATTGGCGATTCCGTGTGCCATGAGTTCGGCGACCGAGGTCCAATCGCTATCCACCAGTCCCTGGAATCCCCACTCCTTCCGCAAAATCTGTTTCAGGGTGAAAGGATTTGCGGAGGTGGGTATCCCATTCAGCGAATTAAACGCGCTCATGAGGGTGGCAGCGCCGGCATCGACTGCGGCTTCGAATGGCGGCAAATAAAATTGCCGCAAAGTGTGTTCGGAAAGTTCCACTGCATTGTAATCACGGCCGCCTTCCGCGGCGCCGTAGCCCACATAGTGCTTGGGGCACGCCGCGATACTGTCAGCCGCATCCAGCCGCTCTCCCTGATAACCGCGCACATAAGCCCGGGCCAGGGCCGCCCCAAGATAAGGGTCTTCACCAGATCCTTCGGCGATTCTTCCCCAGCGTGCGTCTCTTGCGATGTCAACCATTGGTGAAAATGTCCAGCGAACTCCGCTGGCGGATGTTTCACGTGCCGCTATACGCGCCGTTCGTTCCACCAATTCCGGATCCCAGCTGGAGGCCAGACCCAAGGGGATGGGGAACTCCGTTCGAAATCCGTGAATCACGTCCAGGCCAAAAAGAAGAGGAATGTGCAATCGGGATTGCTCTACGGCGATGCGTTGGAAGACATTTACTTGGCGCGCCCTAGTAATGTTAAATAGCGCCCCGACTTCCCCCTTCCGGATCATGTCCTCATAATCCGTGCGACCGGTGCCAGGCCCGGTCGGCTGTCCGGCGGAGTATTGGACTAACTGCCCAACTTTTTCCTCGAGCATCATCTTTCGAAGAAGGGCTTCCACTTTTTTTTCGGAACTTGGGTCGGATAAGCTGGCACGGACATGCGTCTCTCGCGCGACGAAAGGAGAAGATTTCGTTTGCGCCAGCGCCGCTTGGCTGAATGTGAGTACAAGCGCGACGATTGCGGAACGATGCGGCAGCGAAGTCACGTTTGAAAAACTCCGGTGATTCTGTCGGATCCCGGAACGAACCGCGTTCCGAGGTCCTCGGCGGCCGACAAGCCGGTCCGCTCTAGGCCTCAGGTCAACTGCCCATGGCCAAGATTCAGACCGAGACAAGCATCGCTAACCCTCTAGAATCCAGACCGGCGCCGATGCGCCAAGGGACTTCGGCTCGGGTTTGAAAAGAGCATACTAAACCGATTTAGCGGATAGTTCAAGGAGGTAGCATAGCGCGTCACGCCGGCTGGCGACCCGATGGTAGGGCTTGTCCCGCTGCGGTGCGATGTGCGAAACTACCGCACCGGACACCCCACTATGCTGCGCTCCAAATCAGGCCCCGCCCCGCACGCGCGAAAACCCGCAAGACAAAGCGTCAGTTTGAGGTCGCTCGCCGAACACTTGGGGCTTTCACAGGCAGCCGTCTCTCTGGTCATTAACCGGTCTCCGGCTGCAAAATCCATTCCCCAGCGCACCCAGGACTTGATCCGTCAGGCCGCCCGCGAACTGAATTACCGACCGAATCAGCTTGCCAGGTCACTTCGTCAGCAGCGCAGCTACACCATCGGCGTGGTGGTGCCGGAAATCAGCGAGGGGTACGCGGCCCTGGTCATGTCGGGGATTGAGGATCATCTGCTCGAGGAGGGCTACTTCTACTTTGTGGTGAGCCACCGGCATCGCAGCGAGCTCATCGAAGAGTATCCGCTTCTGCTGCAGCAGCGGGCGGTGGAGGGTCTGATAGCAGTTGATACCGCTTTTACCGAGGGTGTCCAGGTTCCGCTCGTGGCGGTCTCAGGCCACCGCGATGTCCCCGGAGTGACAAATATTGTTCTCAATCACTCTCAGGCCGCTTCGCTCGCGCTGGAGCATCTCACAGCGCTTGGGCATCGCAACATGGCCTTCATCAAGGGGCAGGAATTCAGCTCCGATACTGCGGTGCGCTGGGACTCCGTCCGGGGCGCGGCGGAAGTCCTGGGCATTCAGATCAAAGACCGCCTGGTTGTCCAGCTGGAAGGGGAATCTTCCTCACCGGAGCTCGGATATCAGGTCACTAAGAAACTTCTCGCCTCGGGTGAACTCTTCACCGGTCTCTTTGCGTTCAATGATATTTCGGCGATCGGCGCCGTCCAGGCGCTGCGTGAAGCCGGCCGCCGCGTTCCCCAGGATGTGTCCGTTGTGGGTTTCGACGACATTCAGAGTGCCGCTTTTCAAAATCCAGCGCTAACAACCGTTCGGCAGCCCTTGCGGGAAATGGGCGTGATCGCGGCAGAGACACTGCTGCAGCGCATCACGGCGCCCCCCAATGCGCCCTATCCAAAGGAAATCATTGTTGAGCCGAGTTTGGTTGTGCGCGCGAGTACGGCTACCGCTCCGGGCTCGTCCCGAGTCTCTTGATCCGTCTTGAAAACTCCCACCGCCGCAACAAACGGTTTCTTCGCGAGATGCTCTAGGCCAGGCCCGCCCTGGAAAGAGGCAATTCCCGGACGCGTTTTCCGGTGGCGGCAAAAATCGCGTTGCATAGCGCGGGGGCAAACGGCGGCAGCCCGGGTTCACCAATTCCAGCCGGCGGCGCATCGCTCGGCACGATGTAGATGTTGGTTTCCCGCGGCGCATTGTTCATCCGTGCCATCTGGAAGGTATCGAAATTGGATTGGTCAACGGCGCCGTTCGTCGCCGTGATCTCGCCGTAAAGAGCCAAGCTCGTTCCCATAACCGCCGCGCCCTCAAACTGCTGGCGCACCATCTCCGGATTCACGACGGTACCCGCATCCACGGCCGTATCCACACGCTTGATGTGCACATGGCCCGCATCATCCACCTGCACTTGCACTACCGTCGCCACATAGGTCAGGAAGCTGCGGTGCATCGCCAGACCGATCCCGTATCCGTTACCCGGCTTCTCTCTTCCCCAGCCGGCCTTCTCCGCAGCCAGCGTCAGCACGCGGCGAAATCTCGAGCTATCGATGGGATACTGCTCGTACGCCGCGCCGTAATTCGGAAATTCTTTGGGAAGCTCAGTTCTTGGCACGACGCGATCTGGTCCGAGCAGTTGCAGGAGGTATTCGAGCGGATCTCTTGCGGCCGCATGCGCCAGTTCATCCGCAAACGAATGAATTCCGAACGCATGATAGATGTTGGCCACCGACCGGAACCAACCGATCCGCGCATGGGCGGTCGCCGGTCCGTTTTCCGCGCGAAAGCTGGCCACGGCGAACGGGACATCCGTGAAACCGAGCCCAAGTTCGTCCGGCGCGGAATAATTTGCACTGGCGTCGAATGTCGATCCGATGGGCGGAAACACGGTCCTTTGCAACCATGCCGTGGGCCTTCCATCGGGTCCCAGCGCTGCCTTCATATACATCGCCGCCACGGAGTGGTAGGCATCGAACTTGATATCGTCTTCCCGGCTCCAGACCACTTTCACGGGTCTTCCCGTTTTCTTCGAGAGCACTGCCGCTTCCACCGCAAAGTCGGGAAACGACTTCCGGCCAAATCCGCCGCCGAGCAGCGTCACATGAACGGTCACATCTTCCTTCTTCAATCCCAGCGCTTGCGCGATGGCATCCCGCGCGCCCTGGGGGCCTTGCGTGGGCGCCCATACTTCAGCTTTACCGTCGCGGTATACCGCCAGCGCGGCCGGCGGCTCCATCGCGGCATGCGCCAGCAACGGCGTGTAATACTCCGCCTCGACGATCTTTCCGCCATTTGCGAAGGCCGCCTCTACGTCGCCGTTCTCACGCACCACTTTGCCCGCTTTCCGCGCCGTATCCTGCAGCTCTTTCTTGTAGGCCTCCGAGTTCCAAACGCTGTGCGGGCTCTTCTCCCACTCGATCTTCAGCTTTTTCCGTCCCTCGATCGCCGCCCAGGTGCTGTCAGCCAACACCGCCACGCCGCCGAGGGCCTGAAAGCCGATGGGAGGCTTAAATGCATCGATTGTCGCTGTCTGCTTCACGCCTGTGAGGCCTAGCGCCGCCTGGTCATCGACGGACTTCACACTGCTGCCGAAGACCGGGGGGTGCGCCACGCTCGCATACAGCATTCCTTCCATGTGCGTATCCTGCCCGTACACGGCTTTACCGGTGCACATGTCCTTGAGGTCGTAGCTCGTCGTACCTTTGCCGATGTATCTCCACTCGTTTCGTGGCTTCAGCTTTACGTCTTCCTTTTTCGGGACCTCCAATTTCGCCGCCGCCGCCGCGAGCTCTCCGTAACCCAGTTTTTTCCCTGACGGTTTGTGCACTACGGTGTGCGGACTTGTTGTGCATTCCGCGGCCGGTACACTCCACTCGGCCGCCGCGGCTCTTATCAGCATCAGCCGCGCGGTTGCACCGGACTCCCGCAAGACGTCGAAGAAACTCCGCACCGAATGCGATCCATCGGTATCCTGATCGCCGTATTTTTCGTCACCGGTGGCCTGCACGAGCTTCACGCGTGCCCAGTCCGCATCCAGCTCGTCCGCCACGATGCGCGGCAGCGCCGTCCGGCTTCCGCTTCCCATCTCCGAGCGGTGCGCGATGATGTACGCGGTTCCATCCGTATCGATCGCCAGATACACGTTCGGCCTCAAGGGCGCCTTGGTCATGCCATCCGAGGCGCTGGCATCTGCGGATCGAGCCAACAGCTGCTCCGGCATCAGGCCAATGCTCAATACAAATGCGCCCGCTCCGAGCATGCCTTTGAGGAATCCGCGCCGGTCACTGCCTGTTTCACGATCGCTGCTCGAAATATTGTCGATATGAATCATGCGCCCTCGCTCCGCCACCGGACGAAAATGGCTGCAAAATCAGGTAATACCAGGCTCCATCCTACCGCCAATCCGTTTTCTTGCAAGCCCGGCGGCCGCGAAGCATGCCGCGCCTCTGGGTCGGGGGTTAGGCGAAGCGGGAAAAGTGGCGCATTGCGGTTTTGGACCGGACAGTACATTCTCTAAACACGGCGGTACAACAGGGCATGTCGAGAGACTTCATGAGGCGCGCCATCGCGCTGGCGCTCGAGAACGTTCGCACGGCGAGCGGCGGGCCGTTCGCTGCCGTGATCGTAAAACAAGACCGCATCATTGCTGAAGGCACGAACCGCGTCACTGGCACGAACGATCCAACTGCGCATGCGGAAATCGTGGCCATCCGCGAGGCCTGCCGCGTTCTCGCTGATTTTCAACTCAGCGGCTGCGAACTCTATACCACCTGCGAACCTTGCCCGATGTGCCTTGGCGCGATTTACTGGGCTCGCCCCGCACGAATTTTCTACGCCGCAACGGCTGCCGACGCCGCGGACGCCGGTTTCGATGACGCTTTCATCTATGATGAGCTGAATATCGCACCCGCCGGGCGGCGCATTCCGATGACGCAGCTTCTACGCGACGATTCCCTCGCTATTTTCTCGGCATGGAAGCAACAGGAAAACAAAACGTCTTACTGACCCTAGTTTCCGCTTTCGCAAACCGCACGCGGGATTCACCAGCTGCTCACGACTCCGGCCAGGCACCCAGCGCACGCCGCAGATCGATCAGCTGGCCCAGGTGATAGGCGTTGTGATCGGCCAGCAGCAGCGCCTGGCGCAAAATCGTCTGCCCATCTCCGTGCGGAATCACCATGTACAAGTCCGTTTTCGGATTGTTCACCAGTTTGATCATTTCCTCAAGATCCTGCTGGAATGCTTCGACGCTCTTTTGCCAGGCGGCTTGGTCCGGCGGTACGGGCGTCTTCGGCCAGTAGCCCTCGGGAAATCCAGGCGAGACGTGCTTGGCGTCGCGGCTGAATTCCACAATGTCCCACTGCGCTATGCGCACGTGCTCAATTAACTGCCATCCTGTATGCGCCAGGCCTTCGACGAAGGTTCCTCGTTTCGCTTCGGGAAAACCATCCAGCGCATCCATGAAGTGCACGTGCGCCCCGCCGCCTTTCAGGAGAGCGACGAGCTGCTCGCGCAACGCCTGATCGTGATTTGCCCCGGTGCTTTTCTTTTTAGTGATCCGCTTGTTCTTGTTCTTCACGAGGTTTCCTATTTCTCCGAGAGAAGCAATTGCTGCGGCGACTCCGGAACGGCATGCTCTGTCGTTCTCGCGAACCCAGCATTCCTGAACATCTTCTCATATTGCGAGAAGGTGTAGGCGTCGCCCGAGTCAGTTCCTGCCAGCATGATGAGGCTGAAGGCCGCGGCCACGGGCGGGGTTATGCGGTCTTCGTCGGCGTTGGGATTCTGTTTCGCAATGGTGTTCCCGAACACCCAATGCCCGGCAGCGATGTCCAGGACTTGGCATGCTTTTCCTTCCTTGGCGCCCGCCAGGTCCGCGATGAACCCGGCCGACACCGTTGTCAACGGTGCCATGGTCCTCTCGAAGGTCGCCCACAATTCGTCGTTGGGCTTGGTATTGTCCCCTTGCGCGACTGTGGTTCCGCCTTTCCTCACCGTTTCCGTCAAGTCGCTGAAATTTCTCTGGTGCGCTTCGCTCGAAAGAAAATCCGCCAAACTTCCCATATACCCAGGCGAATGCGGTTGAGAAAAACGGCAGACTCCTCGGTGAGAGCATAAGCGGTAGCCATGGGCTTTGACTCCTCCCGTGGATGGAAGAATGTCCGCACCCATCTTAGCGGAGGCCACTGGGGATTGAAACTTCCGTTCATCCGAAGCGATTGCCCGGAACCTGCTCCGCTGGCATACTTCTTTTCCCCGCAACAACTAAGGGGCAATCGATGAAACGTGAATATCACCGCTGGTACTCTCACCGGCTCGGCATGGAGCTGGGCGTGGTCGTCTACGGGCATTGGGGCCCGCCGCTCCTCGGTTTCCCCACCAGCGCCGGTGACGAGTGGGAACTCGAAGGCCAGAGCATGGTCGGCGCGCTTGCGGAGTTCATCGATGCCGGAAGAATCAAATTCTTTTCCGTGAATTCGATCAATGGGCAGAGCTTTTACAACAAGAGCGCGCACCCGTTTCACCGCAGCTACGTCCAAGTGGTTTTTGATTCCTATCTGCGCGAGGAGGTGGTTCCGTTTATCTGGAATAATTGCCAGTCGCCAGGCATGGCCATCTCCACGATGGGTGCTTCGTTTGGCGCGTACCACGCCGCCAACAGTCTCTTCAAGCACCCCGACGTCATCAAACGCTGCTTCGCCATGTCCGGGGTCTACGACCTGCGGAACTTCATGGACGGCATGTACGACGACAATTTTTATTTCAACAATCCCGTCGATTACCTCTCGAACGCCAGCGACCCCTGGTTCTACGAGCAGATCGCCAGTTGTGACATTCACCTTGGCACCGGTACGGGTCCTTGGGAGAACAGTGGGCCTACCTACCGTCTCTCAGAAGTTCTCTCCAGCAAGGGCATCCGTCATTCGCTGGACAACTGGGGCCCGCAGGGCGGCCACGACTGGCCCTACTGGAAGCACCAGATGAGAGAATACGTCTCGCAACTCTTCTAAGAATTGTTTGTGATCGTTTCGCGGTTGAAGCGAGGATCTTAGCGCAGGCCCAAATGTTCGAGTTGGTAGTGGCCTTTTTCGATGACTTGGTCGTCGTCAATCCACACGTCGCAGTTGCGGGTAAGCACGTCGACATGGGTCATAGATTTCCAGTTGGCGTGAGTCTGGCTGCCGTAGGGATCGCCGAAGGCGATATGCACACCCGGGAATTTCTCATCCTGCAGCAGAATACCGATCATCGCGGATAAGCCCAGGTTGGTGCCGAACGCAAGCTCGCCGACCCGGTCGCTGTTTTCGTCGGTGTGGCAGTAATCCCAGAATTCCTGCTCCAAATCCTTGCGGGCACAGGTCACGCCGATGAGCCGCGCGCCCTGGATCTCCAGCATCAACGGGGTGGCCTGCAGGTCGCCATATTTTCCGTTGAAGTGATCGCCGGCCGTGGCGTCGCAAACAAAAGTGCCGTCCACCGTCGCGGGGGTGGTGAAAACTTCGCCGGCTGGAAGGTTCGACCAGTAGCGTGGGCTGATGAGCCCGCTGGTCTTCACCCAGTCGAGGCCGCGGTCGAAATGCGCAGCAATCTTCGTCCCTGCTTCGGTTTTTACCGTGAGGGTTTCAGCGCCAAGCATGCGCGCTCGCAACTTCTCACTCAGTTGATCTACCAGGCGGTAATCCGCGCGCATGCCCTGCTGCATGATCTCGGGCGTGACACCGACCATGTGCGCGTAACGAATCTGGCGGCGCTCGACCACTCTCACGATGGCCATACGCGCAGCCAGTTCACCCGGCTGAGGCGTCATGCACAGCACACCGACATCCGCCGTTTCCAGCTCGTCGAGGACACCGGCGGGCGCAGCCTTCATCGGCCGCGGTCCAAGCTCTTCCAGAAGCAAGCCGGTATAGCGGGCGCGCCGCTCGTCCAGAGCTGCGGCGATGCTGGCCGCCACGGCCCGGCTGGCTTCATCGGCAATCAGGGCCACGTGTTCACCGGGGCGCATGCCCAGGCATGTTTCCACGGCGTTGCGCGCGCCGGGCATCAATTCCTTTTGTGGGGAAGCAAATCTCATCTAGTTAATTCTACTTGAATGGCGCGGATTTTCTAGCGCCAGCCTTCCCGTGGGTCTTTATCTTTCACCCTGGCCGTTCGGCCGGTACATGGACGGAAGATGCGGCCAGGCAAGGCCAGCTCATCAATATCCCTGGGTGGCCCGCTGGCCATTCGCAGACACGCGGAACGCCGGAACCTGCCCGCCACCGCTGGTTACGTTGGCGAGGCCGGTGGCGCTGAGGCGAGTGAGAAAGCCACAAAGTTTTCCGCGGAACAAGTACGGAGCGAAATCCACCAGCATGTCGCGGTAATCGACTTTGCCGCGGTCCGCAATGTAAGGGAAGACTTCGCGGCGGACGCGAATACGTTCCTGGGCGATCCATGCGCCGTTCTTTGAGGCAAGTGCAAGCTCGATCGCGGCGTCCCAGGCGGCCTCGTCGGTTTCCCAGCCGAGGGTCACACCGGCCCCGCCATATTCATCACTGGGCTTAAGCACCATGTTTTCGCGCTCTTTACGAATAAAGGCGAGCAATTCGATGGGCTGGCCGTAGTGTGCCGTCTTGACGTCCGCGACGACGCGGGTCCAGGGAATATGCCGGCGGATCAGCTCGCGCTCGCCGTGGGAGAAGAGCGCGCCGTTTTGCTCGTCGGTCAGCACGGCGAAAAACGCCTTCACATGCGGAATCTTGCAGCGAAAGCTATTCGCCACACACACGGCGTTCGCCGCGTAAGCCTTGACCAGCGCGGAACACTCGTGAGGCTTGGCCACCATGTCATTGATGAGCACGCGGCGGTAGACGAGATCGATCTTCTTGTCCTGTGCTACCAGCGATTTGCCGTCCCACTCCAGTTGGCGCGGATCGGCAATGAGCGTGGGGATGCCCATTTTCTCGAAGCGTTGCTGGAGGATTTCGAACTCGCTCACGGTCGGCACGTCTTCCCAGTCCACGATGGCAATCTGCGGCTTGGCGGACGATCCTCCCCAGTCCAGGTAGCTCATCACCAGAGCGTCGAGAAGCTTGGCGCTGAGAGGGTAAGAGTGAACTTCATACGCTTGCCGAAACTTATCCATCACCGGGAGCCCGCGGAAGATCTCCGCAAGCGCTTCCGCGTAGCCTGCCCCCGCCGGCGATTCGCCGTTATATTCCGCAAATTTGAGCGAGTCGGGAAGCAAAAACGCATCCAGGCGCGAGGCCGTGCTGGCCCGCCCGTATCCCGTGGGAATCCGAGCAAGACGTTCCTCTTCCTCCCGCAGATGGAACTGCGCAAAGAGATTCTTGTCTTCGAGCGCTGTGCTGGTGATGCGCTCGCCGAGATCCGCGATGGTCTCCGCCACGGTTCTCACGCGCTCTTCGTCTTCAGGGGAAAGAAAAAACGGGCGCAGAAAAGGACAATGAACGCGATTGCCAAAGGTAAGCTTGGCTCCGCGCATGCGCTTGAACAAATCGTCCGGGAGCGCAGGCAAACGCACAAGCGTAGTTTTCAAAATGGCGTGCCACTCCTCAACGGGAGACCGAGGCAGGATCCGAGGTGTTGGAGCGCTGGTCACGCGATCACGATCCCCTTACGGACCCCGCCGGAGCGGCCGCAGACCTCTGCCCGGCGGAGGCGCTCTTTGGCGCTCCCATGAATCCCGCGGCTGCTCCGATGCCGAGCATCTCTTCCCAACGCGGCCAGGGACTCGAAGCCTTGCCGTTCAGGGCCCGGTCGATCACCAGCCGGGCCATTTTTTCCACCACATGCTCGAAATAGAATTCCGTGATGCGGGCGCGCTCGAAATCAGGCGCGGGATTCAGAAAGTCGATGGCGTAGGGCACCCCGCCTTTGACGGCGAACTCGATGGTATTCATTTCGTAGCCCAGCGCTTGGTTGATCGTCTGCGCATCTTTCACCACGCGCGCGCCGAGCTCCGGCGTCAGGTATTGATGGTCGACCAGGTATTTGCGTTCCTTGGGATCATAGTGGACGGGGACGATGTCCGTTTTGCCGAAAGTGAAGCATCGCACGTACTGATTGAAATCAATGAATTCCTGAAGGGTCATGCAGTACGGCGAAGTCTGGTCGTACGCGGCAAGGAGTTCCTCTTTGTTGTTCACTTTGTAGACGTGCTTCCAGCCGCCACCCGAAAAAGGCTTCAAGATGGCGGGCCGCCCGACGTAATCGAGCAGCCCGTCCCAGTCCACGGGATATTCCAGGTTGTGGAGCGATTCGGCGGTGATATCCACGCTGCTCGGATAACCCTTCTGCGGGAGGAGCACGGTCTTGGGGATGGCCATTCCCAGCTTGGAGGCCACCGAGTAGTTGAAATATTTGTCGTCGGCGGTCCACCAGAACGGATTGTTGATGACGTAGGTTCCCTGAAGAACGGCGTGCTTCAAATAGCCGCGGTAATACTCGACTTCATGCGAGATGCGGTCGACGATGACGCTATATCGTGCGGGCTCGCCCATGCGCGTGCCGCCCAGCTTCACCATTTCGGCGGTCACGCCGTCCCTGGCGCCGAGCTTCTTGACGCGCTCGATAAAAGCGGGAGGAAAGCTGTATTCCCGCCCGCAGAGAAGGCCAACCGTTTTCATGTTCGTGCTCCTTTCAGGAACGGCTTCGCTTTCGATCGCCGTCAATTCACCGCATGTGCTGAGGAAGTGCGCGGCTCGGTGACGCCGCCGCGCGTTTCGGCAACCAGATGCCGGACCACGGCTTGCAAATCGCCGGTCTCCTGATATACGCGCAACTGCCGGTCCGCGCTGGTGCCTTCGTTCATGATGGTGTGCGTGTATTCGACGGCGCTGCGGCTGCCCAGATCATCGACGACGTCATCCACAAATTCCAGCAATTCGGGAACCAGCTGGCGCATGGGCACTTCGGCTTCCTTGCCGAAGTCGATGAGTTTTCCATCAATGCCGTATCGCGCCGCGCGCCACTTGTTCTCTTCGATGAGCGCGCGGCGGTACAGCCGCCAGCTCATGTTGGCCTGGTACAGGCGGTGCAGCTTCACGATGATGGCCTGGGTCAGCGCCGCGATGGCCACGGCCTCCTCGACTCGCGTGGAGACGTCGAACAAGCGGAATTCCAGCGTGCCGAAGGTGGGGTGCGGGCGAACGTCCCACCAAATCTTCTTGCCGTTGTCGATGGAGTTCAACTTCACCAACAGGTTTACGAAATCTTCATACGCGCTCCAGGATTCGAACTGCTCCGGTACGCCAGTCCTCGGGAACCGGCGAAACACGGTGGTGCGGAACGACTTCAGCCCCGTATTTCTGCCCATCCAAAAGGGTGAACTGGTGGAAAGCGCGAGGAGGTGCGGCAGGAAATAGCTTACGCCGTTCATCATATCGATGGTCGTCTGTTTGTCCGGCATGGCCACGTGCACGTGCATGCCGAAGATGAGCAGCGAGCGCGCCAGCTGGCCCATCTCCTCGACAATATGCTGATAGCGTTCGCCGGGAGAGATGACCTGGTCGATCCAGCTGGAAAAAGGGTGCGTGCCCGCCGCTGCCACCTGAAGTCCGGCGCGTTCGGCAGCGGCGACGAGTTCGCCGCGGGTGCGGTGCATTTCAATGCGCAGCTCGCTGACGTTCTCGCAGATGCGCGTGCCGGTCTCTACGATGGACTGGTGCAGCTCGTGCTTCACCTGCTGGGCGATGTCCGGGGAAGCCGCGGAGACCAGCTGGCTGACGTGCGAACGCAATTCGCAGGTCGCGGGATCAATGATTTGGAATTCTTCTTCGACGCCGATGGTGAAGCGGTGAGCCATGGGATGGCCCTCCGGGTCTCTTGGTCTCGTTTGGGGCTCCGAGTTAGATATCATACCGCGTCGTGCCTCGAAAATGCACGCTTCGCTGGTTGGCAGCGGTTGGCAGCGCCGTCCTGGGTGCGCGCGTCTTGCTGTGGCCCGGAGGCGTTCGTGGCGAGCCGCGGCACATGCCCTTCGATGAGCGGGCAGAAACAAGCCAGAAGCTCTTTCCCGACTCGACGCCCATGGGGATAGGCAGTTTTTGATGGAATATAGTTGCGGCTGAAGGAACGGAAAAAAGTGGGACAGATAGGTCTATCCGTCCCACGCGAAGCATTCCCTGGATTGTTCTAGTTGTTGCTTTACGCCGCGCCCATCGCCCGGCGCTGCTGGAAGCATTCTCGGCAAAACACCGGCCGCCCTTGTGTGGGACGGAAGGGAACGGTGGTTTCCTTTCCGCACTGCGAGCAATTCGTCTTGGTTTCCGAGCGCATCGACGAGGCGTGTCCTCCCCCGCCCCCTCCGCCTTCGGCCCGCTTGGCCTTGCAGTTCTTGCAGCGCTTCGGCTCGTTCTTGAAGCCCTTGTCGGCGAAAAACATCTGTTCGCCGGCGGTAAAAATGAATTCAGCTCCGCACTCCGAACACTTCAGCACCTTGTCGTGGTATTCCATGAGCCGCTCTCCCCTGGTCCCGTGCCGGGCAGGAGATTGGGCGGACTTTGTACCTGAGAGCCAAGATGCTTGAGGAGACCAGTATCCGGGGACGCCGGGCGCGGATCCCTTGGGCCTACGGGCACGAAGCTGAAACACGAACCCAAATGCTCTGCCTTACGGGGGCCTGATTCTCGGAAGTGCGGCGCCGAGCCGCGTGGAAAACGGAAGGGCGATCCCGGTCCAACCGGGACCGCCCAAAGTCTTAATCCGCTTCCCGCCGCTGCTTCTTGCGCAGTCGCTTCCGCGAAAGCGCTTCCTTGGCCCGGCGCTTCTCGCCGGGTTTCATGTAGAAGCTATGCTTCTTGATTTCCTTGATGATGTCTTCCTGTTGCACCTTGCGCTTAAAACGCCGCAGGGCATTTTCCAGAGATTCACTCTCTTGGATGATGACTTCAGCCACGCTATTAATTCACCCCCAATCCGGTTCGGATTGGCATCTTGCGGCGCCTCTGGCTGGCCAAACTGCTGCCGGCTGTGTGTTGCTGCGGGCACCGCCCCTGGTGCTGATTATCTCATGTATTGTCCGCTTCGCGGGTGCACCCTGAAAGGTAGCTGGCCTCTTCTAATCAATTCCCGCCATGCAAGTCAAGGAATCTTTGTATTCCTGACCGCCCGCCGGGGTACTGAACCCACCCCATAACCACCTGTATACGCTATTGACGCAAGGATAATCGGGAGCCATTGTGAAAGGACGGGGATCGGGCGGTACCTGCCTGGGGGGCCCCTCGCCGGCTTCGGTTGTCTTTTTCCCTGTTTCTGTTGTTAGAATGAGCCGCTTCTCTATCCGCGCCGCAGGGGGCAACCAATGTCCGATATGCGGGATGCCATCGTAGTACTCCTTGCCGGAGGCCAGGGGGAACGCCTCTGGCCGCTCACTCGCGACCGCGCCAAACCTGCCGTGCCTTTCGGCGCTCTCTATCGCATCATCGACATCACGCTCTCCAACTGCATCAATTCGAATCTCCGCCGCATCTTCATCCTCACCCAGTACAAAGCCCTTAGCTTGAACCGCCACATCCGCGCCGGCTGGTCGCCCCTGGCCGGCCTCGGCGATTATATCGAGGTCCTCCCGCCGCAGATGCGCGTCTCGCAGCAGTGGTATCAAGGCACGGCCGACGCGGTCTACCAGAACATCTACTCTATCGGCAGCGAGCGTTCGAAGTTCGTCTTCATCCTTTCCGGTGATCATATTTACAAGATGAACTACGCGAAGATGCTTCAGCAGCACCTTGACTCCGGAGCGGAGGTCACCGTCGCCACCATTCAGATTCCTGTCGAACAAGCGGCGCGGCAGTTTGGGGTCATCGAAGTCGACCAAAACTGGCGCATTGTCGGCTTCGAGGAAAAGCCCGCGGAGCCAAAACAGTCCCCGCACCATCCCGGGCATTGCAACGCCTCCATGGGCATCTACATCTTCAACACTCAGCTGATGATCCCCATCCTGCTGGCCGATTCCGAGGATCCCAAGTCGCACCACGACTTTGGCAAGGACATCCTTCCGCGCATTATTTCGAAGCATCGCGTCTTTGCCTACAACTTCGTCGATGAAAACAGCAAAGATGCTCTGTATTGGCGCGACGTGGGCACGCTGGACGCCTACTACGACGCCAACATGGATCTGGTCAGCGTGTCGCCGGTCTTCAACCTGTACGACAGTGCCTGGCCGCTGCGCACCTGGCAGCACCAGTACCCCCCGGCAAAGTTTGTCTTCGCCGATCCGGAGCGCATGGGCGTGGCGCTCGATTCCATCGTTGCTGGTGGCTCGGTTATTTCCGGCGGCCACGTACAAACATCCGTGATCGGCAACGACGTGCGCGTCAACAGCTACTCGGAGGTTTCCGCGTCCATCATCTATAATCACGTGAACATCGGCCGCCATTCGCGCATCCGTCGCGCCATCATCGACCGTCACGTCAGCCTTCCCGAGCGCACCGAGATTGGCTATGACCTCGAAGCCGACAAACGCCGCTTCCACGTCACCGATTCCGGCATCGTCGTCGTCGTTCGCCAGGAATCCCTCATCGAGGAACCCGAATCGGCTTAGAGCGAACTGCTTACTTTTCAATCTTCATGCATTTCTCCGTGCCGCTGTGACTCCCTGGCAATCTTCTGTAAAATCATCGATTCGCATCTAGTCCGAGGAGACGCGACCAACATGTCCACCAAGATCGCCAGAGTCCACGCCCGCCAAGTCATCGATTCCCGCGGCAATCCTACCGTCGAAGCCGATGTCCTTCTGGATGGCGGCGCACTTGGCCGAGCTGCGGTCCCTTCCGGCGCTTCCACCGGCGAGCACGAAGCCCTGGAATTGCGTGATGGTGACAAATCAAGATATCTCGGAAAGGGCGTGCTCAAGGCGGTCGCCAATGCCAACACCGAAATCGCCAAATCCATCGTCAGTCTCGATGCCGCCGACCAGCGGGCGCTCGACCACAGGATGATTTCGCTCGACGGTACCCCGACCAAATCACGGCTGGGGGCCAACGCCATTCTGGCCGTCTCCATGGCCGCGGCGCGCGCCGCCGCCACGGCCCTCAAACAGCCGCTCTACAAATATCTTTCGCGCTATTCCACGGATCCGTCCGCGAATCTGCTCCCTTGTCCGATGATGAACATCCTCAATGGCGGAGCGCATGCCGACAGTTCCGTCGACTTTCAGGAATTCATGGTTATGCCCGTGGGCGCTGCGAGCTTCTCGGAAGCGTTACGCTGGGGAGTGGAAGTCTTTCACGCTTTGAAGACCGCTCTGAAGAAGCATGCCTATTCGACGGCCGTCGGCGACGAAGGCGGCTTTGCCCCTAGCTGCAAATCGAACGAAGAGGCGATTCAAATCGTTCTGGAAGCCATCGCTGCCGCCGGTTACAAACCAGGCCAGCAAGTGAGCATCGCTCTCGATCCCGCCTCCAGCGAGTTCTACGACAAAGCCAGCAGCAACTACGTTTTCAAGAAGTCGGACAAGTCCATACACGCTTCTGCGCAAATGGTGGCGTACTGGACGAACTGGGCGGAAAAGTACCCCATCGTTTCCATCGAGGACGGCATGGCCGAGGACGACTGGGCCGGCTGGAAATCCCTGACCGAGAGCATCGGCAGCAAGTGCTCCAAAAAGAAAATCCAGCTTGTCGGCGACGACCTCTTCGTCACCAGCACCGAGCGCCTTTCCCGCGGCATCAAGGAAGGCATCGCCAACGCCATTCTCATCAAGCTGAACCAGATCGGCAGCGTCAGCGAAACTATCGAGGCCATCGAACTTGCCCGCAAAGCGGGCTACAACTCGATCATCTCTCATCGTTCCGGCGAAACTGAGGATACCTTCATCGCCGATCTGGCCGTCGCCACCGCCGCCGGGCAGATCAAAACCGGCTCGGCCAGCCGCACCGATCGTATCGCCAAGTACAACCAACTCCTGCGCATCGAGGAGGAACTAGGCTCCGCCGCCCGCTTCCATGGCCAAGCCGCCCTCGGCTAGCCACACGGACGCAGAAAATTTGACGGCTACAACGGTGTTCCCGACGGTTGTGAAGCCAGTCGTCCGGAGTACACCGGGGTGTTCCGTGATGCAGATTCGCTGAGCTCGGCTTCTCCACAGAGGATGAAAATTTATTCCATCTCCGAATCGAGAACGTGCCGCCACTCTGCCGATTTGTCTTTGCCAACGGGGATGAAGACGGAAATGCATACTTGGAGATGGTAGCCAAGATTGAGCTAAGGCGTAATTACAACTCGAGGATGGCGCCAGCTTCTTCGGTAATGGCGTCGAACTCTTTTTCAATAGCGCGCACCTCCGTATCATTGTTCGCGATTCGGCACGCCTCCACCAAATCCCGGTTGCGCGCGGAGAGTTTTTCGTTGAGCGCGGTAACAAGATACTTGGAACGTTCTCGCGCTGGAACGCGGCGCACAAATTGCTCGGCCAGATCTTCCGGCAGCGTGAAAGTCATCTTTCGTGTCGCCATACTCCCATACTACTACTATACAGGCCCGCGATTTAGCGTCGCTGGGCCCGAGCAGCTCCGCATCGAAACCGAGGAGAAAGCCGGCCGGAGCTCAGCTCTTCTGCAAAATCCACGTTATCGAGCTTGCTGCTGGTCGGAACGAGATGCACTCGCGGATGATGCCGGCCCGAAATAACGGTAGTGGCCTGTGATTTTCCAGCTTAACAAGACATCTTCGATTTTTGGCCCACGCCCGATGTTGTGTTCGATCATGTACCGTCCGCTGGCCAGCGATTTTTGATCCACCACCATGCCAATGTGTGGCACCGCCCCGCCCAGGTCCCAAGTGACCAGGTCGCCCGGCGCGTACTCCTCGGCGCGCTCGGTAATCGCCAGCGTTTCTCCCTTGCGGCTGAAAAAGACCATCAAGTTCGCCACGCGTCGGTGATCGATATTCGCATCCGGGCGCTTTGCTCTGCGCGGATACTCCGAAAAATTCTTCTTCATATCCTCGTACACTTCTTTTTGCAAATCGACACCCACGGCTCGGTACGCCCGGATCACTTCATCTGTGCAAACACCCGTATCCGCAGGAACGTCGCCACCGGGATAGGGAATCCGCACATACGCCGGATCGTAGCGCACCGCGTGTTGCGTCCTCTCCACCGCGGCTTTGACCAGCTGGTGCGAGAACTCCTGCCGCGCCGACAAATCCCCGGGCTTCACTTGCGCCGCCGATGCGGCGGCGGTCATCACCAGGAATGCCGAAAGCGCAGCGCACCGCTTGAACCATCCTTCTTGTTTCATGGAGCTTGGCATTTGTTTAGATTCTAGCAGCACTATCCATCCGCCACGGCTCGTCTGGCAAACCAGAAAGCGTGGTCATCCTGAAGCGATCCGACGAGGATCGCCGAAGGATCTGGAGCGATTCCTTCAAGCCGGGCACCAGAGTCGGAGTTCGACAGACCTGTCCTGGCTGGTCACACATTGCCACCCAGCGGTTGTCTGCCTTTGAGCAATGGATTATGGCGTTCGATAGCAGAATCCTCTCTCTGCGTTAGAATGCTGCTGCGCGCATGAGCGAACTCGCCAAATCTCTCTCTCCATGGGATGCCCTGCGCTTCCGCCCGGCAGATCTTGGCGACGTCGACGCCCTTGTCCGCTTTATCAACTCCGCTTTCCGCGTCGAGCAACCCTTCATCGAAGGCGATCGCACGAACCCTGACGGCGTCCGCGCTTACATGGTAAGAGGCAAATTCCTGCTTGCCGAAGACTGTTCCGCCCTGGCCGGCTGCGTTTTTGTCGAACTACGCGGTGACCGTGGCTACCTCGGCCTGCTCGGTGTAGACGCATCGCGCCAGGGCACCGGCTTGGGCCGCAAGCTAATGGATGCCGCCGAGAATTTCTTCCGCGAAGCTGGCTGTATTTCGATCGACCTCCGCGTTATCAGCGCGCGCACGCCCCTTCCCGCTTTTTATCGCCACCTCGGTTACGTCGAAACCGGCACCGCTCCTTTCGCTGCGGACGTGCCCGCCAAAGTTCCCTGCCACTACATCCTCATGTCCAAAACGATCGGCTGAACAGGCAATAAGACATTCAAAAGGAAGCGTTCTTGCCCGGGTTCGTGGAACCATCAAAAAGTAGGTGTCTTGTTGCCTGCTCCAGTCGAACGTCGTACGTCGCTCGCTCCGAAGTCTTCTTCGCTGCTCCACCGAAACAATCTAAGTTCTGCTGGAATCTCCCTTCTTGGAAATCTGTCAGCAGCTTTTAGAATGTATAGAAGTGTTCCTTCTAAGCAGGAGCTTAATGCCCTTAGGAAGGAACACTTGAGGAAAGACATTGGGGAAGGGGTGTTTGGATTCCCTCATTTTCAATCTTTCCGACTTCAGGCAAAATACGAGCGCCACTTCAGGGGGAATGCATGAACCGCCAAGCTCTTCTCGCCATCCTTTCTTTTGCCAGCCTCTCGCTCGCGCCCCTCGGCAATCATGTCGCTGCCGACGAGCAGCCTCTGTTCGGCTACTCTGCAGAATCTTCTCGGGCGGAGCGCCAGTGGGAAGAGAAGCTCCGCGCCATTCCCAGCACGGACAATCTCCGCTCTTACATGCAGCGTCTCTCTGCGCGCCCGCACCACGTCGGCTCTCCCTATGACAAAGAGAACGCCGAATGGATCGCCGCAAAATTCAAGGAGTTCGGTCTCGATACGCATATCGAGCAGTTCGACGTTCTCTTTCCAACGCCCAAGGAACGCGTCATTGAGCTTGTCGAAGGCGGGCCGAAGTTTGTCGCCAAGCTCCAGGAACCCGCTCTTCCCGGGGACCTCACCTCAAATCAGCAATCCGAGCAGCTTCCCACCTATAACGCTTACTCGATCGACGGCGAGGTGACCGCTCCGCTGGTCTACGTCAACTACGGAATCCCCGAGGACTACGAACAGCTAGACCGTATGGGTGTTTCCGTGAAGGGGAAGATTGTCATCGCGCGCTACTACCATTCCTGGCGCGGGATCAAGCCCAAGGTTGCCGCCGAACATGGCGCCATTGGCTGCCTGATTTACTCCGACCCGCACGAGGACGGATTTGTCCCGGGAGAGACGTTCCCTTCCGGGGCCTACCGCCCGCCGGATGGCGTCCAGCGCGGCAGCGTCGCGGACATGCCGTTTTATCCCGGGGACCCGCTCACTCCGGGCGTGGGAGCCACCAAAGACGCCAAGCGGTTGAAGGTGGAAGAAGCACGCACGATCACCAAGATTCCCGTGCTGCCGATATCTTATGCCGACGCCCGGCCGCTGCTTGCCGCGCTGACTGGGCGCGTGGCTCCGGAAGGATGGCGCGGGGGCCTTGGCGTCACCTATCACCTCGGCCCAGGCCCGGCGCAGGTGCACCTCAAAGTGAAGTCCAACTGGGATATCAAGCCGCTCTACGACGTCATCGGGAAGATTCCTGGCTCCACTTTCCCCGATGAGTGGGTGATTCGCGGCAACCATCACGATGCCTGGGTAAACGGCGCGGAGGATCCCATCTCCGGACAGATTGCCATCTTGGAAGAAGCGCGGTCTCTCGGCGAGCTGGTCAAGTCCGGCTGGAAGCCGAAGCGCACCATCATCTATTGCGCGTGGGACGGAGAAGAACCCGGACTGCTGGGCTCGACCGAGTGGGCCGAGCAGCACTATGACGAATTGCGTGCCCACGGCGTCGCGTACATCAATTCTGACGCCAATGGCCGTGGTTATCTCGGTATCGAAGGCTCGCACACGCTTGAAAAATTCAGCAACGATATCGCCCGCGACATATCCGACCCGGAAACAAAACTGAGTGCGTGGAAGCGCCAGCAACTGCGAGAGATTTCCAATGCCAAAACCCCGGAGCAACGCGAAGAAGTTCGCAGGCGCGCCGATCTTCGTGTCCCCGCGCTGGGCTCCGGCTCAGACTACACCGCGTTTCTTCAGCACGACGGCGTGGCCTCCCTCAATATCGGGTTCGGTGGTGAAGATGGCGGCGGCATCTACCACTCCATTTACGATGATTTCTATTGGTTCACGCACTTTAGCGACACGGATTTCGTGTATGGCCGCGCCCTCGCCGAGACCGGCGGCACGGCCATGATGCGCCTGGCGGACGCGGATTTGCTTCCTTTCGAGTTCGGCGACTTTGCGGACACCGTACAGACCTACCTGAAGGAGCTGAAAACTCTTTCGCAAAAGATGCAGGACGACATTCGTGAACGCAACAAGGAAATCCAAGAAGGCGTTTTCATGGCCACCAATGACCCCAAGCAGCCTTTTGTGCCGCCTTCCACCGAAGCGGTTCCGCCGCACCTGAATTTCGCGCCCTTCGAGAACGCCGTGGATGTGCTCACGCGCAGCGCGGAGGAGTATCGCAAGGCAGTTGAGCGGGCCAATTCGAGCGGCGGAGCAATGCTCAGGTCCGCGTCGCTCGCCGAAGTCAACAAATTGCTCATCGATAGTGAGCGCAAACTCACGACCGCCGAGGGCCTTCCCAATCGCCCCTGGTTCAAACACCAGCTTTACGCCCCGGGTTTCTATACCGGCTACGCCGCGAAAACCGTACCTGCCGTCCGCGAAGCCATCGAACAAAAACAATGGAAGCAGGCCGACGAGAGGATTATTGTTGTCGCGCGTGTCTTAGAGGATGAAGCCCAGCTCATTTCCACCGCGGCCCAAAAACTGTCGGCCGCGAAGTGAAGGTCTCCTCCAAGCAAAAATTATCCCGCGCGTGGGCCGTTCGGCACGGCGCGCTCCGGCATGGAGAGAACCGGCGTGACGCCGTCGGCATAACCGATGTCAAACAACATGCCCGCGGATACCTCGCCCGCCATCTTACGAGGTTCGAGGTTTACAACAAACAGAGCCTGACGCCCTTCGATTTCGCGCGAGTTTTCGCGCTCTTTCTTGATGCCCGCGAGAATGGTACGCGAATGGTCGCCAAAATCCACAGTCAGCTTCATGAGTTTTTCCGAGCGCGGGATTTCCTCCACGCGCTCGATGGTGCCGACGCGAATGTCCAGCGCGTGAAGCGCCGTGATTCCCACGATAGGTTTGATGGGTGCGGGAGTGAATTCAGCCATGGCTCACCGCCGATAGTCGGCCGCGTAGCCGGGAGTAGGAATAGCTGGATCGCACTTCTTGTCGCGGATCGGTGTGCCTGGCGTGAGATGAAGAGGGATTACACCGGCCCAGACCGGCAGCGCGTAGTCCGGGGCGTCGTCCTCCGGCGGGCCGACGCGAATTTTCGCCGATGCTTCCGTGAGCGGCAAGCAAAGGATGCTCGTGGCTTTTAGTTCTTTTTCATTTGGCTGGCGGGCATCGTTCCAGCGCCCGGGGATTATTTTTTCCGTGAAAGCATGCAGTGCTTCGAGCTTGTCTTCCGGCTGTTCGACGAGGGTGGCTTTGCCGAGGGCCACGACGGAGCGGTAATTCATGGAATGGTTAAAGACGGAGCGGGCCAGCACCAGGCCATCGGTAAGAGTTACCGTGACGCACACAGGAATCCCATCGCTTGCATTGCGGAGCATGCGGCTCGCCGCGGAACCGTGAAAATAAATCGCGTCGCCGATGCGCGCGAACAATGTGGGGATCACATAGGGTTGGACATCAACGGCGAATCCTACGTGGCACACGTAACCTTCGTCGAGGATCTTGTAAATCGATTCGCGGTCGTACGCGCCGCGATGGGATTCGCGCACCACGCGCGTGCGCTCGGTTGGGGGGACGGTTTCGGGCACGGCACCTCTCTTCTCTCCATAGAAGCATGGCGCGGAGCCGGCCGCTTCGCGGCCGCCCATTTGATTTATAGCCGGCGCCAAAGCGGCATGAGTGAGGAACAACTGCCGATATGCTACCACGCCTTGCGGGAACACCGCGCTTTGCCGGCCACCGGTTGGTCAAGAAAGTGCTTCCAATTTGGTCTAACGAAAGAGAATTGCGGTACGCTTCCGAATCACGCTGCGTGAGCCCGGGAAAAAGCGGAGCGCGCCCTACAACGAGCACGGAACGTATGAGAAACTAGCGGCTCGGAGAATGCGGCCACACTTTGGCGGCCCATAAAAAAAAAGATGAGCACACCAGTGATGCACGAAACGGGGAACAGGACATTTGATATTGCCTGGGTGAGGGAACAATTTCCTTCACTAAAACTGCAGGTGAACGGGCAGGCGGCAGCGTTTTTGGATGGGCCGGCCGGAACGCAGGTGCCCAAGCAAGTGATGGACGCGGTACAGAATTATTTCTTAACTGCCAACGCCAATACCAATGGCGCATTTCTGACCAGCCGGCGAACCGATGAAATGATCCTGTCGGCGCGCGCGGCGATGGCGGATTTTTTTAATTGCGACCGCGATGAAGTTGTTTTCGGGCAGAACATGACCACCATCACGTTTGCGCTGGCGCGAGCGATTGGAAGGGAACTGAAATCTGGCGACGAGATTGTAGTGAGCACACTGGACCATGATGCCAACGTCGCGCCGTGGCGGGCGCTGGAAGAAAAAGGCGTGGTGATCCGGCAGGTGGATATTCGCGAAAGCGATTGCACGCTGGATATGGAAGATCTGCGACACAAACTTTCGGCGAAGACCAAGCTCGTGGCCGTTGGATATGCGTCGAACATAGCGGGAACGATCAATCCGGTTGCGGAGATTACTAAACTGGCGCACGCCGCCGGCGCGCTGATGTTTGTCGATGCGGTGCACTATGCACCGCACGGGCTGATCGACGTGCAGGCCCTGGATTGCGATTTTCTGGCGTGCTCGCCGTACAAATTCTTCGGGCCACACATGGGAACGCTGTACGGAAAGCGCAAACATCTGGAAAAGTTTAAGCCCTACAAGGTGCGGCCGGCGACTAACACTCCACCGGAATCGTGGGAAACCGGGACGCAAGTGCAAGAGTTGATTGCCGGGATTGGCGCGGCCGTCGACTACCTTGCGGAGCTGGGAAGACATTCGGACGCCGGCGTGAAAAGCCGCCGCGCCGCGCTCCAAGCGGCCTACCGGGCGACCCACCAATACGAAAGCGGATTGCTGACGCGGTTGATTTCGGGGCTGCCGGCAATTCCGGGGATGCGCATCTTCGGTATCACCGATCGGCAGCGATTCGAGGAACGCTGCTCGACGCTGTCTTTCCGGCTGGGTGACCACCATCCGACGAAAATTGCTGCCTTTCTGGGCCAGCGCGGAATTTTCACCTGGGACGGGAATTTCTATGCGCTGAATCTGTCCGAGCGCCTAGGTGTGGAGCAGCACGGCGGCGTCCTGCGGGTCGGGCTGGTGCATTACAACACCGCCGAAGAAGTGGATCGTCTGCTCGCAGCGCTTGGTGAGTTTTCGGCTGGGTAGCGGATGCCCAGACGGTCTTCAGCGCAGTACCAGCAGCGGGATGCCGAGACCGCATGTTTTAGATAACCGGGGAAATGGGGAAGCCCAGGTCCCTTAGATCGTCACATAGCTTTTCGATAGATTGAAACGGAAGCCCAACGATTCCCAGGATCTCGGCTGCTTCGATGTTGCTTATCCGGTCGTCGATGAACAGAGTTTCACTTGGTGGAACGCCGAGCGCGGCGAGACACCGCCGATAAATGGCCAAATCGGGTTTGATGGCGCGCGCCTCGCAGGAAAGCGTGAGGCAGTCGAAGTGGCGCAGCCACGCAAAGTTCCGTCGAGCATGACCGGCCATGTCCGATTGCATGTTGGAGAGCAGTGCGGTCCTGAATCCGGCGCTGTGAATGGCTCCCAACCACTCGACCATCTTGGCGTTGATGGAGCTCCACATCTCAAGATCCCACTCGCGGAGCTTGCCGATCATCGAATGGTGGACTTCCACGCCCGCCGATTCGGCGAACTGACGCCAGTAGTCGTCGGCACCGATATCACCGCCGTCGTAGGGATTCCGGCTGGCAATGTAAGCCGGGAAGAATTCTTCTCGGCGCACATGAAACACTTCAGCCATGCGCGCGAGATGCTCAAGGGACGGAGGACAACAAAGAACTTCGCCATAGTCGAAGATCACGGCGCTGATTTTTCGCTGGTTGGCGACCCGATGGTGGTTTCGAGCGTCCATAGCAAGATTCTGGACAACTCGTGGTGTTTCGTCCAATGAATCCCTGGAGCCTCTGTGATAACTTATTGGCATGACACTTCAGCTGGAAGAATTGCGCTCATTCTTGACGCTAGCTTCGGAGCTTCATTTTCGAAAGGCTGCCGAGCGTTTGTTCGTATCGCAGCCGGCGCTAAGCAAGCAGATCCGCAAGCTGGAGGAAAAGACCGGAGGAGCGCTGTTTGAAAGGACGCGCCGAAGGGTCGTGCTGAGGGAGGCGGGCCGTGTGCTCATCCCGCTAGCCGAGCGCTTGCTGCGGGATTCACAAGCGGCGCTGGACCGAGTGCGCCAGGCAACCGAGGGACGAGCGGGGACACTGCGGATCGGATTCGGGATCGCCTCGGCTTCCGATCTTCTCCCGCAAACGATCCTGCGGTTTCGCAAAACCTATCCGGGAGTTGAAATACAGATGCGCGATATGTCCACGCCGGCGCAAACCAGAGCCTTGCTGGAGGAACAGATCGACATTGGGATCATCCGTTTGCCTGTGGCTCGCCCCGAACTTTCTAGCTTGCCGCTCATCCGCGAGCGGCTGGTTGTGGCGGTTCCCCGTTCAACGCCGTACCGCGCCAAAGATGGCCTGGCCTGCTTGCGAGACAAGCCCTTCCTGCTCATCGCCCGGGCCGCATCAACGACCTTCTATGATCACGTTCTGGCGGTGTGCCGCCGCGCCGGATTCATACCAGAGATTATTCAGGAAGCTAATGAAACGTTTACTATTCTCAATTTGGTGCGCGCCGGCCTGGGAGTCTCGCTGGTACCTCGCTCCGCGATGCGCATGAGCGTGCCCGGAGTCAGCTATCATCAACTGCCCATGCCCGAAGCGGAGTGGCAAATTGGAATCGCGTGGAACAAGCTTTCCGAAAAGCATGAACTCATCACCCGATTCTCCGCGACCATGCGCTCAGTTGTTGCCTGACACCCCTCCGGTCGACCGCCAGGTGCCGGCCCGGTCAAAATGGCACGGCCAGCGAAGTGCAGGTATTCTTAACCACTATGAGCAAACGACCGAAGCCAATTGTGTTGACCGTGCTGGATGGATGGGGATACCGCGCGGAGACGAAAGGCAACGCCATCGCACTGGCGCGGAAGCCGGCGTATGACCAGCTGGTCAAAGACTTTCCCAACACCTTGATCCATACTTCGGGGCCATTTGTGGGATTGCCCGAGGGGCAGATGGGCAACAGCGAAGTGGGGCACATGAACATGGGCGCGGGGCGGATCGTGCACATGGACATCACGCGGATCGACCTGCTGATCGCCAACCATCAGCTGCAAAACGTGCCGCTGTTTCAGCAGGCCATGGCGCGCGGGCGAGCCCGGCAGCTGCATTTTGCGGGGTTGCTGAGCGATGGCGGGGTGCACTCGCATATTCAGCATTTGTTCGCGCTACTGGAGATGGCCAAGCAGCAAAAAGTGGAAAAGGTGTTGGTGCACTGTTTCATGGACGGACGCGACACGCCGCCGAACAGCGGACGCGACTACCTGCGGCAGTTGCAGCAGAAGATGCGCGAGCTGGGTGTTGGCGAGATCGCCGCGCTGGTGGGGCGCTATTACGCGATGGATCGCGACAACCGCTGGGAGCGCGTCGAGCTGGCTTACCGCGCGCTGGTTCATGGCCAAGCGGAAACGCGGACGGATGATCCGGTTGCGGCGCTCGAGCGAAGTTATGAAGCGGGCCTGACGGATGAATTTGTGAAGCCCATCGTGGTGACCAAGGGAAGCGCAGCCTCTGCCGTGCCCGTGGGGCTGATCCACGACGATGACGCGGTGATTTTTTTCAACTTCCGGGCGGACCGCGCGCGACAGATGACCTACGCGCTGGCGGCGCCGGACTTTGACAAGTTTGTGGACGCCAAGCGGCCGAGGAATCTGTTCTACGTAGGGATCACGCAGTACGACAAGAACTGGCCGTGGCTGAAATACGTGATTGCGCCGGAGAAACTGGAGCACCTCCTGGCGCAGGTGTTTGCGGATCTGCAGTACAAGAATTTGCGGACGGCGGAGACGGAGAAGTACGCGCACGTGACGTATTTCTTCAATGGCGGCGTGGAAAAACCGTTCAGCGGAGAAGAGCGAATTCTGGTGCCGTCACCGAAGGTGGCCACTTACGATTTGAAGCCAGCAATGTCGGCGGCGGGAATTACCGACACGGTGGTGAAAGCAATCGAGAAGGACGAGTTCGACGCCATCATCATGAATTATGCGAATGCCGACATGGTGGGGCATTCCGGAAAACTGGAAGCGGCCATCCAGGCGGTCGAAGCAGTGGACGCGGGCCTGGCGCGGATCTATCAGGCGCTGAAGCCGCGCGGGGGAGTGTGGATTATCACCGCGGATCACGGAAATGCGGAGACCATGATCGATCCGCTGGGCGGACCGCACACCTATCACACCACCAATCCGGTGCCGCTGATTCTGGTGAGCGATGCCGACAAGTTACGCTTGAACCCGGGCGGTTCGCTGCGGGACATTGCGCCGACAATGCTGGGCGTACTCGGGCAGCCCCGGCCCGCGGATATGACGGGAACGGACCTGCGCGTCATTTTGTAGCCTGATAATGAGCCGCACAACACCTACAGAAACAAAACTTGTGATTTGCGTTTGGCATCCCTTTACCGAGTGGCGGCCCAAGCCTGCCATGACCGAGGCGATTCGAAAGCGCTGGCCGGGGATGCAGGTTTTGCATTTGCCGAATTACGAGCGGTTGGCGGATGAGCTGCCGGACGCGGATATTTTTGTGGGCTACTCGCTGCGCGCCGAGCAATTGAAGGGCGCGAAGAAGCTGAAGTGGATTCACTCCACGGCGGCGGGCGTGGCGCAATTGATGTATCCGCAACTGCGGGATTCCGGAATCATAGTGACGAATCCCAGCGGAATTTTCTCCGTGCCGATGGCGGAGCACACCCTGGGTCTGCTGCTCGCACTGGCCAGGAATTTTCCTGATTCGGTGCGGGGACAGGACCGCTCCCGATGGTCTCAGCAGGAGATCTGGGACAAGCCGCAACACTTGACCGAGCTCAATGGGAAGATTCTGCTGATTGTGGGGTACGGCTCGATTGGGCGGGAAGTGGCCAAGCGCGCGAGGTCCTTGGACATGCGCGTGTGGGGCGTGACGCGGTCAGGTGAAGGAGACCGCACCCATGCGGAAAGGATTTTTTCCGCGGCCAAACTACAAGATGCCTTGCCGGATGCGGATTACCTGCTGATTTCAGCTCCCGAGACCCTGGAAACGAAACACCTGATCGGCACGGCACAAATCGCCAGGATGAAACATGGGGCGAGACTGGTAAACGTTGGGCGCGGGTCGCTTTTGGATGAAGCCGCGCTGGTTCAGGCGCTTGAAAGTGGCGCGTTGGGCGGCGCGGCGCTGGACGTGACAGGGACCGAGCCGTTGCCGGCCGAGAGCCCGTTATGGAAGGCTCCGAATTTGTTTATCACCCCGCACACCAGCGGTGTGAGCGACAGGCTGTGGGGCCGGCAGACCACTATTTTGATCGAATTGCTGGAGAGATGGTTTGATGGACGGGAATTGTTCAACCACGTTGACTTTGCGCGCGGTTACTGATGGGAAAAGGGGTAATCACAACTCGCTCGAGCAGAAAATTCCGCTATTTTCAGTTTGTTCAGTCGCCCACGCCACCTTTGGTCGCCTGATAGCCTTCGCGGGCGTACACCTGGAATTTCTGTTTTTTGCCTTTTTGGTCGACGATGGTCAAGGGACCACCGTCGGGTGCGACCAGCTCCACTTTAACCTTGTGAAATTTGCCGTCTTTCGCGCCGGTGGTCGGCGAGTAGGAGAGACTGTACTGGTGGCGCAGGAATGCAGCGACATCACGAAACACGCCGGGCATCTCGCCTTCGAATTGAGGGAACCAGGCGTAGCCGCCGGTCTCCTGTGCAAAGGTCTTCAGTTGATTTTCCGCTTGCAGGTAATTCATTCGAGCCATGCTGCCCATTCCGCCATTCATATCGACGAAATTCTGATAGGCGCGGCCCAGGCCGACGCAAAAAATCGTGACATCACTCTGACGGAGCTGCTTCATGGTTTGATCGAGGGTGTGCTTGGAGAACGTGTCCACGCCGCTAGCCAGGACCACCACGGACTTTTTTCCTTTTACGTCCTTCAGGCGATCCACGGTATCAAGGATAGCGTCGAACACGTTCGATTCGCTGAACCCGGGAAAATAGAGATGGTACAGGCCCTGCATGACTTCATCTTTATTTTGTGTGAAGTCGACTTCGATGCGGGGCTTCATGTCAAAAGTCGCGAGGGCGATCCAGTCCTTTTGCTGCAAACTGGGAAAAAGCGCGCTTGCCCAATACTTTCCGACTTGCGAAAAAAAACTGTAATAGCCACGGCTGCTGAACTCCAGGAGGAGGACCATGGTAATGGGAGCGTCCGTGGGGGCGAAGTTCGTAATGGTCTGCGGCACCCCCTCGTCGAGGATGCGGAAGTTTTCTTTCTTGAGACCGGGGATGATGTCACCGTGCTGGGTGGTGGCGACCACATCGAGCGTGACGATGGGCACGTCAACGGCAATGGTGACCCCGGCTTGTGGCGGCTGCTGCGCCGTGCCGGGTGCTGCTTGAGGCGGAGTTGGGTTCTGCTGCCGCGGCGAGGAGCCGCCCTGCGGGCCGGTGGGGGCCTGGGCAAGGACGGGATTCTCGACCGGCGGCAAGACCAGACCGGTCGCCAGAGCCGCGAGCAGACCTATCGAAAAAATGGCCTTCATCATGCACCCCTCGATAGCAAGCAAAAAACTTCAAACTGGCGATGACTCTTGCCCCCGACGCGGTCGCCAAGATGCGGTTGAATTTAGGCAACGTAACGCCGATGCCGTGGCCAAGCGCCCACACCTGCATGTTAGTATGAAGCACATTTGAAGCAAAACGTTTACTGCGGCGGCTGGGTTGCGGCTAACCGTTACGAGGAGGATGGATTGGTGAATTGGAATCGTATGGTCCAGAGCATGGCGGGAGCGGCGGCGTTGGCGATGGCCGCGAGTTTTCCGATGGCAGCGCAGGTTTCGCCCGCCGGGGGACCGGGAATCCCTGGCAATCCGTCGCCGATGGGGAGTACCTCGGCGATGACCAAAGAAGCCGAAGGCTGGCTGACGGACCTCATCAAGATCAATACCACGAATCCGCCGGGAAACGAGCAGATCGCAGCGATGTACGTTGCGGGGGTCCTGGCCAAAGAAGGAATTAAGGCGGAACTGCTCGATTTGACGCCGGGGCGGAGCGCGGTGGTGGCGCGCTTGCAGAGGTCGGCAATGGCGGAGTCTTCGAGGGCGCTCTTGCTGGTGGCTCATTTGGATACCGTGCCAGTGGATAAGTCGCGGTGGAGCGTGGATCCGTTCGGGGGGGTGATAAAGGACGGATACATATATGGACGCGGGGCCATTGATGACAAAGGGATGCTGGCGGCGAACCTGGCGGTGTTCATTGAACTGAAGCGTTCGATGGCGCATCTGAACCGCGACGTGATTTTCCTGGCCACGGCTGACGAGGAAACCGGCGGGGACGCCAGCATGCGCATGCTGATTGCCGGGCACTGGGATAAGTTCGCGGCGGGGTTCGCAATCAACGAAGGCGGAAACGTCTTCGTAAACAAGGGGAAAGTGCACTACACCGGGGTGCAGGTCAGCGAGAAAGTGGCGGCCAACATTGCCGTGATCGCGCGGGGGACTTCGGGGCATGCTTCGCAGCCGACCAAGGACAATCCCGTGATACACCTGGCGGCGGCGGTCGAAAAAATCGGGAATTATTCGGCACCGGTGCACTTCACGTCGATTGTGCGCAGATACTTCGAGGGGCTGGCGCCGCTGGAGGATGACGAGATTGGCAAGTGGATTCGGTCGATGGAAACTTCGGATCGCGGTGAGCATGCGCAGCGGGTGATTTCCGATGCCAGCCCGCTGTGGAACTCCATGCTACGGGACACCATTGCGCCGACGGTGCTGACCGCGGGATTCGCGAATAACGTGATTCCGCCGGAGGCGCGGGCCAATCTGAACGTGCGGCTCCTGCCGGGAGACACGATTGATGTCGTCCTGAACGATTTGAACAAGCTGGTGAATGATCCGCAGGTAAGGCTGGAGGTGCAGCCGAACGCAGGACTGGCGGCACCGCCGTCGTCGCTGGAATCGGATCTTTATGGGTTGATCACCAAGGTGGTTACGCAGGAATTCGGCGGAGCGCCGGCGCTGCCGTTTCAATCCACCTGGCTGACGGATTCGGCGCAGTTGCGGCTGCACAGCGTGCAAGCCTACGGGCTGGTGCCGTTTCCGCTGGCGCAGGAAGATTTGAAACGGATGCACGGAGACGATGAACGGATACCGCTGGCGGCGTTCGACAAGGGTGTCGATGTGCTGGTCAAGATTGTTAAGGGATTCGCAGTAGCGCACTAGCGAAGAAGAGCTGCGCAATCCTCCACTATTTCGTATGCTTCGCGTAAGGAATGAAAGCGATCTAAAATTATTGTCGTGAGCTTCCGTCATTCCAAAATAGTTTGTACCATCGGGCCGGCCAGCCGTTCGCCGAAGATGATTGACCGTCTGTTGAGGGCTGGGATGGACGTGGCGCGGCTGAATTTCTCGCACGGGTCGCACGAGGAGCATGCCAAAAACATCTCCATGCTGCGGGCTGCGGCCGTCGAGCACGAAAAACCCATTGCCATCCTGGCCGACCTGCAGGGGCCGAAAATCCGGACCGGGCCGCTGGCGGGCGGCGGGCCAGTGCTACTGCGCGCGGGGCAAGAGTTCGTGATCACCACCGCGAGAGTGCTGGGCGATTCGACACGGGTCAATACTGTGTTTACGCCTTTGCCGCGAGAAGTCCACCGCGGCGACCGCATCCTGCTTTCGGACGGGTTGATCGAATTGCGCGTGAAGCGGATTCGCAACAAGCAAGTGATTTGCGAAGTGGTGAACGGCGGAGCGCTTGGGGAACATAAAGGGATCAACCTGCCCGGGGTGAAGTTGCGGGTGCCGGCGCTGACGTCGAAAGACCGCGCCGATCTGGTTTTTGCGTTAAAACACAGCGCGGATTACATTGCCGTGAGCTTTGTCCGGCGTCCGGAGGATGTTGTGCTGGCAAAACAGTTGATTCGCCGCGCCGGGAAGGATACACCGGTGATCGCCAAGCTGGAGAAGCCGGAGGCCATTGAAAATCTCGATGCGATTCTGCGGGCCGCGGACGGCGTGATGGTGGCGCGGGGCGACCTCGGCGTGGAAATGAATCCGGAGCGCGTGCCGGTGGTGCAGAAAACGATTATTGCGCGGGCGCGGGAGTTCCGGCGCCCGGTGATCACTGCGACGCAGATGCTGGAGTCCATGACCGAGAATCCTCGGCCGACACGCGCGGAAGCCTCGGATGTGGCCAACGCGATTTTCGACGGCTCGGACGCGGTGATGCTATCGGCGGAGACGGCGTCGGGGAACTACCCCGTCGAGGCCGTTGGAATGATGGCGCGGATCATCGAAGAAGCGGAAGCTAGCATCCGAGAATTTCCGCGTCCGGCACCGCTGGAGCAATTGAAAGTGGCGGAAACCGTGGCGGAGCTGGTGTGCCACGCCTCGCGCGAGCTGCATCTGAAACTCATTGCCGTGTTTACGCACAGCGGATTTACCGCGCGGCTGGTGTCGCGCTACCGGCCGCTGGTGCCGATCGTGGCGTTCTCGCCGGAAGCCGAGACGCGTCGGCGGATGGCGCTCGTCTGGGGAGCGGTTCCTAGGATGATTCAAGACGTGCAAAAGGTGGATGGGCTGGCCAAGGTCGCGGAGAAGCGCTTGCTCGAAGAGCGGCTGGTGCGCAAGGGCGACGTGATCGGGATTGTAGCGGGTACGCCGATGGGCATTCGCGGGACGACGAACTTCATGAAGTTTCACATCATCGGCGGGCCGGCGTAGCGGGTAGACCGATTCCTGACTGGAGACTTCCCGTCTCTGCAATCTAATTTACCCAGTTGTCGGGCCGCGAGGGCGGTTCTTTCTTGTGCTTGATGTAAACCTCGAAGCGCTTGCGATTGCGTTTGTGTTGCCAGTCAGAGACGGTATTGCGGACGTTGTATAAGAACGAACCGCGGCGCAGATACAGGTAGCCAACCAGCATGCCGCCGAGATGACAGACGTGGCTGACGTTGTCTCCGCCGGAGCCGATGGTAGAGAAGAATTCGATAGCCCCCATCACCGCCACGTAAGGACGCATGGGAATGGTGACTGGCAGGGGAATCAGCCAGATGCGGCGGTCGGGGAAGAGCACCGCGTTGGCCATGAGAATGCCAAAAATAGCGCCGGAGGCGCCGATGGTTGGAATTACCGAAGGCAGGCTTCCAAAGAAAACGGGAATCGTTTTGACCATAAGCTCAATGAGCCCCGCACCTACCCCGCAGATGCAGAAATAATTCAGAAAACGGCGCTTCCCCCAGACAAGTTCGAGTTCGCGGCCGAACATCCAGAGCATGAGCATGTTGATGAGCAAGTGGAAAAGGCCGCCATGCAGAAAAATGTAAGTAAAGGGTTGCCAAATGCGCGGAGGGATGTGATGCGTGACGGCTTCGGGAATCAATGCAAACCACTTGAGCAGCCAGATGGTCAGGGGAGGAGCGAGCAGGGCTACAAGAGTCTGCAAGAGAAAGACGCCGGAGCAGACCAATACGAGGAGTTTTACGCCCGGAGTAATGAAACTGCGCCAGTCGAAGTTGTAGCCCCGCCCACCGATTCTGGTCCCCATAGATGCAGTGTACGTCGGCGAATCGCGGGCGTCAAAGCGGGTTTGGTGATCGGCTAGTTCAGCTTCTTGCGGGCAAAGTAGAAGAGCGAGGCGGCCAGAAGCGCGAACATGAAAACGCCGAAAAGATTGCTGGTCGCCAGCGGTCCCATCACTTTGGGGCCGAAAGCGAAAAGGTCGGCGCGCCAGGGAAGAGCCAGAAGCGAAGAAACCCAATGCGGCACGCGATTGAAGATCTCCGGGTCCTCGAGAAGATTAATGATGATGCCGAGCAGGCCGAAAACGCCACCGGCGGC
Organism: Acidobacteriota bacterium; assembly: GCA_003225295.1. Taxonomy (GTDB): domain Bacteria; phylum Acidobacteriota; class Terriglobia; order Acidiferrales; family UBA7541; genus Acidiferrum. The sequence goes on along the minus strand of QHYZ01000064.1, from coordinate 19,229 downwards.
GATCAGCCCGCTGGAATAGAGCGCCCCGGGGCTGGCCTCGCTTTCGTCCTTCTTCTTGGTGGTGGCTTCCACCAGCCAGCGGATCAGGCCGCCGGCAAACATGGCTCCGGTGGTGGCGATGGAAAGATAGCTGCCGGTGGCAAAAGCCAGCGAGCGAACGCCGAGAATTTCCACCGCGATCACCAAGGCGACGCCCATGAGCACCAATCGCCAGGGCAAGCGCTGATTGAGGATGCCGTTGATGACCGTAGCCATCAGGCGTGCTTGCGGCGCGGGAGCTTTGTCGCTGCCGATGCCTTGCGCCCATTGAAACTCGATTTGTCTCGAGCTCGCGTCGTAGAGGTATTCACCGTCGGGGATTTCATGCGACCCGAGAGAATTGATCAAAACGTAGCTCTTGTTTTGGTAAATGAACGAATCGCGCTCGATTTTCACACCGGATGGCAAAGACTGAATGTCTACGGGAATTGGCGTGGGGATGTATTTCTCCAGGCCTTTGTTCATCAGATTCAGGGTCGCGCCGATGGCCACGGTGGAGACGGTGACGCCCACGAGAAGCCCCATCTGCTGCCAGAAGGGCGTGGCGCCGACGAGATAGCCGGTTTTCAAATCCTGCGAGGTGGCGCCGGCAATGGCGGCAGCAATGCAAACCACGCCGCCAATCATGAGCGCGAGCACGGCATAGTTGGGCGCAGTCCATCCCGCCAGGAAGAAAATCGCGCAGGTGGCCATCAGCGTCGCGATGCTCATGCCGCTGATAGGATTCGAGGAATTGCCGAGCAGGCCGCTGATGCGCCCCGCCACGGTGACGAAAAGAAATCCGAACACCACCACAAACACGGCCGCGAAGAGGTTTTGATACCAGAAAGTGCTCGCCCCTTGCATGGGATAAAAGGTCAACAAGACCCACATCATGGCGATGATGACCATCGAACCGAGGACTACGGTCCGCATGGGAATGTCGCGGTCAATTCTGTTGGATGCCGCGGACTGCCCTGCGCCTTCCGCACGCACGTCTTTCAGTCCGGCGCGCAGCGCGGAAATGATGGTCGGCAGTGTACGGAGCAAGGTGATCAATCCAGCCGCGGCAACCGCTCCAGCGCCCATCGGGCGGATATAACTTCGCCAGATGTCGTCCGGCGTCATCAGTGGAATGGGAATGGTGGAGGGATAGATCGGCGCGTTACCGGCCAGCTGTCCGTAAAATTTGATGGCCGGCATCATCACCAGCCACGAGATGATGCCGCCGGCAAAGAGGATCCCGGAAACCCGGGGGCCGATGATGTAACCGACGCCCAGATATTCACTGGTGATGGCCGCTCGAAAGCTCGCTCCCGGGAACCAGCTGGGCCGGCTTTCCGGCTGGGACGTCCAGGCTTGCACGGTGTTCATCAGAAAGGTGTAAGCACCGCCGAGGCCGAGTCCCCAGAAAACGCGGCCCGCGAAGGAGCCGCCGCGTTCCCCGGCGACCAGCACGTCCGCGCAGGCAGTCCCTTCAGGGAATGCCAGGTTTCCGTGTTCCTTGACGATAAGCTGACGCCGCAGCGGCACCATGAAGAGCACGCCGAGCCAGCCCCCCAGAAGCGCCAGCGGAAAAATCCGCCAAAATGTGAATTCGGAGCCAAAGCCCAGAAAGATCAGCGCCGGAATCGTAAACATCACCCCGGCGGCAAGCGATTCCCCCGCTGAGCCGGTGGTCTGCACAATGTTGTTTTCGAGAATGGTGGAGCGGCCGAACGCGCGAAGGATGCTGATGGACAGCACGGAGATGGGGATCGAAGCGGAAACCGTGAGCCCGGCGCGCAAGCCCACGTACACCGTCACCGCGCCGAAAAGCAGTCCGAAGAGCGCGCCAAGAATCACCGCGCGAATGGTAAATTCCTTGAGGGTTGCTTCGGCCGGTACGTAGGTGCGGAATTCACCCGGGGGTGCCGTGGAACTCCATGGACGTTCACTCACTGAATCCTCCCCATTTGGCGGAAGCGGATCGCAATACTGCCCTGTGCGGGGGGATTATGCCGCAGGTGAGCGAGGTGGGGAAGAGAATCCTCGCCGCTCGACGGGGAAGCGGTTTTCCCAGCTCTATTGACAGGGCGATAGCATCCTTGTAATGTCCGGCGGTATACGTTGCTCAGGTCAGCAACAATGTTCATGGGACGGGACCGCCGCACTTCGCGGGCCACCGCGAATGCGTCAATGCTACCGATGACCGCCGGGCGGTCAATTCTCCGAGGTGCAAGGTCCGCCTCCTTTCCCGCCTTCCGTCGAATTCTGCATATCTGCCCGTTCCAAATGGGAGGCTTATTTTGAGCTCTCGCCGCCTGTTGGTGCTCGCTCTGTTGCTATTGGGGGCTGCCGTGAGACGCGCCCAGCCGGTAAGTGCCGGCGACGAATGGCAGCCCATCTTGCCCGAAGAGCTCAAAATGACCGGCGAGCCAAAAGCGCCTGGCGCTCCGGCCATCATTCTCTACCGTCAGGTTGACCGGGACGACAGTTCGGTTCGAACGCCCCATGAATACAATTATGTGCGGGAAAAAATATTCACCGAAGAAGGCCGTAAGTACGCCAACGTGGAAATCCCTCTGGTCAAGGGCCAATGGGACATTCATAGCATTCGGGCCCGCACCATTCGGCCCGACGGCTCGATCGTCAACTTTGACGGCAAAGTCTACGAAAAAGAAATTGTCAAAGCTCGCGGCATCAAGTATCTGGCCAAGACCTTCACACTCTCCGATGTACAGCCGGGCAGCATCATTGAATACCATTACATGATCGACTTCGCGGAATACTACGTCTTCAATTCGAACTGGGTATTGAGCGACGACTTGTTCAGCAAGAGCGCCAAATTCACGCTCAAGCCCTATGCCGAGTGGGCCCTCCAATGGAGCTGGCCCAACGGCTTGCCGGAAGGCACCAAGCCGCCGTCGAATGACGCCAAGTTGATTCACATGGAGGTGCAAGACATTCCTGCGTTTCAAGAGGAAGACGACATGCCACCGCAAGGCGCGATGAGGTTCCGTGTGGATTTCGTTTACAGCGAAGATGGGTTCGAAAAAGAGCCGGAAAAGTTCTGGAAAAAGCAGGGAAAAAAGATGTGCGACGTGGCCGAGAATTTCGTCAATAAACGCAAGGCCATGGAACAAGCCGTCGCGGAGATTATTTCCCCCAGTGATTCACCGGATGTCAAATTGCAGAAAATCTATGCGCGCGTCCAGAAAATCCGTAACACTTCTTACGAAATCGAAAAAACCGAACAGGAACAGAAGCGCGCCAAGGAAAAAGAGATCAACAACGTCGAGGATGTCTGGAAGCGGGGCTATGGCGACGGTTATCAGATCACCTGGTTATTTCTGGGACTTGCGCGCGCGGGCGGGTTCGACGCGTCTCCGGTCAGGATCGCCACCCGCGATGATCATTTCTTCAAACCCAATATTATGAGAACCCGGGACCTCAACACCAACGTTGTGCTGGTGAAGTTGAACGGCAAGGATATGTATTTCGATCCCGGCTCGGCGTTTGCGCCATTCGGCCTCTTGCCCTGGGCGGAAGCGGGTACCGTGGGCTTGAAGCTGGACAAAGATGGCGGCACCTGGGTAACCACCGCGTTACCCGAGAGTTCGGCATCGCAAATTGTGCGCAAGGCGGATTTGAATCTAACCTCGGACGGGTCGCTCGAAGGTAAGCTCACGGTTACCTTCACGGGTCTGGAGGCGCTGTGGCGGAGAGTTGCAGAGCGCAACGAGGACGAAGCCCACTCGAAGAAGCTCCTGGAAGACTACGTGAAGGAAATCGTTCCTGCGGGGATCGAAGTCGAACTCACCAACAAGCCGGAATGGACGAGCTCCACGCTGACGCTCGTGGCCGAATACTCCTTGAAGGTTCCCGGCTGGGTTTCCGGCGCGGGAAAGCGTGCGCTGTTGCCTGTGGGCTTATTCAGCGGCCCTGAAAAACACATGTTGGAGCATTCCACCAGGGTCCATCCGCTGTACTTTCGTTTCCAGTACGAGAAAACCGATGATGTTCGCATTGGGCTGCCCCTCGGTTGGCAAGTAAGCAGTGTGCCGCAACCGCAAAACACCGACGCAAGAGTCGTGGCCTACAGCATGAAGATCGAAAATGACAAAGGCTCTCTTCATCTGGAACGGCATCTCAGAAGTGACCTAACTTTCCTGGAACAAAAATATTACCTTGCGCTGCGTAATTTCTATCAGTCCGTAAGGAGTGGAGATGACCAACAAATCGTGTTGCTACCGATGGGCACCCCGGGAGGAAATTAGGCGCGTCCGACGAGTACCGTACCTTGCCGGGCTGTTCCTTTCTCTTCTGGTGACGATCCCTGCCGCTCGATGCGCCGATGCTCCTCAATGGATGCACGCAGCTGCAAATGCAGCTCTTCCGGAACACGACGAAAAGACAAACGCCGTGCTGCTCTACTCCGAAGACACGCTCAGTGTCCAGTCCAATGGAAAAATAAAAAAAGTGGAACGCCGGGTCTATAAAATCCTACGCCCCGATGGCCGGCATTACGGCACATTCCGCGCGGATTTCGATGCCGAGACAAAAATCAACAATCTCCATGGCTGGTGTATTCCCTCGCAGGGAAAGGACTACGAGGTGAAAGAGAAAGAGGCCATCGAGACGGCCCTATTGGGCGTGCAAAACGGGGAATTGATGACCGATCTCAAGTCCAAGATTCTGACGATTCCGGCCGCGGATCCCGGCAATATCGTCGGTTACGAGATTGAGCAGGAATTGCGCCCCTACGTCATGCAGGATGTTTGGGCATTCCAAAAAGTGGAAGTGCCAGTTCGAGAGGCGCATTATTCCCTCCAGCTCCCGGCAGGATGGGAGTACAAGGCCGTTTGGCTGAATCATCCCGAAGTGACGGCTTCCGGCGGGGCCGGCCAGTGGCAATGGGTAGTAAATGATATCAAAGCCATCAAGCCGGAGGGCGGAATGCCCCCCTGGCAGGGTATCGCCGGGGTCATGATTGTTTCATTGTTTGGCAGCGCCGGTGGGCAGAACAATGGATTCGCAGACTGGAAGGCCATGGGGAAATGGGAGACCAGCCTGACCAACGGGAGGCGGGAGGCTTCTCCGGAAATCAAGAAAAAGACCGCGGAGATCACCGCAAATGCTCCGACAACCCTCGCCAAGATGAGGGTGCTGGCGCAATTCATGCAGAAAGATATCCGCTACGTGGCCATCCAGCTTGGGATTGGAGGCTGGCAGCCGCATCCCGCCCCCGAAGTCTTCCTTCACAAATATGGAGACTGCAAGGATAAAGCCACGCTCTTCGGCACCATGCTGAACGAAATTGGCGTGGAGTCTTATTATGTGGTCATCAATACGGAACGCGGCACCATCACTCCAGCCACTCCCGCCACGCGATGGTTTGACCACGTCATTCTGGCCATCCGCTTGCCTGACCAGCTAAACGATCCGTCCCTGCACATGATTATTGCTCATCCGAAATTGGGCCGCCTGCTCATTTTCGATCCCACCGATGAATTTACGCCGTTCGGGCACCTGCGAGGTGAATTGCAGGAAAGCTACGCTTTGCTTGTCACCGCGGACGGCGGCGAGCTGATAATGCTCCCTCAACTGCCCGCCGCGTTAAATGGGGTTGTGCGGACGGCGAAGCTGATGCTGGCTCCCAATGGAACATTGAGCGGCGATTTTGTTGAACAACGCAACGGTGATTATGGGACGCAGCAGCGTGCAAGTCTCAAATCGGTCACCAAAGATGCAGACCGGGTCAAGTTCATTGAGAGTATGATCTCTCACTCACTTTCCGCGTTTCAACTTACCAAAGCGTCTTTTTCCAACTTGAATCAACTGGACCAGCCATTCGGATACCAGTATTCCTTGGTCGCACAAAATTATGCCAAGACCGCTGGGAACCTGCTCTTGGTGCGGCCCCGGGTCCTGGGCTCCAATTCCAGCGATCTTCTGGAGAAAAAGGAGCCACGCATGTACCCCGTGGAATTCGATGGGCCGATGAAGAACACGGACACCATTGAGATCGCGCTGCCGGCGGGTTACGAGGTTGACGACCTGCCACCGCCGGTGAACGCGGACTATAGTTTCGCGAGCTACCACAGTAAAACGGAAGTGAACGGGAACACCCTGAAGTATACCCGGACGTTTGAAGTGAAAGAGTTGAGCGTGCCGCTTGGCAAGGTCGAGGACCTGAAGAAGCTCTATCGCGTCATTGCCGGCGACGAACGGAATACCGCAGTGCTAAAACCTGCGGCTCACTGATCTCATCATCCACTTGCGCTCGCTTGATTTTTCCGCAGCGCTTTCAATGACCACATGGAGTCCGCGCGCCCGGTTAGAAACGCGGCGAAGCAGAGCGCGAACACTGAATGACTCAGGCTTGCGCCGAAGTATTGCCAGAAGGGCGCTCCCGCACCGGGATAGTCCGAAGAGAAGAGCATGGTGAGCATCAAGAGGAGACCGCAGAAGCTTGCGGAACGCACCAAGACGCCCAGAACGAGCCCGAGCCCGATGGCCAATTCGCCGTACGCTACCAGGAAGGCGATGCTCGTAGCGTGCGGAAGGACAAAGCCACGGAGAATGGGCGCCATGAAAGGGTAAGCGCCTCCCTCGAGGAATTTGTTGATCCAGAATTGAAAGCCGCCGTGAAGAGTAAATGTTGTGCCGAAAACCTTGTATTGGCCGAAAATCACAAAAAGAATACCTACACCGATGCGCAGCAGGGCCAGTGAATAGCTGTTCCGCGTGTCGGCACTGGAAGGAAGAATCATCGCGATTCCCATCCTATGGGGGAGATTCTGCCCCAACAGAATTCTTACGGGGGACAAAGAATAGCATGGCAGCGGGCGGCTGCCGGGCTGTCAATTTCTTCTGCAGAGCACGCGGTGAAACGTCCAGTACTTGCTTCAAGAGCGAGGCGGCTATCTCGGAAGAGAGGTGCACACGATAGACGTCGGCGCGTTCTGCGTGCGAGTACCTCTCGTAGCGCGGCGTCGAATCTTGAGCTGCTTTGAGCAATATCTCCCAGGGACTGCGCTTGTGAAACAGTTTCTTTGCCGACGCTTCGCGGCGCGCGACGTCAACCAGGGAGCGCTGAGTCCCACCGCCGATTTCAAGAGTGATGGAGGTTACTTGAGCAGGGTGGAAAAGACGTGAGGGATCGTCATCGGGAAAGAGTGCAAGGACTCCCGTGATTTCGTTTTCGTCACCAGCGAAGCCGTCCCACCAGTAACGATAACCGTTATAAACCACTGTGCCGGCGCGGAAAATCTGCTGAACACGCGAGACATTCTTGCCCGTCACGCTCACGACCATGTCGGCAAGCTCGGCAAGGCGAAACGTTTGCTTCACGACCGGCCGCACCGTCACATAGCCGGCGTCCTCTTCCGTGAAGCGCATCGTGATGGTTTCCGGGAGCGGCATACCGTATGAATGCTGCGAATTCTCAGCCCAGTTTCGAGAGGCGGTCGCGCACGCGATCGCTGAGGACCTTGCCATCAACGGCCTTGCCCTCCAGAGTTGCTTTGGCGGCCTTCACAACCGCGCCCATTTGCTTGATGGAATTCGCACCGGATTCGGAGATCGCCTTGGTGACCGCCGCATCCATTTCGGCCTCACTGGCGCTAGCCGGAAGGTAAGACTCGATGATGGCCAGCTCTTTGGTTTCTTTGCCGGCAAGTTCCGGGCGGTTGCCTCTGGTGAACTGCTCGATCGATTCCTTGCGCTGCTTTACGAGCGTTTGCAGAATCTGAATGGACTCGGCCTCGTCGAGTGTGCGGATCTTTTCGACTTCTTTGTGCTTGATGGCCGCCTTGATTCCTCTGAGGACGCTGAGGCGCAATTCGTCTTTGGCGCGCATGGCGTCGACCAGGTCCTTCTGGATTTTTTCGGCAAGACTCATCTGCAGCTCCTCGCTCCCTTGAATATAGCAGACCGGGAAATCCGCCGCGAAGGAGCTTCTAGCAGCGGCCTGAGCCGTACTTATTTGACAGCGCGCGATTGGCTCGCTACTTTGGATTGCTCGTAAAGTGCCGGAAGAACCCGCAGGAGATGACCAGGCCTCATGAAAGTTGTCGTCGCGGACAAAATCAGCGATCGGGGCGTGCACCTGCTAAAGGAGCAGCCCGGCTGGAACATCGTGCTTGCCACCAAGGATACTCTAAACGCGGAGATCGCCGATGCGGATGCTCTGATTGTGCGCAGCGCAACGAAGGTCACTGCGGAATTGCTGGACCGGGCGAAGAAATTGCGCGCCGTAGGCCGCGCGGGCGTGGGCGTGGATAACATCGACTTGGACGAAGCCACCAAGCGCGGGGTGCTGGTCATGAGTACGCCCGGGGGAAACGCCATCAGCGTTGCGGAGCATACCTTTGCGCTGCTTTTGGCCTTGGCGCGCCAGGTGCCGCGATTGGACAAAGCCATTCACGAGGGACGCTGGGAAAAGTCATCCGCCGCGGGAACGGAAGTGCGAGGTAAGACTCTCGGCTTGATCGGTCTGGGGCGAATTGGCAGCGAAGTCGCCGTGCGCGCTGAGGCCTTTGACATGCGCGTGCTGGCGTATGACCCGTACATCAGTGAGGCAGCGGCGCACGAGATTTCCGTCGAACTGGTGCCTCTGGAAAAGCTGCTGGCGGAAAGCGACTTCGTTTCGCTACATACCGCGCTCAGCCCGGCGACTCAGAATCTCATTAACGCCGCCACCATCCAGAAGATGAAAAAAGGGGCGCGAGTGATCAATACCGCGCGTGGAGAGCTGATTGACGAAGCGGCCCTGGCGGACGCCTTGAGGAGCGGGAAATTCGCGGGAGCAGCGCTGGACGTGTTTATGGAGGAGCCGCCGACGAATTCGCCGCTCGTGGGGCTCCCGAATGTGATTGCCACGCCGCACGTGGCGGGCTCGACGGCGGAAGCGCAAGAAGAGGTCGGCACACAGGTAGCCGTTCAGATCAAGGATTACCTAGCGGAGGGAATCATTCGTAACGCCGTGAACCTGCCGGCGCTGTCAGCGGACCAGTACCGGCGCGTGCGGCCGTACCTGGAATTGGCAGAGCGACTCGGCTCGCTGGTTTCGCAGGCGGCGGCGTCCAGGCCGGCGCGGATTCGTATTCGGTATGCAGGCGAAGTGGCTGAAGTGGGCACGCATCTGCTTCGCAGCGCGATATTAGCGGGGGTGCTCAACGTCGTGCTGGACGAAAAGGTGAACGTTGTCAACGCGCCGGCGGTGGCAGCCGCAAGAGGCTTGATCGTGGAAGAAGAGACTCGCAGGCGCGAACACGGCTTCCCGAACACGCTGGAAGTCTCCGCGCTGCCCGAAAAAACCGGAGCAGCGCCAGGATTTACAGTCGAAGGTACAGTACTGCATGACGGCTCGCCGCGAGTGCTGCAGATCGAAGGGATTCCGCTGGAAGCTCTGCTGGAGGGCACAATTCTCTACTTGAGAAACCGCGACGAACCTGGCGTCATCGGCCAGATTGGAAGCACGCTAGGCAAGCTCGGCGTCAATATCGCTACCTTCGCACTCGGACGCCGTGATGCCCAACGCGGGGCCGATGCCATTTCCCTTGTTCGCGTCGACGGCGAGGTGTCGGCTTCGATCCTTGGTCCAATCCGTGCGATTCCGGCCGTCACGGAGGCCAAACTCCTGCACTTGGGCTAGTGAGCATCTACTCTTTTTCCGAGACCGAGCTCCAAAAAAGTGCCCCCGCCTATCTGCTGTGCCCGTAAAGCAGGCAGCATCCCTCCCCGCAGTCCAAATCCCTTTTTTCATTTTAGCCTAAGGAAGGGGGGTATGCACTCCATGGGAGGAGAAGAGGAGAAGAGTGCCGAACGGTGTGATCCTCAAGGACATCCTGTGGCTCCGCGGGTGCAAAAGAGTGCGTAAGTCTATAAATACAAGAGATTTCAACAAAACATTGGAGTACGGCTCGACAGCCGGGAGGCGAACTGTATGAAAGGAAATGCGTTGAGTGAATAAGAGCGAACGAAGGTAGCGAAGTGCAAGCGAACCCTGGCGGCGCAATCTTGACACGCGAGGTTGAGGAGGTTGGAATTCCTGCAATCTGATCGTTGCTGGAGATATCGGCACGAGGGCAGGACGGGTACTGGTCCGTCCATACCTGCATGTGTAAAAGAACTGCATTAAAGTGAAATAAATCGAAATATCGCAGCAACTTGGCTTGACATTCTCGGGCAAGCTGATCTAAAAGCTACGTCAATATTTAGATTCAGTTGAGCGGTGGTGAAGGTTGCCCGGGGTTCATACATATCTCGTCCAAGGCCTTGAGCCGGCATCGGTTCTCATTTGCAGGTGCCTCTCTTCTGTGTTTGGTCTGTCTTCAATAGTGGTGTGCGAAAGGGGTAGTTTATGGGATGGTCTTCAATGAAGCGCAATCTCTCGATTTCCTTTGTCATACTTCTGCTATCGGTCAGTTGTGCTTGGACACAAACGGGCACCACTTCGGTGCGCGGGACGGTCTCGGACAAGACCAGTGCAAGCGTGGGCGATGCCAAGGTGTCGCTGGATAATGCGAGCCAGGCGTTCCATCGCGAGATGCAGACGAGCACGACCGGTGAGTACGAATTTTTGGCGTTGCCACCGGGCACCTACTCTCTGACGATCGAAAAGGCGGGTTTCCGGAAATATGAGCAGAAGAACCTACAACTGTTAGTGAACCTGCCGATGACCGTCAATGCCACACTCGAAATCGGACCAACGTCACAAATCGTGGAAGTCTCGGCGCTGGCGGCCACATTGAATACCACGGATGCCTCGATCGGAAACGCCTTCGGCGAAGATCAGGTGAAGGAGCTGCCGCTGGAGGGCCGTAATGTTCCCGATTTGCTCAGCTTGCAGCCCGGTGTGGCGTTCACAGGCAACCGCGATGACGTGCCGACTTTTGACACGCGGAACGGGGCGGTAAACGGCTCACGCAGCGACCAGAGCAACGTTACCGTGGATGGCGTCCAGGTGAATGATAAGGACGGACACGCTTTCACCTCGGTGCTGCCGGTAACGCTGGACTCGGTGCAGGAATTCCGTGTCACCACATCGAACTACAACGCCGATCAGGGGAGTACCTCGGGTGGACAGGTGTCGATGGTGACCAAAAGCGGAACGAACAATTTTCATGGTTCGGCGTACGAATACCACCGCAACACCTATACGAGCGCGAACGACTTCTTCGTCAAGAACGGGGAGATCCAGAACTGCATAAATAACGGAACGCCGCTCAGCGATGGCTCTTGCAACACACCACCGAAACTCATTCGCAACATCTTTGGAGCGTCACTGGGTGGCCCGATCAAGAAGGGCCGGCTATATCTTTTCATGAACTTCGAAGCCACGCGTCGCGCCGAGGCCACTAGCGTGACAGATGCAGTTCCGTCTGCCGCTATGAAGGATGGCGTCATCCAATACTCATGCTTCGATGCCACGCTGTGCCCTGGTGGGACGATCAGCGTGCCCAATTTCGTCACCCCAACCCAGACAGACACGTTTACGATCGCACCGGGAAACAATGCGCTCACGCCGGCACAGATCACCAATATGGACCCGCTCCACATTGGACCGAGCCAGGCGGTGCTCCAATATCTCAACACCTGGCCGAAATCCAATTGCAACAACGCAGGCGACGGCCTCAACTATACTTGTTTCAATTTTAGTGGGCCGATCTCCGCCAAGGAGAATATTTACATCTCTAAAATGGACTACAACATTACGCGCGACGCCAAGCATCGGATTTCCTTGACCGGTGCGTTGCGGAGCCGAGGCAATGCCGATGCTCCATTTCTCCCTGGCCAGGCGCCTGCGCATTCCAATGTGAACTTCAACAGGGGCCTCATTGCCAACTACAGCGGGGTACTCAGGAACTCGCTCGTAAATAACTTCCGATATGGTTTCATCCGGGAAAGTGTTGGGATTATCGGCAATTCAAACCAGGATTGGATTTTCTTCCGCGGCTTGAACGATCAGAGCGGTGCGGTCACTCGAACGCACAGCTTTCAACGGCCAATTCACAGCTTTGCGGACGATCTCTCTTGGATTCACGGGAAACATACCTGGCAATTCGGAACGCTGCTTTCTTTCACGCGGACGCCCAGCGACAGCACTCAGTCATCGTTCAGCGACGGCAGCGCCAATGCCTCTTGGACAACGTTGTCCGGATATGCGCAGAAGAACTCACCCTTGAATCCCGCGCTCACCTGTTCCACGTCGAATCCGAATTCCTGCGTACCCAATGGCACGCCTTTTGTGGACCCCAGTTTCGCTAATTCCTATGATTTCCCAATGCAAGCCTTGTTGGGCATGGTCACGGAAGTGGATGCAAAGTATAACTTCCAGCGAGACGGAAGCCCCCTACCCGAGGGCGCGCCTCTTAAGCGTCGCTACGGGATTAACGGTTACGAGTTCTACGGTCAGGATAGTTGGAAGATCAAGCCGACGTTTACACTGACACTTGGCTTGCGTTGGTCGCTCTTCTCGCCACCCTGGGAAACGAACAAGTTGCAGGTGCAGCCGACCTTCAATTTGGACAACTGGTTTCTCAACCGTGCGCAAGCAGGCCTCAACGGCGTCGCTTCTTTCAGAGATCCGCCGGTGGCTTTCGACTGGTCAGGAAAAGCGAATGGGAAGGCTGGCTATTACCCCTGGGATAAGAAGAATTTCGCGCCACGTGTGGCTTTTGCTTGGGCGCCGAGGCCAAGTGGGGGGCTATTCCACAGCCTCCTTGGAGAAGGAAAGACCTCGATCCGCGCTGGAGCCGGAGTGGTGTTTGACCGCTTCGGCCAAGGCATCGCGGATGACTTTAGCTCGGGTGGCTCTTTCGGACTCTCCACGGGGCTGACCAATCCCGCGGGATTCGAGTCGCCTTACAATGCGCCAAGACTCGCCGATATTCATACCATCCCGACAACGGACAAGAATGGCACCCAGATCTTCCTGCCGGCTCCGGCACCGAAGTTCCCTCAGACCTTCCCATCGGGGAATTTTTTCATTGGCTCGAGTATCGATGGGTCGTTAAAAACTCCTTATGCCTACACGTTTGATCTCTCTGTGTCACGTGAACTCCCATCGGGTTTCTCCCTTGAAGTTGCCTATGTGGGCAGGCTTGCGCGCCGCCTCCTGATGCAGTTGGATGTGGCCACGCCACTCGACTTGAAAGACAAAGCGTCCGGTTTGGACTATTTCACCGCGGTCACGGCGTTGGCCAAAATCTATCGTCAACAGCTCGCGAGCGGCAACTCAGCGCCCACGGCTAGCTTCGATCCATCGCAAGTGAGTCCGAAAGTCATGCAATATTGGGCAGACGTACTTCAGCCGCTGCAACCCGGCGACGCCTATTTGCTGGGTTCGTGCGGTGGCACCTCTACACAAATTCCGGTTGTGGCAGCCTTCGATCTGTTCTGCGGCAACAACCTGAACGAGACCACCGGGCTCCTTATCCTCGATTATTTCGGACTTGCTGGCGCTTCCGGTGCCTCCTACTTCCCGGCGGCTGGGGCCAGCCCGGACAACGCCTACCTAGCAGCCAACGGCGTGGGGTCGTACGCCTTTTACAACCCGCAGTACGCGACCCTTTACGTCTGGAAATCCATGGGAACTTCCAATTACAATGCCATGCAAGTTGACCTGAAACACAACTTTTCCCATGGAATTCAATTTGACTTCAACTATACATTCTCCAAATCAATCGACCTTGCTTCCGACGCGGAGCGGGTGGGCACAATCGGTGGAAACGGGGGACAGATCCAGAATGCCTGGAGCCCGTACCAGTTCCGCGGCGTCTCCGATTTTGACGCCACGCATCAAATCACAGCGAATTGGGTGGCGGATTTGCCATTTGGACGAAACAGGACCTTCGCTCGAAACGCGAACAAGGCGCTTGATGCCGTGATTGGCGGCTGGCAGCTTTCCGGCGTCGGCCGATGGACCAGCGGCTTTCCGTTCAGTGTTGGCAATGGGTTCCAATGGCCGACAGATTGGGACCTCTCTGGAAATGGTATTCAGACGGCGCCGGTCAAGACCGGTGCGTTCTATAACCCTGACCACATAGGGGAAGTCAATGTCTTTTCCAATTTGGCGAATGACGCGAGCGCGTTTCGCGAGCCGTTCCCCGGGGAAGCCGGTCAACGGAATAATCTCCGCGGCCAGGGCTTCTTCAGCGTGGATATGGGGCTTGCGAAGCGCTGGAAGATGCCCTGGAAGGAGAGTCACGGTTTGCAACTCCGGTGGCAGGTCTTCAACGTTACCAACTCCAGGCGGTTCGACCCCTTGAGCCTCAACTCCTTCCTGGATGTTTACGGCTCGACGTTTGCAGATTACACGAGGCTGTCAACCAAACCACGCGTGATGGAATTCGCGTTGCGGTACGAGTTCTAAGCGGTGGTCCAACATTTGCGGGCCTAAAATCCGTGACAACAGTCGACCGCCGGGGAGCGAAACTCTCCCGGCGGTTTTTTTTCATGTTCTCCAGAGCATGGTGAGGGAAGTGCAACGGGCGAGGAATCCGTGGTCGTTTGCAGGCTCTGCGCGTAAGAAAAATCGAAATTAAATCGAAATAACTTGACTTGACTTATTTAGGCAACTTGTTCTAAAAGCTACCTCAACGATAGATTTACCTGAGTGGTAGGTAAGGTTGCCCGGGGATCATTTACATTAATATATAAGGGTCCTGACTCGGCGGTGAGTCGGCATCGCTACTCATTTTTCCGGCACCTTCCTTCTAAGTTCTGATTTGTTCTTGAATCATGGTGCGCGAAAGGAGCAGTCTATGAAGCGGCCATTTCTCATTGTCAATTTCGCGGTGCTGGCTAGCGTGCTATTTTTTGCGTCGACGTTACAGAGCCAGACTGGGACCTCTGCCATAAGTGGAATTGTCACAGACCAACAGGGTAAAGGCGTGCCTGGCGCGAAGGTCACGATCACAAACATTGCGACCAACGCCACGCGCAGCGTGGAGTCAACGAATACAGGTGCGTATGTGTTTGACTTGATCAAGCCGGGCGATTACCGCCTTGAGGTCGAGGTCAAGGGATTCAGCAAGACAATCATCGACAATGTGCGAGCCCTAATCGGCAAGCAAACCGAGACCAACGCGCAATTGAGCGTAGGGACCATCAGTCAAGTGGTCGAGGTTAGGGCCAGCCTTCAAGACGCCGTCATCAACACACAGGATGCCTCGCTCGGCAACGTCTTCGACTCGACTCAGATTGCTCAGCTTCCACTGGAAGGGCGAAATCTGTCGGATTTACTCAGTCTGCAGCCCGGTACGACTCAGGAGGGCTACGTCACCGGGTCGCGTGCTGACCAGTCGAACGTTACACTGGACGGCGTGGATATCAACAACGCGCAAACTGGAAATGCCTCGATAGCCGCATCAGACAACAGTCAGGTGATCGGCCAGTTTGGGGGCAGTATCACGTCGGGCCCGGTTCTGCGTCTCAACTCGGAGGCGATAGAAGAGTTCCGCGTCACGACGGCGAATGGAAACGCAAACCAGGGTCGTTCATCCGGTGCACAAATCAATCTGGTTACGAAATCCGGTTCGAACAATTGGCATGGAGCGGCGTTTGAATTCTACCGAGGTACACCTTTCGAGGCGAACGACTGGTTCAGCAACGCCTCGGGGACTCCCCGTACGCCATTGGTTCGGAATACGTTTGGCGGGGCACTCGGCGGTCCGATCCTAAAGAACAAGCTTTTCTTTTTCTACAGTTACGAAGGCCGCCGTGACGCCACATCGACAGGTGTGACAAGAACTGTCCCACTACCGAATTTGGGTCAAGGCATCATCAACTATACGTATTGCACAGATGCGACCTGCAACACAACGCCGCAAGCCTCGCTCAATCTTGCTCAGAATCAGCAGGTGTATCAAGCGGCTGGCATAAACTCGGACGCGCTGGCTGCACTGGCTGCCGCCGCTGCTAAGTATCCGGCGAACGATACAACTGTGGGCGACCAGTTGAATACAAGTGGCTTCCGCTTCAACGCTCCCACGCCCGTAAAGCTAAACTCGCATATCGCAAGATTTGATTATACAGTGAACAGTAAACAGAATCTTTTCGTCCGTCTGAACTACATAGATGATCATCAGATTAATGCACAGTACTTCCCTGATACGCCTTCCCCAGGGGTGTGGAGCCATCCACGGGGATTGGCTGTCGGTCACACCTGGACCATCGGAAACAGGTGGGTGAATAATTTGCGGTACGGCCTAACGCGCCAGGCATTCACCCAAGGCGGTGACAGCAACGGGAATGACATCAGATTCCGTTTCGTGTTCCAACCCAATGGCGAAACCCACACACTCACCCGTGTGACACCCGTCCACAACATCACGGATGATGTTTCCTGGATCCATGGAAGGCACACCGTCCAGTTTGGAGGCAACATCCGGTTGATTAGCAACAGCCGTGTAGATTTCTCGAATGCGTTTGATAATGCGGTCACCAACCCTTCGTTTTATTTCGGTGCCGGCGACCATATTTCGAACGATTTCCAAAGCTACTTAAGCGCAAATCATCTGCCTGGCGATGATAGGCCTTGTAAGGATGCGAATGGGGTGACTATTAATCCCCCACCCTGCGACCAAGCCCTGAACTCAATCTCGGAAGTGCAAGCCGCGGCCACGGCCATTATAGGGAGGTTCTCGCAGTATACCGCGGACTTCACCTTCGGCAAGGATGGTAGTCTATTAGCTGCGGGTGTGCCCACTACCCGAGACTTTGCCACGCAAGTCTACGAGGAATACCTCCAGGACTCCTGGAAGATTCGTCCTCACCTGACCCTCACTTTGGGACTTCGTTACAGCCTGGAACGTCCCGTGTACGAGTCGAATGGGTTTGAAGTGCAGCCCACAGTGCCTCTTGGAACGTATTTTCAGGAGCGCCTCGCTGCCGCGGCTCAAGGCAACAATTTCAGCGACCCAGTCGTTATCAATCGCTCCGGCCCCGTCAATGGCGGAAAGTCGATGTACAACTGGGACAAGAACAACTTCCAACCGCGCATCGCCGTGGCTTGGTCTCCGAACTATTCTGGCGGGCTGCTGCACTCGTTATTTGGAGACAGCGGCAAATCAGTCGTACGTGGGGGCTTCGCCATAACCAATGACTACTACGGCCAGGCTCTGGCGGTGGACTGGGATTTGAATAACACCCTTGGGTTTACCTCGAACTATACGACCCCGGCGAATACGTATGATACCGTCGCCGGCAATCTGGCGCCCTCTTTTACCGGCTTCAATCAGGACATCCGGTCACTGCCGAATGTCGTCGTGCCTGCCAATCTACAATTCCCGTTGTCGCAGCCGATCGACGAGGGAGAACGCATCGAGACAGGCGTAGATTCAAGCCTACATGCTCCCACCGAGTACGTTTGGAATTTGACCTACGAGCGTCAAATGCGCGCGGGCACTACACTGTCCGTCTCTTACATCGGGCGAATGGCACGCAGCCTGCTGGCTCGCCGGGACGCCATGGCCTTCAACAACGTTCGTGATCCGAAGAGTGGGATGGATTGGTACACGGCCGCCACGATCCTGGAAAAGCAGCGCCAGCAAGACGTGAGTGCCACCCAGATCGCATCCATCCCGTTTTTCGATAACCTTTTCCCCGCTAATTTGGTGGACCTCTTCAATAATGATCCGAACATCCAGGCCGGCTTTCCTTCAACTTGGACGCCTACACAGGTGTTCTATGGGCTGCAGAGCCGGGGCGGGGGTGGGCACCCCACGAACCCATTTGCTTTTTTCTCTGGCAATGACTGGACAGATGCGGAAGCTCAGGTCGATATAGCCCTTTTCGATGCTGGGCTACCCACTCGGTTCATGCAGCCGCAATATGGAGCGCTATCCGCGTGGAGCACGATTGGGAATTCCAATTATCATGCTCTGGCGGTTTCGCTTCGGCAACGCCTTAGTAGTTTGACCTTGGACTTCAACTACACCTATTCCCACTCGTTAGATGACTCTTCCGGTTTGCAGACGGACTTTGGCTACGGCAGTCAAAACAACAGCGGCCCATTTATCGAGAATCCCATCCGCCAGCGGGACAACTACGCCGGCTCCGACTTCGATATCCGGCACGTCATCAACGCCTCCGCCGTGTGGCAGATGCCGTTTGGCAAGGGCAGGGCGCTTATGAACACGGACAATCGGGCGGTGCAGGCGGTCCTTGGGGGATGGCAACTCGCGGGCATCTTCCGCTGGAACACCGGGCTGCCGGTTGCATCACCTTTCGACGACGCTCGATGGGCAACGAACTGGAACGACCAGGCCAACGTCACTCCCATAAATCCGATCCACACTTGCCCAACCCGTATTGGAACGCCAGGCCCCGCTGGTACTGGTGCACCAAAACTCTTCGGCGGCAGCGGTTGCGATATCAAGACGATTTACCAGAATTTCCGCAACGCTTACCCCGGCGAAACAGGCCCACGGAATTACATTCGCCTCCCGGGATACACGAACGTGGATCTTGGGTTAGCGAAGACCTTCAACATGCCCTGGAGCGAGAAGCACCACCTCCAGCTCCGCTGGGATGTGTTCAACGTTGCCAACCATCAGAGTTTTGGATTGATTGACGGGACCCGCACGGGATCTGGTGTAGCCCGTGATCCAGCGTTACGCGGGCTGAACCCCCCGGACAACTGGTCAAACTTCACCCAGATTCAGGGCCAGCCCCGGGTGATGCAGGTGGGCGCTCGCTATTCGTTCTAGTCCGCGAAGCATTGACTTCAACCTGCCGCTGGAAGGCATCGGCCCTCCGGCGGCATTTCCTTTTTTGTGACGTAAGAGGGCGCGGATGGCTGGAGGGCGGCGGGAGGGCTCCGCCGCAGTCGGGAAATCGGCGCTGTGCGCAGGCACTCGTTCGCCCATAGAACCCACGCGAGAAACTTCGTCGGTGTAGCCCGCGCCGCGGAGCTATGTTAATCTGATGGTGCCGCTCGGGAGGAAGTTCACGCCTGAGCATGTCGGTCGGGGCGTAGCGCAGCCTGGCTAGCGCGCCTGGTTCGGGACCAGGAGGTCGATGGTTCAAATCCATTCGCCCCGACCATTATTTCCCCTCTCAATTCAATGCTTTACGCTGCGTTTTCTACTGTGACTTCTGGCCCGGATTTGGGTACAACAGGTACAACTGAGGGGTTTTTCGTAGAAAACGTAAAACCCAACCCAACCCAACCTTCTCCGCTACTTCTTTTCTGTATTCCACGTCTTCCCGGAGCTTCG
>QHYZ01000118.1 GCA_003225295.1 Acidobacteriota bacterium | reverse complement strand
TCACCATCATGAACCGAGGCAACGCAGGCTTAGAGCGTCTCGCGAATCTCCGGAGACTGCGCCAGTCCTGGCTCGCGAGCAGATTGTCTTCGTTGACTTGCCTCGGGGCGCAACCTAAGATGCGAGACTGAGTTTTTCCGCATCCCGCCAGAATCGAGGCACCATGCAAGTCTTGTCCGTCCCAGCCTGTGTTCTAATCTCTGGTGTCCTCATGGCGCAGACCTTCCATTCATCCGGAGATGCTAACGCCAAATTCGCCAAGCTCAGTGAAGAGTTCATTCACGAGACGCTGGCACTTTCGCCCTCCGCGGCCTCCCAGGCCGGGTACCATCATCACGTCGATCCCAAGACCGGCAAGACCATCGCGCTCGATGCCCTGCTCGACGACATGAGTGCCGCGGGCGTGGCGGAACAGCGCCGCGTCAATGCGCAGTGGCGCGAGCGCTTCCGCACCGAGACCCCCATTGCCTCACTCGGCGTCGAGGATGCCGCCGACTGGCAGCTGATCGACGACCAGATTGCCCTCACCCTGCTCGAATTGGACCGCATCCAGAATTACAAGCACAACCCCACGTTCTACGTGGAGCTCCTGGGCGGGGCGCTCTTTCAGCCGCTCACCGATGACTTTGCGCCAGAGGACGTCCGTCTCGGCGACATCCTCTCCCGCATTGCCGCGAGCCCGCACTTCCTCGACCAGGCGCGCAGCCAGCTGGTCGATGCCGACCCCATCTTCGTCAAGGTCGCCATCGAGGAAAACGACGGCAATATCGATCTGATCGAGAACACCATTGCCCCTGCCATACCCCCCGGATCGAAATTGAAAGCCCAGTTCGATAAAGTCGCGCCTCAGGCTATCGAGGCGCTCAAGAATTTTTCCCGCTGGCTTCAGGACGATCTGGCGAAGCGGAAGACCGCTCGTACCTGGCGCCTAGGCAAAGAGCTCTATGCAGAAAAATTCCGCCTGGTCATGGAAACCCCGGTCAGCTCCGACCAGGTCCTCGCCGATGCGGAACACGAACTCAAGAAGACGCGCGCCGAAATGCTCCAGATCGCCCTGCCCCTGCACAAGCAGTACTTCCCCGATCACGACGACCACGCGAGCCTCAGCGCGCAGGAACGCGAGAACAAGGTCATCGGTGAGGTGCTGCAGAGGATTTCCGATGATCACCCTAAGCGCGACGCCTTGGTGCAGACGGTGAAAGACGATCTGGCGAGCATCCGGCAATTCATCATCGATAAGAAGATCGTCTCGCTAAAGTCGCGCGACAACTTAAAGGTTATCCCGACGCCGCCCTTCATGCGCGGCATCTACTCGGTCGCTGGGTTCCACTCTGCCCCGCCGCTCGATCCCAACGCCGAGGCCCAGTACTGGATTACGCCCATCGATCCGAAGACGCCCGAAGACCGGGCCGAGTCGAAGCTGCGCGAGTACAACAACTGGGTGCTGAAATGGCTCACCATTCACGAGGCGCTGCCCGGCCACTACGTGCAGGCCGAGCACGCCAACGAAATCCAGCCTGTAACCCGACGCCTCGCCCGCGGCCTGTTCGGCAACGGAGCATACGGCGAAGGCTGGGCCGAGTACATCGCCCAAGTCATGATGCAGCAGGGTTTTGCCGACAACGATCCGCGTTACCGCATCAGCTACCTGAAAGTCTGGCTGCGCGGCGTCGGCAATGCCATCCTCGATGTCCGCATGCAGACCATGAAAATGACGGACGACCAGGCCATGTCGTTCATGATGAACGACGCCTTCCAGACCCGCGCCGAGGCCGAGGGCAAATTGCAGCGGGCCAAGCTTAGTTCTACCCAGTTACCGACTTATTATGTGGGTACCAGCGAATGGTGGCGCCTGCGCCGCGCCTATGAAGCAGCCAGAGGCAAGAACTTCACGCTGGCCGACTTCCACGACCGCGCCTTGGACCAGGGCGCATTGCCGGTTCCCTGGCTGGGAAAGATTCTGCTGCGGAAGTAACCTGATTGCCAATAAAGCTGCACATACACTGTGTTCTGTGCGTAGAAGACAGGCTATCACCTGCTGCACCGCAGGACCAGGAGCCGTTTTGGGAGACCACATTTCCACCGACGTTCAGATTGCGGCGATGACGGCGCGCACGCACTGGGCTGGCGCTCGTAAGTCGCGACTTTAGCCCGGGGAGGAGGTCAATGGCCTCTGATGGCGCGTCGCAATTGGCGCATCATCTGCAGAGAACTCTGCTCCTTTACTAAGACGCCGACGGTTAGTGTGTTTGCTTTTTCCATTGCGCGGCTGAGTTAGACAAGGAAGCAAATCAGCCAAAGAAGCGGCACAAATTACGGCTGAGGAGTTGATAGATCGGGTTTCGGTACGGATCGAGTGCGATCCTTCGCTTCGCTCCGGACGACAATGAGGAGGCAGACCAGCAGGGGAACGCTACGCGAGTCTGCGGGCGCGGGATTTGGCGAGATAGTGACGATCAAGGCCCTGGCGGAGCAAGGTCTTGATGACAGCTTGCCTGCTAATGTTGAGTTCCTTCGCGGTGGCGTCAAGTTCGTTGAGCATGATGGCGGTGAGGTCGACATTGACGCGCTGAATGGGCGGCATTATTTTTCCGGAATTGGTGAAAAAACGAGAGACATCTTTTCCACGATCGGCGAGGCGCGCAATGGCATCGACGGAAACGGGCCTTGGTTTTTTACGAGTGCTCTTCATAGAGTTTCCTTTCCTGATGCGTGGATTTCCAAAGCCTGACCAGGTGGTAGTATTCGCCTGCGGAATCGTGGCGCATTTCGAAAATCAAGGAGTACATTCGGCCACCCACTCAGCCGATCGCGCGATATTGTTCCGGAACATCAGAACGCGCATCCAGGTAGGACGGACGCGTGAAGATCTCCTGCGCTCCTCGAAACCGATGCCCCGCTTTGGGTTTGCCCGGAGCTTCTTGCTTTTCTTCGTGTCAAAATCGAAGCGCGTCGGCTAGTATAACAGTTATACCATAGATATCGAACAGGAATTCAGCTGAGAGCCGGCCCTGTCAAAGTGCGGAATGTAGGTTGAAGCGGATCCACACGAACATCCATTGATTCCAGATGGACGAGGTTCTTGCTAACCTCAGCCAGGAGTCATGCTCACGGTCGGCGTGGTCGCTTTGGCATCAAGCTGGTTCGACGAATGGCCGCCGGCGAATCTTTCGCAGTGTTTTGCGCCGCCCCGAGTGGCGCCGGATCCAATGACTCACCGATCGTAAATCCCAGCCTTTCCAGCAAGTCGCGCACTTCGCTCAAATGTTCCTCGCGAATCAAGAACCATTCCGGCGGGATGTGTCCGGCCAGGAATGGCCGGAAAGTCGCGCTGTGAAGCAGGGCCTCCTTTGCCTGCGGTTGCACTATCCGCAGCAACGGGGCCTGACTTAGCTTGACGCCCTGGCGGCCCGTCCAATTGCGGACGGCCACTTCCAGCAAGGCCGGGACTCCCGCGGTCAGATGCCCGCCCAGCCATTCCAGAATTCGATCGGCCGTCATTCCACTCACGCGCGCGCGGGCGACGGACTTTTGCGTAATTTGCCAGCCCGTCGCCGTGCGGTCCGCGATGCAGGCGAGGCGTATTTGTGAAATACTGTGGCCACTGTTGGTCGACAGGCTGCCAAGTTCATCGGTGGTCCACGTTCGTTCCGGCTTGTCCTCATGGTCCAGGATCGTCCAGCCCGCAAATTCTTTGGCAGCTATCTTGACGGTCATCGAAGGCAGCAGAAATACGTTGTCATTCAATGCCCGGCTCCGAGTCTGGGTTTCCGCAGGTCCCAAAGCCAAGGCCACCTTCGTCCGCAGCACCAGCGACTCGCGTCTGACTGCCCATTCCGACAGCATTCGATTGACGTTCGCAGGCAGTTCGGTTTTCCCATGTTCGGCCAGGAAACTATGAACTTCGTCAAATGTCATCCCGGATTCCAGAGCCGCGTAGAGGGATTCGCGGCGGAGTGCGAAGGTCTGGACAGGACCAGTGGCCCTCGGCGCGGCGGCGGCAAAGCGGTTTAATGTGCAAATCTGCCGGGCATCGGCCGATTCCAGATACGCCACTACATCCAAATTTGGCTGCACCGTAAGAAAACGCGCCTCTGGCTCCTTTTGAACAGCCGCGATTTCCGGCGCGCCGAACACAACGCGCCCCAATTCCGTCAGACGAAAGCACGGGCGGATTTTACCGCCGGCAGTCTGGCCGCGTTCGACCAATCCAAGCGTGACCAGCGTGACCATGATGGCATTCGCCGCCCAGATAGCCTCGCTGGCGAGCCAGAATGCAAGCATGCGGTCGTTCCCCGCGGGATATTGCTCCTTTTTTCGAGCCATCTCGAATTCCGGATTCCAGGCGAAGTCATTGCAGTAGAAGTCGATCGCATTCTTCTGCGATGCCCGCCAGAGGTCCCGCAGAAAGGTCTCCAGGTCGAGCCAGCAATCGGACGCGTGCGCCACCCCGCTCAACGCCCACGCGAGCAATTCACGAGCGCGAGCGAGCTTTGCCGGCTCGATACGAACGAAAGCGTAATCGCTGTCGCGGTCGGGAACGACACCGATGCCATCCTGCCACAGCGACATGTGGAGCCACGCGCGCACCCAGTGCCATGCCTGTGCGGCGGGAGGTTGTTGCAGGTGTCGTTCCAGTGCTTTCTCGTGGATCCATGATGGCTGGTCCCCAAAATTCAGCAAGCCCATGCCGTGGAGCAGTTCGTAGAACAGCGACTCCGGATCGGGCGGCGAAAGCGGATCTTTTTCGGCATCGCAGAGACCCACCTCTTTTCGCATCCGGGCGCGCGTCGCCTTGGAGGGGGAATCGCCCTTGACGGTCGCCCAGGCCCCCATCCTGCGCAGTGCCGACGCAACCCGCCACAGGTCGAGCGCCACCTCCGCCGATGAGCGACGCTCGGTTCCCACGGCCTCAGGGCATACGCGGGAAGCGCTCCAGGGCAACGGAGCGGCTGGCTTGACCGCCTTCATGAGCGCAGGATGAAGGGATAATCGAGGATAGCTGGAAGTATAGGAACTGGAATAATACAAGTCGTAAGAGTTGCCGACCAAGACGAGCTTTTCAGATAATCGGCGGATGAGGTCAGTTTTTCTCTGTTCGCAATAAGAGCGGTAGGAACTTTGCGAAGCCTTGTCCTCGGGCGGCGACTGGACAAAGCCGCGGGCATACATTTCCGCCGTCAACACAGCGCCGGAAACCGTCGGACCGTAGCGTGTGAAGATGGCCATAACCTGCCGCTCTTTCTCCGACAAAGCGGTCTGCACGCGCTGGGTGGCATCATCACCGTTCATAGCCTGGGTCAGGGCGGCGATGCACTTTTCTTTGTTATAGGAGCCCGCTTCCTTGCCCACCCAAAAACGGGCCGCTTGTTTCAATTCATCGGAGCGAAAGCCTTGGAGTTCGACGCTCACCTTGGCCATGGATTGGAGGACGGGGCCGAGTTTCATTGGAAATCTCCTCTGAGCACTTTGGGAGTGTGACCGGCATCCAGCAGCGCGCTCTCTAAGTCTCGGGTATGGCCGGGGTCGACCAGGACGACAGTGTCGGAAAGGCGCGCCAGCAGATACCTGCGAATCCGGGGATCGGCGGCCAATTCCGCCAGCAGTGCTGGCTCGGCCACTTCTAGGATGGCGGCGTTGAGGTGCAACTCCGGGCCATCGGGATGCAGCAACGGCAGAAGAGAATCCAGGATCTCATTCGTGGCGATCATGAGAGCCGCCCTCTCTCCACAAGAACGGAAAAGCGCGCGTTATTCATTTGACCCGCGCCATGTCGGGAAAGGAAGTTTCGGACAACTCTCGTCGGCCAGCTGCTTTTGGCGCAACTGCTCGATATCGTGAATTTCATACTCATAGCCCTGCTCGCAAAGAAATAGTTGCCGCTTTAGCGCAAAATCCTGTTCGACCGTGTCCTGCGAAACCAGGGTGTAGAAGTGCGCCTGGTTCTCGCCCGGCTTAGGACGCAGAATGCGGCCCAGCCGCTGGGCCTCCTCCTGACGAGAGCCGAACGTCCCGGAAACCTGGATGGCCACCGACGCGTCGGGTAGATCGACCGCGAAGTTCGCAACTTTCGAAACAGCAAGTAAGCGGATCGCGCCGGCTTTGAACTGCGTAAACAACTCATCGCGCCGACTTTGCCGGGTGCTTCCGGTCAAAAGCGGGACCTCGAGCTCCTCCGCCAGTTCGCGGAGCTGCTCCACATACATCCCGATGATCAGGGTCTGTGCATGGGGGTGATACGCGAGAATCTGCCGCACCATCTCTCTTTTTTGCGGGTTTTCCGCGGCGATGCGGAACCTGTCGCGCGGCAACGCCACGGCGTAATCCATACGCAACGGCTCGGGCATCGCGACACGCACTTCGTGGCACTGGGCTGAGGCAATCCAGCCCTGCCGCTCCAGTTCCTTCCAGGGCATGTCGACCTTTTTCGGTCCGATCAGCGCGAACACGTCATCCTCCCGGCCATCTTCGCGCACGAGTGTAGCCGTCAAGCCCAGCCTCCGGCGGGCCTGCAGCCCGGCGGTCACTTGGAACACGGGCGCCGGCAGCAGATGGACTTCGTCGTAGATGATTAGCCCCCAATCGCGCTGATCGAACAGCTCCAGATGGGCGAACCTGCCGGTCTTGTCGGCGCGCCAGGTGAGGATGTTGTAGGTGGCGATGGTCACCGGCCGAATGTCCTTCGTGTGGCCGTTGTACTCTCCGATGGCCTCTCCGGGCAGCGTGGTTTTGTCCATGAGTTCCGCGATCCACTGGCGGGTTGCCGTGACACTGGTAGTCAATACCAGGGTGGAGGTCTGCAGGCGGGCCATGCACGCCAGACCGACGACGGTTTTCCCGGCCCCGCAGGGCAACACGATTACCCCTGAACCGCCGCGCGCCGTTCCCGCTGCATAGAAGGTCTCGGCAGCCTCCCGTTGATAATCCCGCAGGTGGAAGCTCAGCCCCCCTCGTGTTTCCTTGCGCAGGATGAGCTCAAGCTGTTCGCCCTCGCGGTAGCCTGCCAGGTCTTCGACGGGATAGCCGACCTTGATCAGGGCTTGTTTCAACCGGCCTCGCTCTGCCGGTTCGACAAGGAACTCCCGCGATCCGATACGCTGGGCCAGGAGGGAGGTCACAGTTTGATGGCGAATCAGTTCCTCGGCGAGCGCTGCATCCGAAATGCTCAGCACCAGACCGCGGTGATCTCGCGTTAGCTTCAGTTTCCCGAACCGCGCGGCGAACTCCGCAATTTCGAACTCGACATGACGCGGAACATCGTACTTGGAAAGCTCGCGTAACCTTTCGCGGATCCATTCGACCGTCACGCCGGCGGCGCGCGCGTTCCAAATCGAGAGCGGTGTGATGCGATAGGTGTGAACATGCTCGGGCGACTTCACCAGTTCGGCAAAACGCGCCAGCGCATCTCGTGCCTCGACATAGCAGGGACTGTCCACCTCGACCAGAACCGTATGGTCACTTTGCACGATGAGGGGATTTTCGTACCGGGCGGTGGGCATTTCCTCTTTCTTTCAACCTAGCTCTGCAATATTGTGACTCTAAACCCAAGTTCCTCGCAGCGCTGAATAAAGTTGCTTGGATTCGATTGTTGCTTAATGAGCAGATAATCCTTCGGCGCCCCCGCCTCCAGGTAACCCTTCAGGCGGCGGTGCTGCCGAATGGCATCCAAAACTTCCGGGCTTTCAGATTGCACAATCGCACTGCAGCCGCGAATCCGGATTTCGCCGCCCCCGAGAGGCCTGTGCCTAAGCAGGCTGTCAGCCGTCGCAGGCAGAGGCCCCGATTCTTCCAACACTTCGCGCAGCTTCCGGACCAACGGCTCTTGCCATGTTGTCTCTGTCAACTGGCGCTTGTCCAACTGGAATTCGAATACTCGATCGATGCGGTTGATTTTGCAATGGCGGAATAGCGGCACGAGTTTCTCCGGCGGCAGGTCCGCACCGGCCAGCACACATAGGTTGGGGAGCACCTTGAAGTCGACGGCCGGCGCCGGCAATTCCGGCGGTGCCACGAGCCCCAAGATGATCCGTGCGGTATCGCTTAGGTAGATCCAGCTCAGCTTCTGGTGGTCCGTTGTATAAGCCCAACTGGAATAATAGAGCGCCGAAAGTAAGGCCTGCTGCCCGGGCTCGTCCAACCAGCTGTCCCAACCTTCTGCATCGCACTGGAACTTCTTGAGGCCCAACTGCTTGCCAAGACCGATCAAGTCCGAGGTGGGCAGCTTGCTGAATTCAAGGAAGACCTTGCCGGCGTGGTCCCTGCGGATCGCCAGGTCTTGAAACGCAGCAGCAAACAAGGCCACAAACCCATCCAGCATTGAACTGATGGCGAAGGTGGGCCGCCACACCCGAAAGGAGGTGAACTGCTGGACCAATTCGAGGAAGGCTTGGCGCGCCGTTTCCCGCAAAGGTTGGAGTTGGTGGTTCCAAAAAGCATCGCTGAACTTGGCGGGCTCATACCGGGAACCTTGCTTGTTGGGCTGGATGATTTTCGCGGCAACCAGAAACCGGCTCGTCGCTTCGAATAAATATTGATCGAAGTTTGCTTCCTTGCAGATCCGGTTCACGTCCGTCATGTTGGGGAAGCCGTCATCCTTGGCCGCAATCCGCCCCGAGAGGAGCATGGCCGCGACGGCCCGGCGCCAGTACTCGCAGTAAGGATAAGAGGGCGGTTCACTATCCTCGAACAGGCTCTCGAGCGGAAGCCTCGTCTGCCGTTCGACGAAATCCCGGATGGAGCCGGGCAGAGTCATCTTATGTTTCGAGTTTGACACTTTCAATGTCATGTCGAAGGAACCCGCGTCTCAAATGACGCAGATCCCAGCTTATAGAGGATAATCTCCCGTTGGTACAGTGGATTCTACACTGGCGACTCAATTTCCACCAAAATGCATAGAGAAAGGACATATCAATTTGGAGGTCGCGCACTATGCTAGGAAAAGAACAAAAAGCAATTACTGATTTCAGATGAGCCCCGATTTCGCGTTGGTCGCGCACATTTGCTTCAAGGCCCAGCAGTTCAAGGCTTCATGCTACAGAAAATCGATCGGTCAGGAAAGTTATGCAGTCGTTCCGGCTCCCCTGCTCGGATGAGATTGACGCCCGACGAAGCAAAGGGCGTATCCGGCCCTTGGTAGCGGTCGTAGCTGGAAACATACCCTCCGGAAAATGCCGTTGAACGAGCCCAAAAATGAAAGCGGCAAAAAATGAAAGGACTAGACAAAGGAAAGGACTCCAGAATCAATGCCAGCTTCATGCAGACGTGGGATATCAGAGGGAGCCAGCCGGATAGCAAGCGATCAGCAACGGCCGCGAAAGCGATTCCCAAACAGCCAGAAATCAACTACATCACCGTGCTCTCTATAGGCAATTGGCGCACCAGTCTTTTCTTTCCCGCACCGAGTGCCATCCGAGCAGCGAGTTCTCTGGCGCGGGCCGCGCCATGTGACAGGAGTAGGCTAGCGACGTTCGCACACGCAATGAAGAGAACTAGAAGAACTGCGCCGAATAGAAGCCACAGTGCAAAGCGGACTTGTCGTCCTGTTACGTAAATGTTGCTTCCTGATTTCTGTGACGGCTGCCTTCAAACGCTCACCGGCGAGATGCGAACCCTTCCATCCAAACGCTCCGGAACGAACTTGCGACTTGAAGATCCAATTGTGTCTTGCCAACATGGCCTCACGCACAATTTTGGCACACGGAAGCCTTCGTAGGACAATGGCACAATCCAGGCACCGCCGTAGCGCAAGGCGCGCCGGACCAAGATCACCCCGATGGGATGGTTTGCATGGAAATAGCCGAGATCCTGCACCAACTCGAAAGAGCGACCGGAAAGTTCCCGCGAGCCGCAGTCGAAGCGGCCGTGGCCTGCCGGGAACAGATCATACCGGAACTTCTCCGCATCCTGCAGGACGTCGTGGACCGTGCCGCGCAACTCGACGCCGAGGGCGACTACATGGCCCATCTGTATGCGATGTTCTTGCTGGCGCAGTTCCGCGAGCCTCGCGCTTACCCGCTTGTGGTCCGGCTTGCGTTGCTTCCGGGCGACCTCCAGTATTCATTCTGCGGAGACTTCATCACGAGCGACCTGGGCCAGGTCCTGGCCTCGGTGTGTGGTGGCGAACTGGAAGGGATTCAGTCGGTAATCGAGAATGAGGACGCCGACCAATGGGCCCGGGGTGCAGCTCTGGGCAGTCTTGTGACACTGGTCGCCGCCGGACAAAAGACGCGAGAGGAAATCGTAATGTACTTCGCGTACCTGTTGCGAGGCAAGTTGGCGCGACAGTGGTCCCACGTTTGGGATGAGCTTGTTTGCTGTAGCTCCGACATTTATCCAGAGGAACTTATCGAAGATATCGAGCAGGCGTACAAGGAGAGGTTGGTGGACCCCGGCTACATTGGTTTTGACGACGTTCAGCGCGACTTGACGATGGGCAAAGATGGGGTTCTCGCCAGACTGGCAGACAATCCCCATCGCCGTCTGGTGGAGGACACGATCCAGGAGATGCGGTGGTGGGCGTGCTTTCGAGATGACAGGCCGAGCCGAGTGGAAGGCACAGCCCAGGCTTCGGCGAAGAGCAAACGTACGGCTCTGACAACCAGAGCATTCGCTCCAATAAAGAAGACCAAGCCCAAAATCGGCAGGAATGAACCATGCACGTGCGGCAGCGGCAAGAAATACAAGAAATGCTGCGGCGCATGAATAATGGATTTCATGCTCCGCCTGTCCTTTCGGCCAATTAATGCTTCCAAGGAATTGGCGACCTCCGCTGTCCAAGTGCTTGCCCACGCGCGGCTCGGCAAAGCAAGATAACGCTGTTGGTCAGCGTCCCGCTGGCCATCGAGTATGAAGCAACTTGCTCAGAAGCCGAGCACCGGCTGGCAGCCGGATTAAGTGAGCGAGAAGTTGAAATATTCCTGGATGCGGTGGTGGCGATGGCGGAGCCGGTGAAAACACACTTTCTGTGGCGGCCACAATTGCGGGATCCTAGCGATGAGATGGTTCTGGAAACGGCGGTCAATGGGCGGGCCGACGGATTGGTTACATTCAACGTGCCGGACTTTGGGACCGTGCCCGCGCGGTTCGGGATCGAGGTGATGATCCCACGTGAAGTGATAGGGAGGATGAGAAGATGACGGAGACAATGACATACCCGCTGCGGTTGCCACGTTCGCTAAAGAGGGCGGTGGAGCGACAGAGCAAGGAAGATAGGACAAGCATAAACCAGTTCGTCGCCACGGCAGTGGCTGAAAAGCTTTCTGCTTTGCAAACGGTGGAGTTTTTTGCTGACCGCAAAGCGAGCGCGGATTTCAAGGCCTTTGACAAGCTCATGAAACGGCGCGGCGGAAGACCGCCGCGTGTAGGCGATGAAATGCCTGCCAAAAAGACGAAAGCGGCTCAACGATCGTGATAATCCACCATGGCTGTGGCAGTTAGCGATATATCGCGGTGCGATAGGTCCACACTCATCTCGCAAGCTGACATCAACCGCGTGATGCAAACCATTCACAAGGTGCCAGCCGAAATGCGGAGTTCTGTTACGTGCGGGGCTAAGTCCACGCAGTTCGGGGCGCGAACCTGCCGCTCTTGCCTGGATATCTATAACGCCCGCGCTTAGACCGGGAGTCGGGCGGTCAGATGAATCGGGCCGCCCTGTCTCGACGTGCGCACTACGACCAAGGCCCGTCCCTGGAAAAGCTTGCACCGGTCACCCTGGTACGTCGCGCCGTCTTTGCCGTTTCCCACCGCCGCAATCATGCCATGCCCGCTGATCGCGAACTGCACCTCTTGCCCCGCATCCGGTTGGAATCGGCCCTCCACATCCAGAGCTTCCGCGGAACCTCTGTCTGTGGTTTTGGGTTGATACGGAGGAACGCCAATCTTCATTGCATGCTTGTAGGGGCATACCGCAAGCAGGCGCTAATGGACAAAGCCAAAATCGAAGCAGATCGTTGTGCCGTCCTGACCGGCACCCATTCTTCACCTGTTACGCCGCGTCCTTGCAAACGTGGCTGCCGCAACAGAAAACTAAGAGCTGCATTTCCTCCTGCGTTATACTCGGACTCGTTTCGATCCAATCGGCTTGACTTGCGACAACTTCACGGCCGGAGTGCCGCACGGAGTATTCCAGGGTCGTAAAAAACTGCTACGTGGAAAAATTCGTGAAATATCTGTTGATCCTTATTTTCGCTTTGTGCACCTTGAGTGTGAGCACCGTCCCACAGAACGCAGTTTCCACCATTGACATTGACGCTTCTCGCCCAGCTTCCTACACAATTCCTCGGACGATCTTTGGCAGCTTTCTCGAGCCAATCGGCAACTCAATTTACGGAGGTTTGTGGGCGGAAGAACTACAGAACCCGAGCTTTGAGGACAATCTCTGGAGCGCCGACAACCTACGGACCATGATCCGCGACAATCCGGCACTGGAGCGAGCATCTCAGCTCGGCTTGCCGTTGCCCTGGGAACCGCTGGATTCGGCTCAGGGAAACCGCTATGCGCCGCGTTGGAACGACGCCGCCAACTCATATCGCTCGCTCGAAATCATGGGACTCCCCCAAAAGGAAGTTGGCATCCGCCAGCAGGTGTACCTGCCAGTTCAGCGCATCCTGCAGTACACGGGAAGCATTTACGTCAAGCATCTCGATGGTCCGCCGCAGATTGAAATTTCCATCCGCGAGCGGAATCACGCCGAAAACGTTTTAGCGCGCGCGCCGATCCACTTGAGCGGCAATGCATGGAACAAGTATCCGTTCACCCTTGAAATGCCAGAGGGAAGAATCAGGCCCCTTCAGCCGTCCGATTTTGTTTTGGTGGTCAGGGATGCCACGCGCGTGCTCGTTGACCTGGCATCGTTGATGGCTGCGGATAACGTACAGGGCATGGATCCTGACATGATCGCCATGGCGAAAGCGATGAAGATCCCCCTCCTGAGATTTGGCGGCAACTTCACTTCGGCCTACAACTGGCGCGACGGCATAGGTCCGCGCGACAAACGTATCACCATGCTGAACCTCGCCTGGGGCATGCCGGAATACAATCAGTTCGGCACCGATGAATTCCTCGAATTTTGCCGTCTTATCGGCGCGCAACCGCAAATCGCGTTGAACCTCGGGACTGGCACACCGGAGGAGGCTGCGGATTGGGCACGGTATGTAGATCAACGTTGGGACAATCACAGCGGCTTAACATGGGAACTCGGAAATGAATTGTGGGGTGCTTTTCAAGTGGGCTACCCACCTCGCGACCAAGTCGGAAAACTGACTAAGTCGTTCAGCGACGCAGTTCGCACCGTAGACCCGAGCGCCCGCTTAATTGCCACTGGCGCTGATCCAGACAGGTTTCGCGACTGGAACGCGGTACAGCTCGAGAACCCGCCCGGCACGTTCAACTATTTATCGACCCATTTTGTAGTTACCACCAGCGACCTGGTCCAGAAGAATGCCTCAGCGGAGTTTACCGCCCAAGCAGCGTTTGCCTTGCCGGTGCAGTTAGAGCGGCTGTTACGTGCCATGCACAACCAAATCGCCGGGAGCCCGGACCAGGACGTCAAGACCGCGTTTACCGAGTGGCTCTTTTGGGCTCCGGATGCGACTTACCCTCGATACGACAACGTGGCCGGTGCTATTGGCGCCGCAGGAGTTTTTAATATGTTATTGCGCTCCGCGGATATCGTCCCCATTTCCGACATGACCGGGATCATGGAGTTTGCCGGGATTTGGAAAAAACGGAGCCAAGTTTTTGGCGCTCCCGCCTATTACGTCTTCAACATGTACTCAAACGCCGGGGTAAGCCGTCCGGTGGAGACTCGCGTGCAGAGCGAAACCTACAATGTGCATCAAGGCGACAAGCGGCTCCCCGAAATTCCGGATGTGCCCTACCTCGACGCGGTCGCGGCACTCGGCGACGATGCCAGGACGCTCACCCTGTTCTGCGTGAATCGCCACTTGACCCAGGACATCCGCGCGCTTATATCGCTCCGCGGCTTTTCTTCCGCGTCCGAAGCCGTTGTCACGAGCTTATCTTCGGACAACATCTACGATCAAAACGACGCGGAAGCGCCGAAAAAGATCTATCCGCGCGAACAGCGCCTGTCCATACCAAATGCGCCCCTTGAATACACATTTCGGCATGCCAGCGTCACGGAAATCCAATTCTCCAAGCGTTAAAAGAATCTTGCAGATAATTGCAACACCGCGAACTGCTCAACATAGAGGTTAGTTTGACACTCATTTTCCCTTCGGCTACCTTCGCCTAATGCCTGTGAAGTATCAAACGTCCGTTCCCTTTGCAGCATTGGCCCTGCTTCTGATTGCTCCGTCTTCACATGCGGAGTGGACCAGCTCCTCACGCCCGCTGCCATTCTCCGGCGTGCGGCCAGCGTCCCAAGATGACCAGGTGAAAGCGAACCTGCGTTCCGGTGCAGAAGCCATGCACACCGGCAAGGCAGACGAAGCCGAGCACTACTTCCGCGAGGTGACACGCATCGCCCCGGACCTCCCGGAGGGCTATCTGGATCTCGGTCTGGCTCAGCTACGCCAAGGCAAACTTCCCGACGCGGTTGCGTCGCTGCAAAAAGCTTTGGTTCTGAATCAGCGCATACCAGCAGGCCACATGTTCCTGGGCATCACCTACTACCAGATGGGTCGTTTCGACGACGCGCGAACTGCGCTGCAACAAGAAATCGAGCTTAACGCCGGAAATGCCGAGGCGCTCTTGTGGTTGGGAATTACGGAACTCGCTGCGGGCCATCCTCCAGAAAGCAGTCGCCCCGCTAGATAGAGCTGCCGACCTCGCCCCCAAGGACATCAACATCCTGGACTACCGCGGCCGCGCTCACCTTCTTGTTTCCAAGAATAGTTACGCGCAAATGTACGCGCTGGACCCAAACTCCTGGCGCATGCACCGCTTGAGCGCGCAAATCTACTCTGAAGCGAACCAGCACAAAGAAGCCATTCGCGAGTTTGAAGCCGCGGTTAAGCTCTCGCCGAAACAACCGGACCTTTACGAAGAATTGGGCGATCTCGGCAGCACCCTCGTGGAGCAAGGCAAGAGTCAGACAGGAGTGCCGTTGCTGAAAGAAGCCGTCAAAATCCTCGGCGGGCCGACGGTAGCAGATTATTATCTTGGACGCGGGCTGGCAGATCTCGGCATGTAACAGGAAGCGGCTGGCCATTTAGAAAAAGCGACTAAAGTCGTCCCGCAGGACGAAGTCGCGCGGCGTGTTGGTTCTGGTTGGACTAGCTGCTAGCTATTTCTGGTGGCCACTCTCCCACTTTCGCCACATTTCGTGATTCGCAATCATCGGGAGGAAGACGCCGCCTACGACAGACCGCGCCTGGAATCCTTGTTGTTTTCCATCAGTTGTCCAGTACCAATCTGTTAAAGGTACCCGGCTTGGAGTCTTCCTGAGAAATCGCTGGAGGGGTGCCATCATCCGGTCGAAATCCTGCCGGTTGTCCGCGAGCGTGGCCGTCCAGACTTCCCAATCCAGTTTGGTATAGTCGCTTCGGTTGTCAAGTGGCAAACCAAATTCATTCAGGTGAGCCTGGTAAAACTGCGACTCCGTCCGTGCAACGCTGGGCGGAAATACGTTGAGGTCGACTATTCGATCCCAGACAAGATTGTATTTCTGACTCCACGTTCCCGGCTTATCAAATGCGAGTCGAAAATGATCACCGTCCCCCGCCAACTGCACCCATCTCTCGGCCATGTTTCGGCTCATGTCGCGATATTCGAGGGCCTCGGCCCTGCGGTTCGTCTGGTCCGCTAAAGTTGCGAAACCTGCCAGCGCCAGGATCGCTTTAATCGACAGATTCGAGTTATGTGCGAGGTGGCCAGAGAAATCGTCCGTGGAAAGCTGATTGGCTGGATCCATCCCCTCTTGTCGAAGATATTCCGCCCACTGTTGTAACTCCGCCCAATAGCGGTTGGCGAAGTCAGCATTGCCCTCCACTTTGGCCAGCGCGGTGAACATCAAAAGCAGGTTACCGCTCTCTTCAACCGGCATCTGATTCTCTTCTGTGCGTTCTCCGCCCCCGTACACCTGCCCGTTGGCCTGGGGATATGTGCCGAGGTCGTGTGGTGCGAACGGAAAACGCCAGCGCCCGGTTCGCGTGTACTCCATCAACGGGCGCAATTCCGCCTTCAAAAGTTCGGCGTTGAAGAGCAAGAAAAACGGCGAAGAAGGATAGATCACGTCCACGGTCGAGATGCAACCGTTGCTAAAGTTTTCCTTCGGAAACAACATTGGCTGGCCATCAACATCCACGACCAGCTTGTGAGCCGCAATCGTCTGCCGAAAAGCAACGGTCGCCAGGTCGGCGTATGCTTCACCACCGACCTGCCGCAGGTCGGAGGCCAGTAGCTCGTCGAATTCTCGCGAGCGCCGGTCGATCGCCGAATACTCTCGTTCTGCGGTCTCGAGTAGCTCGCCTATAGTCATACCTTTTCGGCGCCAGTACGGACGCATCCACCGTTTCAAATACTCAATAGAATAGAGATCGTCGTAACCGACGAGGATGTGCCGCGAAACTGATCCTGAGCCCACGTGGCCGAAATCTAACGAGACAGCTAGAAGGGCCCCTTCGCTGGCACGCCGTGGCATATCGAGGTCATCGCTCACAAACGGTTTGCCCGCTGCGAAGTTTGACTGTGCAGTTTCCCTCGCCTCCGTCGCGGCGCTGGCCCCAGACTGGTCTGGGACTGCAAGCAGCACCGAACCCCAATCGATCCGCAAGTTGTCGCCAGCTTTCTCTAGGATTGGCTGCTGAAAATCAGACGCGCGGAGAACTGTCATTCCTCTCAGTCGCGAACGGGACCAAAGGACTTCCTGCGTCGGAGTGTCCGTCGCCAACACTGGTGATACTCCGAACAGGAGTTGAACATCGTGTGAAGCACGGTCCGTGGCTATAATCGTCGCCGTGACATAGCTAATGGGGCGCGCCATAACCTCCAAGTCAAAAGGCAGTAGCGGAGAAAGGAATGCCACTTCCAATCGGATGCCAGCCTCTTCAAAGCGGTATGTCGTGCGTGTGCTAGTCACCTCGAGAGCAGTCTGCCCAATACTGGGAATGGACTGGGGCCAGGTACCCATCCACCGAAAACTCTTTCCATCAATCCTTAGCAGCCCGATCAATGGCTGCACTGTGCCAGTCCAATGACGCGTTTGACCGTCTGTCAATTTGTCATTCATGGACCAGACGCTGAAGTACGGGTCATGCGTTAAGAGAGGAACCGCGGGCACGCGGACGGATTGGGCAAAAGAATAGCAAGTAACCCAAAAGGCGCAGAATAGCAGAACGAGTCGGTAAATAAATCTTACGCGCAAGGAAGCCTCCGAGCAGAAACCGCCTGATCACCTGTCTATCGAAGATTAGAATAATAATGCCCTGTTGGGCAAAAACTCTATGGCCATGGATCGCAGGAACGGTTCCTTAGTTTTCAAGACGCTGGATCATTGGCCATTCACCAAACAACGAATGTTCTCGGTGCGACGTTTCAAGTACGGTCCGGAGAATTTAGGAATGGGCGCGCTTATTATATTAGGACCTGGCTCGACTCAAATTTCCCCAGATCGTGGTCCCGTTGCTTCCCCATCCATTGATGAATATTCGGGACCTTGGTGGCCGGGACATGGGCATCGGGCACCACCGCCGCTCCCAAGATTTGCCAGTTCAGTTTCTCATTCACAGTCGCGCGTATCGGCCCGGCGTTGAGGTTGGTGATTCCCATGATCAGATTGTTAAACATCGTTGGACTAAGCGCGTAGGTATCGTTCAAAGCATAAGTCGCCACGCTGTGCTGATAGAAACTACTGTCGGAGTATAGCGAAATGTACCGACGTCTCGGCCCCTATCCTTACGACCGTGACGCTCTACGGCCCTGCTGGAGACCGACGATCCCTAACGAGCGTTGCGCCGATCCCGGAGATGATCGCAGGCCACAGATTCCTTACTAGCGCAGGTCGAACGCTAGATTTCTGAACCGGCGAGATTTCTGCGCGGTCAAAAAGCTCGGCAAGGTAGAGCAGGCAGGCGTTTGGGGGAAGAGGAGATCGATCGTGGAGGTTTTACTGCGCGTGGCAATGGCGAAAAGATGGTATCTATACATATGAAAGCTCGCCGAGATTTCCTGAAGCTCGCTGTAGTGGCGAGCGCAACCGGGGCGACGCGTGCGCTTGCGGCACAATCAACTGACCTAATTGCAGGCTCTTCGGAAAACTCCGGAACTGCCGACCGAGGCTATTGGTGCGACATCGCCGGCCGACTTGCGACACCAGTGCTCGATGCACTGTCCCGGCGCAGGCTCAAAGCGGAAATGCCTGTCCAGGTGCACGTTGATCGGGCCGACTACACGGACCTCGAAGCACTCGGTCGGCTGGTGTGCGGACTCGCGCCGTGGCTGGAACTCGGCGGCGACTCCTCCGCCGAAGGCCAAGCGCGTAAACGGTATGCGGAGCTCGCACTCGGTGCAATTGATGCGGCCACCGATCCAGCATCGCCCGACCGCATGAATTTCTCAAAGGGCGCGCAGCCGCTCGTTGATGCTGCGTTTTTAGCGCAGGGGATGCTGCGCGCGCCAACGCAGCTTTGGAAGAACCTCGAGCGGCGCGTAAGGTCAAACCTTATCGCGGCGCTGAAGTCCTCCCGGACGATTAGGCCCGGCGAGAACAACTGGAAACTGTTTGCCACAATAGTCGAAGTGTTTCTGCACCGTGCTGGCGAGCGCCGCGATGACGCGCGCCTGTTTGACGGAATCGCGAAACACCGCGACTGGTATGTTGGAGATGGTGTCTATGGGGACGGTCCGGAGTTTCACTGGGATTATTACAACTCGTTCGTCATTCAACCAATGCTGGTTGAGGCGCTCGACATCGTCGGCGACGAAGGTCCCGAGTGGAAAACCCTGCGCGACAAATCACGCGCACGACTCACTCGCTGGGCCGAAATCCAGGAGCGCCTGATCGCGCCAGACGGATCGTATCCCGCCATCGGCCGCTCACTCTCGTATCGTTGCGGAGCGTTTCAAGGTCTCGCTCTCGCTGCTCTTCGTCATATGCTGCCGGACAGTGTCGAACCCGGGCAAGCGCGGCGTGCGCTCACATTAGTAATTCGCCGCACACTGGAATCGCCAGGTACTTGGGATGCGGATGGATGGTTGCGCATCGGCCTCGCCGGACATCAGCCAGCACTCGGCGAGCCGTATATCTCTACCGGCAGTCTCTACTTGTGTAGCGTTGCCTTGCTTCCGCTTGGCCTTCCGGCAATAGATTCATTCTGGAGCGCACCGGCGGGGCGCACCACCGCGGAAAAGGCATGGGGAGGGATAGATATTTCGGCCGATCACGCGCTGACCGGCAGATAGAAGAACCGTCTGACAGTCACTTGCGCGGAGTTTGAGGCTTCAGAGCAGAATTGTGCGGTGTCCAAATCGAATACTCGCGACATCCGGTCAATCAGGCTTATGGCATCACTGGGAAATAAGACCAGGCATAATACCGTGTCAAATGCAGAATTATAGTCTGACCGTGGGGTACTGGGTTCACCCGCATTTCCCGGTGCCATGGCACTTCCGGACGGTGTTGCTGCAGTTGCCCGGCTCGGCCAGTTGGCCGTCTGGTCCGATGCATGTCTGGGTGTGCATGCACCAGAACAAACCGTCGTTGCAGGCCGGCACAGTAGCGTCGCGCTCGGCATCAATGAAGAGTCCCTTCCAGCGAAGCGCGGAACACAGGTGCGGGTGACTCGTGTCGAAGCGTTGGCGCTCGGGTTTCGCCATCATGCCCCACCTCCTCTTTGCGCGGTCGACAGATCAGGCACCGTCTGCCCCACAGCGACAAGTAAGGCTCGCTTTACGGCCACCGCCGCCAGCTTCACCTTGTAGTTGTTGTGGCTTAAAGACCGAGCCTTACTGACGGCAGCCGCTCCGGCCGCGCTGGCAGTTTGCTCGTTGATGGTTTTGTTGGCAATCGCCTGCGCGGCCTCTTGCGAAACCCAAGGCACGGGTGCGACCGCGCCCATAACGATGCGCGCGCTCTCTACAGCGCTTCCGTTCATCCGCAAGGCCACGGCGGCGGTGGCCAGCGGCCAGTCAAACGACGCCTTCTGGCGCACTTCGTAATTTGCGGCGCGCACACCCTTTGCAGATGGAAGGAGAATCTCAGTAACAAGCTCATTCGGCTTCAGGTCATGCTCGCGCTCAGCATCGGAGCCTGGAATCCGGAAGAATTTTTCGAGCGCTAGCTCGCGCTCTCCATCCGCTCCGGCGATGCGCAGGCGCGCACCATAAGCAATCAGCAAAGGTACAATCGTTGAGGGGCTTACGAAGTAGGCGGGACCTTCATTACCGAAGATGGCGTGGTATCGATTGTCGCCCTCGACAACCATGGACTTCCCATCCGGCGTCTTTGGCAGCAGGCCCATTCCGTTCCGGAAATACCAACAGCGGGGGCGTTGGCACAGGTTGCCGCCGATGGTAGCCATGTTGCGGATTTGCGTACTGGCGGCATCGGCGACGGTTTGCGCCAGGGCAGGATAGTTTTGCCGGATGTGCGCGGCCTCGACGATGCGGTCCAGTGTGACCAAGGCGCCGATGCGCGCGCCGCCATCGCCTTCGCTCCTTATCGCCTCCAGGCCGGAAACGTGTTTGATATTGACGACGCGCTTGGGAGTGAGAACGAAATCCTTCATGAGGCCGAGGAGATCGGTCCCACCAGCGAGGACTTCGGTATCGCCCCAGTTAGGGGAGAGCAAGCCAAGCGCCTGTTTCACCGAGCTCGGACTTAGGTACTCGAACTGAATCATGCGTTTTCCCCTTTCTGCTCTCCCAACGCAGCCAGCACGCGAGCTGGCGTGAGGGGCAGCATGGGCACGCGCACGCCAATCGCATTGGCCACGGCATTACTGATGGCGGCGCCGGGCGAAATGACCGGCGGCTCTCCGAGGCCGATAACACCGCGGCCGTCGTATTTGTTGACCATCATGTGAACGACCAGCTCGCCGATATCGCCGATGCCCGCGAGCCGATAGAACTCCATATTGGGGTTCAGCATGCGCCCACTGGTCGGGTCCATGACTTTCTCTTCAAACAGGGCATAACTGATGCCCATAATTAGCGCGCCATAACACTGCGATTCCGCCGTTTCTAGCGAAACGACCAAGCCACAATCCTGGACGGCGACCATCTTGTTGATTTTGACGATGCCCGCCTCGGTGTCCACGGACACGTCGGCCATTTGCACACCACCGACACCGCTGTTCATCAGCGGATCGCGACCGCCGAGGTTTTTGCCGTGGGCGTTGATAGGAACGGCGCCCATTTTCGCGCAGGCTTCCTTCCAGCTTAGAGC
The DNA here is from genome assembly GCA_003225295.1 of Acidobacteriota bacterium. GTDB lineage: Bacteria > Acidobacteriota > Terriglobia > Acidiferrales > UBA7541 > Acidiferrum. Next base: position 8,463 of record QHYZ01000118.1, on the reverse strand, counting down.
CTTGGAAGCCTGGCCTTTCACGCGAACTTGGCCCTTCACGACCTCGAGCTGCTCGGGCGTGGATCCGAGTACCGGCGCAACTTTCAGGAAGAGCGCATCGCGCGCGTCCACGGAAGCCCGACGCGTGGCGGAGGAAACACCGCCAATGGTCGTGCTGCCGCCAGAACCACCAGACATGGGATACCGCGTATCACCGTAAAGCAAGGTGATCTGCTGAGGTGTGAGGCCAAGGGTATCGGCGGCGACCGCGAGGATGGCGGTCCGAGTCCCTGTGCCGAGATCCTGCGTGCCCATCTTGATCGTCACGGAGCCGTCGGGCTGGATGGTGAGGTCGCATTCGCTCTGATGTCCGCGCCCACCCCACGTATGCATGGACATACCGAGCCCGCGCTTGATGGGCCCAGGTGTTTTGTCGCCGCGCGGGTGCCAACGCTTAGACCAGCCCATCAATTCGTCGGCGACAGGAAACTCGTCCATGTAAATGTTGGCGCGCGGCCCAGTCAGCTCGATGTTCTTCTTGAAAAACTCGAGCGGGTTCATGCCGAGCTTGTGCGCCAGGTCGTCGAGAGCGGCCATAGTGATCAAGCAGGCTTGCGGATGGTTAGGCGCACGCCACGCGCGAGCCGGGCCGATGTTGTTGACGACTGCGGTCCACTGAATGCGATAGTTGGGGACACGATCGCGAATCAGATAAGGGATGGGGGGCGAACCGCCGCCGCCGGGCCCGCCAGTGCCCCAGCCGAACGAATCCCAGGCGGTCAGCTTTCCGTCCTTTTTCGCGGCCACACGCACGCGCGCGTAAGCTGAGGGGCGGCAGCCCGCAACTTCGAGTTCCTCAGCGCGGCTGAGCATCATTTTGACAGGGGCACCGCCCGCTTTCTTTGATAGCTTCGCGCTGTAGATCCCCCAGCGGTCTGGTCCGAACTTGCTGCCGAACCCTCCGCCGATGTTCTCCTGCACTTGCCGAATGTTGGCGGCAGGAATGCCCACGACCTCCGCCATCTGACCGGGAATGCCGGAGATGTATTGGGTGGACACGTGTGTCAGCAGGTGATCGCTATCGGTCCATTCGCAAACAGCGCCATGCGTCTCAAGGCAGCAATGCGTGATGACCGGTAATCCATAAAGCCCTTCCGAGATGACCACCTCGGGAGCCTGGAAAGCGGCATCCGCATCACCCTGCGTTTCCGCGGCGGCCGGTTTGTACCAGGCCGGAGGCTTCTTTTCGGCGGGCTTCTGCTTGGCCGATTTCACCGCCTTGGCGATGTCGGCCGGCATGCGGTCCAGCGGAGCCTCTTCCGGTTTGAAGGTGATGCCGCGCTCGTTAATTTCCTTCACCATCTGAGCGGTGGGTACCTGATTTCTAGCCATGTCTTCGAGATCATCGAGGCCCAGCGGACTGGTATCTGGCGGGATATTGTGAGGCGGCTCCTCGGAATCGATAACCAGATGCGGGAGTTGCTCGTAGTCGACTTTGACGGCGCGCACGGCGTCGCGCACGGTGGGTTCATCAACCGCAGCGATGGCTACGACTTCGTCTCCGGCCCAATAGATCTCGCTGCCGGGCTTCTGCACAATCTCGACAGCCTTTACGCCCGACATCTTCTCGGCTTCGCTGGTATTGATATTCTTGATGCGCGCGTGGGCATAGGGAGAGCGAACAAAGGCGCCGTAAAGCAAGCCCTTGGCGTTGTAATCGTATGTGTATTTCGCGTGGCCAGTGGACTTTGCAGTGCCATCGACGCGGCCCATGCGGCGGCCGACGTAAGTGCGCTCGTCTGCAGGTGGGTAGGCGTACTTGTCTTCGGCCGGCATCACGCATCTCCTTTCGAGGAAGGGGTAGCGCGAGACGCGATCATCGTCGTACCCGCATTGCCTTGCGGTTCTCGCCCGGTCATCTGGGCGACCACGCCGTGGATACCGCGGTAGGTTCCGCAGCGGCAGAGGTTCCCTGCGAGGCCGTGGGCAATTTCTGCGTCGTGGCCGTGAGGATTTCGGTCCAGAAAGGATTTGGCGGCGACGGTGAACCCTGGCGTGCAGAACCCGCATTGCTGCGCGTCATTGTTGACGAAGGCAGACTGTACAGCATGCGGCCGGTCGCCCCCGCCCAAACCTTCGGCGGTGACAATCTCTTTGCCCTGCGCTTCGATGGCCAGTGTGGTGCATGAATATACGAGGCGATCGTCGATCAACACGGTACAAGCACCACACTCCGCACGATCGCAGACGCGCTTGGGGCCGGTCACGTCGAAATGCTCGCGCAATGCGTCGAGCAGTGTGACGCGCGGCTCCAGTTCAGCATTGAACCGCTTTCCATTCACGCTCAATGTGACGGGAACCGCACCGGGACCATGGACAGCAACCTCCTGCCCCGCTACTTCGATGACCTTCGGTCCCGCGACTAGCGGAACCGATGCCGCAATGCTAGAAATTTTCAGGAAGTCTCGTCGCGAAAAGCCAGAGGATTTGTTGTTAGTGGTCATGTAGTCACCGCGTGGAATTAAATTTAATTGGAATTTATCATTATTCCGAGCGAGATTCTCTGTCAAGAGTCATTGCGTAGCCGTTAGTTTGATTTTTGTCTGGTCATGATTCAGAAAATTCAAATTGACCCATTACCATCCCTGAAGGAAAGCCTCACGGACCTAGCGCGCCTATTCCTCCGTGGTCCCCTTCACAACCAATGCAAGCGGCAGCTCACCGGACTGGGTCTTCACTCTATAGAACAGAATGGTGTGATCCCCGGAATCGGTGACAACAAGTGGAAACTGCTTGGCATCGGCGGGCACCAGATTGAATACCGCAGGATGCTTCTTGCTGGTCACTTGTTCGCTGAGATGAATCAGCTGATCGAAACTGTAGCTCTGAGCGGGATTTGTATCTGCCGCGGCGGGGACCAACAGCAGGAAGTCAGGGGTGGGCGAAGTGCCCAGATGATTGCCATCGTTCGGCTGTAGCTCATAGCGCAGGTTGTACGTACCGGGAGAAATGGCGTTGCCACGGGCATCGCGGGCGTTCTTCGCAAAATGGATAACACCGAAGAAAAGCGACGGTGCAAGAGGATACGTGGCATCCTCGCGAGTTTTGGCGCTGCTTTGAATTTGGGCAGGAGGCCAGAGGTCAACGGTCGAGCCGTCGTCGAGGGTCACGCGGTAGCCCTGTGGCGCGAGAGCTTTCTTCACCGCGTCGGCCACGGCTGCGTCAGTGCACGGCCCGATGGTCTCCACCTTGGGTGCCGCTAGAGCGCTGGCGCAAAGGACCAACAGGAGAAGGGCAGCAGTTTTCCAGCGCATATACCTCAGACGATGCTTTACGGTCGAAGCAAGAAATTGCTACACGCCTGCTTGGGTGCTGATGAAAAGCTCAAAACGTACAGCCTTAGAACGAGCCAACAAAGGCGCTGCGCTTGTCGTGCAACGTCCACGTCGCGCCCAAACCTTTGCCGCTATAGCTGTCGGTCGTAGCAACGGCGGCCATAGCATGACTGACCTCGGTCAGCGGAGGATAGAACGTCGACTCGTTGCCGCATAGGTGATCGTTCTCGTTGATGCTGCGGGTCTGGAGCGTTACGAAATCGCCGGCGCGAACAAGCGCGCCACCGTGATGCTCCTGGGCTACCTGCATGTCAATGGGCGCGTCGATGACGTTCACCACATTTGCGAGCAACTTGCCGCCCATGTGCCGCGCGAAAGCAGCGAGCGCGCCGCGCTCACGAGCGTCCGCCCGGTTATCAACGATCAGCACGGATTTCGCGGGATAGGGGTCGGCGTATGGATCGCCCAACGTAGCGTTGGCCTTCACGGCAGCGACCACACTGAACCCGTCCAGCTTCACGCCATCCCAACTGCCGGAACGAATATGCCACGCCAGGATGGCCTGATCGCCCGTCAGGCCGACCTCGCCATTGGCAAAGCACTGACCTGTATAGACGTCGGCGCTGCGGCTCTCAAGGTAATCGCCGGCGATCTTCGCTTCTGCGGAAGCGCAGAAAAGAACTGCAAGCGCGATCAAGAAGAACGTTTTCGGAATCATTGTTCCATACCTCAATTCGAATTCTACCGCCCGGAGTCCGGCAGAATCAATCTATTCAAGGCTGCATTCGAGTCGCGATCAAATCAACTTCCTAACCATAAATTCACGCCCCGGTTCAAAAAGAAGATCCGTCAGGGAAACACAGCCATTCTTCGTGAGGACTTAACCTGCGGCTTCTTCGCGTGGGGGCGTGACTCGTTTTCCGGAAATGCAGGCCAGCGGTTGACCTGCCGTTCTGCGACACCATACGCTTCCTCGCCGCCTATTCCTGAATTGCCAAAGCGATGATATTCGACCCCGCAGCGACCGCTACGTACTGCTTGCCGTCAAACATGTAGGTCATCGGCGAGGCCCTCCACGCGTGGTTGGTTTGGAAGCTCCACAGAGGGTTGCCGCTCGTGGCGTCCGCCGCCATCAAGCCTCCACCTTCTTCCCCAAAGATTACCAACCCACTCGCCGTAGAGAGGGTGCCGCCCCAGGAGAGCGCAGGTCCCGGTTGGGTCAGTTCCCAAGCAATCGCTCCCGTGCGGATGTCGATGGCCTTCAGAACCCTCTGCGGCTTCGGATCGGGAGCCGTGCGTTGCGAGCCGCCCAGATATGACTTACCGGCTTCCCACTCTCCAGCGTCACCCTTGGTGTAGATACCGCATTTCTCAAACGTCTGTACGTAATACAAGCCAGTAGAGGGATTGAAGGAGGGCGAAAACCAGTTGGTCGCTCCATCCTGAGAAGGGCAGACCTTGGTGCCTGCCTCCGTCGGCTCCTGGTTCGGCAGCTTGATGGGACGGCCATCCGATCCGATCCCCCTTGCCCAAGTCAGGTTCTTGATAAACTGTTTCGCCAGGAGAGGTTTTCCGTTAGTGCGATCGAAAACATAAAAGAAGCCGTTGCGGTCAGCGTGCAGGATCAGTTTGCGGGGTTGGCCCTGCCAGTCCGCGTCTACCACAACCGACGTTTCCGTAGCGTCCCAGTCCCACAGATCGTGAGGGGTGAATTGGTAATACCACTTGAGCTTGCCGGTCTGGCGGTCCAGCGCCAGCATGCAATCTGAGTAGAGATTGTCTCCGATGCGATGGTCTCCGTTGTACTCCGCGCTAGGGTTGCCGGTCGGCCAATATATGATATCGAGCTCGGGGTCATAGCTGCCGGTGAACCACGTTGGCGCACCGCCGTGATCGACGTCCTTGCCTTTCCAGGTCTCCGAGCCTGGCTCGCCGCGTTTCGGCACGGTCCAGAACCGCCACACCTCCTTGCCGGTGTCCTGATCGAGGGCGGTGACGAATCCCCTAGCGCCATGTTCGCCCCCCGCAACGCCGGAAACAACGAGGGAGCCTGCCGGAAGCGGCGCGGACGTGGCGAAGTAGTTCTGGCGCCAGTCCGCGCTCTCTGTGTCCCAGAGTAGATCACCGGTAAAGCGGTCGAGGGCGATCACATGGGCGTGATCGGTCTCCAGAAAAACGCGCTGGCCGGCCACTCCGACGCCGCGGTTGAGTCCGGAATCGCCAACCATTCCCGGCGTGGGGGGCAGCTGGTAATGCCAGAGCTCGCGGCCGGTCCCGGCATCCAGCGCGAAGCATTGGTTCTGGGCGGTCACGTACATGATGCCGTCCACGACCACCGGCGTCACTTCCAGCCGTCCCGCGCCCGGAATCGTAGCCACCCACTTCGGTGCCAGCCTGGTGACATTGTTCTTGTTGATCTGCGTCAGCGTGGTGTAGCGGTTGCCGCCGGGATCGCCATTGTAGGTTGGCCAGTTCGTCTCGGAAGTGACCTCTCGAAAGAGATCTCCAGCGCGGCGCAACAGATGGATGCGCTTATCATCGGTTTGCAGTTGCAGGTCCTCGAAACCTTCGCCGAGCACCTGCCCACCCAGTCTCTTGCCGTCGATCGTCTGAACGGTCATGTGCACAACAGGCCTCTCCAATGCGCGCTGTTGAATCGTGCGCAAGAACCTCAGCAAATAAGCCATCTCCGGATCGGCGACTTGGCTTGGAGGCATCCCTCGCGCGGGCAGGCCCTCCCGAATGAGTGCGGCAAGCTGCCGAGCTTCGCGGCTAGCCAGGCGGGAGGTAATCGGGGGGCCCATCGGGCCTCCGTTGCCGTCGGCGCCATGGCATGTCGCGCAGCGATTTTCAAATAATCTGCGCCCCGGATCGATATCCTGCGCGAGGAGGCTCCAACCCGCGAGGAGTGAACCCAAGACGAAAATTGAAATACGCATACAGTGACGCGTCCCAGGGAACCCACTGGGGGCGGGGCAAACGGGCAACAGACCGCCTGCCGATAACGTTTGTTGCTCACGGATAATTAGGTTCTCCTGAACTGTTTTGCGGCCTCTTTAATCGAGCGGAACTCTTCGCCTAGCATCCGGTGTCGTCGATTTCCTCGTTGTCTACGTCGCCGGCCCGCTCGATCAGCACGTCGGTAGGCTTCCGGTCCGCCATGGCGAAACAGGTCAAGGTGTTCGACACGGTGTAGTCGATGATTCGTTGTTTCATCAAAGTGAACAACCGGCCCGCCAACGAGCTCGGTTGCCAACAGGGCTGTCAGCACGCGCCGCATTCGATCCGTCATGATCCTAATCCTCACATCAACGCCAGAGCGGCTTGCATCATGGCTCTGGTATAGCCCACGTTGAATGCGAAAGCGGCATAGCCACCTCCCCCTGGATACGATGACCGGAAGTTGGGCCGTTCGCGGTCGTAATCAAGTCCGCGGGGATGCTCGGGGTAGATCAGGCGCGTATACTGCTGCTTCACCAGTTCTCGCATTACCCTAAACATGTCGTTCTCGCCCTCATCGATGAACACTTCGGTGTACCGCTCATTCGGCTTCTGCACCTTGACATTGCGGAAATGCACATGGTTGATCCGGTCCCGGGAAGCGAACCAGCGGCACACCTCGACAGGATCGCCGCCCATCTCTCTGGTCACGCCACAATCGAAGGTGATCCCATTCGAAGGGCTGTTCACTATGCCTATCAGTTTCTTCCAACCTTCGATCGCTCCCATGATCTGCTGAGACCCACGGCTGATCGGCGCGGGGGGATCGTTGGGGTGCAACGCGAGACGCACGCCGGCCTTCTCGGCCTCCGGAATCACGGCCTTGAGGAAATAGGTGATATTGGCCCACATTTCGTCGAGCGTATGGGCCCCTTCTTCCGCGAGCGGCGGAAGATCCTTCATCCGTTCGTAATCAAAGCCGGTCCAGCCCGCGCCAGCGCGCCCGGTCTCTTCGAAATAGCCCTCCATCGCCCGGTGCGCGTACCAGTTATATTCGATAACTGGCAGGCCGACCTTACCGGCAACCCTGATCGACTGGATTACGTTCTCGACGTCGCGATCCCTTCCGGGCCGGTTGTAGATGGCATTCGGAAAGCCTGTGATCATCAAGTTGGCCAGGACGAGCCCATTCGTCTTGAGGTGGCCCATCATGTCCTGGAGTCGGCTTTCTTCCCAGGGAATCGCGCCGCCACCGGAGATCACATGATTTACGCCGAGCTGACGGATTCGTCGGGCCGCCGCCGCGGCCTGGTCATTCGCACCAGCCGTGTTGTCCAGCGACCCGCCCAGCGCCGCCTCCAGACAAATCTTCGGCGTGTCCTTTCCTTCGAAGCGCAGTCCACCGCGAGCAGTCGCGCCGGAAGTGCCAGACAATGACAAGGCGGATGCGCCGTAAGTGGCGGGCATGGCCAGGGCCGCTACTCCGGCGGTCCTCAGGATCGTTCTTCGTGATGGTTTGTCCATGCGCCTTACTACACGAGGACGCCGACAACCTGTCAAGCGGAAATTGACAAGCTACTCTCTCCAGTGACTTCACGCTGTGACTCGGCGTCGTCGCCGGATGGCTCGCCGGCGCCGTTGCGCACGGTAGAAGGCGTCCACAGGGTCTCAAGCGTTACGAAGCGAACCGCCTCTCCATAGGATGCCGTAAGCTAAGAGCGATTCTACGGTCAATTTTCATGGAGGGCACCATTATGAACCGTCGTGAAGCAATACGTTCTCTCTCTTTCGCTGGCGGAGCGTCCCTGCTCGCGTCCCCACCTTCGCTGGCCGGAGTTCTCGCGTCAAAATCCGATGCGCTTTACGCGCAGGCGCTGAGAGGCACGGCGCCGGTGAAGATCCGGGACATCAAAACGATCCTCACGGCGCCGAATCATATCCGGCTGGTTGTCGCGAAGGTCGAAACGACCGAGGCAGGCCTGGTCGGCTGGGGCTGCGCGACATTTACACAGCGTGCGCTGGCCGTCCAGTCGGCCCTTGAGGATTATCTCAAGCCGTTTCTGATCGGGCGCAACGTCGATGAAATCGAGGACATCTGGCAGTCGAGTTATGTGAGTTCGTATTGGCGCAACGGACCGGTGCTGTTCAATGCCATGAGTGGCGTGGACATTGCCCTTTGGGACATCAAAGCAAAACGCGCCGGGATGCC
>QHYZ01000117.1 GCA_003225295.1 Acidobacteriota bacterium | reverse complement strand
GGCACACCCACCTGACGCGCCAGCAGAATGTGCTCGCGGGTCTGCGGCATCGGCCCATCCGTCGCCGCCACCACCAAAATCGCTCCATCCATCTGCGCCGCGCCGGTGATCATGTTCTTGATGTAATCCGCGTGCCCCGGGCAGTCCATGTGCGCGTAGTGCCGGTTCGCCGTTTCGTATTCCACGTGCGACACCGCAATGGTGATCCCGCGCTCGCGCTCTTCCGGAGCGTTGTCGATCGAATCGAACGCGCGGAACTGCACCTTGGGGTTGTGCTTGGAGAGCACCTTGGTGATCGCCGCCGTCAACGTCGTTTTGCCATGATCAATGTGACCGATGGTCCCGATGTTCACGTGCGGCTTGTTGCGCTCGAATTTCTCCTTCGCCATTTCGTCCTCTGCTCCTCAGTCGAAGTCTTTTGAACTACCTTGCTACAAACCCTGTAACCAAACCCTGACAGCAAAATCCCGATCTATCTGGCCGCTTTGCCGGTGGCCTTCTCGATCACTTCCTGGGCGATCGAAGCCGGCGCTTCGGCATAATGCGAAAAATGCATGGTGAAAGTGGCGCGGCCCTGAGTGCGGCTGCGCAAATCGGTGGCGTAACCGAACATCTGCGAGAGCGGCACTTCCACTCGAATGACGTTGCTGCCGGCGCGGTTTTCCGTGCCCTGAATCGCCGAACGCCGCGCATTCAGGTCGCCGAACACCTGCGGCATGTATTCTTCCGGAACCACGACTTCCACTTTCATAATGGGTTCGAGAAGAACCGGCGACGCCCGGTGGCAGGCTTCCTTGAAGGCCATCGAGCCGGCGATCTTGAACGCCATTTCCGAGCTGTCCACGTCGTGAGAACTGCCGTCGATCAGAACCGCGGCAACGTCCACCATGGTAAAGCCCGCCAGAATGCCGTTGTCTAACGCTTCACGGATGCCCGCTTCGATCGGCGCGATGAACTCGCGCGGAATCGATCCGCCGACAATCTTGTCGATAAACAGGAAGCGGTGCTCCTTGTCGAACTTCCATTTTCCAGCAGGCCCGCCCACGATTTGCTTGGCCAGGGCGTCCAGATCGTCCGTGGACATTTCCTTCATGTTCTCGTGGCTGGAGCTGGGGAGCGGGTGCAACTCAATTTCGCAATGTCCGTATTGGCCGCGGCCGCCGGTCTGCTTGATGTACTTGCCTTCGGCGGTGGCCTTCTTGCGAATCGTTTCGCGGTACGCCACCTGCGGACGTCCCACGTTGGCCTGCACGTTATACTCGCGCAGCATGCGGTCCACGATGATTTCCAGGTGCAACTCGCCCATGCCGGAAATCAGTGTCTGTCCGGTGTCCGGTTCGGTGGAAACGCGGAATGTCGGATCCTCCTGCGCCAGTCGCTGCATGGCCACACCCAGCTTGTCCTGGTCCGCCTTGGTTTTCGGCTCGATGGCTACGGAAATAACTGGTGCGGGGAAATCGATATTTTCGAGAATGATGGGTTTGTTCTCGTCGCAGAGGGTGTCGCCGGTATTGACGCTCTTCAGACCCACGCAGGCGCAAATGTCGCCCGCATAGATCTCATCAATCTCTTCGCGCTTGTTCGCGTGCATCTGCAGCAAACGACTGATGCGCTCGCGCGTGCCCTTGCCGGAGTTCAATACGTAACTTCCGGACTTCAGCACGCCGGAATACACGCGCACGTAAGTCACATGCCCGACGAAGGGGTCGGACATGATCTTGAAGGCCAGCGCGGAGAAGGGCTGATCATCCCGGGAAAGGCGCAACTCGGTTTCGTCATTCCCCGGATTCAGGCCCTCCACCGGAGGAACATCCACCGGGGATGGCAGGTAATCGACAACGGCATCTAGCAGCGGTTGAATCCCCTTATTTTTGAACGCCGAACCCGCCAGCACCGGCACGATTTTCAAATGCAGCGTCGACTTGCGAATCGACTTACGCATCTCTTCCAGCGTGAGCGTGCCTTCGTTTAGATACTTGTCGATGACCTCGTCGTCGTGTTCTGCGATATATTCGACGACCTTGTTGCGGTGCTCGTCGTAGAACTTCTTGTCGATCGCCGAACCCTTCAGAGCAGCGGCCACATCTGGCCGCGATTCCACGAAGGCCTGTTCCCAAAGCTTCTCGACGGGGAAGGTCTCATATTTCGCGCCCAACGTTTCTTCCAGCCAAACAATGACCTTTTCCTCGAGGAAATCAATAATCCCGATGAAATTGTCTTCGCGTCCGAGGGGGAATTGCAGAGGTACGGGGTGGGCACCGAGGCGCTGGCGAATGGTGCGAACGACGTGGTCGAAATCCGCGCCCATACGGTCCATCTTATTCACAAAACAGATGCGCGGGACGCGATACTTGTCCGCCTGACGCCAAACGGTTTCCGACTGCGGCTGCACGCCGGCGACGGAATCGAACACACACACCGCGCCGTCCAAAACGCGCAGCGAGCGCTCCACTTCCACGGTGAAGTCCACGTGGCCGGGCGTATCGATGATGTTGACGCGGTATTTCTTGTTGAAGCGATCCCAGGAAGCAGTCGTCGCCGCGCTGGTAATGGTAATACCGCGCTCGCGCTCCTGTTCCATCCAGTCCATGGTAGCCGTGCCTTCATCCACCGAACCGATCTTGTAGGTCACACCGGTATAGAACAGGATGCGCTCCGTCGACGTCGTCTTTCCGGCGTCAATGTGCGCCATGATCCCGATGTTGCGGGTGTCTTCGAGTTTGAATGCCCGGGGCATAATCTCTTTTAGAAATCCTCTGGTTTATGAAACGCCTACCACCGATAATGCGCGAACGCCTTGTTCGCTTCCGCCATGCGGTGCACATCTTCTTTCTTCTTCATGGCCCCGCCGCGCGCATTCGCCGCATCGATCAATTCATCCGCGAGCTTGTCTACCATGGTCTTGCCGGCGCGCTCCCGCGAATACTGCAGCAGCCAGCGAATCGCCAGCGACTGCCTGCGGAACGGGTTCACTTCCACCGGAACCTGATAGTTCGCGCCCCCCACGCGCCGCGTCTTTACTTCCAGCAACGGCTTCACGTTCTCGATGGCTTTCTTGAAAATTTTCAGCGCATCGTCGTTGGTCTTCTTGGCCACCTGATCCATCGCGCCGTAAAACACGCGCTGCGCCGTCGACTTCTTGCCTTCCCACATCATCGAACAGATGAACTTCTCCACGATGTCGCTGGCGTAGACCGGATCGGTCGCTTGCGTTCGCCGGAAAATGAGTCCTTTGCGTGGCATTGCTCTTTATCGCTCCTTCGAAAATCGTTCCATGCGCAAGCGCTAAGCCTGCACCCTTACTTCGCCTGCGCGGCCTTGGGCCGCTTGGCGCCGTATTTTGATCGTCCCTGCTTGCGGTTCTCCACGCCCGCGGCGTCCAGCGTCCCGCGCACGATGTGATACCGCACCCCCGGCAGGTCCTTCACGCGGCCACCCCGCACCAGCACGATGGAGTGCTCCTGCAAATTGTGGCCGACGCCGGGAATATAAGTGGTCACCTCAATCGAATTCGTCAAGCGAACGCGCGCCACTTTCCGCAGCGCGGAGTTCGGTTTCTTAGGCGTTTGCGTGTACACGCGAATGCATACGCCGCGCTTCTCCGGGCAGCCCGCCAGCGCGGGCGACTTGGTCTTCATGCGCACCGCTTCACGTCCCATCCTTACCAATTGTGAAAACGTCGGCACAGTCGTCCCTCTATCGCGCGTAATTTTTCATCCCGAGAGCATCCGAAATGGATGCGCCGGGGATGCGCGGCTCCCGCAAGGCGCGCAGACAAAATGGCGCGAGAGCGCAGTCCCAGTGCTGAAAGGTCTACTGCGAATCCGGAGATACCACCAGCAAGAAACTCCGTACGCACTCCAAGAAGTAGAACTAATCCCTTGGATTCAGTTCGGAGAGGCTTACTCGGCTTTGCGGGGCTGGCGCCCCATTCCGGCCGCTCTTCTGTCCCATTCCGTCTTACTTTGTTCCGGGACCGAAGATAATTCCCTTCCAACTCAACGACTCCAAACCATCTGGAGCCGCCCCACTCAGGTAAAAAAGCGTCCCTGACAAACACCGAAGTATAGGAAAGAAAATGCGCGCTGTCAAATCTTTCGAATTCCAACGGTGGAAATCGTCGCGCACTTTTGGTGTTTTCGGCACCCGCCATGCCAGACGGCTTCGCCGCCCGGCCTTTTCTACCCGCATCAGTGTACCATAGCCGCTGGCATGGGGAAATCCTCAACTGGCTCGAAAAACGGAACAAGTTGTTTAGAATGAGCTAGTTTCGAAACAGCCAAACTGACCTTTTCGAATGGGAAATCGCTCATTCGTGTCGAAGGGCCACCAGCGGGTTAACGCAGGTGGCCCGACGGGCTGGGATATAACAGGCCAGAAAAGCCACCAGCACCAGGAGTACGGCCACGGCCGCAAAAGTCATTGGATCGTAAGCACTTACGCCAAACAACAAACCGGAAAGCTGACGCATGACCGCCACGGCCACGATGACTCCCAGCAACACGCCTACTCCCGCCAGCCGCAAACCCTGGCCCACCACCAGACGCAGCACGTGCGCGCGTTCCGCACCCATGGCCATGCGTATCCCGATCTCGCGGGTCTGCTGATTCACCGAGTAGGACAGCACTCCGTAAACGCCGATCGCCGCCAGCACCAGAGCCAGGCCTCCAAATAGCGTCAGCAGCGCCGCGCCCATCCGTGGCGCCCACAGTCCCTGATCCATAATCTCGCTAATCGTCTGTACATTGGTGATCGCCAGATTCGGATCCAGCGACTGAATTTGCGCGCGAACGCCGCCGATCAGTGCCTCCGGGCTTCCCGTCGTGCGCACCTGCAGAGTAACGGCTGGCGAATAATCCTGCCTGATAGACAGATAGGCGAGCGGCACGGGCACTTCCCCGATGTTATTGATCACCGTGTTTCCCACGACCCCCACGACCTCCCGCAAGGTGGGATCGCCAAAGAAATGAAACCGTTTGCCGACGGCTTCCTGGTTCGGCCAGAAGTGTTTGGCCATGGCTTCATTGATGACCACGACGGGCGTGGTACCCTTGCGGTCGGAATCGCTGAAGACCCGCCCCTTCAGCAGCGGAATCTTAAGAGCATCGAAAAATCCTGAAGTGATATCGTCGAGTTGCGTCAACGTGCCGCGATACCCGGTCGTTTCGTCCTCTCCCTCGGGAAAAACCGTTCTCGCGAAACCGCCGCCGAGGGGAAAGTTTGAAGCGATCGCGGCGGATTTCACGCCGGGCGTCGAATTCGCGCGTTCGACAGCCGCGCGAAAGAATTCCTGCGCTCGTCCTTCCTGGTAGTGCAGCGCGCCGAGATCGAATGCCATCATGAACAGATTCTTCGATTCGAAGCCGGGATCGATCCGCTGCGCGTCGCGCATGCTGCGGATAAAGAGTCCTGCGCCGACCAGCGCCACCAGCGAAAGCGCGATTTCTGAAACAACCAGCAGGCTGCGCAAACTGTTCCTTCCCCAGCCGAGCGATCCTCCGCGCCCGCCCAGTTTGAGTGTTTCCATCACGTCAGGCACAAACGCTTTCAATGCCGGGGCAACCCCAAAGAGCACGCCGGTGAACAATGAGATGCCCATGGTGAACAGTAAAACGTGCGAATCAAGCGAGAGATCCAGGTCATTCTGCTGAATGAATGGCGGCCAGAACGACCACAGCACACTTCGGCCCACGTAAGCAATGGCTAAACCCACCGCGCCGCCGAGCAGCGACAATAGAATGCACTCGGTCAACATTTGCCGCATGAGGCGGTGCCGGCTGGCTCCCAGAGCAGCTCGCAGCCCCATTTCCCTTTCACGCTGCGCGGCTCTCGCCAGCAAAAGATTTGCCAGGTTGACGCAGGCAATCAGAAGCACCACTCCCACGACGGTCATCATCATGGTGCCGGCCAGCGCCACCTGATCGTGCTGATTCGCGCCCACCGCCGCATCCGCCAGGGGCGTCAGCACCACGCTGCGCCCGCCGTTGTCTTTGGGATATTCCGCTTCCAACTGCGAGGCCATGGTCTTCAGCAAAGCCCCGGCCGATTCCTGACCAACTCCGGGCTTGAGCCGGCCAACCGAAAAGATTCCCAGAAATCGCCGGTCATTAAAAAACTCCTTGTTCAGACCGGCCAAGACCTGCGGATACATGCTCGAAGGAATCCAGATCTGTTCCGCGCCCGCGAACGTGAATGTCCCTTTGAATCCCTGGGGGGTTACTCCCACCACGGTGTACGGCATGGCGTTCAGAGTCAGGCTCTTGCCCACAACAGTGGGGTCCGCTCCCAGCCTATTGACCCAAAAACTGTGACTGATCACCGCCACGTTGTTCCCGTTTAGCTTGGTGTCTTCATCAGGCAGAAAAAACCGTCCGGCCACGGGCTGCAGGCCCAGCGCATCGAAATAATTCGCGCTCACCATTTGCCCGTTGACCTGCCGGGGTTCCGAGCCGCCACTCCACGTCAGCGGAACCGGCACGATGCATGACAAACCGGAAAAGACTTCCGTCTGCTTCTGATAGTCCTGAAAATTCGGAAAGGACATCCCAATTTTGGTGGCGTTGGCAAAACCTACTTTGGTTTTGGTATCGATGGTGTCCAACTCCACCAACTGTGAAATGTCCTTCACCGGCAAGGGATGCAGCAGGATCGCATTCACGACGGTGAAGATAGTGGTGTTTGCCCCGATCCCCAGCGCCAGTGACAACACCGCAACGGCGCTGAAACCAGGGCTCTTGCGCAACACGCGCAGGCCATGCCGAATGTCTTGCCAGAATGTTTCCATATGGCCGTTCCGTCTTCTCCTGAAGCCCTGCCAACCAAATCCCGGGGCATCACCGCAAGGCTTTCCGTCCCTGACGAATCGTCTCCTCCTTGTCGAACCCCCCTATTCCTTGCCCTCCGCCCCGAGGTCCCCAAAGGGCCAAATGTGAAAGGCGTTCAGCATCTCGTACTGGTGCTGCGCGCGTAGCATCTTGGCGGTTTTTTCCGCAGGCCAGGGCGAAGCAAAACGCTCCGGCCGGTCGGCGATCCAATAGGCCGTAAGCGCCATCAGCATGGCATTTTGCGCCAGCACTTCCGGCTTTACCGCTTCCAGCGCATCGGCCGACGAGTGGTGCGTATATTTGTAGTCCGGCGAATCCTGATTCATGTTGATTCCCGGTAAGCCAGCCATTGAGAAAGGCAGCGTGTCGGTCCCGCTCTCAACCTTGTCGTTCACGGGAATCTTACCAATCGACCCTAGCGACTGGGCGAAAGGCCGGAAGCTCGCCACCAGATCGTCGCGGCCTCCCAGCATGAACTCCTTCACCGGCCCCTGCCCATCATCCAGCACCAGGTTGCCCAAATGATTGGCTATCTCCGATTGATGTTGCTTCATGTAAGCAAACGAACCGTCCAGCCCCTCTTCCTCACCCGTAAACAATACAAAGCGGATGGTCCGCCGCGGTCTCATGCCGGAGCGCACAATCGCTTCCGCCGAGCCCAATACGCTCGCCGAGCCTGTGCCGTTGTCCGTGGTTCCCTCCGAGAGATCCCAGGAATCCAGGTGCGCCCCGACGACCAGCACCTGCTCCGGGCTTTCGCGCCCGCGAATCTCTCCGACCACATTGGCCGATTCCGCTGGCCCGTTTGAAAACGTGTTTTGAACGTTGAAGCGCACCAGCACCTTTTTTCCGCTCTCGACGTACCGTTCGAGCTGCCCTTGATCCTCGGCGGTCATCGACAAGACCGGGATGGAGAAATCGGCGTCGAATCCGAGAATGCCCGTGTGCGTAAGGTTCATTCCCGAAGCTTTCGACCCCGCCTGGCCTCCGATCACCGCCACTGCCCCGGCCTTGCCGGCCGCCTTCAGGAAATCTCCGAAGATGGCAAACAGGGAATCTTCATTTTTCTTTGGCGCACCCTGCATGATCACCAGCACAATCTTCCCGGCAAGCCGTGAAGCGTGTTTGACCTCTTCCTCGATATCGAAGAGATTCGCGGTTACCACCTGGCCTTCCGCGCCCCCTGCGGGCGTCGACCCCGTCCAGCCCATGGCATCCACATGCAGCGGCCTGCGAATCGGTTCGAGCAATTCCCCTTGCGCCATGCCCCGCGTCCATCCGCGCCAAAGCTGATATTTTTCCGTGTGCACGTTTTCGAGGCCCATGGCTTTCATCTTGGCTACGCCCCACTGTTCGGCCTTTCTATCAGCCGGCGACCCCGTCACCCGTGAGCCGATGTCGTCGCTCAGCTCGGTGAGGTATTGGAAAGCGTGCGAATCGATCATCGCTTCGCCTGCAATCTTCACGAGCGCCGGCTTCGTGCCATCCTCATCTGGGCCCTTCGGGGCGGGCCGATTATCCGCCCGCGCCATCCCCGCTCCGCCCCAAGAAAATCCGAGTGCCACCACCGCCACTCTGGCCAAGATACGTCGCATCTGCCTTCTCCCTCACGCCTTCCGGGCACAGGAGACTCTATCACGCTCTAGAGACGCACCGGCCGAAGAACGGTTTCGGTCGAGTGCGGCAGCTGGCTGCCGCTTTTGCACTCGAAAACCTGTCGAAGGCTGCACTCCGGTCACCACCGCGCAACCCGGCTTCCCTTTCACCTTTACCCGTCCCCGCCCACACCCTACACTGCCTTTCGTGACCACACCGAGCCTTTCCGGGCCTTTTCCTTGTTTGCGGATATCTTCGCTGTTGCTACTCCTTGCGCTCGTTTGCGTTTCCCCCGCCCAAGAGCCGGCTCAAAAGCCAGTCGAAAAGCGCGCCGACAAAAAGGCCGAGAAAACCGCCCCGCCCGAGAAAACCGAGAACCCCGCACACATCGAGCTGCTCGAAACCCGCTGCCGCTTCGAAGCCAGCGGCGATAGCCGCAAGGAAGTGCACGCCCGAGTACACATCAACAGCGAACTAGGCGTTCGCCAGTTCGCCCGCCTCAACTTCGACTACAACCGCTCTTTCGAATCCGTGGATATTCCGCTCGTTCACATCATCCATGCCAGCGGCGGCACCGCCGACATCCTGCCCAGCGCCATCATCGACCATCCCAATTCCGCGGTCATCAACGCCCCCGCCTACCAAGATGTGCGCGTCAAATCCGTCCGTATCCTCGGCCTCGAACCCGCCGACATCCTCGAATACCGCGTCATCACTGTCACCAAGCAACGCCCCCTGGCCCCCGACTTCTGGCTCGACCACTCTTTCGACCGCTCCGGAGTCGTCTCCCAGGAACTCTTCGAGATCGACGTGCCCGCCTGGCAGAAGGTTCAGCTGCACGTTGCACCCGAATTCCCTTACGAAATCGTTGCATCCGAAAATCGCACGGACGCGCGAGTGCTCTACCGTTGGAAGTACACCGCGCAATCCAATTCTGATGCGGCATTGGAAACCATGGAGGCCGAACCAGACATAGTTCTCACCACCTTCAAATCCTGGCAGGGGCTATCCCTGAGCCTTGGCAGGGCTCTCCTGGCGGCTGAAAATCCCCCAGCAGAAGTGGCGAAACGCGCTGCCGAGTTAACCCTTGCTGCGAAAACACGCGGAGAGAAGATTGAAGCCATCTACGACTTTGTTTCGCAGAAGGTCTCCACCATCGACCTTCCACTTGGTTCCACAGGTTTCCATGGTCGACCAGCGAACGAGATTCTCTCCTCTGGCTACGCGACGGCCGAGGACAAGTTCAATCTCTTTACGACACTTTGCAGGTCCGCTGGCCTAGTTGCAATCGGTGGGTTGGGCGGAGCGCCGAAACCCACAGAAAAGCAATACCCAAGGCCCTCGCCTTTCACGCACCTTCTTGTCGCGGCAGTTGATCACCAGCAGACAATCTGGCTCGATCCGACACTCGACGTGGCGCCGTTTCAGGCAATCCCCTCGAACCTGCGTGGTGTGGAGGTGCTGTACCTGCATCCTCCTTGGGAAGCGACGCCGACGGATATCTTTCTCACTACCTGGCTTCCCGTGCCCGGGGAATCGCCTATCCCCGCCAAGCAATTCGTCAGCGTAGACGCCACCCTCGCCGCCCGCGGCAACCTCACCGCCAAGGTTCATTACTCTATGCGCGGCGACAACGAACTCGTTCTTCGCGTGGCCTTTCACCAATCGCCAAAAGAAAAGTGGAAGGACCTGGCGCAGCTTCTCTCTATTTCCGACGGCTTCCGCGGGCAGGTGAGCAGCGTCAACGCGTCCGATCCGTACGCCACCCGCGAGCCTTTCACGGTCGATTACGAGATCAGTATGCCCAAATTTGTGGACTGGTCGAAGAAGCCGGTGCGCATCCCCGCACTGCTTCCCCAGCTCGGCTTGCCCGATCCCCCCGCGAAACCAGCCGCAGGAGCGGTGGCGTCACCGATCGAACTCGGCGCGCCTCTGGAAGTCGAGACGCACATGACGCTGCATCTTCCCCCCGGGACGATGGTCACTGCGCCGACCGGCACTTCCGTCCAGCGCGATTATGCGACCTTTGTATCGCAGTACTCCGCGAAAGGACCGACGGTCATCGCTTCTCGGCACATCCACTTTGTGCTGAGGGAAGTCCCCGCGGAGCGCGCCGGCGACTACAGCGCCTTCCTTCGCGCCGTACTAAACGACCAAGCCCAGGACTTCACTGTCGACCGCCCGGAATCCCCTCCCGCCGAATCCACCTGGTCACCCCAGCCAGCCAAACCCTAATGTGGCACACCGCACCCGGGACGCCCCGGCGGTCGAAGAGACGCTGCTTCAGGTGATCGGCAAGAAATACGCCTTGGTTTCCGCTGGCCCCGAAACGGAGAGCTGACGTCTACAAGCTACTTGAGCTCAAGAATTTCCTTCTCTTTGGCGGCGGACAAATCTTCGATCTTCTTGGTCTCCGCGTGCGAAATTTTTTCCATCTCGTCCAGCGCCCGTTTCTGTTCATCCTGGCTGATTTTCTTGTCCTTCTCCAGCTTGTCAATCGCTTCCTTGACGTCACGGCGGATATTGCGCACCGCCGTGCGGTGATTCTCCAGCACCTTGTGCAGGTGTTTCACGATCTCTTTGCGCCGCTCTTCGGTCGGCGGCGGCATCGGCACGCGCACCACCTTGCCGTCGTTTGTGGGATTCAGCCCCAGGTCCGAAGTCCGGATGGCTTTGTCGATCAACGGCACCGCGCTCGGGTCCCACGGCGAAATCACGAGTAGCGTCGCCTCCGGCACCGTCACCGTGCCGAGTTGATTCACGGGCATGGGTGTGCCGTGATAATCCACGCGGATGGCGTCCAGAATCGAAGCATTGGCGCGCCCGGTGCGCACCGTTCCCAATTCCTTGCGAAAATCCTCGACCGCCTTTTCCATCCGCGTCTTGCCCGCGGCAATCGCTTCTTTGGTCGTCATGTTCGAAGTCCTTCGTTCCTAAGTCCTTAGTTTTGGTTCTGGTCTTTGTTTCAGAAAAAAGTGCAAGGAATGAGTCTAATGCTGGCCCGGGTTTCCGATTCTTACAAACAACTAAAGACTCATCACTGATAACTAGCTCTAAGCCGGCGTCACCTTGGAGCCTACGCGCTCGCCCAGCACCACCCGCTTGATATTCCCCGTCCGGTTCATATTGAACACCACGATCGGCATGCCGTTGTCCATACACAAGGAAATCGCCGTCGAGTCCATCACTTTCAGGTTCTGGCTCAACACCTCGCGGTAGGAGATCGCTGCAAAGAATTTCGCGTCCGGAATCTGCTCGGGATCGGCATCGTAAACTCCATCGACGCGCGTGGCCTTCAGAATCACGTCCGCTTTGATTTCCATGGCGCGCAGCGCCGCTGCCGTATCCGTCGAAAAATAAGGATTTCCCGTCCCGGCAGCGAAAATCACCACGCGATCCTTTTCCAGGTGCCGCACCGCGCGCCGCCGGATAAACGGCTCGGAAACCTCTTTCATTTCGATGGCGCTCAGCACGCGGGTAAACACACCTTCTTTTTCGAGGGCGTCCTGCAGCGCCAGCGCGTTGATGACCGTAGCGAGCATGCCCATGTAGTCGCCGGTAGCGCGGTCGATCTCAAAACCCTTCTGCCTGGCGCCGCGGAAGATATTCCCTCCGCCGACCATGATCGCCGTCTGGACGCCCAGTTCGTGTACCTCTTTAAGTTCGCGTGCGATAGCTTGAATCGTTTCGCCATGAATGCCGAATCCCTGAGGACCTTGAAACGCCTCTCCGGACAGCTTCAGCAGGACCCTTCGGTATGCCGGCTTGACTTTTTTCACAGTCTTCTTACCAGCCTTCTTTGTTGCCGCCATCAGTCTCCGTTTAGGCCATCCAAAATCCGGGGAATTGTAACAAACTATCTCCGTGTGCGCACATCGCGCGTTTGGGAGTGCGGGAGCCAAGGCCCACGCACTGCCAACAAAAAGAGCGCCACGGTCAAACCGGGACGCTCGGCAAAGTTGTTATTCGGAGCTCTTGTCCTTTACGCGGGCACCGTGGATGTTTCCGGCCCCGCCGCTCCGCCGCTTACTTCTCCGACCTTGAAGCGCACGAAGCGCCGGATGGAGATGTTCTCGCCCAGCTTGGCGATGGCCTGCGTGATCATCTCGTGGATCGTCACACTCTCGTCCTTGATGTAGTGCTGTTCGTAGAGGCAGTTTTCCTCGTAGAACTTCTCCATCTTTCCGTTCACGATCTTCTCGACGACGGCCTCCGGCTTGCCCGTCGCCAGAGCCTGCGCCTTGTAGATATCGCGTTCCTTTTCGAGCATTTCCGGCGTCACTTCTTCGCGCCGCACATACCGCGGATCCAGCGCCGCGACGTGCATGGCGATGTCATGCGAGAGCTGCTGGAACGCGTCCGTGCGCGCCACAAAGTCGGACTCGCAGTTGAGCTCCACCAACACGCCAATTTTTCCGCCGGCATGGATGTAGCTGCCCACCAGGCCCTCGCCGGCTTCGCGCTGGGCCTTCTTGGCCGCGGCCGCCTGGCCCTTCTTGCGCAGCACGCTGATGGCCTTCTCGATGTCGCCGCCCGCTTCCACAAGCGCCGCGCGGCAGTCGCTGAATCCCGCGTTGGTTCGCTCTCTCAGTTCTTTCACGAGTTGAGCTGGAATTTGCACAGCTGGCCGTTGTGTACTCATCCTTTTTTCTCTTCGCTCTCTTTGCAATCTCTGGGTTGATGTCGTTATCTGTGAAATGGCCCGCCCCGAGCCACTCGGTGCGGGCCTCACGAAACTCCTACCGGCGCAATATGTCTAGCGCTTTCCGTCGTCGGGAGGAACAGTGGCCTCGGCAGCCTCAGCGGGCTCCACGGGAGTTTCCACCACGCCTTCCACGAAGTCGCCTTCCTGCTTCTCGTACTGTTCGTACGCGCTCGTATCAACGTACTCGACGCCGTCCACCAGCGCCTGATCCTCGGCGGATTTCTGTTCCGCCACTTGTGACTGCTGGTAGGCGTTGTGGCCTTCCAGCACGGAATCTGCAATCTTCGTGGTGAACAATCGGATGGCGCGCAGCGCGTCATCGTTCCCGGGAATGATCCAATCCACCACGTCCGGGTCGCAGTTGGTATCCACGACCGAAACCACCGGCACGCCCATGCGCCGCGCTTCCTTCACCGCGATCTCCTCAGCGTTCGAATCGATCACAAACATGGCGTCCGGCAACTGCGTCATGTTCTCGATGCCTTCGAGATTCTGAAACAGGTGCTTCATCTCGCGGTCCAGCCGCGCTTGTTCTTTCTTAGAAAGCTCTTTGATGCGGCCGTCTTCGTTCATGGCCTTCAGCAGCTTCAGCCGCTTGATGGATTTTTGCAGCGTCGCCCAGTTCGTTAGCGTGCCGCCCAGCCAGCGGTGATTCACGAAAAATGCCCCGCAGCGTTTGGCCTCCTCGGCGACCGCCTCCTGGGCCTGCCGCTTGGTGCCCACGAATAAGACTGCCCGGCCTTGTCCGGAGAGTTCGCTCACGAAGCGGCTCGCTTCACGGAACATCTTGAGGGTTTTCTGAAGATCGATAATGTGGATCCCGTTGCGTTCGCCGAAAATGTACTCCTTCATTTTCGGGTTCCAGCGCCGCGTCTGGTGACCGAAGTGAACTCCGGCCTCCAGTAATTCCTTCATGGTAATTTCTACTGCCAAGTTTCCTCCTCATAGGATAGCTGTTTGCAGTGGCGGCTTGCGTCGCCACAGAACAGCCTCTTGCCGGCTCCTTGCCGGCCGTGATCTCAGCGGGCCAACTCGCGTCAACCCGCTGGAGCTCGGTGTGGCCCGGACGTTGCCAGGGCCGTAAGAATTAGCGCTTGGTGAACTGGAAGCGCTTGCGCGCGCCCTTCTGTCCGTACTTCTTGCGTTCCTTCATTCGCGAATCGCGCGTCAAAAATCCGTTCTTCCGCAGCGCCGGCCGCAGCTCTGGATTGAACCGCGAAATCGCCCGCGACAATCCCATGCGCACCGCTCCTGCTTGCCCACCCACACCGCCGCCATGCGCCGTCACGACCACGTCCACCTGGTCGGCGATATTCGTGAACTTCAGGGGTTCAACCGCGTCATGCTTCCAGGCGTGATTCGGAAAATACTGCTCGACCGTGCGGCCGTTCACCTTGAATTTCCCCGACCCCGGACGCAGGAACACGCGCGCCACCGACTCCTTGCGCCGTCCCGTTCCGAGAAACCAGGTTTGTGTGCCCACAATGGGCGTACCCGTAGAACTCAACGTTCCTCCTCAAAAACTCCACACTCGGCTTGCTCCCTGCGATGGGTGACCGCTAGACGGTCAGACACAACGGAGAACCGCAACGTGCGGAAACAAATCTGGAAACTCGATTACAGCGAAACGGCCTGCGGCTTCTGCCCCGCGTGCCGCGCCAAACCCGTCGCATCCCGGTACACGCGCAACTTCTTCGCGCGCCGCGCGCGCAGCTTGTTCTTCGGCAGCATGCCGAGAACCGCCTCGCGCACCATCCAGTCAGCCTTGGCGGCGCGCAACCTCTTCGCCGGCACTTCTTTCAGTCCGCCGGGATACCCGCTGTGCGAAAAATAAACTTTCTGCTCGACTTTGTTACCGGTCATGCGAACCTTGTCGGCATTGATCACCACGACGTGGTCGCCCGAATCCAGATAGGGCGTAAAGCTCGGCTTGTCTTTGCCGATCAGCATGCGCGCGACCTTGGTGGCCAGGCGCCCCAGCACCACGTCCGTGGCGTCCACTACAAACCAGTTCGCGCCCACTTTCAGCGCTTGGGCTTCTTCACCCTTGGCTACGTACGTCCTCATCGCGCTCAGTCACACCTTTCCCTGTTGAGGTAAACCATAATCTTATGGTTTGCTTCCATCTTTGTCAACGAGCAGTTCTTGGCAGTCTTCGGGCAGTTTGGTTCTCCCCATACCAAGTTCGGTGACCCTCGGCTTCTTATCCGCGCCGGCACCGAAATTGCGTAACAGGACTCAACGGGCTTCCGGCGATCCCGAGCTGAATTCAAGAAAGAAAGCAGACTCCCTGGAGAATGATTCGCCGGGTCTGCCGAAAAGATTCGCGAAAGTCACGATGAACTGCCAGTCGGGGCATCGAAGAATCAGGGGCTTCTTCACTGGCCCGACGCGGGACGATGCATGACCCAAAGACTTGGTTCCCAGAAACGGCCTTTTGCGATATACTTTCTTGTAAGCAGTGTCCCTCGTGGTCGGTTGGTGATGGCAATACTTGATCTCGACACTCCGGGGTCGGTGGGCCGCTCCTCAGTGGTGGGGCGTTCTTCGGCACCTGTGCGTCTCTGCCTCCTGGGTATCTTGATTTTCTCTTGCGTCATGGTTGGTGTGGCCCCGTGCTCCGCTCAGGATGTCGCCGCAGCGGCTCGCGAGCAGCGCACTCAGAAAGAAAGTAAGCAAAAGAAATCGAAGCACGTTTACACCGAGCAGGACCTGAGACGCGCTCGGATTCTCACCCCGGAAGATCGCGCACAGCTGGAGGCTAGGAAAAATCACTCCGCTCCTCCTTCGGCGGAAAAATCCCCGGAAGCCGTTGACGCGCAATCGCTTCCTCCCGACGTGCCCCTCGGTGACGTCGCTCGCCGTTTCCGCAGACAGAAAGAGTCACAAAAACTTCAGCAGTCCGCGGAGTTCCATCTTCCGTTCTCCGATGCGGCACTCGCTTCACCGAAGCCTCTGGTGCTGCCGCTTCGTCCACCAGTTTCCACTCCTGCGGCACCAAAATTTGTCCCCTACCAGCCGCCTGTGAAGCGTTCGCCTTTTGAGCGCCCCAAGGTTTTCATGCCTGCTTCTCCTCGCGCCTGGCCTTCGCACCCGCCTGGCAATCGAGTAGCACCTAGGGAGCCAGCCGCGCCCATCGCTCCTGCAGGTCCGGCAGGATGGCATGTCGTGACGGTAAAACCTGGTGACTCACTCTGGAAACTCGCGCGGCAGAACCTCGGCAAGGGTCCTCGCTGGCGTGACCTCCTGGCCGCTAATCCGGGCATCGTTGACGCCAACCATATCGCGGCGGGTTCACAGATTTACCTGCCGGCGGCGGTCTCCTCCCTTCGGACGGCATCGAAAATTATGGTGCGCAGGGGCGAAACGCTTACAAGCATCGCGCAAACCCAGTTCGGCCACGCGGCCTATTGGTCCTGTATCGCGCACGCGAATCCGGCGATCCAGGATGCCAATCGGATCTACCAAGGCCAGTTGCTTTCCCTCCCCGCCAGTTGCGGGCCGTAGCGTTTCCTAGTCACTCTGTGTTCTGCAGTCCAGGTGATCTGTAAACTTATCTTCAGGAAACCGTAAGCCATTTCGGTTTTTGGGAGATAGTTCCCGCCTATTCCTTCATGTCGGCGATCGCGTATCCCTAAGTTGCTGAAATGCTTGCGTTTCGCTGGAAACGTACGTTATGCCATTCTGGCATGGAGATTGCGAAAACGGTCTAGGGGCTCGATAAGCCGCAAAATCGCTGCTGCTAGCGAATGCCCACACTGGCCTCGGAACCCGGCCGCTCTCCCGGGGATTCGTCTAGGTTTGACACCCCCAAAGCGGTTCACAGAGCTGTTAATTGTGCCCGAGTGAGTATTTCTACCTGGAGGAACAGCATCATGGCCATTGAATGGAAGGGTTCATCGCTTGCTCGGAAAGTCTTCTTGCGCCTCTTCTTGTTGGTCATGTTCTTGACGGCCTTCGGTGGTGCGGCGCTGGCGCAGTCTAGCGCGGCGCTGGGCGGCACGGTGACGGACGCTACCGGAGCGGTGGTTCCGAACGCCCAAGTGATGGTCACCAATCAAGCTACCGGAGTCGCATCGGCGACCCAAACCGACACCACCGGGGCCTATCTTTTCCCTGCGTTGCCGATCGGAATTTATCGCATCGAAGTCAGCGCTTCCAGTTTTCAGACTGCGGTGATTTCTAATCTCAAACTCGATGTGGCGACCGCTCTCACAAGAAATATTCAACTGACCGTTGGCCCAGCCACGGATAAAGTGGTGATCCTCGCCGAGGCTGCGCTCGTCGATACCACCACGACCAGCATGGGCCAAGTCATCAACGATAAAACTGTGCAGGAAATCCCTTTGAACGGTCGCCACTTTACGGATCTCAGCCTCCTGACTCCGGGCACGCTGACGCCGCCTGCGAACGGCTTCCTCTCGGCTCCGCTCCGGGGCCAAGGGTCATTCGGAATCAATACGGCGGGCCAGCGCGAGGATACGACCAATTGGCTGGTCAACGGGATCAACTTGAACGACAACGTCCAGAACCAGCTCACCTTCCAGCCGCCCATCGATACGCTCGCTGAATACAAGATCGACAACTCCGCCTTCCCCGCGGAGTACGGCAGGAATTCCGGCGCCATCGTAAACCTTGCCACACGTTCCGGAGCCAACCAATACCATGGCGAACTGTTTGAGTTTTTCCGCAACAACGATCTGGACGCTCGTAATTTCTTCAATCCGGCGGTGACTTCCAACGGAACGCCCAATCCCCAAGCGCCCTTCAAGCGTAATGATTTCGGCGTGGACCTCGGCGGCCCCATCCTGAAGAACAAGATGTTCTTCTTCCTGGCTTACGAAGGGCTCCGCCAGCACCAGAGCCTGACGGTTACGAGTACCGTCCCCAGCCAAGATGATCGGGCAACGGTTACTTCGGCTACCCCGGCGATTCAGACGATCATTGCGTTGATTCCCGGCGCGAACACTCAGCAACCTGTCAGTGCGCGCACGCCAGGTCACGACATTGATGGACAGCCAAACACCTTCACTGGTTTTACCGGCGGTGCTTTGGCCAACGTGGCCCTCAACCAGGGATCGGCGGACATCGACTTTGAGCTGACCCAGAAGGATCGGCTACACGGCTATTATGTCATTCAGAAGGATCTTCGGCAGGAGCCCACCGCAGGTGGAGCGATCGGCGCCAACATTCCCGGCTTCGGAGACACGCGCTCTGGTCTCCGTCACCTGATGACTTTCAGCGAGGACCATTCATTCAGCTCCTGGCTGGCCAACACCGTCCGCCTGGGCTTTAATCGCATCCACTTAACTTTTACGCCCAATGGGCTGCTGGACCCCGTCAAGTTCAACATCAGCATGCCGGCAGGTGCGCCCGTGGCCTCGGGCTTGCCTTTTTTAAACGTGGGTAATGCCTTGGGATTTGGCGGTCCCACTAATGAACCACAAGGGCGTGGCGATACTACCGCGGTGCTGAACGATACCTTGAGTTGGCTCAGGGGCCGGCATTCCTTCGCGTTTGGCGGAGAAATCCGCCGCGCTTACAACAACAATATCGCCTTCAACATTGGGAGCTTCACATTCAACCAGACGGGCAGCGCGGCTAACAATAATCTTAAGACCGCGATGCAAAATTTCCTCAGCGACTCAGCGTCTGCTTTTACCGTCCAACTTGGCTCTGGAAACGACAAGATTCTGCAGCCTTCTTATGACGCCTTCCTGCAGGATAGCTTCAAGTGGAGGCCCAACTTCACCGTCAACCTCGGTTTGCGCTATGCCTGGAACTCATCGCCGTCCGAGGCCGCTAACCATTTTAGCCAATTCGATCCCACGACCGGCACGCTGGTCCAAGCGAACCAGCCTTATCATACGAATAACAAGAACTTCCAGCCCCGCGTGGGTTTCGCATGGGATCCGTTCAAGAACGGCAAGACTTCCATCCGAGCCGCCTATGCAATCCTGACCCAGGACCCGACCACCAACATCGTAGTCGGTCTGAGTGGCAACCCACCCTATGCCATACCGATTTCGATCAGTTCAGGGGTTATTAGGGTGGAGGATCCTTCGGCCTCACTTGCCAGCACTAGCCTGGGCCCCGCAGCAATCAATCAGAACTTCAACGATATGTACT
Source organism: Acidobacteriota bacterium (assembly GCA_003225295.1). Taxonomy (GTDB): domain Bacteria; phylum Acidobacteriota; class Terriglobia; order Acidiferrales; family UBA7541; genus Acidiferrum. Next base: position 25,784 of record QHYZ01000117.1, on the reverse strand, counting down.
CACAGGACTGGAACCTCACGATCGAGCGCCAACTGAGTTCCAGCATGGGCCTGAGCATTGCTTACGTTGGAATGAAGGCTACCCACTTGCAGCTGAATCAGAACATCAATCAGCCGCTGGTTACGAACGGCATCTACGGATCTACGCGGCCGTTCCCCACCCTTCCGGCCAGCAGTCCCATTTTGCCGTCTCAATGCACTGCACCGCATCCGCTCTGCTCGCTGGGTAATATTAATCAAGTGAATAGCGGAGGAAATTCCAACTACAATGCGCTGTGGGCCACCATCAATAAGCACCTCTCTCACGGCCTCGAATTGCTTGGCTCCTACACGTATTCGAAGTCGCTCGACTACAACTCTTTGTCCACCGGCGAGACCTACATCCTCGAAAACGCGTACAATCCGCGCGGAGATTATGGCCCATCGGAGTTCGACGTTCGCCATCGCTTTGTCTTGAGCGGCTTTTACCAACTGCCGTTTAAGGCCCGCCGACTCGTCTCGGGTTGGCAAGTCGGGTGGGTTACCCAGGCGCAAACCGGAAATCCGCTTAATCCCACACTGGCAATCAACCCGGGGGTCAGTCTCACAGTCCGGCCCGACGTGACCGGACCGATCCACACGACAGGAAACCCGGCCGGTTGGTTTAGCAACAAAAGCGTTTTTGTTTCACCGTGCGCCCCTGCAGTACCTCCGGCTCTGCCTACCTGCCATCCTGGCAACCTGAGCCGCGACGCGGTCACGGGCCCGAACTTCATCAACACCGACATTTCTGTCTTGAAGGATACGAAACTTACTGAGAAGGTTACCGTGCAGTTCCGGACTGAGATGTTTGATGTTTTCAACCACCCCAATTTCGGGAATCCCGTCCTGACCACCACCAACGCCGTATTTGGACAAGTTCAGAGTACGCGTTTCCCGACCGGTGACTTCGGTTCGGCGCGTCAAATTCAGTTCGCTCTAAAGCTGCTGTTCTAAGGCTTCGCTAAGACCATACTTTCACCAAGGGTGGGCTTCGGCCCGCCTCGCTGCTTTCCCTCGGCTGAACAGCGACGGCTGCTCTCCTGCCCGCTCAGAGTGAGGTTTTCGGATACAATAGAAAACAGTTCGAGTTCTTTTCGTGAGGCCCAGGTGATCCACCCGAACGTGTTCCACAACGAAGGCCTGCAGCCCATCGAAAAAGTGCGGCTTTCCCCCGGCCAGGCCGGCCTGATCTGCGGCTGGGGCATCTTCACCACGTTGCGCATCTCCCGCGGCGAGGCTTTTGCCTACGAGCGTCACTGGCGCCGTCTCGAAAAAGACGCCACCATCACCCGTCTTCCCATGCCCTACGCTGCGGCCAAAGTGCGCGTCCATCTCCACGAAGTCATTCGCGCCAACAAAGTAACCGAAGGTTGCGCACGCATCTATCTTGTCTACAACACCATCGGCTTCTGGCAGAGCGGGGAACGGCAGCCGCCGGTCGACCTCATCATTTACACCGCCGGCCTCCCCGAACATCGCGAGATCGTGCGGCTGGCCCTCCGCGAAAACGGCCGCCACGCCGCGTCTCCCATGACTGGCGTGAAGAGCATCTCCTGGCTCAGTAATGTCTGGGCCTTTGCGGAAGCAGTCAAAGAAGGTTTCGACGAAGTCATCATGCTCAACGAGCGTGGCGAAGTCGCCGAATGCACTTCCGCAAATATCTTCGCCGTCAAAAACAACAAGGTCCTCACTCCCCCGCTCACCTCCGGCTGCCTTGAAGGCGTCACCCGCGGCATCCTCATGGAAATCGCTCCGGAAGCCGGTGTTTCCGTCCTCGAGCAGGCGCTTCGTCCGGAAGACCTGTACTCAGCCGACGAAGTTTTTGTCTCTTCCACAAATCGCAATCTCATCGGCGTCGGCGAGATCGCCGGCAACAAAATTCCCGCTCCCGGTCCGGTCTGCGGTCGCCTCAATGATCTCTTCGACGCTTACGTCGCCGACTACGTCTCGCGCCGCCTGGCCTCGGCGGCAAAGTAAGAACTATGTGGCCCTTCACCAATGGTTCGGGGACCCCGGCTCTAGATGGCTAGCGACACAAATTTGACTGCCATTCGAGCAACCGCTCCGGCCGATACCGGCGAGAAAACCGTCTTCAAAATTCTTCTAACCATCAGCTTCTGCCACCTCCTGAACGACACGCTGCAATCGCTGATCCCGGCGATCTATCCCTTACTCAAGAACGCCTTCCATCTCGATTTCGGCCAGGTGGGCCTGATCGCCCTCACGCTGCAGCTGACTGCCTCCATCCTCCAGCCGCTCGTGGGTCTTTATACCGACCGCCGCCCGCAACCGTATTCCCTGGCGTTGGGCATGGGCATCACACTGGCCGGCCTGCTGGCTTTGGCGCTGGCCCCCAGCTACGCGACCGTCCTGGCTGCAGCGGCCCTCATGGGCATTGGCTCCGCCGTGTTTCACCCGGAATCTTCGCGCGTGGCCCGCATGGCATCCGGCGGACAGCACGGTATGGCGCAATCGCTCTTCCAGGTCGGCGGCAACGCGGGCTCCGCCCTCGGTCCTCTCTTCGCCGCGTTCGTGCTTACCAAGGGACAATCGAGTCTCGCGTGGTTTTCCCTTCTGGCTTTCTTCGGGATTGTCCTGCTAGCCAACATCGGCACCTGGACAAGACGTCACAAATCCCATTCGCCAAAATCCATCACTGTCGATGCTGCGTATCTCGCCGCGGCGCCTGCGCGCGCCCCCTTGCCCACCGGCAAAATTGTGCTGTCTCTTGCCATCCTCGTGGCCCTGATGTTTTCGAAGTTTTTCTACTTGGCCAGCCTGATGAGCTATTACACATTTTACTTGATGGGCAAATTCCACATGTCGCTGCAGAACGCTCAGCTCCATCTTTTCATTTTTCTCGGCGCCGTGGCCGCGGGCACCATCATCGGCGGCCCGGTGGGCGACAGAATCGGACGCAAATACGTCATCTGGGTTTCCATCCTCGGCGTTTTGCCTTTTACTTTGCTTTTGCCTTATTCCAATCTTTTCTGGACCAGCGTCCTCAGCGTGATCATCGGCTTGATCCTGGCCTCCGCCTTTTCTGCCATCCTCGTCTACGCTCAGGAACTCCTGCCCGGACGAATCGGCGCCGTCTCCGGCCTGTTCTTCGGCTTCGCCTTTGGTCTGGGGGGCATCGGCGCGGCGCTCCTCGGCAAACTCGTCGATCTCACCAGCCTCAATTTTGTCTATCACCTCTGTTCATTCCTTCCCACCATCGGCATACTCACCGCCTTCCTCCCCGATCTAGCCCCCGCCAAGACGACTGCAAACAAGTCATCGACCGCCTAACCTGGTGTTGCCCACGTGCTTTAGCAGGCGCCATAAACATGCGATGCCGTTGTGCGGCCGCCGTGCGCGGCGGGGCCTCGTAGGTGCGGCAGCGGTTCTGTCTTTGCTGTCCCCGCGTTCAGACAAATGGCGCGCAACATTTGAGGTATTTCCCTAATTGTCTGCTCCGGATGATCCGGGCCATGGTCTGAAACAGTCTTGCGCCAGGTCATCGGCTCTCCCAATTGCCCTCTCAAATCCGCAGGGCTCTAGGAGATCCGTGGCAACCGCACTGGCCAAGTCAGCCTATTCGAGAAGGCCGGCCTTTGCGGTCGAGACCAGGGACGACGTATGGGTCTATTGGCGCTGTGGCGGAATGGATGATGTTTCCCGGGTTTGCGACCTGAGCGTTGGGAGGGCTATTTCTGTCCACGCCAGTTCCGCGGCCCGTGGGCGTGAGCGCCAAGCTTGATTTTCTTGTTCCGGGAGGAGCGAGCCGGGCCGAAGCCGTCGTCGAACATCTGATTCCCAGCGGCGGAGTGGGTTTGAAATTCACTGCCCGAACCTCGTAGCACCAAATGAAACCGGATTGGCACTTTGGCGTGCACCCGGCGGGCGCGTCCATTCGGTTGGTCAACTGCTTTTATGGAACCCGCTTTATTTGAGTCAGCTGGCTCGCTCTGCGAGCTGGCGATCCAGGTTCATTGAGAGACTTTGGTCAAGAACGACCGCCGCGTAGCGCGAGCAGATCTGCATTTCGCCCATGGCCCAGGCGGAGATGGAGGGCAGCGTCACTCTGAAAACTTGCTCGAGTTTCGCAACGGCACGGTAATAGACCGTTACTTCCTTAAGCCAGGGACTCGATTTTTTCAGTTCCGGGGACAACTCGTTGCAGAGATGCAGGAGCGAGCCGAAATCGCCGGCCCCGATGGTGGCGGCGTCAATTCCAGCCGCTAGCTGCAACGAATCAGACAGCGGCTGATTGGCGGCCGCTATCCAAATCGCGCGCCATTGCGAGATTCCGAATCTCACCAGGCCAGTTACGGACAACCCGAGGATGAAGAGCGAGACCATTTTGGTTCAACGGAAGTCTGACAGGTGCACTCCGACTGACCAATGGGACAGGAGTACCAAGCAAATAGAACCCTTGGCGAAATTGGCTAAACTTCCGTAAGTGGTTCATTACTGGCATGTTAGCGAATTCTAGAGCCGGTTGCATCGCTGGGCATTTTAGATTCACTGCAGTCATAACTAATTTGTAATGTGACTACAAAACTGTCTTGACCCCCAAGTCCCAACTAATTAGCTTAGAAGGGTTGGGGACTCCGGCCCCTCACCCCCACCCATGAGTGATCCTCCGCACATCCATCCCCTGCCGTCCTCTCTAAAGGCGACCGACCAAGAACTGGCGAACCAACTTCGGCAAATTGAGAAGCGTGATTGGTGGGTCTGGGGCTATTCGATCTTTGTTATGCTCCTGCTCACCTTTGCAGTCACGGCCCTGGCTCTCCCGGCAATTCGTCAAGGCGCGCAGACCATCTTCAAGATCAATATAGTTGAGGTCGTTTTGGGTTTGATCGCTTTGGTGGTGCTCTTTAACGTCTATGTGATCACTCAAGAAATTCTCATCAAGCGGCTTCGGCGCCAACTGGCCGAAAAACAGGGCCACTCGGACTTGCTTCGCAATCTGGCTATGGTCGACCCATTAACGGGTCTGTATAACCGCCGTTTTGCCGAGCAACGCTTGGCCGCGGAGGTGGCCCGCTCGGAACGCAAGGGGCATCCCCTGACGGTTCTCACCGTGGACTTGAACAATTTCAAGCAAATCAACGACACCTACGGCCATCCGGCCGGCGACCAAGTCTTGTTGGAATTTGCCGCGCGTTTGAACCACGTCATTCGGGGATCGGACTTGGCTGTCCGATTAGGGGGCGATGAGTTTCTCGTTCTGCTTCCGGAATGCACCTTGGAACAGTTGCAACTTGTCCTGGGACGTCTCGGTTCATTGGAAGTGAACTGGCAGGGCCAGAAGATTCCAGTCTCCTTCTCAGCAGGTTGGAAGGAGTACGAAATGGGAGATCGGCCCGAGGAACTGCTCGCGTGCGCCGATCGAGCCTTATACGCTAGAAAGCGGGCCAGCAGGGAAGCTCCATCGTCAGCGGAGCTTAGGGAGACAAAACCCACCCCTCTCCGCGTTATGGTCGATCTCACTTGCCCGCATTGCCAGAAAATGAATTCGTTTGCCGTCATTCAGAACTCCGGAGCCGGCAATACCAGTCGGAATGAAGTGCGCTGTGCCCATTGTAAAGAAGCTTGGGCGGCCCTGATGCCCGGCCCGATCATGGCCGGCCCGTTTCCGAAATGACGTCACCTTTCAGAGCGCGGAAACGGGTGGCAACCCTTGGCGATCAAGCCGACTGTCCTTCCTTCGCGGAGCGAAGGAAGGGAAACTCCGTCCGCCTTCTCCCTGGCTCAGATGGTGCCAGCCCCTCCTTCTCGCTAGCTCCTTGCCTCCTCGCGCATGCTACAATTCATGCCTTGGGACTGGCCCATGCCCGACACCGTTCCCCTACCCGGTGAAGCGGTTCTTGAAGTCGTCTCTCCGGACGGCACGAGGCGCTACGCCCGCGTGACCCAGACCCCTTTTATGATCGGCCGGGGCGCCGAAACCGGCAATCACCTGCAACTCTCCGACCGCCGCATTTCCCGCAACTGTGCCGCCGTGGTGATCGAAGCCAATCGTTTCTATGTCGAGGATCGCGGCCAGCGTCGCGGCCTGTTCGTCAACGGCGAAAAAGTCGAAAGCCGTGAACTCCAGGATGGCGACGCCATCACCTTCGGCCTCGATGATTCCTACGAGATCATCTTCCGCTCCGCCAAGGGCTCGGACGAAGATTCCCTTCCTCTCCTCCTCACCCGCATGGAACATATCACCAGTTCGGCGCCCACTGGCGGCGGCCTGCTCAAGCTCAAGCGTCTTCTCGAAGCGACCTCATTGCTCCATTCCCAGCTCCCTCTCGACGTCGTGCTCGGGCACATGCTGGACCACGCAGTATCCGTCACCGACGCCGATCGCGGCCTGCTCCTAGAGACCGACAGCGCCAGCGCCATGAAAGTAAAACTCGCGCGACGCAGTGGCGGACTCCGTCTTCCCCCCGAAAGCCTCTCACCTAGCCAGACGGCCATCCAACTCGCGCTGAAGCAGCAGTCCCCGGTCATCACCGAAGACCTCGCACAAGCCGACGTGGATTTGCAGGCCGCGCAGAGCATCGTCGCACAGCGCCTGCGCGCCGTGGTGGTGATTCCTCTTTACGCTTTGTCCCGCGCCAGTACTCAGGAATCCATGGCCAACATCAAGCACGGTGATTTTCTCGGCGTCCTCTATTTGGATTCGCGTCGTCCTGCGGCTTTCTCGAAACTCGACCGCCAGATCCTCGACGCCCTGGCCGCCGACGCCGCCAGCATTCTCGACAATGCGCGCCTGGTCGAACGCGAACGAGAACGCCAGCGCCTCGAACAGGAGATCAACATCGCGCGCGACATTCAGCAGGCGCTTCTCCCGCGCGATTTCCGCGAATACCCGCACCTGTCCGTCACCGGCCTCAATCTTCCCTGCTTATCGGTAGGAGGAGATTACTTCGATGTCTTCCCGCTCAGCGATGGCCGCACCGCGTTTCTCATCGCGGACGTTTCCGGCAAAGGACTCGGCGCCGCGCTTCTCACCACCATGCTTCAGGGCGCTCTCTCAGGCATGACTCTAGGCACCGATCCCGCGCGCCTGTTCAATCACCTCAATCGTTTCCTTTGCGATCATTCTGAGGTCGGCCGCTACGCCACCATGTTCTTCGGCATTCTTGATCAGGAAGGACATCTCGAATACATAAACGCCGGCCACCCTTCGCCGTTCCTGATCCGCGGCGGCACCGCCGAAGAGGCCTTTACTGAGGGCTCCTTTCCCGTCGGCCTGGTACCCGAAGCCCAATACACCGCCGTTTGCCTGAAACTGGAGCCTGGGGACACTCTGGTGCTTTTCAGCGACGGCGTCACCGAGGCAGTGGATCCCGACGAGCAGATGTTCGGCATCCCGCGCCTCAAGGAACTCCTCACCGGCCAGCTGGAGTGCCCCCTCGAGCAGCTCCAAAAATGCGTCCTCGAAGCCGTCGAAAACTTCGCCCGCGGCGCCCACCAGGCCGACGATCTCACACTTCTGATCGTGCGCTACCGGGCCGCCGCTGCCACCTCAGACACTGACGTGCCCATATCCGCTTCGCCCCCATCCTCCGCCCCCGCTGCTGCCTCCGCGTCCGGCTAATGGCCATGGCCACGAGCATCGCGAGATTTCTCCGGACCGCTCTGGAATTCAAAAAAACAAGGGCGAAAGCCATAATCATCGGCCTTCGCCCGGTCTCGACTTCGTACAAGTTTTTCTCGAACTTCGCCGAGAAGTCTCTTCAGCCGCGCTGAGGTCCTTACGCGCCGAGATCCCTCAAATCGTCCTTGGCTTGTTGCTCGGCGTTTTTGGTTGCGCCCTTTGCATCGGCACCGGGACTCATCTCATGGATCGCCTTGTTCAGGCTCTGTGCTTTGTCGCCGATCGAGCCTTTGCAACTGGACAGGTCCACGTTGGTGTGCACGCCCGTCACATTCGCGCGTAAGCAGTTGAACTGCAACCCAAGATTATGGCTGGCGTGCAGCGCGCCAAGGCACTCATTCAGCGACGTGAAAGGCGCGCAAACATCGGTGGCGTTCGATTTGGCCGGCAAGATGCCCTGGGCCTGCAGTTTCGGCGTCAGCCTCTTCTCCACATCACTTCTGCTGCCGTTCGAATCAGGTGAATTCTTGGAACCCTTGTCTTTCTTAATCCACTTGATGGGATTGAAGGAATGGGAGCTATGCGAGCTCGAACTTCCCTGTGCAGCGGTGGATGCGCCAGCGCCTGCGGGGCCTTGCGCCCCCGCGCGCTCTGCGCCTACCGTCAAGTAAAGAGAAATAGTCAGAATCAGGACTACCACGATCAGCAATGATCTTTTCATGTTGACTCCTCAGTGAGAAATCTCCGGACAAGGCTGGGGGATGCGGCCTCATCCTCAGTAGGCCACAGCCGGTGGATGAGCGCATGCTCTCGGAAGGGTGGTACTCCCCCAATCGGTCACACTGTTCGTTGGTACAGGTTTCCATGCTCGCGTTGTAGTTCAGTTCCGGCAGTGGGGAAGCTTGCTGGTTCGCACGCCACCTGGCGGAGGCAGATCAGGATCTGAACTTGAGAAAGAGGCCGTAGAATGTCACCGCCAAGCCGCCGAGGAAAAGCAGCGGCGTGAGGTATTGCGTTATCAGTGGAAGGACGGACGCTGGCAAAGGGACCTGAATGGGATTGCCGTACCCGCCGGCAAAATAGTGAATCACGCCTCCGAGGAGCATATAAAGAAGGCCGCGACGAATCTGTTCCCGCCCGTTCGGTCCCGCGCGGCGAGACAATTGCACCTGCGGAACGGCCTCGCGGCAAAAGGGGCACTGGGTTAAATGCGCCGCCATATACTTGCCGCAAAATACGCAGCGGCGCGTGTCCCCGGTCATTTTTCCAAGAGCGCTCATGCGGCTCCCAATATCTTCTCTTCTAGGCTAGATTCGCGGTCATGCATCGTCAAGGGACACCATACCGAAGAGTAAAACACGGATTCGAAAATAGCGTTAGAAAAATGGACCGGGGTTCCACCCCACGGCTAGATTGGGGCCCCATGCATGAAGTTCCGCGGTATCCGTACCTTTTTTGCTAGCACAAGAGTCCGCTGAGGGGGCTTCGATTCGTGTTAAACAAATATGGCAGACGAAAGTTCATGCCCATTGAGGTACTCGCGCGACAAACCAATTCGTGAGCCAAGGAGAAGCAATGATAGCCCCTTCCTACAGAACGCTTCGGCCCCTCCTCGCTTTGACGCTTGCATTCCCGGCCGCCTGCGCAGCCGCCATGCCGGCTTGGGCACAGGAAAAGAAGAGGAATGGCGTGGATAATTCAAGATGCGGATCGTACCGCGCCCTCGCTCAACACCTCTATGCGGATTTCAGAGAAAGGCGACCTGGCAGCGGCCGCGCTAATGGCCAAGGTGAAGACCGCCTGCAAAGCCTATTTTGGATAAACTGAAGCTCGCGGATTAGTCCTAAACGCGAATCGCGCCTCCGAGAAAACGACTTTCGAGCGCATCGAAACGCAAGTCCGCCTACAGTTCGCGAAGTGCACTAGCAACGGGGCGGCTTGCGGCGCGGATGGCCGGGGGCATACCACCGAGGACCCCCATGACCAGAGCGAAGAGAACGCCCATCCAAAGAAGATCAAAGGTGATCTTGAAGGCAAAGGCCAGGTTGGAAAAAGTCTGAAAATTCATGGTGCTGGTGGTCAGGCCGTTGAGGGGCAGAACGGCGAGGCAGCCAAGCAGCCCGCCAACAAAAGAAATCAACAGGGCTTCCACGAGAAAGGAGAGGATGACGTTCCCGGAGTTGAAGCCGAGCGCGCGCATGGTGGCAATTTCACGGCCTCGTTCGGCGACGGCGGAGTACATGGTGTTGAGGGCGCCAAAGACCGCGCCGATGGCCATGATCAACGCGACGAACCCGCCAAGTATGGTGATGAGTTGGGTCATGCGCGTGGACTGCTTGGCGTAGTAGTCGATTTCGCGAGTTACGTCCACATTCAAGCGCGGATCGGCGGTGAGAGTGTCTCTCAACTGTTGAAGGGCGGCAGGGGAAGTGAGGTGCACGGTAACGGACTGAGAAAAAGTGTCGGGACGCTTATAGGCTCCGTTCAGGAGGTGGGCATCGCCCCAAACCTCGGAATCGAAGGCGCTTCCGCCAGCGTCAAAAATACCCACCACTTGCCAACGTGCGTTACCGAGCCCAATTGTGCTTCCCAGAGTCAAGCCCGAATAGGTCGCCTTGGCGTTTTTGCCAACGACGAGTTCGGACAGACCGGGCCGGAACATGCGGCCCTCGGTGATTTTGACATTGCTGCGAATGTCAAAAACGTTTGGCGAAACCCCGCGAAGCTCAACGTTGGCATCCGTGCCGGTGGATCGCAATGGAATCGGCGCCATCAGGACAGCCTCCGGGGTCAGCAACGGGCCGTCGGCCCCGCGAGCGATGCCCGGGGCATCCTGGATAATTTTAACCGCGTCGAGAGAGACCCCACTGGTCATTTCGGAGGTTGCCCCTGCGCGGGTAATGAGCGCGTTGTCCGGGGAGCCAGAAGAAACAAGTGTGGCCTTGAATCCGCGCGCGAGCGACAGCATGGCAACGAAGACACCCACGGTTCCGGCAATCCCTACCACCGCAACGATGGTGGAGGTCCAGCGAGCTTTGACGCTCCGAACGTTGTAAACGAGTGGAATCGCCATTTTAGGCTCTCCTGAGCGCGTTAACCACGCGCATGCGCATGGCGCCGATCCCCGGCAGCAGGCCACTGACAGCGCCAACAAAGAGGGCGAAACCAAGGCCCAGCGTCAGCAGCGACTTGGAAAGGATAAGCGGGGGCAGAAGACCGGTGAGAGCCACTCCGATAACCGGGATGGCCAGGTAGGCGAGCGTCAAGCCCAGGAAGCCGCCCACCAGGGCGATCACCACGGACTCTGCCAGAACGAAGAAAAGCACTGCGCGCCCGGAAAAGCCGATGGCTTTTAGGACCGCCAGTTCCGAGGTGCGCTCCCGCACAGAGATAGCCATGGTGTTGCCGGTAACCAAGAGCAACGTAAAGAAAACGACGCTGCCGATAGTGAGGATTAAGAGCTCGATGTTTCCGAACTGCTTGACGAAATATGCGGCGAAGGCGGATTCCGTCTCGGACTTAGTCTCAAACGACGAGTTGGCAAACTTTTCGTCAATAGCCTTGGCGACGCGCACAGCGTCATCGGGGCTGTCGAGCTTGACCACGTACCATCCTGCCGTGCTCTTGATGACAGCTGGAGCGTTCTCGTCAAAATATTTCCACTGCAGCCAGAACTGGCTTTCGTCGCCGCCAGGACGATCGCTGTGATAGATGCCGTCGAGATTGAACTCCCAAGAGCTGGCGCCGTAGAGGGTTGTTTTGATGGGGATGCGATCGCCGATTTTCCAATGGAAGCGTTCGGCCGTGCGGGCGCCGGCAATAGCGCCCTGGCGGTCCTTCAGGAAATTGTTCCACTGGTCGTCCGGTACCACCAGCTCAGTCATCACCTGGCGTTGATTCTCGGGATCGATGACAAACTGTGGAAAGAAGTTCTTTTCATCCTGATAGACGCCGCCAAACCAGTGATTGTGCGTGACCGCTTTGACACCGGGAATGGCCAGGATTTTGTCGCGGTGGGAGATGGGCATTAGTTGCATTAGGCCGATACGGCTAACGACTACCAGACGGTCCGCGCCCGCGATTTCCGTACCGCGGCTGAAGGCGCTCTTCACCACGGCAAGAAACGTGAACAGAACCAGTGCCACGGCAAACGAGCCGATCGTGAGGATGAGCCGAACCTTTTTGCGGAACAGATTGGCGAGGATCAAGCGGCTGAATTTCATACCGCACCTCCGGCCATGACGTTCTCACGGGAAGTCTTACCTTCGACGAGCACGCCTTTTTCAAGATGCAGCGTGGTGTGAGCACGTGCCGCGACGACGGGATCGTGCGTGACCATCAAGATGGTCTTGCTGTACTTGCCGACAAGCTCATCGATCAGCGCCATGATTTCGTCCGCGCTCTTGCGGTCCAGGTCGCCTGTCGGCTCGTCGCAGAGAAGAAAGGTGGGGTCGGAGACAATGGCGCGAGCGATGGTGACACGCTGTTCCTGACCGCCGGATAACTGGCGCGGGTAGTGATGCATACGATCGGTCAGATTGACAACGGCAAGCGCGGTTTCGACGTGCTTGCGGCGATCGGATTTCGAGAGCTTGGTCAGCAGCAGCGGAAGCTCGACGTTCTGAAACGCCGTGAGCACAGGAATGAGGTTGTACATCTGAAAAATAAAACCGACGTGGCGGGCACGCCATTGGGTGAGTTTGCTGCCTGACATGTGGGTGATCTCGTCGCCATCCACGGTGATGCTGCCCGCGGAAGGGACGTCGAGACCGCCGAGAAGGTTGAGCAGAGTAGTCTTTCCCGAGCCGCTGGGGCCCATGAAGGCCACAAAGTCACCCTTGTCCACGTCTAGGTTCAGACCTTGCAGAACCTGTATTTTCTCGCCCCCGCGGCTGTAGGTCTTGTTCAACCCGCGAACCTTGATGAGGCTGGCTGAACCGCTATTTCCATCGACTCGGATCATTCTTAGCTCCTGGGGGCGTGAGGTATCCCATCCGCCTAGCGAATTTCCACCTTGTCACCATCGTGCAAACCTTCCGGACCCTTGACCACCAAAGAGTCGCCGGGAGCAACACCGGACAAGACCGCGACTTCCGTGCCGCGGTCCAACCCGAGACTCACGGCGCGGCGTTCGACTTTTCCGTCGCGGACCAAAAGAACGAAAGAAACATTGGCGTCCGAGCGCACTGCGCTCTTGGGGATGAAAGCGACTGCCTGGGGGCCCTTTTCTTTGTCCTTGCTCTTGCCTCTTCGAGCGGGCTGCTCATTTTCGAGGAAAGCAACCTTTACGCCCATGTCCGGCAAAATGAAATCGTATTTCTCTAGATTCAGAATCGTGATGCGGACTTTGACAGTGGCTTTTTGGCGGTCCGCGGTGGGAATGACGGTACGAACTTTTGCCGGGAACGGCTTATCCGGATAGGCATCTAGAGTGGCAGCAACCTGCTGGCCGTTTTCGACGCGAGCAATATAGGATTCGTTGACGTCGACTTCGATTTCGTTGGAGTGCATATCCACGATGGTGGCGATCCCCGTGCGCGTAAAGCCTCCGCCGGCGGAATTGGGAGACACCATCTCACCGACTTGCGCGTCCTTGGAGACGACGACGCCGGCAAACGGTGCGCGGATGGTGCAATTGTCCACCGCCTGCTGAGCGACGCCGATACGAGATTCCGTGGCGGCTACTTGCTGCTTGGCGAGCTCGATTTTAGCTTTGAGGCTGTCAACGGCCGTGCGCGCGTTGTCTAGCGCTTCCTGCGTCTGCACCCCGGCAGCCTGCAGGTCTTGAGCGCGCCTGAGTTGGATGTTGGCGTTGCGAAGCTGGACCTCATAATCAGCGATAGCGGCCTGGGCGGAGTCGCGGTCGGCTTTGGCAGAATCGAGCGAGCGCTTGACGTCGGAATCGTCCAGGGTGGCGAGGAGCTGGCCTTCGGAGACGCGCGTACCTTCATCGAAGAACACGCCGGTGACGCGGCCGGTAATCTTCGCGGCGATGGTGGCGCGGCGGCGGGGCGTGATGTAGCCGCTGGCATTCAGGAGCGCCTGACGACCGCCGGTATCCGGTTTTGCGGCAGCGGCGACCTCGACCACAGGCTTCTGATTGCGGAAGGCGAAAGCCGCGGCGACGATGATCGCCAAGATGAGCACCGGGATGGAGGCGATCAAGACGCGTTTGCCCACCTTCGACTGGCTGCGCTGGCCATCTTGAATGCGCAGCGAGCCAAGGTCAGGTTTTGCGGAAATTTGTGAGCTTGCCATTAGCGCGCGTGTTCCTCGAATCGATACGAAGGACACAACTCCGGTTACGTACCGCAAAGCCAGAAAATTACACAAATGGCGCGGTACAGGATCGGGGAATCCACATTGTAACCCAGCAATCGGCCGAATGAGGCTGAAATTCGCTTTGCCGGAAGGGGCCATGTCCAAGCCAAGCCAAGGCTGACTGCCCGAAAATAGCATAAAGGCATCTGCTGGTATGATTGGGCCCAGGAATGAAGGGCGCGGGCCGGTACTCGCGGCACACCGCAAGGTCAGTAATCGAAACGTTCCGGCAAACACCGGGACACCACGGGCAGCACGCGCCAAGCCATTTAAGTGGGATGCTCAGGGCGACTCGATGGATACATAGAATTTGAGCGTCCTCGAGTCACGGCAGATTTTCGCATTCACTCCTTGACAGCGCGGCCAGTAAGTCATATTAAGGTTTTCTGCGAGACGCGCCCTTCTTACTTCTCGCAGATGGGGGTCCAGCATGAACCCTACCCGCCGTGATTTCCTGAAGCTAACAACCATCGGTGGAGCCGCAGCTGCGGTGTTTGGCTTTGATTTGAAGCCGGCGTTTGCGCAACTCCGGACGCTGAAGATCGCGCGGGCAAGCGAGACACGGTCGACCTGCCCGTACTGTGCGGTTGGCTGCGGCACCATTATCTACACGATTGGCGACCGCGCGAAGAATGTGACCGCGCAAGTGGTTCACGTTGAGGGCGACCCCGATCATCCTACCAACCGCGGCACGCTGTGCCCGAAGGGTTCCTCGCTGCAGCAAGAGATCATGAACGATCGGCGCCTGCTTAAGCCCCTGGTGCGCCGACCGGGTGGTACCGAATGGCAGGATATTTCGTGGGACGATGCGATAAACGAAATCGCGGCTCAGGTGAAAAAGACGCGCGACGAGACTTTCGTCGAGAAGGATGCTGCGGGACGCACGGTAAACCGGCTGGAATCGGTCGCCTGGATCGGCGGCTGTACCGATACCAATGAGTTTAACTATTTGGTTGTGAAATCGATGCGCGCCCTGGGGGTCGTGCATTTAGAAAACCAGGCCAGGGTTTGACACGGCCCCACGGTCTCAAGTTTGGGACCAACGTTCGGCCGGGGCGCGATGACCAATGGCTGGGTGGACATGAAGAATACCGACATGATGCTCATCATGGGCGGTAATCCGGCCGAGAATCATCCCTGCGGATTCAAGTGGCCGGTCGAAGCGAAACGCACACGCAACGCAAAGATGATCGTGGTGGACCCGCGTTTCACGCGCACCGCATCAGTCGCCGATCTTTTCTGCCAGATTCGCGCCGGGTCGGACATCGCTTTCCTCGGCGGCGTCATTCGCTATGCCATCGAGAACAGCCGCATCGCGAAAGATTACCTGGTCAACTACACGAATGCGGCGTTCATCGTCAAAAGCGATTTCAAGCTGCCCGCGGACACCGATGGGGTGTTCTCCGGCTTTGACGCCAAGACCCAGAGTTACGACAAGTCCACGTGGAATTATGCAGGGACGGGAGGAGGTGGAGGAAGTGACGCGACGCATGCACCAAGCGGAAGTGCCCCGCCCGCTCCCCGACTTCCGGAAAGGGTCGAATTCGATCTTTCACTCCAGAATCCCAATTGTGTGTTCCAGCTGCTGAAGAAACATTACTCGCGATATACGCCGGAGATGGTCGAACGCATCACCGGAATTCCAAGGGAACAATTCCTTAAGGCCGCTGACCTCTTTACCTCGATTCGCAAAGACGGCGACATGAAGAAAGCGGCGACCATTATCTACGCCGTGGGATGGACGCAACATACGTTTGGCACGCAGATCATAAGAACTGCGGCGATCCTGCAACTGCTGCTGGGCAACGTGGGCCGCGCGGGCGGTGGCGTCAACGCGTTGCGCGGGCACTCGAACATTCAGGGTGCCACGGACATGGCCGGTATCTTCGACAATTTGCCCGGCTATCTGAAAGTTCCGACGCCCGCGGACACTTCCTTTGACTCCTGGATGAAACGCATTACGCCGACACCCTCGAAGCCCGGCCCGTGGGATTCGTTCAACTACTATGGCAACACGCCGAAATTCGCGACCAGTTATCTGAAAGCTCTGTTTGGGGACGCGGCCACCAAACAAAACGGCTGGGCGTTCGATTATCTGCCGAAAGTGGATCGCAACTATTCGTGGGTGCAGATGTGGGACGACATGTACAGCGGGACGGTGAAAGGCATGCTGGCTTTTGGCATGAACGGCGTAGCGATCGGTCCCGACTCCAAGAAAAATATTAACGCGCTGAAAAAAGCGGATTGGCTGGTGGTCGGGGAAATCTACCCCGACGAAACCAGTGAATTCTGGAAATCGCCGGGCATCACTCAGGACGAAATGAAGCAGATTCAAACCACGGTGTACCGTCTGCCTTGCGCGGGATTTGCCGAGAAAGACGGATCGTTCACCAATTCCGCGCGCTGGCTGCTATGGAAGAATACGGCCTTGCCGACGCCCGGAGACTGCCGGTTGGACCAGGCTATCGTGGCGCAAATTTTCTTGAAGATTCGTGAGCTGTACAAGAAAGACGGCGGTAAGTTCCCTGATCCCGTTTTGAACCTGACTTGGAACTACAGCGTCCCGTCGAGCCCGGCCCTGGCCGAGGTATTGAAGGAAATCAACGGGAAGGCGCTGGTAGATCTGGAGGACCCAACAACGAAGCAGCAAATCAAGGCCGGCCAGCAGCTTCCTGGCTTTGCTTGGCTGAAAGACGATGGTACGACCTCCTGTGGCAACTGGATTTACTCCGGCTCCTTCACCGAAGCCGGCAATCAGACGGCGCGACGCGATCCCTCGGACCCTTCGAATTTGGGTCTGCATCCGGGATGGGGCTGGTCCTGGCCTGCCAATCGTCGGGTGCTCTACAACCGTGCGTCGTGCGACGCCGACGGCAAGCCCTGGGATCCAACGCGGAAGCAGGTGTGGTGGAGCGAAGGTACGCAAAAATGGGTGGGCAACGACGTGCCGGACTTCAAGACCGATTCCAAGCCCAAAGATCACATGGGCCCGTTCATCATGAATCCGGAAGGCGTAGGGCGAATCTTCGCGCCGCTCGGGGTCTTTGCCGATGGGCCGTTGCCGGAACACTACGAACCAATTGAAAGTCCAATTGACAACCCGCTTCATCCGGGACAAACGCACAATCCGGTGGTGAAACGCTACAAGACCCCGGACGACAAATACGGCACAACAAAGGACGGCTACACCGTCGTCTGTACGACCTATCGCCTGACGGAGCTTTATCACTACTGGACGAAGAATAATCCGATGAACGTGCAGCTGGTGCCGGAGCCATTCGTGGAGATTTCTGCGGAAATGGCGCAAGAGATGGGGATCACGGGGGGCGAGAAGGTTAAGGTGTCGAGCATCCGCGGGGAGTACATTGCGAAAGCGATGGTTACGAAGCGGATCAAGTCGATGATGATCGACGGCAACAAGGTCTACCAGATCGGAATTCCCATTCATCAGGGTTATCGGGGCATCAAGGAAGACGAGAACAACGATGCGAGGACACTGGTAAATCTGTTAACGCCGACGGTTTTTGATCCCAACGCCTACACTCCGGAATTCAAGGGCTTCCTGGTGAAGCTCGAGAGAGCGTAGAGGGCGCCATGAGCCAAGAAATACTGCGCATTCAAAAAATCTCCGGCCACGCCGGGAGCGTTCCCGGCGAAGACACGCAGCGCCAATATACCGTCTGCAAACTCATTGATACAACTACATGCATTGGCTGCAAGGCCTGCGAAGTGGCGTGCATGGAGTGGAACGACTTGCCGTTTGGAGAAACGGTTTTCGGAAACACCTACCAGACGATGCCGGAGACGCGCTGGAATTACTGGAACCTGATTCTCTTCAACGAGCACGAGCGCGAAGACGGCACGCTGATGTGGCTGATGCGCAAGAATCAGTGCATGCATTGCGCGGAGCCGGGGTGCCTGGCGGCATGTCCCGCGGACGGGGCTATCGTGCAGTACACCAACGGCATCGTCGATTTTCAGCAGGCCAATTGCATCGGGTGCGGCTACTGCATTACGGGATGCCCGTTCGACATTCCCAAGATGAATCCGAAGACTAATCGCGTGTTTAAGTGCACACTGTGCACGGACCGCGTGAGCGAAGGCCTGGAACCGGCGTGCATCAAATCGTGCCCGACGGGCTGCCTGCACTTCGGCAGTAAAGTAGACATGCTGGACCTCGCGGGCAAGCGAGCGAAGCAATTGCGAGAGCACTCCAACTTTCAGAATGCCGGCGTTTACGATCCACAAGGCGTTGGTGGCACCGGCGTAATTTACGTGCTGCATGACGCGACCAAGCCGGAGATTTATGGCGGCCTGCCGAGAGATCCGCACGTCCCGTGGACGGTGAAACTGTGGAAAGGGCCATTGAAGTGGCTCGGCAACGTTGCCATGGTTGGCGGATTGATCGGACTTTTTGTGCACTACCTGCGCTTCGGTCCGAAGGCTCGCGAGGATGAGGACATCAATCCGCGAGGAGAAAAATCGTGAGTCCATCTGAACTGATCATTCCTCACGGGCATGTCCTGCGGTACACACTGAAGGAGAGATTGACGCATTGGGTCGCGGCCGGGGCGTACATTTATCTGTTGGCGACAGGACTGGCGTTCTGGTCGCCTTGGCTGTTCTGGGTGGCGGTGATACTGGGCGGGGCGCCGGTCTCCAGGATGCTGCATCCCTGGGCCGGGCTCATCTTTTTCGCGGCGGTGTGGAATATGTACGTGATGTGGGCGCCGCAGATGCGCCACACCGATGTGGACAGGGCGTGGTGGAAAGCGGTCCGCTACTACAGTACGAATCAAGACGACAAGATGCCGCCGGCGGGGCGTTACAACGCGGGGCAGAAGTTTCTGTTCTGGGGATTTTTCTGGAGTACGGTGGCGTTGCTGGCGAGCGGCGTAGTGCTGTGGTTCCCGGAGCACATCCCGTGGAATCTGCGCTTCTTGAGATATATTTCCGTGGTCGCTCACCCTGCGGCGGCGCTCTTCACGATTGGACTGTTTCTGATCCACATCTACATGGGCGTGTTTGCGGAGCGCGGAGCTTTTGGCTCGGTCATTCGCGGTGATGTTTCGATCGCGTTTGCCAAGCGCTATCACCCCGGCTGGTATGATGAGATTGTCGGCGGATCGTCTACCCCGCGCAAATGACGACCGCACAAACCGGTGCGAGCGACTACGACGCGCGAATGCGGCGCGCCGAGCGGCTGTCCGCAGAACATTTGTTCGCAACCGAGTTCCTCGATTTCTACAAGCACATCGCTGCGTTTCAGAAAACGCTTCAGGTAAACCTCGCGGGTAGCAGTACAGTGAAATCGGGCCGCGCGTCTGTGGCCGGGCTGCGCGATCCATTCGACCGCACCGTGCTTCTTCCCCACTTCCGGGGTTTTCTCTCCTTGATCGAACAGCATGCTCCGCCGGCACTGGGGGAGTCCGCGCATCAGATGTCCCTGCTGCCGTCGGATTCCTGGATTGCGCACCTTGAGGCGTACTGGGAGCATGCCGGCAAGTACGACCAGCAAGTCGGAGCGCTGGCACAGTTCCTCGCTCGAGCGTTCCTCGAACCCTATGCCGAGTTTCGCGCTGCAGAAACAGCCAGGGCTCCCCTGGTAATGACCATGAGGCTCTGTCCGTTGTGCGGGGCGCGGCCGCTCTTGGGGGTGTTGCGGCCGGAAGGCGACGGCGGGAAACGATTTCTGCTGTGCTCGTTTTGCTCGCAAGAGTGGGAATTTCGACGGATCTTGTGCCCCACCTGCGGAGAAGAGGCGGAAGGTAAGTTGCCGGTCTACGTTGCGGAGCAGTTGCCGCACATTCGTGTGGAAGCGTGTGATACCTGTCGGTTTTATCTCCGGACGGTCGATTTGACTAAAGACGGCCGCGCCGTCCCGCTGGTCGATGATTTGGCGGCGATTCCGCTCACGCTGTGGGCGCATGAGAAAGGGTATGCGAGGCTGCAACCCAACCTAATGGGCACATGAGGTCCACTCGTTGCCCGCCGCTAGGGCTCCTCGGGACAGAAAACGTTCCGGGGATTTCTAGTGAACAAAGCCGCCCCTCTCCATGCGGCTCGTTGGTCGCGGCTATTGGTGGGACACCAGGGCGAAGCCGCATCCAAGCGGCAACCACGCGTCCAGCATCGGATAAAGGTTGCCAAGACCGGAGGCGTGGGGAACCAATCGATGCGCTCCGTAGATTAGAACAAATAGCGAAAAATATACTCCCAGGACGTTAACGAACCGAGCCGCGAACCGATCCTCGGAATCATTGCGCAGCTTCCAGACCCATAGCAGGACGATACCGAGAGAACACGCGAAAAGGATATGTTGCGATAACTCCGGGAAAAAGCGTGCTGCAACCCTATAGCCCCAAGACGATGCGTCCGACAAGCTGAACAAGGCAATTGCAAGAAATGCACCCGCGCCCCACAACGCCACTCTCCAGCGAGGCAGCTGGTCTCCGACGAGACGCAGACTCAGCTCACACACGGAGATAAACAAGGTAATCTTCAACGGGGCCTCGCTAAAGTAGTAGAAATGAAAATACTCCGGGGAGGTAAATCCGAAGTAATAGAGGACGGCGTACCGTCCGATATTGGCCGTTGCCGAGAAAAGTAAATAGAAATTGAGGAAAAGGAACCTGCGGAATAAGCCCCGAATTAAGAAGAGATAGACCACGAACCCTTCGACCAAGGTGGTGAGCAGCCAGAGCGTCAGATCGATCAATGGCACATTCGCACGTCGAGGGAGCGCGCTCCCGAGAAACTTCTGCCAAGTATGCCACGCCGCCAATACCGGCAACAGGGTTTGGTGCCAGCCGATCGTCCAATGCGGGCCAGCGCGTCGCCGGGAGGAGGTGAGTAAGGCGGGACGGAAATCGGTTGTCGGGTGAGGACCACCCGGCGGTCCTTCGGTTCCCCATGGTCTGCGGAGCAGCCGACCATACGTCCGCCAGCTCCTCCCGGCCACTCTAGGATCGCTGCGGAACCGCGATGATTGACAGGATTGCAGCAGCGCCCTACGATCTTTCTGCGGAGAAATCGAGTGCCTATGAACTCTGTCTGGAAAGAAAAAGCCGATTTGGGCAGCGGCAGGGGACACCTCCAGTTAATTCTTGCATTTGTTGCGCTGTCGCTGATCGCCGCCGATACGCCAACGACGGTTGGCACCGCCAACGAGCAAGGCTTTCTGACCGACATTAAGTCGCTGACCGCTCCCGCGATGGAGGGCCGCGGCGCAGGCACCAAGGGCCTCACGAGGGCTGCGCACCTCATCGAACAGCGCTACAAGTCCCTCGGCCTCCAGCCTACCGGCAAGAACGGCTTCTTCCAGCCCTTTGACGTCATCACTGGCGCCCAGTTGAGGCCTGGCAATGAGCTTGCCAAATACGTTCAAGGAGTCGACAGCCTTCACGCGCGCGAAACTTTCAAACTCAACGAGGACTTTGTCCCCCTGAGTTTCTCCGCGAACGGTTCCGTGTCATCTTCCGCTGTCTTTGCAGGATACGGCATTACCGCTCCCGAGTTCGGCTATGACGACTACGCCGAGCTAAACGTGAAAGACGGAATAGTCGTCGTTCTGCGGAAGGAACCTCCTGGCCTGGCCAAGAAGTCGGGCAGCTCCGAACCTACCCTGCATGCCGGATTGGTGACCAAAGCGATCAATGCCCGCAATCACGGGGCGAAAGCCATCATCTTTTTGAATGGAATTCTGGATGCCGGGGAAGACGATCTCTTGCCTCGCTTCGAAACCTCCGAAGGACCCATCGATGTTGGCATCCTCTGTCTGCAAGTGAAGAACAAGGTTGCCTTTTCTTGGCTCCATGCCGACGGCCAGTCCGTAACTGACACGCAAAAGGGAATCGACGAATCGACGCAACCGAGTTCTCTACACCCCTCCTTTCCCTTGAATCTCACAGTAAGGGTCAACATCGAGCGTCTCCACGCCACCGTCAGCAACATCCTCGCCTACCTCCCCGGCAAGACCGACGAATATGTCATTCTGGGAGCCCACTACGACCATCTCGGCCGCGGCCAATCGCATTCGCTGGCGCCTTCACAGATGGGCCAAATCCATCCCGGTGCCGATGACAACGCGTCCGGCACGGCCGGCGTTCTCGAACTAGCGCGCCTTTTTGCCCCGCTCAAGGGCCAGCTCCAGCGCGGTATCCTCTTCGCAAATTTTGCCGGTGAAGAGCTGGGCCTCCTCGGCTCGGCGGCCTGGGTCAGGAATCCCACTCTGCCGCTCGCCAAAGCCGTCGCCATGCTCAACATGGACATGATCGGCCGTATCAAAGATGAAAAGGTCTACATTGGCGGCCTCGGCACGGGCACAACCTTTCAGTCCATCCTTGACCAGGCCGAGTCCCACACCGTCTTTAAGTACGAAAACTCCCCCGGTGGCTACTCCTCCAGCGATCACACTTCCTTCGTCACCAAAGGCATTCCCGTGCTTTTCTTTTTCTCTGGTCTCCATAGCGACTATCACAAACCCTCTGATACCTGGGAAAAAATCAACGCCGATTCTGCCGCCCACCTGCTCGACCTGGTCTCCAATGTGGCCTTGCGCTTGGACAACGCGGCGGATCGTCCGACGTTCGTTTCGGTGATCGAAAATCCCAATCCGCACTCGGGAACGCCCAGCGGCGGCGGTGGCGGCTATGGCCCGTACTTCGGCTCCATCCCCGACTTCGGCCAAACCGAAAATGGCGTGCGCTTTTCCGATGTAAAGCCCGGTTCTCCCGCCGCCAAAGCCGGCTTCCAAGCCGGAGATGTCCTCATTCAATTTGGCGACAAACCCATCAAGAATCTCTACGATTTCACTGATGCCCTGCGCCGAAGCAAAGTCGGCGACAAGGTCCAAGTCACCGTTCTGCGCGACGGCAAGCCGGTTATCGCCCCTGTCACGCTTGAGCAGCGGAAATAGGCGGAGAAGAGGAACGACAGGTTAATGATACGAAGAGTGTATGGGTTGGCTTTGTCGCTCGTCCCAGTAGCCTCCGCCTGCTTGCTCAGTGGTTGGATAATTAGAAATCCGGCTCCGCCGGCACCGGCAACCGTCGGCGCTCCGGCGGTCCCGGAAGAGGCCAAGCATCTTGGCCATGTTCGGCAACTCACGTTCGGCGGCCAAAATGCCGAGGCCTATTTCTCCCTCGACGACAAATATTTGATTTTCCAGCACCAAGGCGAAGGCGTTCCGTGCGATCAAATTTACACGATTCCAGTAGACCCACCCGAGGGACACCCTGCCGTACCCAAGCTCGTGAGCACTGGCAAGGGACGCACTACTTGCGCCTACTTCTTTCCCTCCGGCGATCGTGTTCTCTTTTCCTCGACTCATGCCGCAAGCGCGGACTGTCCGCCGAAGCCCGATTATTCCCACGGCTACGTCTGGCCGATCTACGATACCTATCAAATTTTTACCGCCAAGGTAGATGGGAGTGATTTGAAACAGCTTAGCCGCGCGCACGGCTACAACGCCGAGTCCACGATCACCCGGGACGGCAAGCACATCGTGTTCACGTCCACCCGCAACGGCGACCTGGACATCTACACCATGAATGCCGACGGCTCCAGTGTGAAGCAGCTCACCAACGAGCTGGGTTATGACGGCGGCCCCTTCTGGTCTTACGATGGCAAGAAAATCGTCTACCGCGCCGAGCATCCCAAGACGCCCGAGGAAATCGCCGACTACCAGGGTCTACTTTCGAAAGGTCTGATCCGACCGGGCAATCTGGAAATCTGGGTCATGAACACGGATGGTTCGAACAAGCACCAGGTTACACACAATGGTGCCGCGAATTTCGCGCCCTACTGGTATCCCGACGGAAAACGTATCGTCTTCGCATCGAACATGGCCGATCCAAAGAATGGCCGCGATTTCGATCTGTACCTCATCAACGAAGACGGCACGAGCCTCGAGCGCATCACCTACGCACCCGATTTCGACGCCTTTCCGATGTTCTCTTCCGATGGCAAGCGACTGGTGTGGGCCTCGAATCGCAACGGTAAAGCCCCACATGAGACCAACCTCTTCCTGGCCGATTGGTCCGACTAACGCTCTGGGGCCAACTTCGCAATCTCTAGTCTGGAGGGTCAATGCTTGACAGGGCGCTACCCGGAAACTGAGCAACGGGTGTTTCAACGAGTGTTTCTTCGACAGCACCGGTTCTATGCGCTCGGGCGAGTTGCCAAGGGCGGCGTGAATGGGGCAAGCTAGCCGGGCTTGGCGGGGGTGATGAATGATGAGGAAGCCCATTCTGTGCGCCGTGGCAATACTGGCGATGAGCGGGAGTGTTTCGCTGGGGCAGGGCGCAGCACCTTTGACGGTGATTCGGGCGGGTACGCTGATCGACGGGGTGAGCGAAGCGCCGCGGAAGAATCAACTCATTTTTGTGCGCGGGGAGCGTCTTGAAAAGGTGGCGGACGGATCGGCGGCGATCCCCGCTGGGACGAAGGTGATTGATCTTTCCAATGCCACGGTGCTTCCGGGGCTGATCGATGCGCATACGCATATTTTCCTGTGGGGCGAGGATCCGGCCAAGGGCGGTTACGACGCGAATATTCTGAAGGCGGGAATCGCGTTGCGGGCGGCGCGGGCTACTTACGCGGCGCGGCGGGCGCTGGAGCAGGGCTTTACGACGCTGCGAGACGTGGAAACGGAAGGCGCGGGGTACGGTGACATTGAAATCAAGCAGGCCATCGAAGAGGGAACAATTCCCGGGCCGAGAATTTTTGGTGCAACGCGGGCGATATCCAGTACCGGCGGATACAACCTGGAAGGATATGCGCCGGAGCTGGAAATGCCCAAGGGCGCGCAGCTGGTAGACGGGCCGGTGGAAGCACGGAAGGCGGCGCGGCAGCAACTGGAGCATGGGGCGGACTGGATCAAGGTGTACATGACACACCGGTCATGGGTGGACAAACAGGGAAACTTAGTTTCGCAGCCAACCCTGACGGTGGAAGAGTTGCAGGCGATCGTAGATGAAACACATGGTTGGCAGAAGAAAGTGGCGTGCCACGCGTACAACGGAATCGGTCTGCAGCGGGCGCTGGACGGCGGATGCGATTCGATCGAGCATGGACTAGGGATTACGGATGCGCAGATCGCGCAGATGCAACGCCAGGGGACGTGGTATTGCCCGACGCTTTCGCCGTACTACGATGATTGGGCGCCAGCAGACACTCCGGAGGGAAAGCGGGACCGCGCACGGGCGGCGGTCCATGAAATCAGTTTCAAGAAGGCGCTGCAGGCGCATTTGAAAATTGTTTATGGGACGGACATGGGCGGAATTCCGTGGACCGAACCGATCGCACAGGAGTTCAAGAGAATGGTCTCTTTGGGAATGACACCGATGGACGCGATTCAATCGGCGACATCGCGAGCGGCGGAGATGCTGGACATGAAAGGAGAGATCGGTGTGATCGCTTCGGGCGCCTATGCGGAAGTGGTTGCGGTCTCAGGAGATCCGCTGAAGGACGCCGGAGAACTGGAGCACGTGCGGTTTGTGATGCACAACGGGGCAGTTTTCAAGAATGAGATGGCGAAATAGGGAGAGGCCCGGCGGGTGGAGAGTCAGGAGGTTGCTGCAAGATTGAACTGCAGGGGCGCTTGCCGAGGGCTCCCATCAATAAATGGGTGAAGCTGCTGAAGTTGAGATTCGTCGGACATGCTCATCGGATGCCCTCAGAACGACCGTCTTGGCTCCTTCAGCACTGCTAGCCTGACGTCCCTTTCAAAATGAGAAAACCTCTGAGAGACAAGGATTTCCATCAGAAATGTAGCAAGTAATAAGTCAAGGTTTGTTAAGATTTGGCTTGCATTAATGAAAATATGTGCTTCAATGTAGCACGTATGTTCGTGCAAGTCA